>NZ_BOMS01000178.1 GCF_016862315.1 Actinoplanes palleronii | reverse complement strand
AGCCCTGGCCGGTGAAGACGACCGCGAGGCGGCCGTCGGTGGCCGCCGGAGTGGCGGTCACGCCGGTGGCGACGTCGAGGACGTCCACGACGGTCTGGTCGGCGGTGCTGGCCAGCACCACGGCGCGGTGCGGCAGCGCGGACCGGGCGGCAAGGGCCGCGCCGACGTCGAGCAGTCGCGCGGCGGGCTGGGCGTCGAGGAAGTCGAGCAGCCGCACGGCCTGCCCGGCCAGCCCTGCGGCGCCGTGCCCGGACAGCACCAGCGGCACGATCGGCAGCGCGGTGACGCCCGGCGGCGGGTCGGCCGGTGCGGGCGGCTCCTCGAGGATGACGTGGGCGTTGGTGCCGCTGATGCCGAACGACGAGACGCCGGCGCGGCGCGGGTGACCCGCGCGCGGCCACGGGCGGGCCTCGGTGAGCAGTTCGACCGCGCCGGCCGCCCAGTCGACCTGCCGGGACGGTTCGCCGACGTGCAGGGTGCGCGGCAGCTGCCCGTACCGCATGGCCAGGATCATCTTGATCACACCGGCCACGCCGGCGGCGGCCTGGGTGTGCCCCAGGTTGGACTTGATGCTGCCGAGGCGCAGCGGTTCGCCGGTGCGGTCCCGTCCGTACGTCGCCAGCAGCGCTTGCGCCTCGATCGGGTCGCCGAGCGCGGTGCCGGTGCCGTGCGCCTCCACGGCGTCGACCGCGTCCGCACCGATCCCGGCGACCGCCAGCGCCTGGCGGATGACCCGCTGCTGCGACGGCCCGTTGGGTGCGGTGATGCCGTTGCTGGCGCCGTCCTGGTTGACCGCGCTGCCGCGGACCACGGCGAGCACCGGATGCCCGGCGCGGCGGGCGTCGGAGAGCCGTTCGAGCAGCACGACACCGGCGCCCTCACCCCAGCCGGTGCCGTCGCCGTCGTCGGAGAACGCCTTGCAGCGGCCGTCGGCGGCGAGCCCGCGCTGGCGGCTGAACTCGACGAACGCGCCCGCGGTCGCCATCACGGTGACACCGCCGGCCAGCGCCAGGTCGCATTCGCCGGAGCGCAGCGCCTGCGCCGCCAGGTGCAGCGCGACCAGCGACGACGAGCAGGCGGTGTCGACGGTGATGGCCGGGCCCTCGAACCCGAACGTGTAGGAGATTCGGCCGGACACCAGGCTGCCGGCGCTGGACGCGCCCGCGTACCCCTCGGCGCCGGTGCTGGCCTGGCGCAACAGGTTGGCGTAGTCGCTGTAGAGCACGCCGGCGAACACACCGGTGCGGCTGCCGCGCAGCGTGGCCGGGTCGATGCCGGCGCGTTCCAGGGCCTCCCACGAGGTCTCCAGCAGCAGCCGCTGCTGCGGGTCCATGGTGACCGCCTCGCGGGGGCTGACCCCGAAGAACGCGGCGTCGAAGTCACCGGCCCCGGTGAGGAAGCCACCCTCGGTCACGTACGAGGTGCCCGGGTGGTCCGGGTCCGGGTGATACAGCGCGTCGAGGTCCCAGCCGCGGTCGTCGGGGAACCCGGCGACGCCGTCGCGCCCGTCGGCGAGCAGCCGCCACAGCTCCTCCGGGGTGCTGACCCCGCCCGGGTAGCGCAGGCCCAGCCCGACGATGACGATCGGGTCGTGCTCGGCGACACCGGTACGCGCCGGCGCGGCCGGGCCGGCCTCGGCGAGCGCACCGACCAGTTCGCCGCGCAGGAACGCCGCGAGCACCACCGGGCTCGGATAGTCGAAGGTGAGCGTGGCCGGCAGCCGCAGCCCGGTGGCGGTGGCCAGCCGGTTGCGCAGCTCGACGGCGGTCAGCGAGTCGAAGCCGAGCTCGGTGAACGGCCGGGTGGCCGGTACGCCGTCGGCGGAGGCGTGCCCGAGCACGGCGGCGGCCTGGGTACGGACCAGGTCGAGCAGCAACCGGTCCTGGTCGGCCGGGGCGAGACCGGTGAGCCGCTGCAGCAGCGACGTGGCGGTGGCGTCGGTGACCGCGCGGCGCACCGGTTCGCGGACCAGGCCGCGCAGCAGCGGCGGCAGCCCGGCGTCGCCGTGCCGGGCACGCAGCACCGTGTGGTCGATGCGGATCGGCACCAGCAGCGGCCGGACGCTGTCGAGCGCGGCGTCGAACAGCGCGAGCGCCTCGGGCAAGGCCAGCGGGGCGATGCCGCCGCGGGTCAGCCGCCGCCGGTCGAGCTCGGAGAGGTTGCCGGCCATCCCGGCGGTGGTGTCCCAGGCGCCCCAGGCCAGCGAGGTGGCGGGCAGGCCGCGGCGGCGCCGGGCGGCCGCGAACGCATCGAGGAACGCGTTGGCGGCGGCGTAGTTGCCCTGCCCGGGAGTGCCGAAGAGTCCGGCGACCGAGGAGTAGAGCACGAACGCGTCGAGGTCGGCGCCGGCGGTCGCGTCGTGCAGGTTGACCACGGCGTCGACCTTGGCGCGCAGCACGGTGCCGAGCCGGTCGGCGGTCAGCCCGGTCAGCACGGTGTCGTCGAGCACGCCGGCGACGTGCACGACGGCGCGTACGTCGACGCCGTCGAGCACCCGGTCGAGGTCGGCGCGGTCGGCGACGTCGCAGCGCACCAGGCGGACCCGGGCGCCGGCCTCGGTCAGCTCGGACCACAGCTCGCCGGCGCCGGGTGCCTCGGTGCCGCTGCGGCTGAGCAGCAGCAGGTCGCGCACGCCGCGGGTGTGCACCAGGTGACGCACCAGCAGGGTGCCCAGCTGCCCGGTGGCGCCGGTGACCACGGTGGTGCCGCTGTCGCGCGGCGCTCGCGGCATGACCAGCACGTTCTTGCCGATGTGCCGGGCCTGGCTGACGAAGCGGAACGCGTCGGGGGCCTGCCGGATGTCCCAGGCCCGTACCGGGGGCAGCCGCAGCCGGCCGGCCTCGAACAACGCGACGATCTCGGTGAGCATGGCGCGGATGCGGTCCGGGCCTGCTTCGAACAGGTCGAACGGCCGGTACCGCACGTCCGGCAGGCTCGCCGGGTCGCGCAGGTCGGTCTTGCCCATCTCGAGGAACCGGCCGCCGGGGGCGAGCAGGCCCAGCGACGCGTCGATCAGCTCGTTGGCCAGCGAGTTCAGCACGACGTCGACGCCCGGTCCGGTTGCGAACGCGGTGGCGAACCCGGTGTCGCGCGAGGACGCGATGGCGTCGTCGCCGAGCCCGAGCGCACGCAGCGCGTCCCACTTGGCCGGGCTGGCGGTGGCGAGCACCCGGGCGCCGAGGTGCCGGGCGATCTGGATGGCGGCGGTGCCGACCCCACCGGCGCCGGCGTGCACCAGCACGGTCTCGCCGGGCTGGACGTCGCCGAGTTCGACCAGGGCGTACCAGGCGGTGAGGAAGGCCATCGGTACGGCGGCGGCCTCGGCCCAGCTCCACTCGCCGGGGATCGGTACGAGCAGCCGACCGTCGGTGACCGCGACCGGGCCGAAGCCGCCGGCGAACGCGCCCATCACCCGGTCGCCGACGGTCAGGTGGGTGACGCCGGGCCCGGTCTCCAGGACCACGCCGGCGCCCTCGCTGCCCAGGTCCAGGGGGTTGTCGCTGGGGTAGACGCCGAGGGCGATCAGCACGTCGCGGAAGTTGAGGCCGGCGGCGCGCACGCCGACGCGGACCATGCCGGGTTCCAGCGGGCTCGGCGGCGCCGGGTAGGCGGCCAGCCGCAGCCGGTCGAGGGTGCCGCCGCCGGTGCTCTCCAGCCGCCAGGCCGGCGCGTCCGGCGGGGTCATCGCCGGGTCGGGCAGCACCCGGGCCAGCCGCGGCACGCTCACCGCGCCGGCGCGGACCACCGCTTGCCCGACGTCGCCGGCGGCGACCAGCGCGGGCAGCGCGGCCCAGGACGCGGCGCTGCCGTCGACGTCGGCGAGCACGATGCGGGCCGGATACTCCGACTGGGCCGAGCGGACCAGGCCCCAGACCGCGGCGTGGGCCAGGTCGGTGGGTTCGTCGCCGGGTCCGCCGGCGACCGCGCCGGTCGTGGTGACCAGCAGGGTGGTGGCGGCGTACCGGTCGTCGGCGAGCCACTGCCGCACCGCGTGCAGGACCCGCTCGGTGGCGGTGTGCACCCGGGCCGCCAGGCCCAGCGGGTCGTCGGCCGGGTCGACGCCGTCCGGCGGGCAGTCCAGCAGCAGCACCGCCGGGGCCTCGGTGTCACCGAGGGGCAGGCCGGTGGCGCGCACCTCTCCGAACGCCGTCCAGTCCTGCGGCGCGGCGACGGCAGGCAGGGGGTGTTCGGTCCAGTCCACGCCGAACAGCGACCGGCTCGGCCCGGCCTGCGGCGCGGCGCTCTCGGCGGCCCGCATGACCAGGGCGCCGACCGTCACGACGGGCGCGCCGGCACCATCGGCGGCGGCCAGGGCGACCCGGTCGGCGCCGTCGGGGGTGAGCCGCACCCGCAGGGTGGTGGCGCCGACGGCGTGCACGGTGACGTCGGTGAACGCGAACGCCATCCGCGCCGACCGGTCGGTGCCGGCCTCGGCCAGGGCGACGCCGTGCAGCGCCGCGTCGAGCAGCGCCGGGTGCAGGTGGAACCGGCCGGCCTGGCCCGCCTCGGACTCCGGCAGGGTCACCTCGGCGAAGATGTCGGCGCCGAGGCGCCAGGCTGCGGTCAGCCCGCGGAAGGTGGGGCCGTAGCCGAACCCGGCGCCGGCCAGCCGCGCGTAGAACCCGTCGACGGTCAGCATGGTCGCGCCGGTCGGCGGCCAGACACTCAGGTCCAGCGCCGCGGCGGCCGGTGCGGTCGCCGGTGCGAGGGTGCCGGTGGCGTGGGTCTGCCACGGCTCGTCGGTGAGCGCGTCCTCGCTGCGGGAGTGGATGCTGACCGGGCGGCGCCCGGCGTCGTCCGGCGCACCGGCGACCACCTGCAGCGCAACGCCGCCGCCGGTGGCCGGGATCGGCAGTGGTGCCTGCACGGTCAGCTCGTCGAGCACCGGGGCGCCGACGTGCTCGCCGGCGCGCAGCGCCAGCTCGACCATCGCGGTGCCGGGCAGCACGACGGTGCCGGCCACGGCGTGGTCGGCCAGCCACGGGTGGGTGGGCACGGCGAGCCGGCCGGTCAGCACGCTGCCGTCGCCGCCGGCCAGGGTCAGCGCGGCGCCGAGCAGCGGGTGGTCGGTGGCGGCCAGGCCCAGCCCGGCGGCGTCCACGGTGACCAGGTCGGCCGGTGACGGCCAGTACAGCCGGTGCTGGAACGGGTAGGTGGGCAGGTCCAGGTGCTCGCCGACGCGGCCGGGGTAGAGCTCCCGCCAGGCCACGGTGCTGCCGGCGGCGTGCAGCCGGCCCAGCGCGGTCAGCAGTGTGGTCGCGTCGTCGCGGTCGCGGCGCAGCGCCGGTACCACGGTGGCGTGCGGGAGCAGTTGCGCGGTCATCCCGGTGAGCACGGCGTCCGGGCCGAGCTCCAGGTAGTGGCCCGCGCCGAGGTCGTCGAGCGCGCCGACGGCGTCGGCGAAGCGCACCGGGCGGCGCACCTGCTGCACCCAGTAGGCCGGGTCGCTCCACTGCCCGGTCTCGACCGGGCGGCCGGTGACGCTGGAGACCGCGGCCAGGGTGGGCTCGGCGAAGGTCAGGCTCTCGACCACCGCAGTGAACGCGGCGAGCATCGGTTCCATCAGCCGTGAGTGGAACGCGTGGCTGGTGCGCAGCCGGGTGCTCTTCCAGCCGTGCGCGGCGACCAGGTCGATGTCGGCCTCGGTGCCGGAGACCACCACGGCGTCCGGGCCGTTGACCGCGGCGACGTCGACACCCGGGAAGGCTGCGCGGATGTCGGGCTCGCCGGCCTGGACGGCCAGCATCGCCCCGCCGGCGGGCAGCGCCTGCATCAACCGGCCGCGCGCCGCCACCAGGGCGGCGGCGTCGTCGAGGGAGAAAACCCCGGCAGCGTACGCGGCGGCGATCTCCCCGATCGAGTGCCCGGCCACCACCTGCGGGGCCAGTCCGAGGCCGCGGACGGTCTCCAGCAGGGCCACTTCGACGGCGAACAGGGCGGGCTGGGCGTACCCGGTGCGGTGCAGGTCCTCGCTGTCGAGCAGGTCGCGCAGCGGCCGGTCGAGGTGCCGGTCGAGAGCCGCGGCGACGGTGCTGAACGCGGCCGCGTACCCCGGGAACCGCTCGGCCAGGCCGCGGCCCATGCCGAGCCGTTGCGCGCCCTGGCCGGTGAACAGCATCGCCAGTTTACCGGTGGACGGTTCCCCGGTGACCAGGCCGAGGCCCGGTTCGCCGACGGCAAGGGCGGCCAGCCCGCGGGTGAGCGCCGCCCGGTCGTCGGCGAGCAGCACGGCGCGCTGTGCCAGCGCGGCCCGGCCGCCGGCCAGCGCGGCGCCCAGGTCGGCGACGCCGATCTGCGGGCGGTCCTCGACGTAGGTGTAGAGCTGCTGGGCCTGGGCGCGCAGGGCGGCGTCGTCGCGGGCGGACAGCACGATCGGATGCGGCGCCGCGAGCGGCACGCCGGTCTCGGCCGGGGCCACCGGGGCCGGCGGCTCCTCGACGATCATGTGGACGTTGGTGCCGCTGACGCCGAACGACGAGATGCCGACCCGGCGCGGCGCGTCGCCGCGCGGCCAGGGCCGGGCCTCGGTGAGCAGTTCGACCGCACCGGCCGACCAGTCGACGTGCGGGCTCGGCTGGTCCAGGTGCAACGAGCGGGGCATGGTGTCGTGGCGCATCGCGAGCACGGCCTTGAGCACCCCGGCGACCCCGGCGGCGGCCTGGGTGTGCCCGATGTTCGACTTGACCGAGCCGAGCCGCGCCGGGCCACCGGTGCGGTCCTGACCGTAGGTGGCCAGCACCGCCTGCGCCTCGATCGGGTCGCCGAGCCGGGTGCCGGTGCCGTGCGCCTCGATCAGGGCGACGTCGTCGACCGACAGCCCGGCGTTGGCCAGCGCCTGGCGGATGACGCGCTGCTGCGACGGTCCGTTCGGGGCGGCGATGCCGTTGCTGGCGCCGTCCTGGTTGACCGCGCTGCCCCGGATCACGCCGAGGATCGGGTGGCCGAGGCGCTGCGCGCGGGAGAGCCGTTCCAGCATCACGATGCCGACACCCTCGGCGAGCCCGATGCCGTCGGCGGCCGCCGAGAACGCCTTGCAGCGCCCGTCGGCGGCGATGCCGCGCTGCCGGCTGAACTCGGTGAACGCGTCCGGGGTGGCCATCACGGTGACACCGCCGGCCAGGGCCATCGTGCACTCGTCGCCGCGCAGCGCCTGCGCGGCCAGGTGGATCGCGACCAGCGAGGAGGAACAGGCGGTGTCGATGGTGACCGCCGGGCCCTCCAAGCCGAGGGTGTACGACACCCGGCCGGAGAGCACCGCCGCGGTGGTACCGGTGATCAGGAAGCCTTCGGCGGCCTGCACGGTGCCGCCGATCAGCCGCACGTAGTCCTGGGTGTTCGAGCCGATGAACACGCCGGTGCGGCTGCCGCGAAGCGTGGCCGGGTCCAGCCCGGCGCGTTCGACGACCTCCCAGGCCGCCTCGAGCACCTGACGCTGCTGCGGGTCCATCGACAGCGCCTCGCGCGGGCTGACGTCGAAGAACGCTGCGTCGAACTCACCGGCGCGATCCAGGAAGCCACCCTCGGCGCCATACCCGTCACCGTCGTCCGCGCCGGCGAGGTCCCAGCCCCGGTCGGCCGGTGGCCGGCCGATCGCGTCGGTCCCCGTGTTGATCAGCCGCCACAGGTCGTCGGGGTTGCGCACCCCACCCGGATACCGGCAGCTCATCGCGACGATCGCGATCGGCTCCCGGTCGGCGGACTCCACCTGACGCAGCCGCTCACGGGTCTGGTGCAGATCCGCGGTGACCCGCTTGAGGTAGTCGAGGAGCTTCTCTTGATCGGTCACTGCGGGCCTCACCTGTCGGTCCGGGCGGTCGACGCGGGCTCCACTGAGGCAGCCTGGCCCGAAAATAGGGGCAGGCCGGCGAACCGGCCTACCCCTAGCACTCCCCTGCGGCTGCGGCGCGGCCTGCGCTTACCGCTTCTGAGTCGTCTGCGACGCTCACTTCCCCTCGTCCAGGTCGCGGTAGGTCCGTAGCCAGGACTCGATCTCGGTGGTTCGCCAGATTCGACCCATGCGCAGCAACGCCACGGGGGCAGGAAAGTCGGGGCGCTCGGCGAGTTGCTGAATGCGCTGGCGCGACAGGCCCATCCGGTCAGCGATCTCCCGTGCGCCCATCAACGAGGAGCCGGCCGCCGCGTCGGTCATCGTGGTCTCCGGTCGTGCCGCATGTCGGCCCCTCCGCCTGGGCGATGCCGGGTGGCCTTCTCCGGGCGGGCTTCCGCCGTCATGCTGCAAGCCCGGGCTTGTCCGACCAGCCGAGGAACCGCTCATACAGGTCCGGCGGCAGCCCGCCCGGGCCGGCCGCCCAGTCGTCGATCGCATCGATCAGACACGAGCTGAGATAGACGACGAGGCCGTGCGGGAACCGCTGGTACTGCTCAGCAAGCTCGACCTTGGCAACCGCGCAAGGCCACGGCTGGCCGCACATCCTGCAATCCCAGACGGGGCGTTCGCCCTGATGGCCCGTACGCGGCACTAGCATCTACAGCCGCGCAGCGGTATCAGACCGAGAAATCGCCGGCGCTCGTGCATCGTCATCGCCTCCACACCTGAACCGCTCCGCGGGGTCAGCACGGCCGGTAGGCCGTCGCTGATCCGATCGTTACGGAACGATCACGCGTGGTGGAGAAGGTGGGTGTACGCAGCAGGCAGGGGGACGTACGCAGACCTGCGTACAGCAGGGTCAGCCCTCGCCGGCCGGCCCCAGCGCCTCGCACTCCTCCCGCAGGTCACCCGCCTCCGGCACGCCGCTCGCGGCCACGCCTTCGACCACCTCAACCACCCGCCACCAGTTAGATGGCACGATCCGGCCCGACCGCATCGCCACCCGGGCCTCCTGCGCCGCATCCTCCGGCCGCGGCTTCCCGGCCAGCAGCGCCAGGCCGAGGTCGAGCCGGGCCGACGCGATCCGCCGCGGCCGGGCGCCCTCCGCCTCCAGCTCGGTGATCACGTCCCGCGCGACCTGTTCGGCCGCCGGATCTCCCACCCACGCCAGCGTCGTCGCCGCGTAGCTGTGCGCCTTGGCCGGGTCGTATCGGTAGTGGTGCTCCGGATGCTCCGGCATCTCCCGATGCTCCGCCATGCGCTCCACTCGGCCCAGCGCATCCCGGGTCGCCTGCGCATCGCCGAGCCGCGCCCACGCCCGCCCCTCCTGCGCGGTCGCCTGCACGATCGCCGACCCGTCCACCGGAGCGATGGCCTGCGCATGCTGAGAAAGCTCGACGGCCCGGCGGAAGTCACCGCGCGTCAGCCAGTCCCACGCCTGCGTCTCCAGACACCACGCGGCGATCTCCGCGTGCGCGGACTGCCGGGACAACTCGGCCGCCGTGCTCAGGTACGCCTCGGCGGCCGCTCGCTGCTGCAGGTCGATGTGAAGCGTGGCGCGCAGCAGCGACAGCCAACCGCCGACCACCAGCAGCCGCCGGCGCTGGCCAAGCATGGCCCGCCCGGCGAGAAGCTGCTCGACGTAGCGCAGGTGGCGACGCACCCGGGGCAACAGGTCAGCAGGCGGAACGGTGGCGTACCCCCTCGCCGTTTCGTCGAAGGCTCGCTCCAGCCGGTTCAGCGTGCCATCACTGACGTCCGAGGCGGCTGAACGTTGCGCCAGCTCGATCGCCTCCAGCTCACCCTCGACGTCGTCAGGGGCAGGGGTACGCAGCGTCGCGGTGAGCCGGCCGCAGGCGTGCAGCGCCTCGTCCAGCGCCCGGGCGATATCGGGTGTGGGGCGGCGCCGGGCATGCTCCAGGTCGCTGATCTGCGTGTGGCTAACCGTGGAGAGACTGGCGAGCTGCCGATAGGACAGCCCGCTGAGTTCACGGAGTCGACGGAGTTCGCCGGCGAATGCCGCGTTCATGTCGTCCCCCTGTTAGCCGGTCAGGGGGCGGCCGATCCGGTTGGAGTCCGGCCGCCAACATCGACGGTACGCCCTGCCAACGACGTTCACCCCTGGGCGTTACGACCCGCCCCGAGCGTTCCGCACGTCCCCGCTCCGCCGCTTCTCCATCCGCTCGAGCATTCGCCGCCGAGCCGCGGTCGAGCTAATGCTGGGAAAGGCCGCACCACACCAGGAGTCGCTGGAGCTGATCAGGGCGGCAGCCGAGGAGGTGAAGTAATGGAAGACAAGGGCTACGGCCACATCAACCAGAGCGAGCTGGCCTGGCGCAAGGGCAGCCGTTCGTCCGGCAGCGGAAGCGACTGCGTGGAGGTCGCCGACCTGCCCGACGGCGGCTTCGCGCTGCGCGACAGCAAGGACCCGAACGGCTCGACCCTGTTCTTCACTCCGAGCGAGCGCGCCGCGTTCGTCGCGGGAGTGCGGGAGGAGCACCTCCCCTAGATCACCCAGAAGCGTTGCCGTGCTCTGGCAGTCCCAGCGGTGGTCATTCCGTTGCCCGGTTCGTGGTCACGTCAACGGCCTCAGCCAGCCAGCAGACCTCGATGCTCCGAGACGACCGTGACCCAGCCAACATCATCAGACACTGCTGACCGCATCTTCGAGTCACCAGGAGTGATATTCAGGCTCCCCGGGCATTCGGGACAAGCCGACAAGATGGTGTCGGGCTTGCTCTTGTGCCGAGAAGAGTGAATTCAACGCATTAGGCAGGGCGTTGTCCCCAAGCCCGAAAAAGGGCCGCTGCGAGCCAATGGCCTTCCTCCTCGGCCATCTCAAGTGCGCTCTGGTTTTCCCGGCCAACCTTGCGGAAGGGATCGGCGCCTGCGGACAGCAGCAGGGCAGTCACATCAACGTGCGAACCATTGCCTGCTCGGATCCCTGCGATCTCGACGTCCAAAGCGTGCTGGAGCAGTGAAAGCCCACCGTGCACGACCTCGACGTCGATACCGCTTTCGATCTCCTTGCGCAAGTCATCCAGTTCCTCCATCTCCACCATCGAGTGAATGATGTAATCGTCCTTCATGCTTCCCCTATTCGATAACTAATGGATCTCAACCTACGCAAAATACATGTCCGACCATATTGGCAACTGATTAGACGGCCTTTTCTGCCGGGGCACTCAACTGCCGCGATCCTTGCTGCACATCGGCCTTCCCTGCAGGTTCCGATCGACGCTGCCACCATGATCGAACGTGTGACCAGTCGGTGGCGGCTCGAGGTAGCCGAGCAGAGGCCGCGGTCGACGGCGGGACACTGTCGGCGGCCGACGCGTATGCCTTCACTTTCTTCCCTCCGGCGTTTGTCGCGGCGGTTGACTCTGCCCTGCAGACCTACGAAGACGAGATCGCAAATCTGGATCCTCCGACCGACGATGCGGCATGGCCTGCGGTCGAACGAGTCGTTGTCGCGCTCAACGGCGTTGATACGGCCTTCGAGCAGCACATCGAAACCATGACGCGGGAGGAGTTGACCGAGTACATCGAGGAGGTACTTGCTGATGCCGGGATCGACGTTAAAGCACTGCTTGAACGACGTGGAGTCCAGGAGGCCGCTGGCGAGTGGCGTGACTGGTAATTCGGTGTCACCACACTTCGCCCCCGTTCGACCGCCGCACTCTCATGCCGCCGACCGTGCGCGGCGACCGCGATGCCGTCATGCTCCGTACGACTGCGCCAACCTGGCGTTCGCGGGGGTTGCCAGACGCGATGCGTACCTGCCGAAGTCGTAGGTGTTCGCGGCTTGGTGCGCGGGCACGTAGGGTTGGCCGTCGTGATCGACTTGAAGGCGTTTCGCCGCGCCTGTTACGAGGCCGCGCGACGAACCGCCGGCGAGCTGACCGAGTTCCGGATCAGCGGCGAGCCAACGCCGAACTTCCACCAGGCGATCATCACCTACTCAAGCCGAAACGTCGCGGTGGTCTGCGTCCGCGACGCCCCGCTTATGGCGCTCGCCGTTCCCCGCGTCATCGGGTTCACGCCCGAGCGTGAAGCGGGTCCGCTGACTTTCGTCGACCTTCCCGACCTGGCAGCCGCGTTGGAGGTGGCGCCGGGATTCCGCCTGCTGACCGCCGCTGAGTTGGACGGACCGATCGATAAAGCGAAGTGGCCTGGGGTCAGCCAATACGACATGCGCCACGGGCAACCCCAAACGTTAGGCGAGGGCCTTTTCAACTACTGGGACTAACTCCAAGATCATCCATCCTCTTCTGCCGCTGATAACGCGAAGTTCGGAGTGTTGCCTTCGGACGAGATCGAGCGGCAGCCTGTTGGAGGCTGAGGGCTATCCAGGACTGGCAGCAGCCGACGCCCCGCCTGGGGCCTGGTCGCCATCGTCGACCTCATGCTGGCCACCGGTGCCCGCATCGGCGAGATCCTGGCCTTGCGGTGGGAAGCCCTCGGTCTTGCTGCTGAACACGCGACGGTGACCATCTGCGGCACGATCGCCTATGTCCGGGGCAAGGGGTTCTTTCGGCAGGAGCGGACCAAAAGCGATGCCGGATTCCGGAAGCTCGTCCCACCCCGGTTCGCCGTGGCCATAGCCCTGGCTCGGAAGGTCTCTGCCCCGACAACCCATACGATGCGATCTTCGCGTCCCGGCGCGGCATCTGATTGTCTCCGCAGAACGTCAGAGGGCAGAGGCGTCGGGCCCGCGCCGAGGCCGGCTTGGAGTAGGTGAAGCCGCACACCTTCCGCAAGACCATCGCCACGCTCATCGGCAACGAGGTCAACGCGGAGGTCCTAGCCGCTCGACTTGGGCACGGTGACAAGGCGATCAGTAAGAAGTACTACATCGAAAAGCCCGCCATCTTTGAAAGGCTCGATCGCCGCCAGCGGTCAGTGAAGGATTTTCGGGGTAGTTCACAACCGCACCGCAAAGTACGGCCCCTGACCAGCTTGAACCCTGGTCAGGGGCCGTACTCTGAGCCGCCTGACGGAATCGAACCGTCGACCTACATGTGGTGGACTTCAACCCCACCGGGCGAAGGCTATGAAAGCGGCATCGCGGCTCCCCTCCCGCCTCGCCGACCGAGATCGGGCGAGGCGGTGCCGCGTGGGGATGGCTGCGGCCGGGGTCAGACGCCGAGCTCGTCGATGAAGCGGAAGACGTCGTCGGCGCTGGCCGACTCCAGGCGCTCGCTGACCGAGTCCGGTGCCTGGTCGCTGCGGTCGTCCAGGTCGTCGAGCAAGGCACGCAGCCGCATGCCGACCCGCAGCCGCAGCGCCGTGTCGTCGGCCGTGGCGGTCAGGGCGGCGCTGAGCTGGTCCAGGGTGGCCAGCACGGTCTCCGGGCCGGCCGTGCCGGAGCCGGACAGCTGGTCCTGCAGCAGCCGGGCGACCGCCACCGGGGTCGGATGGTCGAAGACCAGGGTGGCCGGCAGCGCGATGCCGGTCGCGGCGCTCAGCCGGTTGCGCAGGTCCACGGCGGTCAGCGAGTCAAAGCCGAACTCCTTGAACGGGCGGCGGGCGTCGACCGCGTCGGGGCCGTCATGGCCGAGCACAGCCGCGGCGTGCGCGCGGACCAGGTCCAGCACGATCTGCTCGTGCTGGTGTGCCGGTGCGGCCGCCAACTGCCCGCGCACGGCAGCGCCGGCGTCGGCGGCGGGCGGTTGCTCGGCGGTGGCCGCGAGGGCCCGCACGGCCGGCAGGTCGGCGATCAGCGGGCGGGACCGGGCGAACGCGAAGGCCGGCGCGAACGTGGCCCAGTCGACGTCCGCGACCGCCAGGAAGGTGTCCCCGGCGCCGGCCGCCTGACGCATCGCGAGGATCGCCGCCTCCGGTGCCATCGCGCGGAATCCCCGCTTGCGCATGTAGTCCTCGCCGCCGGTGTCGCCGGCCATCCCGCCGCCGTCCCACAGCCCCCACGCGACCGAGGTGACCGGCAGACCGCGGTGGCGCGCCTGCTCGGCGAGCGCGTCGAGGGCGGCGTTGGCGGCGCCGTAGACGCCCTGCCGGGCGCTGCCCCAGACCCCGGCGTTGGACGAGAACAGCACGACCTGTTCCAGGTGTGCCGGGTCGAGCAGCTCCAGCAGGTGTACCGCGCCGTCGACCTTGCCGGCCCGGACGAAGTCGAGGTCCTCCGCGGACGAGTCGGCCAGCAGCAGCGGGGCCAGGGTGCCGGCCGCGTGGATCAGTGCGGTGACCGGTTCCGGCAGATCGGCCAGCAGCTTGGCGACTTGGTCACGGTCCGCGGTGTCACAGGCCGCGATCGTCACGCGTACGCCGGTGGCGCTCAACTGCTCGGCCAGCTCGCGCGCTCCCGGCGCGTCCTCGCCGCGACGGCTGGTGAGCACCACGTGCCCGGCGCCGGAACTCGCCGCCCAGCGCGCCACGTGGGCGCCCAGCGCACCGGTACCGCCGGTGATCAGCACCGTACCGTGCGGCTCCCACAGCGGCGTTCCGGCAGCGGCCGGCGCGGGCAGCAGCCGGCGGGCCAGCACGCCGGTGGACCGCACCGCGACCTGGTCCTCGCCGGCCAGTCCGGCCAGCACCGCCACGATCCGGGCGGCGGCACGGTCATCCACGGTCACCGGCAGGTCCAGCACACCGCCCCAGGACTCCGGGTGCTCCAGCGCGAACGTGCGGGCCAGCGCCCAGACCTGCGCCGGAGCGAGGCGCGACGGCGGATCGCCGGGCAGCGCGGCGACCCCGCCCTGGGTCAGGATCCACAGCGGGGCCGGTGTACCGCCGTACTCCCGCATCAACGCGAGCGTGCCGAGCACCGCCTCGTCGTCGTCACCCATCGCCAGCAGGGAGACGACACCGGCCCAGGGACCGGCGCTCAGCGCGGCGACGTCCGTACCCGTCTCGACCTGCGCTCCCGCCGCGGCCAGCAGGCGCGGCACCTCCCCTGCGCCGCTCCCCGCCGCGTGCAGCACCAGCCAGGTACCGCTGAGCCGGGCCGGCTCGGGCTCCGGCAGTGGTGTGAAGGCGATGCGGAAGCGCCAGTCGTCGACCTGCGAGCGTTCCCGGCGGGTGCGCCGCCAGCCCGCCAGGGCCGGCAGCACCGATTCGAGGACGTCCGCGGCGACGCCGAGGGTCCGCGCGAGCAGGGCCGGATCGTCGGCGTCGACCGCGGCCCAGAAGTCGCCGTCCTCGCCCGCACCGGCCGCGCCGGGCGCGTCGACCAGCCAGTAGTGCTGGTGCTGGAAGGCGTAGGTGGGCACGCCCGGCGCGTAGCGGCGGCCGGGTAGCACCGCCGACCAGTCCACCGGGACACCACCGGTCCAGGCCTCGGCGAGCGCCCGGATCTCCCGCTCGGGGCCGTCCTCGTCGCGGCGCAGCGTGCCGGTGGCGGCGACCGTCGCGGCTTCGGCGGCGGCGACGTCCTGCAGCCCGGCGGTGAGCACCGGGTGCGGGCTGACCTCGAGGAAGTGCCGGTAGCCGTCGGCGAGCAGGCGCTGCACCGCGGCGGCGAAACGCACCGGGCGGCGCATGTTGTCGTACCAGTAGCCGGCGCCGTCGGCGAGGGTCCACGGCTCGGCGGCCACGGTGGAGTACCACGGGATCCGGGCGGTACCGGCGCGGACCGGGGCCAGCAACTCCAGGACCCGCTCGCGCAGCACGTCGACCTGGGCGGTGTGCCCGGCCGCGCTGGCCTTGATACGCCGGGCCCGGACCCCGCCGGCCTCACAGGCGGCGGCGAGCGCGTCGACGCCCGTGGTGTCCCCGGCGACGATGACCGCGGCCGGCCCGTTGACCGCCGCGATCTCCAGCCCGCCGATGCCCAGTGCCGCGATCAGGGCGGCCACGTCGGCCTCGGCGGCGGCGACCGAGAGCATCGCACCGGCCCCGGCGATGCTCATCATCTCCCGGCTGCGCAGCGCGACGATGCGGGCCGCGTCATCGAGGCTCAGCGCACCCGCGACGCAGGCCGCCGCGATCTCACCCTGGGAGTGCCCGACGACCGCGGCCGGGGTGACGCCGTGCTGCGCCCACCAGGCGGCCAGCGACACCATCACGGCGAACAGCACCGGCTGCACCACGTCGAGCCGGTCCAGGTCCGGGGCTTGCGGGTGCTGCCGCAGCACCGCTTCCACCGAGTAGTCCAGGTGCTGGCCGAGGGCTGCGTCGCAGGCGCGCAAGCGCTCGGTGAAGGCCGTTGACCGGTCGAGCAGCCCGGCGGCCATGCCCGCCCACTGGCTGCCCTGACCGGGGAAGACGAACACCACACCGCCGGGCGGGCCGGCCACGCCGGTGACCACGGCGGCCGACGGGCGCCCGTCCGCGAGAGCGCCGACCCCGGCCGGGTCCAGCGCGACCGCGCGGTGCTCCAGCCGGGCCCGCCCGGCGAGGGTGTGCGCCACATCGGTGACCGGTACGCCGGAAACCTCACGCAGGTAGGTGTCCAGTCGGCGGGCCTGCCCGGCCAGCGCGGCACCGTCGCGGCCGGAGAGCAGCAGCGGCACCACCGGCAGCGACGGGTTCTCCGGGACCTCAGCGACCGGCGGCGCCTGCTCGAGGATGACGTGCGCGTTGGTGCCGCTGATCCCGAACGAGGAGACGCCGGCCCGGCGCGGCCGGTCCACCGCGGGCCAGTCCCGCGCCGAGGTCAGCAGCTCGACGGCACCGGAACTCCAGTCGATGTGCGGCGACGGCGCGTCGATGTGCAGACTGCGCGGCAGGCTGCCGTGCCCGAGCGCCAGAATCATCTTGATCAGCCCAGCGACACCGGCGGCGGCCTGGGTGTGGCCCAGGTTCGACTTGACGCTGCCCAGCAGCAACGGCTCGGTGCGGTCCTGCCCGTACGCGGCCAGCAGCGCCTGCGCCTCGATCGGGTCGCCGAGCGTGGTGCCGGTGCCGTGCGCCTCGACCGCGTCCACGTCCTGCGGGGTGAGCCCGGCGCTCGCCAGCGCCGACCGGATGACCCGCTGCTGCGACGGCCCGTTCGGCGCGGTCAGCCCGTTGGACGCGCCGTCGGAGTTGACCGCGCTGCCGCGCATCACTGCCAGGATCGGGTGGCCGAGCCGCTGCGCGTCGGATAGCCGCTCCACCAGCAGCACCCCGGCGCCCTCCGACCAGGTCGCGCCGTCGGCGGCCGCGGAGAACGGCTTGCACCGGCCGTCGGCGGCCGATCCGCCCTGCCGGGCGACCTCCACGAACGTGCCGGGGTTCGCCATCACCGAGACACCGCCGGCCAGCGCGATGTCGCACTCGCCGCGGCGCAGCGACTCGGCGGCCAGGTGCAGCGTGACCAGCGACGACGAGCAGGCGGTGTCGATCGTCAGGGCCGGACCTTCCAGGCCGAAGACGTACGCGACGCGGCCCGACACCACGCTGCCGGACACCCCGGTGGCCCGGTAGCCCTCGACACCGGCCGGCAGCGTGGTCAGCGCGGTGCCGTAGTCGTGGTACATCAGGCCCGCGAACACCCCGGCGCGGGTGCCGCGCTGACCCAGCGGGTCGAGACCGGCCCGCTCGAACGCCTCCCAGGAGATCTCCAGCAGCAGCCGCTGCTGCGGGTCCATGGCCAGCGCCTCACGCGGGGAGATGCCGAACAGCCCGGCGTCGAACTCACCGGCGTCGTAGAGGAACCCGCCCTGCCGGGTGAAGCCGGTGGCGCTGAGATCCCAGCCCCGGTCGGTGGGGAACCCGGAGATGGCGTCCACCTCGCCGTCGAGCAACTGCCACAGCTCCTCCGGCGACCGGACCCCGCCGGGGAATCGGCAGGCCATCCCGATCACCGCGATCGGCTCGTCGGCCCGGCCCGCGACCGCCGCCACGACCGGCGCCGCTGCGGCCGCGCCCAGCGCCCGGTCCAGCAGGAACAGCGCGATCGCCCGGGCGTTCGGGTAGTCGAAGGCCAGCGTCGCCGGCAGGGTCAGGCCGGTGGCCAGCTGCAGCCGGTTACGCAGCTCGACCGCGGTCAGCGAGTCGAAGCCGAGGTCACGCAGCGCCCGGTTGCCGTCGATCGCGCTGCCGGAGGCGAAGCCGAGCACCGCGGCGACCGTGCCACGCACCAGCTCCACCGCGGTCTGTTCCCGCTCGGCGCCGGTCAGCCCGGCGAGCCGCTGTGCGAAAGCACCCGGGTCGGCGGCCGTCGCGGCCCGCCGCAGCCCGGTACGAACCAGCCCGGACAGCACCGGCGGCAGCAGTCCGCTCTCCGCGGTGGCCCGCAGCGCGGGCAGGCTCAACGCCAACGGGACGGTCAGCGCGGCACCGGTACGCAGGGACGCGTCGAACAGCGCGAGCCCCTGCTCGGGTGTCAGCGGCAGCACCCCGCCGCGCCGCAGCCGCCGCCGGTCGGCGTCAGTGAGGCTGCCGGCCATCCCCGCGTCGGTCTCCCACAGACCCCAGGCGAGTGAGGTGGCCGGGAGCCCGTGGGCGTGGCGGAACGCGGCGAACGCGTCGGTGAACGCGTTGGCGGCGGCGTAGTTGGCCTGCCCGGCGTTGCCGAGCAGCCCGGCGGCCGAGGAGAACAGCAGGAACGCGGCGACCGGGTGACCGGCGGTGGCGTCGTGCAGGTTCCAGGCGGCGTCGACCTTGGGGCGCAGCACGGCGTCCAGACGGTCGGGGGTGAGGTCGGCCAGCAGCGCGTCGTCGAGCACCCCGGCGGTGTGGACCACGGCGCTGACGGTCAGGCCGGCCAGTGCGGCGTCGAGGGCGGCGCGGTCGGTGACGTCGCAGGCGACCATGCGCACGTCGACGCCGTCGGGCGCCTCTCCCCCGCCGGAGCGGGACAGCAGCAGCAGGTCGCGGACGCCGTGTGCCGCCACCAGGTGGCGGGTGACCAGGCGGCCCAGGGTGCCGGTGGCGCCGGTGACCACGACGGTGCCGCCGGTCAGGTCGGGCAGCGCGCCGTCCGGCGCGGTGGCGTCACGGGCGACGCGCGGGACCAGGATCCGGCCATCGCGGACGGCAACCTGGGGGTGGCCGGTGGCGAGCACCGCGGGGATCAGGTCCAGGGCCGGGGTATCGGCGAGGGTGAGCCGGCCGGGATGCTCGCTCTGCGCCGAGCGGACCAGCCCCCAGACCGCGGCGGCGGCCAGGTCACCGACGGTGTCGCCGGCGGCGGCCGCGACGGCCCCGTCGGTGCGGACGACCAGGTGGCCGCCGTCGTCGGCAAGGAAGCGCTGCAGGACGTCCAGCACCCGGGCGGTCAGGTCACGCACGGCCGCGGCGTCGGCGAGCCCGGCGTCGGCGCAGTCCAGCACGATGACGTCGTCGTCACGCCCGACAAGGCTTCCTAGGAGGCTAGTGTGCGACGTCGGGGTCATGACCGGCAGCGGGGTCGATGCCGCGGCCGGTGTGCCGGTGTCGGCCCAGGTCAGGGTGTAGAGGGGCAGGGCGGGCGCGGCGCCGAGGCGATCGGAGGTGACCGGGCGGACCGTGAGGGCCTCGATGGTGAGGACCGGGCTGCCGGTGCTGTCGGCCGCGGTGAGCCGGACGGTGTCGGTCCCCTCGGCGGGCGTGAGGCGCACGCGCAGCTCTGCCGCGCCGACGGCGTGCAGACGCAGGTCGCGGAAGGCGAACGGGAGGAGGGCATCGTCGCCGGACACCAGGCCGCCGGCGGCCAGCGCGTGCAGGCAGGCGTCGAACAGGGCGGGGTGCACGCCGTAGCCGTCGGTGTCGAGGCCCTCGGGCAGGGTGATCTCGGCGAGGATCTCGCCGTCGCGGCGCCAGGCCCGGCGCAGGCACTGGAAGGCCGGGCCGTAGGCGAGGCCGGTGCCGGCCAGCGCGGCGTAGAGGGCGGCGGCGTCGACCGGCTCGGCGTCGGCGGGCGGCCACGGCAGGTCAGCTGGCGCGGCTGCCGGGTCGGCCGGGCGCAGGGTGCCGGTGGCATGCAGTGTCCACTGGCCATCCGTCGAGGTCGGGGTGGCGGCCCGCGAGTGGATGGTGACGGTACGCCGGACGGTGCCCGGCTCCGGTTCGGTCACCGTGACCCGCAGGTCGGCGCCGCCGGTCTCGGGCAGCGCCAGCGGCGCCTGCAACAGCAGCTCCTCGACGTGCGGCGCGCCGGTCCACTCCCCCGCCGCCAGTGCCAGGTCGGCCAGCGCCGCGCCCGGCACCAGCACCGAGCCGAGCACCTCGTGGTCGGTCAGCCAGGCATGGGTACGCCGCGACACGTGCCCGGTGAACACCACGGTGCCCGAGTCCGGCAGCAGGACCGCGGCGGCGAGCAGCGGATGGCCGGTGCCGTCCAGGCCTGCCTCGGTGAGGTCCCCGGCGCCGGGCGCGGAGGTCAGCCAGAAGTGCTGCCGCTGGAACGGATAGGTGGGCAACCCGGCCAGCCAGCGGCCGCGGACGGGCCAGGCGCGCCAGTCGACCGTGGAGCCGCGTACCCATGCTTCACCGAGCGCACGGATCCGCGCGGCCGGACCGTCCTCGCCGCGGCGCAGCGTGCCCCACACCCCGGCGCCGGGGGCGCACTGCTCGAGCGCGAGGGTCAGCACCGGGTGCCCGGACACCTCGGCGAACAGCCGGAAGCCGTCCTCGGCCAGCTGCCGCACCACCGGCGCGAACCGGACCGGCTCGCGCAGGTTGGACCACCAGTACTCCGGGCCCACCGCCTCGGTGACCTGCTCGCCGGTGACGGTGGAGTACCACGGGATCCGCGGTGTCGCGCCGCGCACGCCGGTCAGCCCGGCCAGCACGGCGTCGTGCACCGGCTCGACGCGCGGTGAGTGCGACGCGTAGCCGACCTCGACCAGCCGGGCCCGCACGCCGCGCGCGTCGCACCAGGCCACGAACGATTCCAGGGCCGGGCGCTCACCGGCCACCACGACCTGGTCCGGCGAGTTGACCGCGGCCACGACCAGGCCCGGCTGCTCGGCGGCCAGCCAGGACTCGACCTCGTCGGCGGGAGCGCCGATGGACGCCATGCCACCGGTGCCGTCGAGGTCGACCAGGGCGCGGGACCGGGCGGCGACCACCCGGGCGCCGTCGCGCACCGACAGCGCGCCGGCCGCCACGGCGGCGGCCACCTCGCCCTGGGAGTGCCCGAGGACGGCGGCGGGCACCACACCGAAGGACTCCCACCACGCGGTCAGGGCCACGCCGACCGCCCAGAGCACCGGCTGGACCACCTCGACGCGGGTCAGCCACTCGTCGGTGCCGCGCAGCACCTGCTCGACCGAGAAGCCGGTGAGCGGGGCGAGGGCCTGGTCGCACTCGCGCAGCCGGTCGGCGAACGCCGGGGTGTCCAGCAGGCCGGCCGCCATGTGCAGCCACTGACCGCCCTGGCCCGGGTAGACGAACACGACGTCGGTGCTGCCCAAGGGTGATCCGGCGACCGGGCCGAGGCCGGCGGCCACCGCGTCGAGGCCGGCGGCGTCCCAGGCGACCGCCCGCGACGGCAGGCCCGCGCGGGTGGCGAGGGTGGCGGCGAGGTCGGCGAGCGGGGCGCCGGTGGTGGCCAGGTGCTCGCGTACCGAGGCGGCCTGAGCGGCGAGTCCCTGCTGGTCCGCACCGGCGAGCGGCAGCGGGACCACCGGGGTGAGGTCGTCGCCGGCGTCCGGGGTGGACACCGTGGCCGGCGGCTCCTCGATGACGATGTGGGCGTTGGTGCCGCTGAATCCGAACGAGGACACCGCGGCGCGGCGCGGTGTCTCGCCGGTCGGCCACGGGCTCGCCTCGGTGAGCAGTTGCAGGGCGCCGGTGGACCAGTCGATGTGCGGGGACGGCGCGTCGACGTGCAGGGTGCGGGGCAGCACGCCGCGGCGCAGCGCCTCGACCAGCTTGATGATGCCGCCGACACCGGCCGCGGCCTGGGTGTGGCCCAGGTTGGACTTGAGCGAACCGAGCCGCAGCGGGGTCGTACGGTCCCGGCCGTACGCGGCGAGCAGTGCCTGCGCCTCGATCGGGTCGCCGAGCCGGGTGCCGGTGCCGTGCGCCTCGACCGCGTCCACCTGGTCCGGGGTGAGCCCGGCGTCAGCGAGGGCGTCGCGGATGACCCGCTGCTGGGAGGGGCCGTTCGGTGCGGTGAGGCCGTTGGACGCGCCGTCCTGGTTGACCGCGCTGCCGCGGATCACCGCGAGGATCGGGTGGCCGAGGCGTTCGGCGTCGGAGAGGCGCTCGACCAGCAGCAGGCCGGCGCCTTCGGACCAGCCGGTGCCGTCGGCCGCGGCGGCGAACGGCTTGCAGCGCCCGTCGCCGGCCAGGCCACCCTGGCGGGCGAACTCGACGAACGTGCTGGGGCTGGCCATCACGGTGACGCCGGCGGCCAGGGCCATGCTGCACTCGCCGCGGCGCAGCGCCTGCACCGCGAGGTGCAGGGCGACCAGCGACGACGAGCAGGCCGTGTCGATGGTCAGCGCCGGGCCCTCGAGGCCGAAGGTGTACGCGACCCGCCCGGAGACGACGCTGCCGGACGTGCCGGTCGCCAGGTAGCCCTCGACGCCCTCGGGCAGCGTGCTCAGCTGCGCGGCGTAGTCGTGGTACATGACGCCGGCGAACACCCCGGTCCGGGTGCCCTTGACGCCGAGCGGGTCCAGCCCGGCCCGCTCGAACGCCTCCCACGCGCACTCCAGCAGCAGCCGCTGCTGCGGGTCCATGGCCAGCGCCTCGCGCGGAGAGATGCCGAACACCGCGGGGTCGAACGAGCCCGCGTCGTCGAGGAAGCCGCCCTGCAGGGCGAAGTCGCCGTCGGCGACGTCCCAGCCGCGGTCGCCGGGAAAACCGGTGATGGCGTCCCGGCCGGCGTCCAGCAGGTCGCCGAGCTGCTCGGGTGTGCGCACGCCGCCGGGGTAGCGGCAGGCCATGCCGACGATGGCCACCGGCTCGGTGGCCTTCTCCTGGACGTCGAGCAGGTCGCGGCGGGCCTGCCGCAGGTCGGTGGTGGCCCGCTTGAGGTAGTCGCGCAGCTTCGCTTCGGTGTCCATGTCTTCCTCGGGTCGCAGGGGGTCAGTTCGCGCCGAGCTCGTTGTCGAGCAGGCTGAACAGTTCGTCGTCGTCGGCGTCGGCGATGTCGGTGTCGGCCGTCGCTTCGGCGCCGGTAGTGGCTTCGGCACCGGCCCAGCCGGCGAGCAGGGCCCGCAGCCGCAGCGCCACCGAGGTGCGGGTGGACTCGGAGGGGGTGCTCGCCGTCAGGCTGCTCTCCAGCCGGGCCAGTTCGGCGAGCAGTGCCGCGTCGTCGCCGGCCGGTTCCGGGGTGAGCTGGTCGCGCAACGCGGTGGCGAGCGCCAGCGGCGTCGGGTGGTCGAAGATGAGCGTGGGTGCCAGGCGCAGACCGGTGTCGGCG
This sequence comes from Actinoplanes palleronii, assembly GCF_016862315.1. Lineage (GTDB taxonomy): Bacteria > Actinomycetota > Actinomycetes > Mycobacteriales > Micromonosporaceae > Actinoplanes > Actinoplanes palleronii. Next base: position 8,778 of record NZ_BOMS01000178.1, on the reverse strand, counting down.
GCGAGGCGGTTGCGGAACTCGACCGCCGTGAGCGAGTCGAAGCCCAGCTCGCCGAAGGACCGGTCGTCGCCGATGTCGGCCGGCCCGGCGTGGCCGAGGACCGCAACAGCATGGGTACGGACCAGGCCGAGCAGCGTCCGGGTGCGCTCGGCGGGCGCGAGGGTGTCCAGGCGGGCGGTCAGCGCGCGGTCGCGGCCGGTCGCGGCCGACCGAGCAGGGGTACGGGTGGCCGGCGCCAGACCGCTGAACAACTCCGGAATCGAACCCGCGGCGGCGGCCCGGCGCAGCGCGGGCAGATCCACGCCGAGCGGGACGAGCAGCGCGGCTCCGGCACCGAGCGCGGTGTCGAACAGTCCGAGCGCGTCCCCGGTCGCCAGCGGCACGATGCCACCGCGGCGCATCCGGTCCCGGTCGGCGCCAACGCCCAGACCGACGTCCCACAAACCCCAGGCCAACGACATTGCGGGTACGCCGTCGGCGCGCAACCGGCTCGCGTAAGCGTCGAGGAAAGTATTCGCGGCCGCGTAGTTCGCCTGTCCCGGGTTGCCGAGCAGCCCGGCGACCGAGGAGAACAGCACGAACGCGGTGAGCTGCCGGTCGGCGGTGGCGGCCCGCAGGTTGACGGCAGCGTCGACCTTGGCGGCCAGCACGCCCGCCAGCCGCTCGGGAGTCAGCGAGGTGAGGGTCGCGTCGTCGGTGCTGCCGGCGGCGTGCACGACCGCGCCGACCTCGACCGACGCGAGCAGGCCTCGCACGGCGCTGGCGTCGGCGAGGTCGCAGGCTTCCAGCCGGACCTCGGCACCGGCTGCGGTCAGCTCGTCGAGCAGCTCGGCGGCCCCGGGTGCGGCCGCACCGCGTCGGCTGACCAGCAGCAGGCTCTTGACGCCGTGCGCGGTGACCAGGTGCCGGGCCAGGGCCGCGCCGAGGGCCCCGGTGGCGCCGGTGAGCACCACCGTGCCGTCGCCCAGCGAGATCGGTTCCGGCGCGGCCTCAGCGAGGGCGAACCTCGGCGCCAGGACCGCGTCTGCCCGGATCGCGGCCTGGCCGATACCCGCCGCGACCAGGCCGGGGACCAGCGTGTGCCCGTCCGGGCCGCCGTCCGCGTCGACCAGGGTGAACCGTCCGGGGTGCTCGCTCTGCGCGACGCGGACCAGGCCCCACAGCGCGGCGTGGGTGAGCCCGGGCAGCGGGTCGGCCGCGGTGGTGGCCACCGCGCCGGAGGTCAGCACCACGAGGTGGCTGGCGGACCAGGCCGGGTCGGTGACCCACTGCTTCAGCAGGGCGAGGGTGGTCTGCACGGCGCGGTGCACCGCGGCCGGGCTCGCCGGTGGCGGCGCGGTGGCGTCGAGCAGCACCACCGACGGGGCGACGGGCAGGGTGGGCAGCGGCTGGCCGTACGGCAGGTGGTGCCATCCGGCCGGGTCGGTTCCGGTCACCGGAACGGGCTGCCAGGTCACGGTGTAGAGGCCGGCCTGCTCGGACGGCGCCGGCGGGGACAGTGGGCGCAGCGCGACCCGGTCGACGGCGGCGACCGGCAGCCCGGCCGGGTCGGCGATGTCCAGGCGCACGCCGCCGGGGCCGGCCGGGGCGAGCCGCAGCACGAGGCTGGTCGCGCCGGGAGTCAGGATCCGTACGCCGGTGAACGCGAACGGCAGCTGGACGGTGTCGCCGGGCAGCAGCCCGGATGCGGCAACGGCGTGCAGGGCGCTGTCCAGCAGGGCCGGGTGCAGCGCGAATCCGTCGGGTGCGGCGTCCACCTGGACCTCGGCGTACACGTCGTCGCCGGAGCGCCAGGCGCGCCGCAGTCCGCGGAAGGCCGGGCCGTAGCCGAGGCCGGCGGCCTCGAGTGCCGGGTAGAGGCCGGTCAGGTCGAGTTCGTCGGCGTCGGCGGGGACGGTCACGGTGACGAGTTCGGCGCCGGTGCCGGCGGACAGGACCCCGGTGGCGTGCTCAGTCCACGGGCCGTCGGTGCCGCTCCGGGCGTGCACGGTGACCGCGCGGCGGCCGTCGTCGTCAGGTGCGGCGACGGTGACCCGGAGCTGGACGGCGTCCCGGCCGGGCAGGGTGAGCGGGGTCCGCAGCAGCAACTCGTCGAGTGCCGGCGCACCCACCTCGGCACCGGCGGCGAGCACCATCTCGGCCAGGGCGGCGCCCGGGACGACCGTGGCGCCGTGCACGGTGTGGTCCGCCGTCCACGGGTGGGTGGTGGTCGACAGCGAGCCGGTGAACAGCACGACGCCGGAGCCGGGGATCTCGGCGGCCGCACCGAGGATGGGGTGCCCGGTGCCGGTGAGGCCGAGCCCGGTGACGTCGCCGCCGGCGCCGGTACGGGGCCGGGGCCAGAACCGGCGGTGGTGGAACGGGTAGGTCGGCAGGTCGGCGGTGGCCCGGCCGAGCAGCGCCGTCCAGTCGACGTGCTGGCCGCGGACGAACAGTTCGGCGACGGCGCGCAGCAGCGTGTGCGGTTCGGAACGGTCCCGGCGCAGCGCGGCGACCGCATCGGGCACGAGGGTGGCGAGCACGGTGTCCGGGCCGATCTCCAGGACCCGGGCCGCGTCGAGACGGGTCACCGCGTCGGCGAACCGCACCGGTTCGCGGACCTGCCTCACCCAGTACTCCGGGTCGGTCCAGTCGCCATCGGCCTCCACGGTCGAGGCCACGGCCAGGCGGGGCTCGCTGAACGTCAGCGTCGTCACGACGGCGCGGAAGTCGTCGAGCATCGGCTCCATCAGCCGGGAGTGGAATGCGTGGCTGGTGCGCAGCCGGGTCGTCTTCCACCCGTACCCTTCAAGGGGTGAAATGTCCGAAGAGGGACCTGACATGACCACAGCGCGCGGCCCGTTGACCGCCGCGATGTCAACCTCCGGGAACGCGGCACGAACCTCGTCCTCCGACGCCTGCACCGCCAACATGACCCCGCCGGCGGGCAGGGCCTGCATCAGACGACCCCGCGCGGAGACCAGCGTGGCAGCGTCGCGCAGCGTCAGGACACCGGCCGCATAGGCCGCCGCGATCTCGCCGATGGAATGGCCCGCGACGACATCCGGGCGGATGCCCCACGAGCGCACCAGGGCAAGCAGGGCGACCTCCAGGGCGAAGATGGCCGGCTGCGCCCAGCCGGTCTGCTCCACCTCCGGCTCCGGCAGCTCCAGCAGCGCCGCGACCTCGTCATACGCGGCGGCAAAGACCGGGAACACCTCGTAGAGACCGCGGCCCATGGCGAGGCGCTGGGAGCCCTGGCCGGTGAACACGATCGCGAGGCGGCCCTCGGTGGCGATGCCCCGGATGTCGTCGTCGCCGAGGTGCACCACGCGGTGCGCCAGCATGGCCCGGGTGGCCAGGGTCGCCGCGATCCGGCCCAGCGGCAGGTCGGTGCGGGCGGCGACGAGAGCGTCCAGGTCATCAAGGGCTTCCGGGCCGGCCGCGGTCAGCACGATCGGCGTCACCGGCAGCTCGATTCCGGCCACCGGCTCGACGGCCGGGACTGCTTCGAGGATGACGTGCGCGTTGGTGCCACTGATCCCGAACGACGACACCGCCGCCCGGCGCGGCCGCTCCACCGCAGGCCATTCCCGCGAGGAGGTCAGCAGTTCCACCGCACCGGCCGACCAGTCGACCTGGGTCGACGGGACGGCAGCGTGCAAGGTCGCCGGGAGTGTGCCGTGCCGCATCGCCTGCACCATCTTGATGATCCCGGCGACACCGGCCGCCGCCTGGGTGTGACCCAGGTTCGACTTCACCGAGCCCAGCAGCAGCGGCGTTGACCGATCCTGCCCATAGGTCGCCAGCAGCGCCTGCGCCTCGATCGGGTCACCCAGCGACGTGCCGGTGCCGTGCGCCTCGACCGCGTCCACGTCGGCGCTGGTCAGCCCAGCTGCTTGCAGTGCCGCGCGGATGACCCGCTGCTGCGAAGGCCCGTTCGGCGCGGTCAACCCGTTGGACGCGCCGTCCTGGTTGACCGCACTGCCCCGCACCACCGCGAGGATCGGGTGCCCGAGCCGCTCCGCGTCCGACAGCCGCTCCACGAGCAGCATGCCGACGCCCTCGGACCAGCCGGTGCCATCAGCGCCGTCGGCGAACGACTTGCACCGGCCGTCCACCGCGAGACCCCGCTGCCGGGAGAAGCCGACGAAGGTCGCCGGGGTCGCCATCACCGTGACACCACCGGCCAGCGCCGCGTCGCACTCGCCGTTGCGCAGCGCCTGCACGGCCAGATGCAGCGCCACCAACGACGACGAGCAGGCCGTGTCGACCGTGACCGCCGGGCCTTCGAGCCCGAACGAGTAGGACACCCGGCCCGAGGCGACGCTGTTGCTGACGCCGAGGAAGCCCTCGGTGTTGTCGGTGGATCCGTCCAGCACCAGGCCGTAGTCGTTGTACATGACGCCGACGAACACGCCGGTCCGTGAGCCGTGCAGCCCCCGCGGGTTGACACCGGCCCGTTCGAACGCCTCCCACGACGTCTCCAGGAGCAGCCGGTGCTGCGGGTCCATGGCCAGGGCCTCGCGCGGCGAGATGCCGAACAGCTCCGGGTCGAAGTCGGCGGCGCCGGGCAGGAATCCGCCGTGCCGGGTGTAGGAGGTACCCGGGTGGTCCGGGTCCGGGTGGTAGACGTCGGGCCAGTCCCGGTCCTCCGGGAAGAGACCGACGCCGTCGCCGCCGGCGGCGACGAGGTTCCACAGGTCGTCCGGCGAGGCGACACCGCCCGGATAGCGGCAGGCCATGCCGACGATCACGATCGGTTCTTCGGTACGGGCGGCAGCCACCGGCGCGGCTGCGGCGTCGGCAGCGGCCGGGCCGGCGAACTGCCCGGCCAGGTGCCCGGCGAGCGCGGCGACGGTCGGATAGTCGAAGACCAGCGTGGAGGGCAGTCGCAGCCCGGTGGCGGCGGCGAGCCGGTTGCGCAGCTCGATCCCGGTGAGCGAGTCGAAGCCCAGCTCGGTGAAGGCGCGGCCGGCCGCGACCTGACCGGCCGAGGTGTGCCCGAGCACGTCGGCGACCTGCGCGCGGACCAGGCCCAGCACGGCGTGGTCCCGGTCGGCCGCCGGGAGCGCGGCGAGCCGCCGGCCCAGCGCGCCGGAGGCCGGGGTACGGGTGGTGGCGCGGACCGGAGCGAGGCCCTGCAGCAGTTCCGGAACGCTCGGCGCGTTGCGCAGCGCGGCGAGGTCGATCGCCAGCGGGGCGACCAGCGGACCGGCGCCCAGGGCCGCGTCGAAGGCGGCGAGGCCCTGCTCGGCGGTGAGCGCGAGCACGCCGCCGCGGCGCAGCCGGTCGAGGTCGGCACCGTCACCCATGCCGGCGTCCCACAACCCCCAGGCCATCGAGGTCGCCGGTACACCTTCGGTTCGCAACCAGCATGCGTACGCGTCGAGGTACGCATTCGCGGCGGCGTAGTTCGCCTGCCCCGGGTTGCCGAACAGTCCCGCCGCCGAGGAGAACAGCACGAACGCGCTCAGCGGCAGGTCCCGCGTGGCCTCGCGCAGGTTGCGCGCGGCGTCGACCTTGGCGCGGAACACGGTGTCGAGGCGTTCCGGGTTCAGTGATTCCACGGTGCCGTCGTCGAGTACCCCGGCGGCGTGCACGACCGCGGTCACCGGCTCGTCGCGCAGGACGGCCGCGACCGCCGCGGCGTCGGACAGGTCGCACACGATCGAACGCACCCGGGCACCGTCGATCACCACGTCCCGGCCGGAGCGCGACAGCAGCAGCAGGTCGCGGACGCCGTGCGCCCGCACCAGATGGCGGGCGATCAGGCCGCCCAGCGTGCCGGTGGCGCCACTGACCACCACGGTGCCGGTCCCGAAGTCCGGCGTGCCGGACGTCGTGGTCCGGACCAGCCGGGGCACCCGCACCAGGCCGTCGCGTACCAGCGCCTGCGACACCCGGTAGAAAGCGTCGCCGGGGCTGTCGAGCAGGTGCACCCGGTCCGGGTGCTCGGACTGCGTGGAGCGGGCCAGGCCCCACAGCGCGGCACCGTCCGGGTCGGTGACGTGGTCGCCGACCGCGCCGAGGGTGCGGATCACCAGCCGGGAGCCGGCCCACTGCGGGTCGGGCAGCCAGGTCTGCAGCAGGTTCAGCAGCGCGGCGGTGCGGTCCCGGGCCGGGCCGGGCGCGGTCGCGTCGACCAGCAGGACCGGGGCCGGTGCGGGCAGGGCCTCGCCCAGCGTCATCGTCACCATCGGTTCCGCCTGTGGCACGACCGGCTGCGGCGTCCACTCGACGCCGAACAGCAACCGGTCCGCGGCGGCGCCCGGGCGGCCGGCTGCCGCCGGGCGAAGGACCAGGTTGTCGACCTCGGCGACCGGCAGGCCGGAGGAGTCGGCGAGCGTGAGGCGGACGCTTGCGGCGGCCGGGCCGGGCGTGAGACACACCCGCACGGTCGCGCCGGCGGGCCGCTCCCAGCGGACGCCGGAGAAGGCGAACGGTAGGTGGGCGTCGCCGGCCGGCATCATCCCGGCGGCGCCGATCGCGTGCAGCGCCGCGTCGAACAGGGCCGGGTGCACCGCGTAGCCGTCGGTGGCCTGGTCGGTGCTGATCTCGGCGAACACCGTCGTGCCGCGCCGCCAGGCTCGGCGCAGGTTGCGGAAGGCCGGGCCGTAGCCGAGGCCCGCGGCCGCGTAGTCGTCGTAGAGGCCGTCGAGGGTGAGCTCGTCGGCGTCGGCCGGCGGCCAGACCAACAGGTCCGGGGAGTCACCCGGGATTTCGAGGGTGGCGGCGAGCGCGCCGGTGGCGTGCAGGGTCCAGCCGCCTGGCTCGTCGTCGCGTCGGGAGTGGATGGTCAGCGCGCGCCGGAACGCGGCGTCGGGTGCCGCGACCTGGACCCGCAACCGGACCGGGGTGGTGGCCGGCAGGGTGAGCGGGGCGCGCAGGACGAGTTCCTCCACCGCCGGGGTACCGGCGCGGGCACCGGCCGCCTGGGCCACTTCGAGCAGCGCGGTGCCGGGGACGACGGTGGCGTCGTGGACGCGGTGGTCGGTGAGCCAGGACGGGTTGCCGGCCGTCAGGGTGCCGGTGAACAGCATCGCGCCGAAGCCCGGCAGTTCGACGGCGGCGGCGAGCAGCGGGTGCTCCGGGTCGTCGAGGCCGGCGGCGGTCACGTCGCCGGATGGCGGCGTGGGCTCCAGCCAGAACCGCCGGTGCTGGAACGGGTAAGTGGGCAGGTCAGCGTGGGGGCCGTCGCCGAGCACAGCGGCCCAGTCGACGTCTTGGCCGTCGGTGAACAGCGCGGCGACCGCCGTCAGCAGGGTGGTGACCTCGTCGCGGTCGCGGCGCAGCGCGGCGACGGCGGTGAGCAGGGTGGTGGCCTCGTCGCGGTCGGGACCCAGGGCGGCGAGCGCACCGGGCACGAGCGTGGCGAGCACGGTGTCCGGACCGAGCTCCAGGACCCGACCGGCGTTCAGCCGGGTCACGGCGTCGGCAAACCGCACCGGTTCGCGGACCTGCCGCACCCAGTACTCCGGATCGGTCCAGTCACCGGCCGGGTCGACCGTCGAGACCACGGCCAGGCGCGGCTCAGCGAACGTCAGCGTCGCCACCACGGCCCGGAAGTCGTCGAGCATCGGCTCCATCAGCCGCGAGTGGAACGCGTGGCCGGTCCGCAGCCGGGTCGTCTTCCAACCATGGGCTTCCACGGGCGACATATCCGCTTCAACCCCGGACACCACGACCGCGCGCGGCCCGTTGACCGCCGCGATGTCAACCTCCGGGAACGCGGCCCGGACCTCGTCCTCGGACGCCTGCACCGCCAGCATCGCTCCGCCAGCGGGGAGCGCCTGCATCAGACGGCCGCGCGCGGAGACCAGGGTGGCAGCGTCGCGCAGCGTCAGGACACCGGCCGCATAGGCCGCAGCGATCTCGCCGATGGAATGGCCGGCGACCACGTCGGGGTGGATGCCCCACGAGCGCACCAAGGCGAGCAGGGCGACCTCGAGGGCGAAGATCGCCGGCTGGGCCCAGACGGTCTGCTCCACCTCCGGCTCCGGCAGCTCCAGCAGCGCCGCGACCTCGTCATAGGCGGCGGCGTAGACCGGGAACGCCTCGTAGAGACCCCGGCCCATCTCCAGGCGCTGCGAGCCCTGGCCGGTGAAGACGACCGCCAGCGAGGTCCGGCGGGCCTCGACGCGTGGCAGGGTGCCGTCGCTGAGGATCCGGTCGAGGTCAGCGCGATCGGCGGCGAGAACCACCGCCCGGTGACGCAGCGGCGCGCGGCGCGACAGCGCGCGGGCGATGTCGCCGAGGGAACCTGCCGCGTTGCGGATCCGTTCGGCCTGCTCGCGCAGCGCGTTCTCGTCGGCGCCGCTGAGCACGACTGGCGTGACCGGCAGGTCAATCCCCGCCACCGGCTCGACGGCTGGGACTCCTTCGAGGATGACGTGCGCGTTGGTGCCACTGATCCCGAACGACGACACCGCAGCCCGGCGAGGCCGGTCCACCGCAGGCCAATCCCGGGCCGAGGTCAGCAACTCCACGGCGCCCGCCGACCAGTCCACCTGGGTCGACGGGACGGCAGCGTGCAAGGTCGCCGGGAGCGTGCCGTGCCGCATCGCCTGAACCATCTTGATGATCCCGGCGACACCGGCCGCCGCCTGGGTGTGGCCCAGGTTCGACTTGATCGAGCCCAGCAGCAGTGGCGTTGACCGATCCTGCCCATAGGTCGCCAGCAGCGCCTGCGCCTCGATCGGGTCACCGAGCGACGTGCCCGTGCCGTGCGCTTCGACCGCATCCACGTCAGCGGTCGTCAACCCCGCGCCTGCCAACGCCGCGCGAATCACCCGCTGC
>NZ_BOMS01000177.1 GCF_016862315.1 Actinoplanes palleronii | reverse complement strand
CACGCCGTGTCGACCGTGACCGCCGGGCCTTCGAGGCCGAACGTGTAGGACACCCGCCCGGAGGCCACGCTGCCGGAGCTCCCGGTGCTGAGGAACCCTTCGACCCCGGCCGGCACCTCGGCGGTCTGCGACCCGTAGTCGTGGTACATCACGCCCGCGAACACCCCGATGCGCTGCCCGCGCAGTCCCAACGGGTTGATACCGGCCCGTTCGAACGCCTCCCACGACGTCTCCAGGAGCAGCCGCTGCTGCGGATCCATCGCCAGGGCTTCACGCGGCGAGATACCGAACAACTCCGGATCGAAGTCGCCGGCGCCGTAGAGGAAGCCACCCTCGCGCGTGTACGACGTACCCAAATGGTCTGGGTCTGGGTGGTAAATGTCCGCCCAACCGCGGTCCTCAGGAAAGAACCCGACCCCGTCGCCACCGGCGGCCACCAGGTCCCACAGGTCGTCCGGTGAGGCGACCCCGCCCGGATAACGGCAGGCCATGGCGACGATCGCGATCGGCTCGTCGGCGGTTCGGGCGCGCGGTGCGGCCACCGCCGGATCGGCCACCCGCAGCCCGGAGAGTTCCTCGTCGAGGTGCGCGGCCAGCAGAGCGGCGTTCGGGTAGTCGAAGACCAGCGTGGAGGGCAGCCGCAGCCCGGTTGCCGCCGCGAGCCGGTTGCGCAGTTCGACCGCGGTCAGCGAGTCGAACCCCAGGTCGCCGAAGGCGCGGCCGGGGTCGATCCGGTCCGCGTCGGCGTAGCCGAGCACCGCCGCCACCTGGGAGCCGACCAGGTCCAGCAGGGCCCGGGTGCGCTCGTGCCCGGGCAGCGCGGCCAGCCGGCGACCGAGCGAACCGGCCGGGGTGGTGGCGCGGCCGGGCACCAGGCCGGCCAGCAGCGGCGGCAGGAACTCCGCGGTGCGCAGGGCTCCGGTGTCCACGGCGAGGGCCGCGACGAGCGGCCGGGCGCTGCCGAGCGCGGCGTCGAAGGCGGCGAGCCCTTCGTCGGCGGTGAGCGCGAGGACGCCACCGCGGCGCATCCGGTCCCGGTCGACACCCTCGCCCATCCCGGCGTCCCACAAACCCCAGGCGAGAGACGTCGCGGGAACGCCTTCAGATCGCAAGAAGATTGCGTACGCGTCAAGGAACGCATTCGCCGCCGCGTAGTTGCCCTGTCCCGCGTTGCCGAACAGCCCGGCCGCCGAGGAATAGAGCACGAACGCCGCGAGAGGCAGGTCCCGCGTGGCCTCGCGCAGGTTGCGCGCCGCGTCGACCTTGGCCCGGAACACCGTGGCGAGCCGCTGCGGCGTCAGATCCGCCAGCAGCGCGTCGTCGAGCACCCCAGCCGCGTGGATCACCGCGGTCACCGGCTCACCCCGCAGCGCCTCGGCGACCGCATCCGGGTCGGCCAGATCGCAGGCCACCGCCCGCACGTTGACACCGTCGATGTCGAGAGTCCCGCCCGAGCGGGACAGCAACAGCAGCTCTCGGACCCCGTAAGCCGCAGCCACATGCCGGGCCACCAGCCCACCCAGGGTGCCGGTCGCGCCGGTCACCACCACGACACCGTCGCCGAGGCGCACGGCGCCGGACACCGGGATCCGGGCCAGCCGCGGCACCCGCACCACACCGTCGCGGACAACCGCCTGTGGGACCGGGTAGTACGCGGCTTCCGGGCCGTCGAGCAGGTGCAGCCGGTCCGGGTGTTCGGACTGCGCGGAACGGACCAGACCCCACAGCGCCGCACCGTCCGGGTCGGTGATGTCGTCACCGGCCGCGCCGGACGTGCGGATCACCAGCCGGTCGCCGCTCCGCGCCGGGTCCGCCAGCCATTCCCGCAGCAGGGCGAGCAGCGCGGTGCTGCGGTCGAGGGCGGTGCCGGGGGCGGTCGCGTCGACCAGCACCACCGGTGCCGGTGCCGGCAGCGGGTCGCCGAGCGCGACGGCGATCGGCGGGCCGGCCGCCGCAGCGACACTCTGGGCGACCCAGTCCAGGCCGAAGACGAGCCGGTCCGCGGCGGCGACCGGCCGGCCCGCGGTGACCGGCCGCAGCGTGAGGCTGTCGACCCTGGCGACCGGCAAGCCGGCGCCGTCGGTGAGCAGCAGGCGGACGGCGCCGGGTGCGTCGCCCGGGGTGAGCCGGACCCGCAGCGTGCCGGTGGCGGCGCCGGTGACCCGCACGCCGGTGAAGGCGAACGGCAGCCGGGCGCCGTCGGCCGGCTCCAGCAGGCCGCCGGTGCCGAGCGCGTGCAGGGCCGCGTCGAACAGCGCCGGGTGCAGGCCGAACCCTTCGGACGAACCGGCAAGGGCCACCTCGGCGTGCACGGCTCCGGCGGTGCGCCAGGCGCGGCGCAGGCCGCGGAACGCCGGACCGTAGTCGAGACCGGCGTCGGCGAACGCCTCATACAGGCCGGCCAGGTCGATCTCGTCGGCGCCGGTGGGCGGCCAGACGACGAGGTCGACGTCGTCACCGGTGCCGCCCTCGGCCCCGGGGAGACCGGTGCCGCCTTCAGGCCCGAGGAGCCCGGGGCCGCCCGCGGACCCGGGCAGACCAGGGCCGGCCTCGGGGGCGAGCAGGCCGGTGGCGTGCAGGGTCCATGGGAGGTCGTCGCCGGTGCGGGCGTGGACGGTTACCCGGTGCCGCGCGTCGCCGTCCGGCGCGCCGACGGTGGTGCGGATCTGGACGCCACCGGTGCCGGGCACGGTCAGCGGTGCCTGCAGCAGCAGTTCCTCCAGGACCGGCGCGCCGATCCGGAGCCCGGCGGCGAGGGCCATTTCGACCAGCGCGGTGCCGGGGACCACCGGGGCACCGAGGACGCGGTGGTCGGCGAGCCACGGGTGGGTGGCCAGGGAGAGCCGGCCGGTGAGGACGCTCTCCGGCGCGTCGGGCAGCGCGATGGCGGCGCCGAGCAGCGCGTGTCCGGTTTCGGTCAGGCCGAGCCCGGCGGCGTCGGCGGCGGCCAGGGTGCGCCGGCGCGGCCAGTAGCGCTGGTGGTCGAAGGCGTAGCCGGGCAGGTCGAGCAGCGTGCCGCCGTCGAGCACAGCCTTCCAGTCGACGGCCTGGCCGGCGGTGTGCAGCTCGCCGAGCGCGGTGAGCAGGGTGGTGACCTCGTCGCGGCCACGGCGCAGCGCCGCGACGGCATCAGGCACGAGAGTGGCGAGGACGGTGTCCGGGCCGAGCTCCAGGACCCGGCCGGCGTCGAGGCGGGCTGCGGCGTCGGCGAACCGCACCGGCTCGCGGACCTGCCGCACCCAATATTCCGGGTCGGTCCACCGGGCATCGGGCTCGACCGTCGAGATCATTTTCAGTCGCGGCTCGGAGAACGTCAGCGACGACACCACGCCGCGGAAGTCGTCCAGCATCGGCTCCATCAGCCGCGAGTGGAACGCGTGGCTGGTCCGCAGCCGGGTCGTCTTCCAGCCGTGCGCTTCGATGGGTGAAATGTCCGCATCAATCCCTGACACCACCACCGCACGCGGCCCGTTGACCGCCGCAATGTCGACATCCGGGAACGCCGCCCGGACCTCGTCCTCGGACGCTTGCACCGCCAGCATCGCTCCGCCAGCGGGCAGCGCCTGCATGAGACGGCCCCGCGCGGACACCAGCGTGGCAGCGTCGGCCAAGGTCAGGACACCGGCCGCGTAGGCCGCCGCGATCTCACCGATCGAATGGCCCGCAACCACGTCCGGGTGGAGACCCCATGACCGCACCAGGGCAAGCAGGGCCACCTCGAGGGCGAAGATCGCCGGCTGGGCCCAGCCGGTCTGCTCCACCTCCGGCTCCGCGGGCAGCTCCAGCAGCGCCGCGACCTCGTCATAGGCGGCGGCATACACCGGGAACGTCTGGTAGAGCCCGCGTCCCATGTCGAGACGCTGGGAACCCTGGCCGGTGAAGACGACCGCGAGGGCCCCGGGCCGCGCCGGTGCCACCGGGAGCGGCTCGTCCAGCGCGGCGAGCAGGGCCTCGCGCCCAGCGACCGGCAGGACCAAGCGCCGGGCGAGCGGGGAACGGTGGGCGAGCGTCCAGGCAACGTCGCCCAGGGTGATCTCCGGGTGAGCCAGCACGTGGTCCCGCAGCCTGGCCACCTGCCCGGCAAGGGCCTGGTCGGTCGCAGCGGAGAGCACAACCGGGACGACCGGCGGCGCCGCAGCCGGGACCGGCGGGGCCGTGGCGGGTGCCGGGGCTTCGAGGATGACGTGCGCGTTGGTGCCACTGATCCCGAACGACGACACCGC
>NZ_BOMS01000176.1 GCF_016862315.1 Actinoplanes palleronii | reverse complement strand
ACCATAAGTCGCCAGCAGCGCCTGCGCCTCGATCGGGTCACCCAGCGACGTGCCGGTGCCGTGCGCCTCCACCGCGTCCACGTCGGCCGTGGTCAGACCGGCACTCGCCAGCGCCGCACGAATGACGCGCTGCTGCGACGGCCCGTTCGGCGCGGTCAACCCATTCGACGCACCGTCCTGGTTGACCGCACTCCCCCGCACCACCGCGAGAACCGGATGGCCGAGGCGCTGCGCGTCGGACAGCCGCTCCACGAGCAGCACCCCGACACCCTCGGACCAGCCGGTGCCATCCGCGCCGTCGGCGAACGACTTGCACCGGCCATCGGCGGCGAGACCCCGCTGCCGGGAGAAGCCGACGAACGTGCCCGGCGTCGCCATCACGGTCACACCACCGGCGAGCGCCGCGTCGCACTCGCCGTTGCGCAGCGACTGCACGGCCAGGTGCAGTGCCACCAGCGACGACGAGCAGGCCGTGTCGACCGTGACGGCCGGGCCCTCCAGGCCGAACGAGTAGGACACCCGGCCGGAGGCGATGCTGCCGCCCGTACCCATGAAGCCTTCGACCTGCGCGTCGGCCTGTTCGAGCACGGTGGCGTAGTCGCCGTACATGATGCCGGCGAACACCCCGGTGCGCGATCCGCGCAGCGAGCGCGGGTCGATGCCGGCCCGCTCCAGGGCTTCCCACGAGGTTTCCAGGAGCAACCGGTGCTGCGGGTCCATGGCCAGGGCCTCGCGCGGCGAGATGCCGAACAGCTCCGGGTCGAAGTCACCGGCCCCGGCCAGGAACCCGCCCTGCCGGGCGTAGGTCGTGCCGGTGTGGTCGGGATCCGGGTGGTACAGGTTCTCCAGGTCCCAGCCACGGTCGTCGGGGAAGGCACCGATGCCGTCGCGGCCGGCGGCGACCAGGTCCCACAGGTCGTCCGGGCTGGCGACACCGCCGGGGAAGCGGCAGGCCATGCCGACGATGGCGACCGGCTCGTCGAGGCGGGCGGCGAACGGTGCGGGGGCCGTCGCAGGGATGGCGGCGGTGCCGGCCAGTTCCGCGGCGAGGTGACCGGCCAGCACGGTCGCGGCCGGGTAGTCGAAGACCAGCGTGGACGGCAGCCGCAGCCCGGTGGCCGCCGCGAGCCGGTTGCGCAGCTCGACCGCGGTGAGCGAGTCGAAGCCGAGCTCACTGAACGCGCGACCCGGGTCCACGTCCTCGGCCCGGGCGTAACCGAGCACGTCGGCGACCTGCGCCCGGACCACCCCGAGGACGGCGGCGGCGCGCTGCTCGCCGGGCAGGTTCGCCAGCTGCCGGCCCAGCGCCGTGCCGGTGTCCGCGCGGGCGGGGGCGCGGACCAGGCCCCGCAGCAGGTCGGGTGCCGCGTCGGTGTCGCGCAGTGCGGCCAGGTCGACGGCGAGCGGTATGACCAGCGCGGTGCTGCCACCGGCGGCGGCGTCGAACGCGGCGAGGCCCTGCTCGGCGGTGAGCGGCAGGACTCCCCCGCGGCGCATCCGCTCGTGGTCGGCCGCGTCGCCCATGCCGGCGTCCCACAACCCCCAGGCCAGCGACGTCGCGGGCACCCCGTCGGCGCGCAGCCAGCAGGCGTACGCGTCGAGGTAGGCGTTCGCGGCCGCGTAGTTCGCCTGTCCCGCGTTGCCGAACACCCCGGCCGCCGAGGAGTAGAGCACGAACGCGGTCAGCGGCTTGTCCCGCGTGGCCGCGCGCAGGTTCCGCGCCGCGTCGACCTTGGCGCGGAACACGGTGTCCAGGCGCTCGCGGGTCAGCGACTCGACAGTGCCGTCGTCGAGCACCCCGGCCACGTGCACCACGGCGGTGACCGGCTCGTCGCGCAGCACCGCGGCCACCGCGTCGGCGTCGGCCAGGTCGCAGGCGGCGGCGCGGACCCGGGCGCCGTCGATGTCCAGGGTGCCGCCCGAGCGCGACAGCAGCAGCAGGTCCCGCACCCCGTGCGCGGCGACCAGGTGCCGGGCGATCAGCTGCCCCAGGGTGCCGGTGGCGCCGGTGACGACCACGGTGCCGTCCCCGGCGTCGAAGGCGTCGCCGGCCGTGACCCGGGTCAGCTGCGGCACGCGCACGGTGCCGTCACGGACCACCGCCTGCGGCACCGAATACCACGCGTCGTCGGCGCCGTCGAGCAGGTGGAACCGGTCCGGGTGCTCGGCTTGCGCGGACCGCACCAGGCCCCACAGCGCGGCACCGTCCGGGTCGGTGATGTCGTCGCCGGCCGCACCGAGCGTGCGTACCACCAGCCGTGTCGCGGCCCAGCCGGGGTCAGCCAGCAGCGTCTGCAGCAGCGCGAGCAAGGCCGCTGTCCGCTCACCGGCGCTGCCGGGCGCCGTCGCATCAACCACCAGCAGGGGTACGGGTGACGGCAGCGGCGCACCGAGCGCCACGACGACCGGTTCCCCGGTAGCCGGCACGTCGCGGTCCACCCAGCTGACGCCGTAGAGCAGCCGGTCGGCGGTCGCACCGGTCAGCGCGGCGGCGGTGACCGGGCGCAGCCGCAGAGCGTCCACCTCGGCGACGGGCAGGCCGGCCCCGTCGGCGAGCAGCAGCCGGATCTCGTCGTCGCCGCCGGTGCGGGACAGCCGGACGCGCAGTTCACCGGCGGCGGTCCCGGTGATGCGGGCTCCGGTGAAGGCGAACGGCAGGCGTACCTGGTCGTCGGGGAAGAGCGCTCCGGCGCCGATGGCGTGCAGTGCCGCGTCGACAAGTGCCGGGTGCACGCCGAAGCCGTCGGTGACCCGGTCGGCGGCCACCTCGGCGTAGACGGTGCCGCCGTGCCGCCAGGCCCGTCGCAGGCTGCGGAAGGCCGGGCCGTAGGAGAGCCCGGCGGCGGCGAAGTCGTCGTAGAGGCCGTCCAGGGGGATCTCGTCGGCGCCGGGCGGTGGCCAGGCGACCAGGCCGAGGTCGGCGGCGGCGGGCGCGGCGGGTGCCAGGACGCCTTCGGCGTGCACGGTCCATTCGGCGTCGTCGCCGGTCTCGGGCTGGGCGTAGACGGTGACCGGGCGGCGCTGGTCGTCGCCGGCCGGTCCGACGCGGATCTGCAGCCGGACCGCGCCGTGCTCCGGGATGACCAGGGGTTCGCGCAGGATCAGCTCGTCGGCCCGGTCGGCGCCGACCCGGCGGCCGGCGGCCAGCGCGACGTCGAGCAGCGCGGTGCCCGGAACCAGCACGGTGCCGAACACCCGGTGGTCGGCCAGCCAGCCGGGCGCGGCGGCGGCGAGGCGGCCGGTGAGCAGCGCGCCGTCGCCGTCGGCCAGCAGGATTGCGGCGCCGAGCAGCGGGTGGCCGGTGGCGAGCAGACCGGCGGTGGTCACGTCGCCGGTGTCGGCGGCGGTGTCGAGCCAGTACCGCTGGTGCGTGAACGGGTAGGTGGGCACGCCGGCCGGGCGGGCGCCGGTGCCGTCGAACAGGGCCCGCCAGGTGACGGGCTGGCCGTGGACGAACAGCTCGGCGACCGCGGTGAGCAGGGTGGTGACCTCGTCCCGGTCCCGGCGCAGCGCGGCGACGGCGTCGGGTACCAAGGTCGCCAGGACGGTGTCCGGGCCGAGCTCCAGGACCCGGTCGGCGTTCAGCCGGGTGACCGCGTCGGCGAAGCGCACCGGCTCGCGGACCTGCCGCACCCAGTACTCCGGGTCGGTCCAGTCCCCGTCGGCGTCGACGGTCGAGACCACGGCCAGGCGCGGCTCGCTGAACGTCAGCGTCGCCACCACGGCCCGGAAGTCGTCGAGCATCGGCTCCATCAGCCGGGAATGGAACGCGTGGCTGGTGCGCAGCCGGGTCGTCTTCCACCC
>NZ_BOMS01000175.1 GCF_016862315.1 Actinoplanes palleronii | reverse complement strand
GTGCACCGCGTGATGACACTCGGCCAGCCCGTGCGCGGACATGCCGCCGATAGGGCACGGTTGCGTCCGACCAAACGGCGGGGCGCCCGCCGGCTGCACCGTGATATCGACGCTGGCGGACTTGTCACGTGCCTGATCCCGCTCGCGAACTCGCCGACCTCCGCGCCTGGCTGGCCACCGCGCTCCGATTGACTCGCGCAGAGCCCCGACCTGCGGGCCTGACCGTTCTGTCCGTCCCACCGGACCGTGAATTGATCGATGAAGTTCGGAGGCTCCGGACGCTGGCCGACTATGCAGACGGGAACGATGGACAGCGTGTGCGGTGACGTCCTCTCCTGGACCGATTGATCGAAGCGCTGGCGGCGCAGGTCGACATCGCCGCCAGCCGTGCCCTCGCGCCGGAGGCTGCTGCGATGTTGGCCGAGTTGAGCAGGGCCGAGACTCGGTTGATCTTCGGTGCGGCGGGCCACCGTGTTCACTACGATGGCGCCGAACCGATAGCAAGGCTCATCAAGCTCCTGTCAGAAGTGCAACGCTCCGCAGCCGACCCAGACGCCGGCTTGCGTGCGGGCGACGAAGTGCACGTCGTTCAAGAGTTCCCGCCAATGGAAGCGCGAACCAGCGTCACTCGCGCGCCCTCATCTGCCGCCGAGAGGGTGCGGGCGATTTGCCTGGCGGTGACGCTCGGTGATTGACGTCAGGGCTGTTCAGACGTGCTGAACTGGCTCCCCTCTGCGCAAGACGTTGCATCGGGGTTCTAAGCTTGTCGTCGGCGGGTTCGGGAAGTGACTTCTCCGAAGAGCCGGTGTGGGGATGCAAGCTGGTCACGCTGGAGTTTGTTGACGTTCCCTGCTGTCCTCCCGAGCCCGTCGCCTTCGCCGCAGTAGCGTCGTTGACCATCTGCCGGTAGACGATGTCGGGCAGCCGCCGTTTCAGCGCCCGCACTGCTGCCATCGACGTCTTCCCGGCCGCTTTCTTGCGGTCGAAGTAGACGCGGCCTTCGGTCGGGTTGCGTGGTCGGCGGTGGGTGTTGGATCCGGCCCGGCTTTCACGCAGCAGTCCGGTGAGAGCCTCGCCAGTGTTGTCCAAGAAGCACAGCAGCGGATGGAACCCGAAGGTCTTCTTCCAGGTGCGGGTTGCTGATTCCTTCTCGGAGTGGCAGATCACGATGGTCGCGTCGATGTCCAGGACCGGGCCGCCAATCTACTGACCGGCCACTGTCGGCTGGGGCAGGTCGCCGCGGGTCTCGGCATGCTGGGCCCAGGCGACCTCACGGGCTTGTGCCCGGGCGCGGCGCAGATCGGTCAGTGCTGTGTCGTCGAGGTGGGCCAGCAGCCGCCACGCGGTCGGGTCGGAGACGACCGGGCCGAACAGGGTCTGCTGATGACACAGGACGGCCAGGTCGGCGGTGGCCTGGCCGCCGTCGGCGAGCATCACGGCCAGCTCGGCTGCGATCCGGCCGGGATCGTGGCCACGCTGCCGTTGCCGTAACCCGGCCAGAGCGAGGCTTAATACGCTGGTCAACCCGGTTGCGTCAGCCAGATCGGCAAGGAGCCGGGCGCCGGCGTGACCGACCACGCCCCGCCCGTCCCCGGACACGATGAGCTTCGGACGTGTTGCGGTAGCCCTCACCCCGCAAGTGCCTTCCGTGACTGGATATTGGACCCTTGGCAAGTCCTATTTTGCCTGATCAGAGGGCACTTAGCCATTTCCGGCCCAGTCCCTGGACACCACTGACGAAGGGCCGAGGCTAGGGGTCTCTGGGCGTCTGCTCGGCACGTGTTGCTCGTAGTACCGACCACCGCCCGCACGATGTCGGCGAGCGCGTTGTTCCCCTCCGCTCGCACGTAGTCGATTGTCTGGGCCGGCTCGGCGGCCCCGCGGCAAATTTGGCAACTGTTCCACAATGAGTGTCCCTGGTTCGGGTGCACAGTAAGAGACGGCTTGGGCGTTCCGCCGAGATTGATGCTTACATGACGGCGTGAGCGATTCTTTTGTGGATTCTTTTCGCGCGCTTGAGAAGTTGGCCAACATTAGTTAACGTGCTGTTCGATACGAGCCGTCGGCGGAATTACTACCCGCGAAAACCTGTCGGCACCTGACAATTACTCACCCTTCAAGGGGGTGTTCTCATGGACCCGCGCGACCCCTCAGCGGCTTTGTCCCGTGCTAACTTCCAGCGGATGGTGGACGCCCCGCCCAAGCGGTTCTACGCTCGCCTGCTGCGCCCTGAGGAAGAAGTACGGTTGCGTGTGGTAGACACCTACCGACCTGCCCCACGTCACAGGTCCGGCTACCTGGTCGACGTGGACGTGTAGGTGCCGTAGGGAAGACCGCCTCCTTCACCCTCCCGAGCCGAGTGGACGCCCGGAAACCGAGGCGCCGAGGTGACCGGCTCAGGCGTCCTTGTTGTCGACCCAACGGCAGAACGGGTCCGTGGTGTCCTCATCGCCCATCTCGGCGGGCTCCGACACGATCTCCAGTCCGGTCGCCGGGGCGGTGACACCGAAGGTGCGGTGCAGCCATTCCCGGAAGGGCGCATTGACGATCTCGTGGTCGGCGTCCCACGGTTCGGGCGGCGCGCCGAACTCGTCGTTCCAGCAGATCTCCCGGTAACCGATCGCCAGCAGCCGCAGGAAGTCGACCGCGTCGTCGGCGAGTACACACGTCATCATCGAACCGCTGCCCGAACCGAGATGAACGATCCTGACCCGTCCCTCACCGTCGCGCCACAGCGCGGCCATCGACCCCTCGCCGCCGGTCTGCGCGAACGGCCACAACCGTGCGGCCGCATCCGGGGCCGACTCATCGAACCAGGACTGTGCGTACGACAGGGTCTGCTCGGCGGTGTAGCCACGCAACCCGATCGACGTGCCCAACCCGCCGTTGTCGCTCAACGAGCCGTACAGATCCCCGTCGTGGCCAGCGTCGTGCTGAGGAAGTCACCCACGCCCGGCAGCGTACGAGATCACCTCGCCCTCCCACAGTCCCCACCGCACCGCATGGTCGCCGAGGCGCAGGGTGCCGCCGACCAGCTTTCAGAGTGGTCCGTTCGTCGACCGCCACAACGGCTGGCGCGTCTCGGCACGGTCCTTCGTCGACGCGGCTGATCCGGGGTCATGCCGGGTCCGGCGATCATTTCAGGGCTTGGCCGGCCGTGTTGAGGGCGGCACAGATCTGCGGAAGGACCGCACCGATCGGTTCCCGGATCACCGCGGTGGCGAGGTCGTCGTAGGGGGTCGGATCGCGGTTGACGATTACCAGGCGGTGGCCGGCGTTGACGGCCACCGCGCACAGCGAGGCGACCGGTTCGACCTGCAATGAGGTGCCGACGGCGAGCATGAGCTGAGCATTGGCGGCGATCCGTTCGGCCAGACCGGTGGTGGCAGGGTCGAGGTGCTCGCCGAACAGGACCACGTCGAGCTTCAGGATCGCTCCGCAGTCGATGCAACGCGGGTCGCTGTCGCCGGCCTCGACCCTCGTCAACGTCTGTTCGCTCGGCGTGCGTCGGCCGCAGCCGGTGCAGATCACCTGGTGCATCGTGCCGTGCAGTTCGAGCACCTTGCGCGGGCTGGAGCCGGCGCGCTGCTGCAACCCGTCGATGTTCTGTGTCAGGACACGCACCGCGACACCGGAGTGTTCCAGGTCGGCGAGCGCCCGGTGAGCCGTGTTCGGCTGGGCCCGCCAGGCCGGGTGGTCGTGGTAGGTGCGCCAGAACGCCGCCCGGACGCTGGCGTCGGCCATGAACGACTGGTACGTGAATGCCTTGACCAGCTCCGGATCGAGAGTCCACACGCCCGACGGTCCACGGTAGTCAGGGATCCCGGAATCCGTCGAGATTCCCGCGCCGGTGAGCACTGCCACCCGTTCCACTCCGTCGATCCAGTTCCCGATCATGGTGGTCGATCGTAGGACGTCGGTGTTGTCAGGACGAGGCAATAACGCGGGCTCGTGGCCCGGGGTCAGCTTGCTCGGCGCAGCGCCACGGCCGGGAAGTCGACCGGCACGCCGAGGGCGATGTTGACGTAGTTGGTGAACAGGTTGAGGGCGACCTGGGCGATCGTCTCGACGATCTGCTCGTCGCTCCAGCCGTGCGCGCGGACGGCCGCGATGTCCTCGGCCGCGATCTGGCCGTGCTCATCGACCAGTTTCAGGGCGAAGCCGAGCAGGGCGGCGGTACGGACGTCGCCGGACTCGCCGACCTGCGCGGCGGTGAGATCGTCGCTGCTCAGACCCGCCTTCTTACCGAGTACGGTGTGCGCGGCCAGGCAGTACTCGCACGAGTTGCGGTCCGCGACCGCCACGGCGATCTGTTCGCCCAGGGCCGCGCCGAGGGTGCCGCCGGAGGAGGATCACCACGATGAGAATCACCAACGAGGAACTGGTCGGCCGCGCCATCAAGGGGCGCCGGGACGAGGTCGTGCTCGCGACCAAGTTCGGTCTCGTTTCGCACACCGGCCGCCCCGGCGCGCCGATCGAAGAGACCGTCGGGGCGCTGGCCGCACGCCCGCGCAGATCGCCCTCGCCTGGCTGCTCTCCCAGGGCGACGACATCGTCCCCATCCCCGGCACCACGCGCATCGACCGGCTGGAGGAGAACGCCGCCGCCGACCGCATCAGCCTCGCCGACCGCCAGATCGCCCGACTGGGCACCCTGACGCCGGCCACCGGCGACCGCTACGACCCTCGATCACTGAGCGGATGGGGATCGTGACGCGCGGCCGCCTGCCGGGTGCCGGCGGGCCTCGCGTCGGCCGCAGCCAGGGGACGTGGCTCGTAGCCTACGGACGGGCGCTCGGTATTCGTACCATATGGGGTTTATCGGACGTGAGATGTCGCAGCCGGAGGTCAGCCGACCGGGAGTAGGGGCAGGCGGGCCGGGGGTGGCAGTGGGGGAGCGCCCGGCGACGCGCGGAAGCCCTGGATCTGCAGGGCGGCGAAGCGGCGGGCGGCGAGCAGGGCGTCGGCCGGGGATTCCGCGCGGACGCCGCTGTTGGCCTGCAGGACCAGGAGCAGGTCGCTGATGACGAAGTCGGAGCGTAGGTGGCCGGCGGCCTTGGCGCGGCGGGCGAGTTCGCCGACGGCGCGGAGCGTCTGCTCGCGGGTCGTGGTGAAGTCGATGGCGTGCGGGAACGCGGCCATGAACGCGGCGGTGAAACCCTGGTTGCCGGCGTGCAGTTCGCAGACCCGTTCGACCACTGTGCAGAAGCCGTGCCAGGGATCAGGATCGGACAGGCCGTCCTCGACGATCGACGTGCAGAGCGCCATCTGCTCCGCGAATGCCTCGATGACCAAGGCTTCCTTGGTGGGGAAGCGGCGGTAGAGGGTGGCCGGGCCGACCTCGGCGCGGCGGGCGATCTCGCGCATCGGGACGCCGAGACCATCGGCGCCGAACGCGGTGCGGGCGACGGCGAGGATCCGCTCCCGGTTGTCGCGCGCATCCGAGCGCAGCGTGTCCGGGCGCGGCGTCTCCAGCACCGGGAGGCGCGCCGATTTCTGAGGCAACTGACCGCTCACAGATCTCACTTTAGCTAACCGGACGGGGTGTTCCACTACCGTCCCGGGCATGAGAGCACTGCACTTCGCCGAGTACGGTCCGCCCAGCGTGCTGCGGGTCGCCGACGTTCCGGAACCGCACGCCGGGCCGGGGGAGATCCGGATCGCGGTCCGGGCGTCGGGTGTCACCCCGTCCGATGCCGCGGTCCGCTCCGGGCGGTTCCGCGACTTCATGCCACTGGCGCTTCCGCACATCCTCGGCGTGGACGCGGCCGGCATCGTCGACGAGGTCGGCGCCGGCGTGGCCGATGTCGGTCAGGGTGCCGAGGTGTTCGGGATGGTCGACCTGGCCCGGCTGGGCGGTGCGAACGCGGAGTACGCCGTGCTGGCCGCCTGGACGGCCAAGCCCGCCGCGCTGACCTGGACCGAGGCCGGCGGCGCGGCCGCGAACGTGGAGACCGCCACCCGCGTGCTCGACCGGCTCGGCGTCACGAACGGCACCACGCTGCTGATCGAGGGCGCGGCCGGCGGGGTCGGAACGGTCGCGGTGCAGCTCGCGGTGGCGCGCGGAGCGACCGTGATCGGCACCGCGAGTGCGGGCAACCACGAGTTCCTGGCGTCGCTGGGTGCGCGGCCGACGACCTACGGGCCGGGGCTGGACACCCGGGTCCCGGCCGGCGTCGACGTGGTGTTCGACTGCGCGGGCAAGGGGTCGCTGCCCGACCTGGTGAAGCTGGTGGGCAGTGCGGACCGGGTGGTGACCGTTGCTGATCTGAACGCGGCCGCGTCTGGGGTTCATCTGTCGCGCTCCGCCGGGCCCGGTGCTGATCCGCAGGCGCTGCACGGGCTGGCGGTGGCGGCGGGGCTGGCGGAGCAGGGGCGGTTCACGGTTCCGGTGGCGGCGGTGTTCGCGCTGGACGAGGCGGCTGAGGCGCATCGGTTGAGCGAGACCGGCCACGCCCGCGGGAAGATCGTCCTGACTTCCTGAGGGGCGGCTGGTGCTCAGGGGTGTCTCGGCGGGTGGGAGGCACCCCTCAGTGCCAGCCGGATACGGCGGACGGGCCGTGGTTGGCGAATTCGAAGAGGCGGTTGAAGGTGACGTCGTCGAGGTCGCGGCCCTCGTCGACCCTGGCCAGAAACGGTCGGCTGGTCGTCGCGGCCGGGGCCCACGGTGCGGCCACGTCGAATCCCGCGCCCAGGTAGCTGTCGCGGATCAGCAGCTGGCCGTTCGGGGTGATGCCCGGTAGGTAGCCGGTCGTGCTCGCGCCCTGGTCCCAGGCCCGGCCGAAGCGGCCGGTCGGCGCGGCCCGATAGCCCGCGTCCGCGACGAGGCGGGACTTGGTGACCAGGAAGCCGTACCGGAAATGGGGTGCGGTGTTCGGCGCGAAGATCACGCCGCCGGAG
The DNA here is from genome assembly GCF_016862315.1 of Actinoplanes palleronii. Lineage (GTDB taxonomy): Bacteria > Actinomycetota > Actinomycetes > Mycobacteriales > Micromonosporaceae > Actinoplanes > Actinoplanes palleronii. Next base: position 33,374 of record NZ_BOMS01000175.1, on the reverse strand, counting down.
TTCTTGCGCGACGAGACCAGGCGGAATTCACAGTGGTCGAAGACCGCGGCGGCCCGGCCGAAGACGAAGTCGGTGTCGCCCTCGACATAGGTGTGACGCACCGCGACGCGCGCGATCCGGTCCACGTCGGCGGCGTTCGCGAGGAACGTGTCCTGGCGGCTGATCAACCGCATGCCCTCCAGCTGGGTACGGTCGGCGTCGGTGCGCAGCGCGAGCGCCTGGTGCGTGCCGCGGTCCACCGTGTCCAGCAGCGTGTTGGTGATCGTCAGGCCTTTGAGCTGCAGGTCGGTGCTCTGCGCCCAGACCACCGTGGCGCACAGCGCGGCGGTCGCGGTGGTCTTGGTGGCGCACGACTGGAACATCGGCCAGGCCGGATCGCCTTCGGCGTAGCGGCCGCCGGCGTTGACCTGTTCCGCCCACTGGGCCGGGGTGATGGTGGCGTCCACGGTGAACTCGAGGTTCACGGCGCGGGCGGGGCCGTCACCGTAGATGGTCAGCGGCGGGCCGCCGGCCGGGATGAAGACCGTGCCGGTGTACGTGCCCGGCCGGACCGCTATGGATCGGCGCTGGGTGCCGCCGGCGCGGTAGGCGGCGTTCACCGCCTGCTGCACGTCGGCGAAGCCGTGCCGGCCGCCGACCACGAAGTCCGCCCGTCGCGGTGTGCTGATCGGTTGCGGTCGCCACGGGTCGGCGATCGGATTGTCGTACGGCCCGGAGTACCCGAAGTAGCTCTCCGCGGTGTACGGCGCGGCCTCGGCGGGGGACAGGATCGGCCGGGCGGGAGTGCCCGGCGCGGCCAGCAGCGTCGCCAGCATCAACAGGACGGTCTTCATCACGACTCCTCAGCAGGAATGCGCTTTCCCGCAGCCACCATACTGTCGATGGCGGTCTATGTCAGCGGGTGCGGGATGAATCCGCCGGGGCGGGGTATCCCCAGGGTCATGGCTGCCGAGAAGAGTGACGACCCGTGGGCATCCTGACCGTCAACGCCGGCTCCAGCAGACTGCACCTGGTCATGGTCGACGGCGATCGCGCCGGCGACCGGTGCGACCTGTCCGACCCGTCCGAGGGCGCCGCCGACATCGTCCGGGAGTTCGTCCGCGGCCGGCCGGTCCCGGACGCCGTCGCGCACCGGCTGGTGCACGGCGGTGAGCTGGTCCGCCGGCCGATGATCGTCGACGATCGGCTGCGGGCCGGGCTGGACGAGGTCGCCGCGCTGGCACCGCTGCACGTGCCCCCCGCGCTGGCCCTGCTCGACACGCTGCGCGAGCTGCTGCCCGCCGTGCCGCACGTGGTCTGCCCGGACACCGCGTTCCACGCCGATCTGCCGGCGCATGCCGCGACGTTCCCGCTGCCCGCCGAGTGGCGCGAGCGCTGGGGCCTGCGGCGGTACGGGTTCCACGGGCTCTCCTACGCGTACGCCGCGGAACGCGCCGCCGACCTGCTCGGCCACCCGGTCGGCGAACTGCAGATGGTGCTGGCGCACCTCGGCGGCGGCGCGTCGGTCTGCGCGGTCCGCAACGGCCGCAGCGTCGACACGTCGATGGGCTTCACCCCGCTGGACGGCGTGCCGATGAGCACACGCTCCGGCGCGGTCGACCCGGGCCTGCTGCTGTGGCTGCTCGACGGCCGGTTGGCCCGCGAGGAGCTCAGCGACGGGCTCTACCACCGGTCCGGGCTGCTCGGGCTCTCCGGCGGGCGCTCCGGTGACACCCGCGAGCTGGTCGGCGATCCGGCGCTGGACGTGTTCACCCACCGGGTCCGCCGGGAGATCGCGGCCGCGGCGACCTCGCTGGACCGCCTGGACGCGGTGGTGTTCACCGGCGAGATCGGCTGGGACCAGCCCGAAGTACGCCAGGCCATCTGCGCCGGGCTGGGCCTGCTCGGCGTGTGCCCGCCGATCACCGGCAACCGGGAGAGCGACGGCCCGATCAGCGCGGCCGAGGCGAAAATCGCGGTCCTGGTGGTGGAACCGCGCGAGGAGCTGCAGCTGGCCCGCGAGGCCGGTGCCGTGACCGGCCGATAGAGTCCCAGGCCATGACCGCTCTCGCTCGGCTCCTGGCCTCGGAGAACAACACGAGCGACCTGCTCGCGTACCTGATCGAACTCGACGCCACCCCGCTCGTCGCCGTGCTCGGCCTGCCACCCGGCACGTATGCCGCGTCGCGGGAGGTGCGCACCGGCGGACGGCGCAGCCGCCTCGACCTGGTGGTGCACCGCGAGGGTTCCCGGGAACCGGTGGCCGTGCTCGAAGTGAAGGGCGCCGCCGGCGAACACGGCGATCAGCTCGCGCGGTACGCGGAGTGGGCGCCGTCGGCGAAGTTGTTCTACTGCACCCTCGACGGGACCGCGACCGCGGCGCCGGCTCCGTGGCAGCCGCTCAGCCTGGTCGCGCTGTTCGGGGCGTGGCACGGCAGTTCACACGTGTACGCCGCCTGGCTGGCCGACGAGATCGCCGGCGTGCTGGGCCCCTGGAACCAGGAGGCCGACGGCGTGATCGGTGCGTCGACCGGGCCGTACGTGGCGAACCTGGTGACCCGGCGCACCGCGGCCGAGGTCGGTGGCGTGGCCGGCAGCACCACCCCCGGCATGCCGATGCTGGTGGTCTTCCGGCCGCACCCGGGTGGGGGCGCGGACGCGCGGATCGGCGTCGACGTGCGCTGCAACAACCTGAACAACCCGGCCGAGTCGTGGCTGTTCCGGCCGTTCGTGCAGGTCGGCACGTGGGCTGATCCGACGCCGGCCGCCAAGCTCGCCGTCCAGCCGCTGGCGGCCGCGCTGCAGGACGCGCTGACCTGGCCCGCGATCCGCCAGGTGGTCACGGACCCGGGTGTGCTGAACCCCGGCGGGAACGACGGCCTGCGCAACCCGCCGGGCGGGACCCAGCCGGTCTTCTACGACGACCGGGGCGTACGCCTGGCCACCCAGTTCAAGGTCGACGTCACCCGGGTCACCCGCTTCGACCTGGCCGCCATGATCACCGCCGTGCTCGACCACCTGGAGGCGGCTACCACCGTAGGTGTACCCGCGGTTACCACCGGCGAGTGACGTGCGGGGACGTCCCCGCCCGTACGGTTGGATCATGCGTCCGTGGCTGTCGAACTGGTCGGTGGCGGTCACGGCCGGTGTGCTGACCGCGGCCGGCGCCGTCAGTGGCCTCGGCCGGCACCGGATCCCGCTCGAAGCCGACCTGGCCTCCGCGGCCGGGATGGTCCTGGCGATCGGGTTCAGCCCGGTCGCCCCGCTGCCGGTGCTGGCCGTGGTGACGGTGACCGCCGTCGTCTACGAGGCGCTCGGCTGGGGCAGCCCGGTGCTGACCTTCGCGATGATCGCCGCGCTGTACCACCTGGCCCTGCGCCACAGCCGCCGGTTCGCCTGGACCGCCGCGGCGCTCGCCGGTGGCTGCTGGTGGGCGGCGACCGCGATCGACGCGCCGTCGCAGCTGTGGTCGCTGCCGAGCCTGAGCTCGTTCGCCTGGGCCGGGCTCGCGGTGGCGTTCGGCGACTCGGTGCGCAACCGGCGCGCGTACGTCGCCGAGGTCGAGGACCGGGCCCGGCGCGCCGAGCAGAGCCGCGAGGACGAGGTGCGCCACCGGGTCGCCGAGGAACGGTTGCGGATCGCCCGGGAGCTGCACGACGTGGTCGCGCACCACATGGCCGTGATCAACGTGCAGGCCGGCGCGGCGGTCTACGCGCTGTCGCGGCAGCCCGAGGCCGCCGAACCGCCGCTGAACCACATCCGGCGCGCGTCCGGGGTGGTGCTCAAGGAGCTGGCCGCGATCGTCGGGCTGCTGCGCCAGCCGGGTGATACCGAGGCGGAGCACCAGCCGCAGCCCGGCCTCGATCGGCTGCCGGAGCTGCTGGAGACGTTCACGGCGTCCGGCGCGCGGATCACGTTCGAGCAGGTCGGCGACGTGCGGCCGCTGCCGGCGAGCGGGAACCTGGCCGCCTATCGGATCACCCAGGAAGCGCTGACGAACGCGCGCAAGCACGGCGACGGCGGGACCGTGTCGGTGCGGGTCACCTTCGAGCGGGATCGGCTGGTGATCGAGGTGAGCAACGGCGTACCGGAAAAGGTCGTGCCGGGCGCGGGCGGCTTCGGCCTGATCGGCATGCGGGAGCGCGCCGCCGCCGCGGGCGGCACCATCGGGACGGCCAAAACCGGTCAAGGGCCTTTTATCGTACGGGCGGAGCTACCCGCCCCCTGGCAGCACGAGGAGTGACCGTGACCATCCGGGTTCTGCTGGCCGACGACCAGACCCTGATCCGGGCCGGGTTCCGCCTGATCATCGACCTGGCCGACGGCATGGAGGTGGTCGGTGAGGCCGCCGACGGTGGCGAGGCGGTCGAGCTGGCCCGCTCCGAGCGCGCCGACGTGGTGCTCATGGACATCCGGATGCCGCGCGTCGACGGTGTCGAGGCGACCCGCCGGATCAGCGCGGATCCGCAGCTCAGTGGCGTGAAAATCGTCGTGCTGACCACGTTCGACGCGGATCAGAACGTGCTCGCCGCGCTGCGGGCCGGCGCCAGCGGCTTCCTCAGCAAGGACGTCGAGCCGGAGGAACTGCTGCGCGCGATCCGGGTGGTCACCGCCGGCGAGGCGCTGCTGACCCCGCGGGCGACGAAGGGGCTCATCGACCGGCTGCTGTCCCCGGACGACCAGCCGCTGCGGGTGCCACCGGAGCTGGAGCTGCTCACCGACCGTGAACGCGAAGTGGTCCGGCTGGTGACCCTGGGCCGGTCGAACGAGGACATCGCCGCGCTGCTGGTCCTCTCGCCGCTGACCGCCAAGACCCACGTGCACCGGGCGATGACCAAGCTCGGCGTCCGCGACCGCGCCCAGCTCGTGGTGATCGGCTACCAGAGCGGCCTGGTCCGCCCCGGCGAACGCGCCTGATCCGGTACGCCTACCGAGCGCCCGGTAGGCCACGAGCCACGTCCCGCCCGTGCGGCCGACGCGACGCCGCGTCACCCCGGACCGCAGCGCGCTCCCCCGTCTCCGGCTGGTCCTCCGGGGTGTCTCACCGTACCCAAGGCACCTCGGGAAACCAGCCGGCGTCCGGAGGTGCGCAGCGGTCCGGAGTGGCTGCGGCCTCGCGGGTGAATGGCGGTCAGGGGATGCGGGTGAGGACGTCGGCCATGATCTTGACGGCCAGGTCGACCTGGGCGCGGTCGTAGCCGCGCAGGGAGGCGCCGAACTCCGCGCCGGTGAGCGCGTCGCGGGCCGCCGTGCGGGCGAGCTGGCTGCCCGAGCTCACCGCGTCCTGGGCCTGGGTGAAGAGCTTGTCCACTGCGAACCGGTCGTAGCCGCGCAGGACCACCAGGAAGTCAATCGCCATGGTCAAGAAGGTAGCAAGGCGGCAAAATATCGGCCTAAACCATAGCCACTGGTGAATCCCTTGATCGTTTCGGGCGCCCTTGTACAAATCATTCTTCTCGCTTACGGTCGGCCGTGGCCGGACACAATGGAGGACCCATGTCTGAAACGGTTCCCGTCTACCCGTTCGCTCACCCCGCGGCCCTCGAACCGTCCCCGGAATGGGAGCGGTTGCGCGACGAGTGCCCGGTGTCCCGGGTCCGGATGGTCAGCGGCGACGAAGCCCTGCTGCTCACCCGGTATGCCGATGTCCGCGAGCTGCTCGCCGACCCGCGCTTCACGCACAGCCTGACCGCGCCGGACGCCGCCAAGGTCTCCACGGCTGACGACGGCGGCGTGTTCAGCAGCGAGAACTCGGCGATGACGGCCGGCCCCGACCACCCGCGCTGGCGCCGGATGATGAACAAGTCGTTCACCGTCAAACGGGTCACCGCGATGCGCCCCCGGATCGAGGAGATCGCGCACCAATTGATCGACGACATGCTCGCCGGTGGGCAGCCCGGCGATCTGCAGTCGGCGCTCGGTTTCCCGCTTCCGGTCTTCGTCATCTGTGAACTGCTCGGCGTCGACCCCGGATATCGCGACAAGTTCTCCCACTGGTCCGACGCCATGCTGAACCTGACCAAATACGATCAGGACGAGCTGACCACCGCGGCCGCCGAGTTCCAGGCGTTCATGGTCCAGCACGTGCAGGACAAGCGGTCCAAGCCCGGCGACGACCTGCTCAGCGAGCTGGCCGCGGTGGTCGACAGCCAGGACGGCCGGTTGTCCGAGGAGGAGCTGGTCATCACGGCGCAGGGCCTGCTGGTCGCCGGGCACGAGACCACCGCCAACATGATCGGCAAGATGGTCTCGATGCTGCTCGCCGACCGCCCGCGCCGCTGGGAACGGCTGCTCGACGACCGCGGCCTGATCAACTCGGCGGTCGAGGAGTCGCTGCGCTTCGACGCCAACCCCGGCTTCGGCCTGCCCCGTTACATCTCCGAGGACATCGAGGTGGCCGGCTGCCCGATCGCGGCGGGCACCACCGTGGTGGTGAGCATGGCCTCGGGCAACCGGGACGAGCGGGCGTACCCGGAGGCCGGCGAGATGCTGATCGACCGGGTGCCGAACCCGCACCTGGCGTTCGGCGTGGGCCCGCACTCCTGCCTCGGCCAGGCCCTGGCCCGCACCGAGTTGCAGGTGGTCCTCGCGGTGCTGCTCGACCGGTTGCCCACCCTCGAGCTGGCCGTGCCGGCCGGGGAGCTGCGCCGGCGGGACGGGCTGATCGTCGGTGGCCTCGAGGAGGTGCCGGTCCGGTGGTGAAGCGGATCGAGTTCGACGAGCCCAAGTGCATCGCCGCCGGTCAGTGCGTGATGACCGCCCCGGAGGTCTTCGACCAGCGCGACGAGGACGGCGTGGCGATCGTTCTGCAGCCGGTCCCGGCTCCGGAGCACTGGGACGCGGTCCGCGACGCGGTCGCGATCTGCCCGGCGGCCGCGCTGCTACTGGTCGATATCTGACAGAGATCGTCCGGCGGCACGAATGGAGGAGGTTCGGACACCGGAGCGCGGGTTACAACTTCAGGCATGAAGCGCGCCGCGATCGTCCTGCTCTCCACGCCCCTGCTGTTCGCCGCCGGTTGTTCCGCGTCGTCGCAGCCCAGCTCCGCGCCGGCCGCACCGCCGGCGGTGTCACCGACGACATCAGCGACCGGAAAAGCGACCGCGACAACGAGCGCAGCAACGACCGCAACAGCAACCGCGACAGCGACCGGAAAGGCATCCGGGAAACCGGCCGCGACCCCGCGGTGCCACACCGGCGACCTGAAGCTCAAGATCGGTGACGGCAGCGGCGCGGCCGGCACGTCCTACGTCGCGCTGCTGTTCACCAACGCCTCCGACCACACCTGCACCCTGTACGGATACCCCGGCGTCTCCTGGGTCACCGGCGACCAGGGCACGCAGGTCGGCTCGCCGTTCAAGCGGGGCGGCACCCAGAAGAAGGTCACCGTCACCCTCAAGCCGGGCAAGGCCGCGCACACCATCGTGCAGAGCTCGGACGCCGGGTTCTTCGACGCCGCCGAGTGCAAGCCGACCGCGGTGCGCGGCCTGCGCGTCTACCCGCCGGACGAGACCGCCTCGGTGTTCGTCAGCTCCACCGGCAACCAGTGCGCCGCGGAGGGCGTCGACGTCGGCACGATCTGGGCGATCACGCCGGGCACCAAGCTGGACCCGTCGTAAACGGTCACGGCCGGTCCCGGACCACCTCGGCCACCAGGCCGTTGGCGGCGATGTCCGCGACCGGGGGGCGCGGCTGCGGCGCGTCCTCGGGCCACCACTGCGACACCGACTGCACGCCCGGCGCCACCAGCCGCAGGTCCGGATGGGTGAACAGGGCGGTCAGTTCGGCGCCGGTGCGGTCCTGCCACTGGCGTTCCATCACCTTGCGCAGCGCGGTGATCTGCTCGGCCGGCATGTACTCCGGCGTCGCGTTCGAGGCGGCGACGATACTGCCGGCCGGCAGCGCGCCGATCAGGGTGTCCAGGATGGCTCGCGGATCGTCGTCGTCGCGGATGAAGTGCAGCACGGCGATCAGCAGCAGACCGACCGGCTGGGACAGGTCGAGGGTGGCCCGCAGGCCGGGGTCGTCCAGGATCTCGGCCGGCCGGCGCAGGTCGGCCTCGATGTAGGTGGTCCGGCCCTGCGGCGCGCCGGTCAGCAGCGCCCGGGCGTGCACCAGCACCAGCGGGTCGTTGTCGACGTAGACGATCCGCGCGGACGCGTCGGTCTCCTGGGCGATCTCGTGGGTGTTCGGCGAGGTCGGGATGCCGGTGCCGATGTCGAGGAACTGCCGGATGCCCTGCCGCGCCATGAACCGCACCGCGCGGTGCATGAAGTACCGGTTCTCCAGGGCGCTCAGCCGGGCCGTCGGGTGACGTTTCTCGATCTCGTCGGCGGACTGCCGGTCGGCCTCGAAGTTGTCCTTGCCGCCGAGCAGATAGTCGTAGCGCCGGGCCGGATGGGCTACCGACGTGTCGATCCTGGAGCTTTTCAACGGATCCGTCACGACAGGTCCCCTTCCGCACCGCGTACCTGAAACAGGAAGATCGTAGTCAATTCGTCCGCGCCGCGCTGCCCGGTAAATGGGGCGCTTTCCGGCCGCGGATGCCGCAGACTCGGCGACATGATCGCCGAGGTTCGCACCGTCGCCGACCTGGCCGCTCTCACCGCGGCTGGTCAGCGGGTCAAGTACCTGCACTTCTGGGGGCACACCCCGGCCCGCGACGGGAGCGTCAGCGCGAGCTGCCTGAGCCAGTGGTCGCCGGAGGGTTTCACCGTCGACGGCATCCGGTTCGCGACCGCGGAGCACTACATGATGTGGGGCAAGGCGACGCTGTTCGGCGACACCGCGATGGCCGCGCAGATCCTCGCGTCCGGCCATCCCCGGCAGGCGAAGACCCTCGGCGGCCGGGTGGCCCGCTTCGACCAGCAGGTCTGGAACGACAATCGCTTCGCGATCGTGGTCACCGGCAATCTCGCCAAATTCCACCAAAACCCCGATTTGGGTACGTTCTTGGCCGGTACCGGCACCCGTGTCCTGGTCGAGGCGAGCCCGATGGATCGCATCTGGGGGATCGGGCTGACCCGGGACGACCCACGCGCCGACGACCCGGCCCGGTGGCGCGGCCTCAACCTGCTCGGCTTCGCGCTGATGGAGGTCCGCAGCCGGCTCGGTGCGGAGGGCTGAGCCGATGGGTGCCCTGGACGCGCACGCGGCCCGGGTGGCGGCCGGCGCGGTGATCGAATTCCGGCCCACCGGGTCGTCGATGGTCCCGCTGATCCGCAGCCGTCAGCTGGTCACGGTGGCCCCGGTCGACCCGGCCAGGCTGGAGGTCGGCGACATCGTGCTGGCCCGGGTGGCCGGCTCGACGTACCTTCACCTGGTCTCCGCGATCCAGGCGGACACCGCGCGCGTGCAGATCAGCAACAACCGCGGCCGGGTGAACGGCTGGACCGGTTTCGCCCGGGTCTTCGGCATCTGCACCGCCGTCGACGGGGTGCCCCGCCCACGGGTCGCGGGTAAGGTGCGCGCCGGCGTACACAAAAATGTCGGTGGGTCTCCCTAGAATCCCCGGCATGTCAGTCGCCTTCACCGCACTGTGGACCCAGGATGTGTGCCGCCCCTTGCGCAAGGGTTTTGTCGGGCGCCGGCCACCGGTGGTCTTCAGCGGCGCGCACGGCTCCTCAATCGGCTGGGGTTCGGTGGACACCGGCGACGAGGTCTTCGCGCTGCACGTCAACAAGTGCGTGATCCACGTGGTCAGCCGATTGCGGGTGCTCGACTGGAAGCAGTCGGCGTGCTGTGGCGCGCTGCCGGCGTTCTGGGCCGACCCGGCCTATCAGGGGCATCCCGGGTGGGACGACGCGCTCGGCGCCGGTCGGTGCGGTGCCGCGCCGGTGCACGTCGACGCGACCCCGATCCGCTTCGACGTCACCGTCCCCGGCGAGCTGCTGCCGACGCTGACCTGGCGCAATGCGAAGGGTGTCACCCGCACCCCGAAACACGTCGTCGACGGCCGCCTCACCAACTCGATGAGCATCCAGGGGGTCTACCGGCTGACCGAGGGCTCGGCCGCCGACCTGTCCGCCCTGATCGACGCCGCCCCGCCCCTCCCCGCCGTCGGGGGAGAGGCCCGGGCGGTCGCCTAAGCGGGCAGGTCCAGGTGGTCGCGCAGGGTGGTGCCCTCGTACGCGGTGCGGTAGACGCCGCGGTCCTGCAACTCCGGCACCAGCTTGTCGACGATGTCCTCGATCGTGCCGGGCAGCAGCTGCGGCAGGATGTTGAAGCCGTCCACCGCCCGGTCCCGGACGTAACGGGTCCACTCGTCGGCGATCTGCCCCGGCGTCCCGACGAACGTGCTGTGCTGCGGGGTCACCTCGACGACCAGGTCGCGGATGGACAGCTTTCGTTCCGCGGCGAGCGCGCGCCACCCGGCGATCCGTTCGGCCTTGCCGGTCCGGTGCTCGATCGCGATGGTGCCACGGGACGGGTCGAGTTCGCCCTCGGCCGGTTCGATGTCCGGCAGTGGGCCGTCCGGGTCGTAGCCGGAGAGGTCCTTGCCCCAGTACTGCTCGAGGAAGGCCAGCGCGCGCGGCCCGGTGACCTGCTCCCGCTGGATCCACGCGGCCTTCTCCGCGGCCTGCGCCGGTGTGTCGCCGAGGACCACGGCCGCGCCCGGCAGGATCCGCAGCGAGTCCGCCGACCGGCCATAACCGGCGAGCCGTCGGCGCAGGTCCGCGGCGTAGGCCACGGCCTTGTCGTAGTCGGTGTTCGCCGAGAAGACCACGTCGGCGTGCCGGGCCGCCAGGTCGCGTCCGCCGGCCGAATCGCCGGCCTGGAAGAGCACCGGCCGGGCCGGCACCGTGGGCGGCGCGGTGACCGAGATCAGGTCGTCGTGCCGGTCCACCGCCGTGCCGCCCCACAGCGCTTTGGCGGTCTCGACGAACGCGCCGGCCCGCTCGTAGCGGCGTTCGTGCGGCAGCCAGCCGCCGCGCCGGAAGTTCTCGCCGGTCCACGCGTTGTCGGTGGTCACGATGTTCCAGCCGGCCCGCCCGCCGGAGACCGCGTCCAGGCTGGCGAGCCGCCGGGCCAGGTCGGCCGGGAAGTTGTAGGTGGTGTTCTGCGTGGCGACCAGGCCGATCCGTTCGGTCACCGCGGCCAGGGCCGCGAGCTGGGTGATCGCATCGGGCCGCCCGGCGACGTCCAGATCGTGGACGCGTCCGCGATTTTCCCGTACGCGCAGCCCCTCGCCGAGGAAGAACGCGTCGAAGAGTCCCCGTTCCAGGGTCTGCGCGGTGGCGACGAACGTGTCGATGTGGGTGTGCGTGCTGAACGCCGGATCGGTCCAGACCAGTTGCGGTCCGACGCCGGTGAAGAACACTCCCAGGTGCAGGCGCGGTGACATGTGGATCCTCCTATCCGGCGGTGGCGAACCGGTTGGCGGGCCGGTGCAGCCCGAGCGTGTCGCGCAGGGTAGGCCCGGTGACCGGGCGGCGGCCCAGCCCGGTGGCCAGCCGGGGCAGGTCGACGTGCAGTTCGGCCGGGTGCAGCCGGACCCCGTCGACCAGGCCGGCCAGCCGCTCGAGGAGGTCGCGCAGGTCTTCGGCGCTGCCGGTGTGCCGCAGCCGCTGCGCCGGTCCCCACGGCGCGACCGCGTCCAGGGCGGCGAGCCGGTCCGCGCCGAGCAGCACGTCCAGGTCGGCGAAGACCAGCGGGGCGCCGTCGGTCCGCGCCTGCCGGGCCCGGTCGGCGACCTCGTCGACGGTGGGCGCGGCGACCAGCGCCACGTCGAGCCGGCCGGTGACGCCGAGGGTGTCCGCGCCGAGCACGACGAGCTGGCCCTGCGGCGGCCGGGGCGTGATCAACGGGCCGACCACGGAGAACCGCTCACCGGTGAAGTTGACGTGGTGCACCCGGTCGGCGTCGAGGAACCGGCTGGTCACCCGGTCGCGGATGATCGCGTCGTCCTCCCAGGAGTCCCAGAGTTGCCGGGCCACGTCGATCCCGTCGGCGAGCTCCTGACGCAGCGCGGCGCCGTCGAGCCGGGGCAGCCCGACCGTCGCGTAGACCGCGGCGCTGTGGTCGGCGCCGACCACCCAGCCGGCCCGGCCGAGCGACGCGTGGTCCAGCGAGGCGAGCTGGGTGGCCAGGTGGAACGGCTCGGTGACGGTGACGTGCAGGGTGGGTGCGAGCCCGATCCGCTGGGTGCGCCGGGACAGGAAGCTCGCCCGGACCCCGGCTTCGACCCGGGCCGGGCCACCGGGCGGCGGCAGCGCCGCGTCGGCGATGGTGACCAGCGCGAAGCCGGCCGCCTCGGCGGTGGTGACCCGGGCGGTCAGGGCGGCGATGTCACCGGCCGGTCCGGCGTGGCCGGCCGCCGGGTGCGCGCCGGCCCCGTCCACCTCGAGGGCCAGGTGTGGTCGTGTAACGCTCATCGGGACCTCCTAATCCTGCAAAGCCTATAGCTGAGATAGGGTTTGTGGGAGGTTGCCTGCGTCACTTGGGGGCCGCCCGGCCCGATGCCGAGCGCGACGTCCGAGGCGGTGTGCAGCACGACGATGATGGCGGCGATGGTCAGCGCGCAGCCGGCCAGGGCGCGGGCGGTCCGCTCCCGGTCCGTGGGCAACAGGATCAGAGCCAGGGGTACGGTGGCCAGCCCGAACGGGACGGTGAACAGCAGCACCAGGCGCCAGCCCAGCTCGTCGCCGGCTAGGTCCAGCACGATGCCGCCGAGCGGAGGGCCGATCACGCCGGCGATGCAGCGCCACCATATCCTAGTCAATCTATCGACAGACTAGAGATATGGCGGCGCGGGTGCACACTCGAAGGCGTGCGCTGGTGGGGACGGGCCGAGTGCCCGGTACGACAGGTCGAGCAGGACTGGATCGAGACGTCGCTCGACTGGCTGGTCGCCGAGTTCGGCACCGGCCGGTTGCGCGGCACGGTGGTGCTGCCCACCGACGACTTCTTCCCGGGCGACTACCGCGGCGGGCGCGACGACATCCGGGCGGTGCTCGGCAGGCTCTGCGGCCACATGGGCGTCGACCCGGCCCGGGTCGAACTCGAGCACTACGCCGGCGACACCGAGCCGGAACTGGCCGCGCACGTGCCGATGAGCTGGACCTCGCAGGGCGCGGCCGGCCATCACCGGGTCCGCGACGGCCGCTCGATCATCGGTATCCAGGACGAGCAGGCCGCCGCACCGACCGCCCTGGTCGCGACGATCGCCCACGAGCTGGGCCACGTACTGCTGCTCGCCGACGGCCGGGTCCCGCCGGACCGCCGCGACCACGAGCCGCTGACCGACCTGCTCACCGTCTTCTTCGGCCTGGGCATCTTCGGCGCGAACGCTGCCTTCGAGTTCTCCCGCAGCGAGAACAGCTATCGCACGTCCCGGCTGGGCTATCTGACCGAGCCGATGTTCGGCTATGCGCTGGCTCGTTATGCCTGGCTGCGGGGCGAGTCCGACCCGGCGTGGGCGCGGTACCTGGACACCAACCCGCGGACGTTCATGAAGCGGGGGCTGCGCTATCTGGCGCAGGGGTGCGAGGGCGCATGATCTGCTGGTGGCATGCCGTTGCTGTTGGTGGATCTGGACAACACGCTGATCGATCGAGACGCGGCCTTCGGTAGCGCGGTCGCCGTCTTCCTCGCCGACCATGGGCTGCCGGCCGCCGACGTGGCCTGGGTGATGATCGCGGACGCGAGCGGGTACACCGCCCGGGACGTGCTCGCCGCCGCCCTGACCAGCCGGTACCGGAACGCGGTACCGGCCACCGCGATCAAAAGTCTTCTCGACAGCGGCGGCGCCGATCATGCCCGACTGGCCGACCCCACCAAGGACGCCCTGCTCGCGGCCCGCCACGACGGTTGGATCTGCGTGATCGTGACCAACGGTCGCACCGCACAGCAGGAACTCAAGATCCGCAACACCGGCCTCGACCGGCTGGTCCAGGGGTGGGTTGTCTCGGAAGAGGTGGGCCACAAGAAGCCCCACCCGGAGATTTTCCGGGCGGCGGCCGCCCTCGCTGCCGTGTCCCTCGCCGACGCCTGGGTCGTCGGCGACTCCCCGCAGGCCGACATCGGCGGCGCCATCGCGCTCGGGCTCCGCAGCGTATGGGTCTCCCATGGCCAGTCCTGGAACCTGGATGCCTACCGGCCCACTCATGTCGCCGCCGACGTAGCCTCCGCCATCCACCACGCCCTACGGGGCGGCAGGATCTGAACCGCGCCGATCCACCTGCCCCTGTATCGACTGCGGCATACCGGCCACGTCGGGCCGCGCAACTCGCGGCAGAGCCCAAGGCTGGCGCGACCGTTCGAGTCGGGTCAGATTCCCGGGTGATTCTGACGGTCTGACGCGGCTCACCCGGGCGCTTCGCGCAACCTCGGATCAGCCGCGGCGGCGAAGGGTCGTATCGAGAATGCCATGGTTGCGTCCTGCGAACGCGTCGACGGCGCGGTCACCGAAGACGCACAGGCTCTGCTCCCAGGGATGCCCAACGATCCCGAATTCGTGGTCGTGTCCGACGAGGATGGTGTAGTTCCCGTTCGGGAACAGCACACCGTTATCCCAGCCCGACACCTCGGACGGCCCGCACGAAATCGGAACTCCTCGGCGAATTCGGACCACAAGACACCGGCGTCAGCCAAGTCGAGATCCACCCAGCCGTCTTCGTCCACACCGGCAGGATAGCGACGAACACCACCTCGTCCGGCACCACGGATAAGCGAGCCGGAAGGCAGCCGCCCACCACGACCGCAGCCCGCCCCTCAAGACATACCCGACTCGCGGCAGATCCGGATGTCAGCCGTCGGTAAATGTCTGCTGGCAACCGCATGCCGGCAGATGCCCGGGATACGGTGTGGCTGGCTTTGAACCTCCGATGGAACGGGGGGACAGCGTGTCGGATATGCACGAGGCGCAGCCGGCTCCGGTCCTGTCCGGCCCGGCGGAGCAGCCGCTGGTCGGAGGGTTCGTCAGTGAGGTCGTGTTGGCCGGTGGAACCGTACGGAAGTCACCGCCACGGGACCCGGACTTCGTCCGCCGACTACTGCGCCACTTCGAGCATCACCACTGGACCGGTGCGCCGCGGTTCCTCGGCACGGACCACCGGGGCCGGGAAATGCTCACCTTCATCGACGGCGAGGTGCCGTGGCCGCGACCTGCTCCACCGCGCGGTCACACCGAGGTAGCGGACAATCTTGCCAGTCACCGAACCGCTCACCGGCATATCCGCACACCGGCCTGACCGAGTGGCCGTCACTCGTGTGACGGTAGCGTTGACCACCTCCGGCACGATCGGCGGCAGATCCGAATACAGGAAATTCGTCGACTGCCGGCCTTCAGCAAACGGCGACTAGGGTGTCCCGAATATGAGTGATGGCTACGGCGGCAGCGTTGACCGGTTGCCGAGGTCGATGGTCAAGGTCGTTCGGGCACCCGCCGATGACTCGCGGTTGCTGATGTGGGTGGGACGCTCAGGGGTGCACCTCATGGACCTTGCTGAACATCAGCAGTCCGATCGGGCAAGTATTCAGCGATTTCCGCAGAACGGTGACAGTTCGATCGCGTGGGCCTCGGTTCCGTCCGCCCTCATGATCCGCTCCGGTCGGGACGACGAGCTGGCGATCGCGGACTACTTACGCGAGGAAGGCGACGTGGTGATCATGTGGTCGACCCTTGCACTTCCGAGTGTGTTGTTGAGCGCGGCAGAGGCGTCTGCTCGGATACCGGAAATCATGGCGACAGTCCCGTTGCTGTGGTTATACCGGCCGGACCGTGATCTTGTCCTTGAGCGAAATTACTTCGACGACACGGTAACTGTGGCTCGCATTCCGCAGAGCTAGGGTCATCAGCCTTCATCTCAGGCTTCGGTTTGGACGTCCGGGCTGTCGCTCTCATTGCGGCTGCCCACCCCCGGTGTGGCTCTCATGTGGCCTGTGCAGTCCCGGGCGTCGTCACAGGGCAGGGAGAGGCTCAAGAGAGGCTTGCGCAGCTCAGAGTAGCGATGCCCGCCCGCTCGACGAACTGTCCGTCGCCGCACGTGGTCATCGGCATGGACCCGCACACACGCTCCGCCGCCATCGAGGCGATGACCAGAGACGAGACCGTCCTGGGCACCGGCCGGTTCGGCGCCGACCAGGCCGGCTACACCGCGATGGTCGCGTACGCCAAACAGTGGCCGGACCGGGTCCGGACTGCCAGGGCGGTCACACATCGCTGAGGGAGCTGAATTGGATACCAGCCAGCCGCCAGCGTTCCGAGTCTTCGACCCAGGTCTGACCGACGCGGACCGTCAACGTCATCTCCTGCCCGCGCCAGGTCGAGTGACTACGCTGAACGCACCGAATGATCGCCGCGTGACCATAGAGGCACACCTCTACGTCGCTGCTCTCCAGGCTCGTGTAGGCGAACTCGGTGAACTTGCCGAGCCATTGAGCCTTGTCGAGCACGAAGCCCTGCTCTCCGATCGACCGGAAATCATCAGTCAACAGCCCGTCCAGCGACTTGGCGTCGCCGTTCAACTCGGCTACGTCGAAAGCGCGCCGCAGGTGGTGGATGTCGTCGACGGTCATGACCGGATCTTGCCCGATTGAGGACTCGCCCGAAAGGCTGGCCCCAGGGAACCGCTCGTCGCGTTCATGCCGATGAAACACGTCCGGTCATCGGCACGACCGTGCGTTGCCAGGCGCAGGAGGACCGTGGCTCTCCGCGGCGCCCGGATCGCGGTAGATCAAGACGCGTCAGCGGCGCGGAAACGGTGACCTGGCCGGTTGACGTCGAGCGTTCGCGATGGATGGCTATGGGGTTTCCTGGATGTTGAGCATGTCGTTCATGGCGAGGGCGCCCGCGTCGCGGCGGATGCCGCGAATTCCGTCGAATGCTGCCATGGTGACGTGGAAGCTGGCCGGTTGAGCCAGCTTTTCGCTGGCGAGTCGCCACGGCGCTGCGGTGCCGGTGTCCGGCACGGCTGCGACCAGGACGGCAACACCGTCGTGTTGGACGTCGTAGTCCGCGTGCGGCTCGTCGTAGCGTATGTAGCGGAGCACGGCCGGTCCGGAGGGGATCGGCGCCGGCGGGGTTGACTTCGGGGCTGCGCGCCAGTGCTGGGCGAGTTCAGCGAAAGCGTGTTCGCGTGCGGGTCCGTGTTTGTCGCTCGCCGCGAGGATGGCGGTGCCGGCCCCCGCTGTGACGCGGCAGATCTGCTGCGCCGGGATGGTCGCGGTCAACTCGGGGTAGTAGCTGACCAGTCGGATGCGGAGCATCAATTCCGTCAGTGCCCGGGCAGCGGCCTGCTGCTGCGAGGTCAGCGACGAGGTGACCACCGCCGGTCGTCGGTCCGGTCGTCCGTGGGGCGTCTCAAGGTCGGCGGCGCGACCGGCTGCGGATTCGTACCACCGCGGGTCGTCGGGCCAGACCGATGCTGTCGTGGCCTGCACCGTCCCCTGCTGCCCGATTGCGATGGCGAGCCCGGCGTCCCCGAAGGTGAGGCTGACGCCGTGCCGGTCGGCAGCGTCGAACTGTAGGTCGGTGACGCCGCCGAAGGTGAAGTGCAGCGGTGCAGCAGGCCAGGGTTTCCGGGACCCGTCTCGTGCTACGCGTCCGGTGCTGGGCACGAACCGCCGCGGAGCGGCAAGGGTCGCCTCGACTTGCAGACCTGGTCGGCCGGGCCGGACCGTGAACCGGCGAACGCTGGCGTCCGTCAGATCGTAGTCGGTGGCGAGACCGGTGATGATCTCCGTCGTCACCGGAAAGGAACCCGGGAAGACACGTGCCTGATAGTCGCGATGTACTGGGCGCCCGGTCGCGGCGGCGGGCAGTTGGCGGTCGAGCGCTGGGTCAAGGTCGACCATTAGCTCCCGGCGGGCGGCTCCGAGGCCGGCCATCCACAGCAGGCCGGTGCGGGCCTGCCGATTCCGGTCCAACCTGGGCGCGCATGCCGCACTGACCAGTGGAAAGGTGTTGTTGTCCCAGATGTCGGCCAGAGCGCCGACGCGGGAGGCGTCGAAGACGCGAGCGTCAGCGGCCATGATGGCGATCTCTTGGACGGATCGGTCAAGCAGTCCAGCGAAGGTCTCGAGCGGCGCACGCACGCCGCAGAGTATGCCTCCCTCCTCGCAGCACAACGACTCGACAGCGACGCGCGACTCGCGGCAGAAGAGCATGCGTGATCTTGGCGTTAGTCCCAGTAGTTGAATAGGCCCTCGCCCAGCGTTTGAGGGTGCCAGTAGCGAAGGTCGCGCTGGCTGATTCGTGGCCACTTCGCCGCATCGATCGGCCCGTCCAGCTCCGTGGCGGTCAGCAGGCGAAATCCTGGCATCGTTTTCAAAGCGGCTGCCAAGTCGGGAAGCTCGACGAACGTTAGCGGACCAGCCTCACGCGCTGGTGTGAACTCAATGACGCGCGGAACGGCGAGGGCCATAAGCGGAGCGTCGCGGAGGCAGACCACTGCGACGTCACGGTCCGGGTACGTAATGATCGTCTGGTGGAAGTTCGGTGTCGGCTCCTCGCTGACCCGGAACTCGGTCAGCTCGCCGCCGGTTTGTCGCGCGGCCGCCGCCGTCCTGCGGGATCAGCACGCAGCTGGATGACGGCCTGCTCACCGGCAAGCCGCCGCTGCGGGCGGTCACCGAGTCGTGCCTCGTCGGGGCCGGCCGTCTCGGCGACGCGCTGACCACGGTCCTGACCGACCAGCTCCCGGATGCCACGATCACGCCACCGCTGCCGGCCGAGATCGCGAAGCTCGTCGGGGGGCACGGCTACTTCACCGCGTTCCGGGTCGCCGGCGGTGACTTCGAAGTGCGGGTGCGCGGGTCCGAGACGACCGCGGCCGGCTTCGACGCCTGGCGGGCGAGCCGGTGCCTCAAGGTGACCTGCCGGGTCGAGCAGCACGCCGGCCAGCCGGTGCTGATCCGCACCTCGACCGGCACTGTGGAAGTGGTCGCACTGCACGCCGACGGGACGATGGTGTCGGCGCTGGCCCGCGGCGGGCTCACCGAACAGCAGCTCGTCAGCATCGCCGTCGCGCCGGCGCTGACCGTCTACCCCTGATCGGTGTCACACTCCCGCACCGCCTCCGGATCCACGTCATCGCCGGAGTGCGGGGAGGCGTGGCGGGGGCGGTCGGGACGTCGCGGAGGCTGACGCCGGCGTCGAGCATGGTGGCGACGAACGTGGGGCGCAGCACGTGCGGGTGCATGTGCGGAATCCGCAGCGCGGCGGGGCGCTTGCAGGGCGCTACCTGCGTACCGAAAGGGCCAGCGTCTCGCCCCACTGCCGCGCCCGCGCCTCCTCGCCGGGAGCCAGCGGGCCCTGCGCCGACTCGACCCGGAAGCTTGCCGGTTCCAGGACCTGCCGGCCGCCGAGTCCGCGCAGCCGGCGCATCGCCTTGCGGCCCGCGGATCCGGTCGGCAGCGGGGTGTTCGAGCGCGTGTCGAAAGCGGCCACCCGCACCCCGGCCAGCTGCGGCATCCGGTCCAGGAAGTCGCGGATCCCGGCGGTCTGGGCGCCGTCGCGGATCGGGCCCTGCCGTGCCGCGTCGGCCCGGGTGGCCGGGCGGCTCATCGAGAACGCGTGCGTCGGGCCGCCGAGGACCAGCAGGTCGACATCGGTCAGTGCGGGCGTCAACCGGGCCGGCGCCGCGGTCCTACCCGCGACCGGGGCCGTGGTTCCGGTTCCGGGCTCCGTGACCGGGGCGGTGGGCCCGGCTCCGGGCTCCGTGACCATCTCGCGGATGTCGGCGACGGTGACCTCGCACCCGGTGGCCAGGCCGTCGGCGATCAGGCGGGCGACGATCGCGCTGTTGCCGAACATCGACTCGTAGAGGACCAGGGCGCGCATCACGGCCTCCGGACGATCAGGATCGGACTCTCGGCGTGCTGCAGCAGCTGGAGGCTGGTCCCGCCGAGCAGCGTGCCGGCGATCAGGCCGGCGCCGCGGCTGCCGACCACCACCAGCCCGGCGTCGCGCGAGGCGGCGACCAGCGTCGCGGCCGCGCCGTCCGGGGAGAGCAGCACCCCGACCGGTACGTCCGGGAACTTCTCCCGCCACGGCGCGACGTGCGTCATCAGGTCGGCGCGGGCGGTGTCCTGCAGTTCCGAGGTGGTCCGCGGCCGGCACCGGATCACGGTGAGCGCGGTGTGCCGGTCGTGCGCGGCGGCGAACGCGGCCTCCAGCACGGCGTCCGCGCCGGGGGAGTCGTCGACCCCGGCGACCACCGGTCCGCGCTCCGCCCCGGGCTCCTGCGAGCGGATCACCGCGACCGGGCAGCGGGCGTGGGTCGCGATCCGCTGGCTGACCGAGCCGAGCCGCAGCCCGGCGAAACCGCCCTTGCCACGGGTGCCCAGCACCAGCAGCTCGGTGTGATCAGAGTCGGCCAGCAGCTGGGCGGTCGGGTTGCCGATCAGGACGTCGGTGGTGACCTCGACGCCGGGTGCGGCCTCGCGGGCCTCCCGCCCGGCGACCGCCACGACGGTCTCGGCGAGCCGGCGGGCGGTCTCGAAGGTGCCGCCGCCGAAGTCGTAGCGGGCGGTGGACCAGTCCCAGTCCAGGACGTGGACGACACGGAGCGGTTGCTGGCGCCGCCGGGCCTCGCCGGCCGCCCAGCGGACGGCGGTGGTGCCCGATTCGGCGCCGTCGGTGGCGACGACGATCGCGGAAGTTCGCATGTCCCGATCGTCATCCGCCTGGATGCGCGCGGGCAGAGCCGGCCGGTCCGGTGCGAGCGGGACCTGTGGCCCTGTGTGCCGGGCCGCGCCGGGAGAAGGCTTGGGGCAGAGCCGAAGGAGGAATGGCGATGAGGACCTGGACCGTGGGTGACGTCATGACGAAGGCGGTCGTGTCCGTGAGTGAGCAGACCTCCTACCGTGACGTGGTCGACCTGCTCGTCGAGCGGCGCTTCAGTGCCGTCCCGGTGGTCGACACCGGTCACCGGGTGATCGGGGTGATCTCCGAGACCGACCTGCTCCGCAAGATCGAGTACGCCGGGGACGAGGCGCCGCGGATCTTCGAGCGCGGCCGCCGGCGTGGCGAGCGGGCCAAGGCGACGGCGCGGACCGCGACCGGCCTGATGAGCGGACCGCCGGTGGTGGCGCTGGCCAGCACGCCGATCGCGGCGGCGGCCCGGCGGATGGACGTGGAGAAGGTGAAGCGGCTGCCGGTCGTCGACGACCTCGGGCGGCTGGTCGGGATCGTGTCCCGCGGTGACCTGCTGAAGACGTACCTGCGACCGGATCTGGACATTCAGACCGATGTCGAGATCGGTGTGCTGCGGGCGTTCCTGGTCGACGACACCGCGAGCGTGACGGTCACCGTCACCGACGGGGTGGTGCGGCTGTCCGGGCGGGTCGGGCGGTACTCGTCGGCCGAACTCGTGGAGCGGCTGTCCCGCCAGGTCGCCGGGGTGGTCGAGGTGATCTCCGGCCTGACCTACGACGTCGACGACCGCGAACCGGTGGTCACCCCGGTGCCGTTCTTCTGACACGACACGGCGAAGGTCCCCGCCACTCAACGAGTGACGGGGACCGACGTCCGGAAGTGATCAGTAACCGAAGTCCTGGGTGTAGTACGGGGTGCCGCCGGCCGAGTAGACCGCGCCCACGCCGACCGTCGTCGACTTGCAGTTGAGGATGTTCTGACGGTGGCCGGGGCTGCGCATCCAGCCGCCGACGACCTCGTCCGCGCTGCGGTAACCCCACGCGATGTTCTCCGCGGACGGCTTGGCGTACCCGGCGGCCTTGGCACGGGCCACGAAGTTCGAGCCGCCCCGCCCGGTGTGCGAGAAATCGCCGGTCTTGCCCATCCACGCGCTGTGCCCGCGGGCGGCGTCGGTGAGCTGGTCGTTGACGGTCAGCGCGGCACAGCCGTGCGCGGTGCGCTGCACGTTGGTCAGCCGGATGATGTCGGCCTGCAGGGTCTGCTCGGCGGCCTTGGCCTTCGCCGGCGCGGCCTCGGCCGGGGACGCGCTCATCAGCAGACCGGCGGCGGCCGGGGCGATGAAGGCGGCCAGGGCGAAGCTACGGAGGAGATTGCGCAAGGAAGACCCTTCGACGTGCGGCGCCTGACTCGCTGCCAGGTTCACCCTTCCCTTCGTCGCCCTGCGGGCGCCTTTGATCGCAGGCCGGTGGCCTCCGGGTCGCTGTTCGGTTGCCGGTTCGCATCAAGCATTTCTGGTACGAAACAGGTCACGAACCGGCGATCACTGCGCTGGCGGCCAACGCTTCCGTGCGCTGCCGGATCGTCGCGCGCAACTGATCAGCTTCGGTCTTGGCGTCGGTGCCGTCGATCGTGCCCAGCACTGTGGCGAGCCCGTCGACAGCGGTCAGCGCCGCACCGTTGCCGTAGATCTTCTGGTACAGCTCGCGATAGGCCTGGTCATAGGCCGGCCGGTAGGCGCTGCTGGCCAGGAAACGCTCCTTGAGCTTGTGCCCGCCGAAGCCACCGCCGCCGCGCATCCCGCCGCCGTTCGGCGCACCGCCGTTCTGCCCGCCGCCGGGTGGCTGCATGCCGTCCGGGAGCTGCCCGCCGCCCGGGAAGCCGCCCGGGAAACCGGCCTGGCCACCGTCCGGCTGACCCGCGCCGGGCTGGCCGCCACCCGGTTGACCGCCACCGCCACGTCCGAAACCGCCCATACTGACCGTCTCGTGCGGGTCCTGGCTCGCGTCGCCGGAGAACGTCAGGTTGTAGTCCCAGCCCACGACACGGAATCGGCGGCTGCTCAGGTCGTACCAAAGGTAATAATTGCGGCCCGGACCGGCCATGTCGTCGAAGTTGAGCAGGAGGTTCTGCGTCGCGGCGTAGCGGGCGAACGACGCCACGTCCAGGTGATCGGCCAGGTGCGCGTCGAAGTCGGCGTCGCTGCTGGTGTTCACCCACCGGACCAGGTCGATCACCGGCTGCAGGTCCTGGCTGCCCTTCAGATTGATCTGCTTGAAGTCGTCGGCGTACGCGGTCGGGTCGTCGCCCTGATCGGTGAACTGGCCGGCCGCGAGCGCCTTGTAGAGCACGCCCGAGCCGATCGAGGTGGCGAAGTTCTCGTCCGGGTGCTCGACGATCAACCGGGCCACGGCCGGGCTGCCGTTGACCGAGAAGCTGCTGTACGCGTAGCGCTGGGTCGTCTCACCCGCGGCGGCCAGCACATTCAGCGCCACCGCCTCGTTGAGCACGGCCGCGCCACCGCCCATCCCGCCGACCCGGACCGCGATCTCCCGGTGCCCCTGGTAGCGACGACCGTCGACGTACTGGTCGAAACGGATCAGCCACGGCATGGTCTCCGGCTCGGCGGTGTTGATCGTCGAGCCGCCGCCGAACCCGCCACCACGGCCGCCTCCGCCACCGGCGATGCTGCGCAGCGTCGAGTTGCCCTTCAACCGCAGGCCGACGCTGGGCAGGTTCACCCCGTCGACGACCAGGTCGGCCTCCAGATACTCCTTCTCGCCGTCGGTCCGGTACGCCTCCAGGAGCTCCTGGTAGTCCTTGTCGCGGAAGGTCAGCCGCAGGGTGTGCGCCACCGTCGCGTCGAACAGGTCGGTGGTGCCGGCGATGTCCACGCTGACCCGGTCGCCGCTCTCGTCGCTGGCACTCGTCACCAGCGGCGCGACCCGGACCGTGCTGAACGTGACCACCAGCGCCAGCAGCACGGCCACGCAGGTGGCGAGCAGCTTCCAGTAGTGCCGGACCCGGACCGGGATCCGGTGCGCCAGCCGGCGGGCGAGCATCACAGATCCGTCTGGTCGTACCCGGTGAGGACCGTGACCCGCTGCCCTCCGGTGCGTTCGCCGAGGGCGGCGATCAGCCGCCCCGGCTCCTGGCCCTTCTTCAACCGGATCGTGTACATCAGCTCGGTCAGCGCCCCGCCCCGGATCGACTCCATGCTGACCAGTTCGAACTCGCTGGTGTGCGCGATCAGCACGTCCTGGATGTGCTCGGTGTAGTTGCCGTCCGGCGGAACCTGGACCTTGACCACCTGGCGCTGCACGTTGTTGGCGAACCAGTTGAACCGGAACATCACCACGATGACCAGGCTGATCACGATGGCCGCGACGATCGCCAGGCTGTAGAAGCGGGTGCCGGTGGCCATCCCGACGCCCATCACCAGGAAGATGAAGCCGACGTCGCGGGTCTCCTTGATCGCGTTGCGGAACCGGACCACCGAGAGCGCGCCGACCAGGGCGAACGCGCGGGCGATGTTGGAACCGACGACCAGCATGATCAGCGAGATCAGCATGCCCAGGATGACCAGGGTCTGCACGTAGGACTGGCTGTAGGACACGTTGCGGTGGGTGAACCGGTAGATCCACGCGATCATCGCGCTGAGCAGGAACGACAGGCTCAGCGCGATGGCGATGTCGCCGACGCTGAACGTGCCGGAGAGATCCTGGACGTCGAAGGGCATGGGATCAGACCTCGTTGTCTTCCGTGGTGGCGAAAATGTCCTCAGCGGACGGGACGTCTTGCGTCGTGGCGGGGATGTCTCCCACCGTGGCGGGGACGTCTTCCCTCGTGGTGGGGACGTCTTCCCTCGTGGCGGGGATGTGGAAGATCGAGCGCGGGGCGCGGCCGAACGCCTCGACCGCCTGGCAGTACTTGGAGACCCGGACCACCGACATGTCCAGGCGCGCGGCCAGATCGGTCAGCCAGTACGGCACCCGCTCGTTGGCCTTGAACTCGATCACCGACATCCGGGCCGGCACGATCAGCCGGTTCTCGGCGCCGGCGTCGAACGGGAAGTCCCGGTCCCGGCCGCGGACCCGGTGGTCCATGGTGACCCGCAGGCCCAGGTCGGCGTCCTGCCCGACGTACGCCTCGCGCTGGTAACCGGTCATCGCGACCGCCCGCAGGTCCAGCAGCGACACCAACTCGAGGACCTCCTCGAGGAACGCGCGCTGCGCCGGCCCGTGCTCGATCATCACCCGGCCGTCGCAGAGCTCGCGGGCCAGCCGGTAGGGCACGGCCACCCGGCGCTTCTGGGTCACCCGGTTCACCCGCTGCTTGATCTCGACGTGCACCTCGGTGTCGGCACCCACGGCGAAACGGTCGCCGTAGTGCCGGACACGCAGCTTGCGCCGGAATTTGAGGCCCTCGATCTTCTCCCAGTAGAACCGCAGGTCCGGGGTGTCGTAGTAGACGCTCCACACCCCGTACCCGCCGTTGACGCCGTGACTGTCCGGCGTCATCCGGGCGGTCAGCTCGTCGCGCAGCCGGGGGATCCGGTCACTGGGCAACAGGTACTTGATCTCGTACCGATTGAAGGAATGCAGTCTGCCCGGCGCGCGCAGTGCGTGCCCGGCTTGATCGTCACCCGGTGTCTCCATCGATGAGTAGCTGACCGGTCGCAGGTCAAGGGAACCTCAGCGCCCCCTGTGAATTTCCCCAAAACGAGAGTTGAACGGGAGGTGTCGAACGTGGAGCGCGCAGGGCGACGCCGCCGTCTCGATGGTGAGGGTCGCCGGGCGCCGGCGTCGTCAGTGGTGGGTGGCGGGCGTTTCGCGCAGCAGGTCGGCGGCGAGCCGTTCGGTGTCGGGGTGCATAGGCAGGCCGGCGTCGGCGAGCGCGCGGCGCAGACGTTCGCACCGGTGGTGGATCGCGGTGATGTCGTCGAGGCGAGCAGCGGCGTGCAGGGCTTGGCGGGCGAGATCGTCGTTGCTCGGGTCGTAGTCGCTGGCGGCCTCGTACCAGGTGTGGCTGACCTGGGGGTCCGCGTCGGTGAGCAGGCGGGCGGCTTGGAGATGGATGCGGATCAGCAGCCGGCGGGCATGTTCACGATCGGTGCCGATCCAGTCGTATCCGGCGTCCTCGGCCAGCGACCGGCCCGCGGTGACGGCGATCACCTCGCGCAGCTGGTGCAGACGGGCCTCGTCGTCGAGGGCCGCGGCGATGGCCTTGTGGGTGTCGAGGATCTGCCACCAGTCGACGTCGATCAGGTCGGCGTTGAGGTGGTAGCGGCCGCCGGTGTTGACGACCGGCTCGAGACGGCCGGTGTCGGTGGTCGTGTCGGCCCGGATGATGGCGCGGATGACGGTGCGCAGGTTGGCGACGCTGGTGGAGAGCCGGTCGGTGGCGCGCTGCAGGGTGACGTCGGGCCACAGCGCTTCCATGATGTCGCCGAGGGCGGCGCCGTCGCGGTTGAGCACCAGGTAGACGAACAGTTCGAGCGCCTTGGTGCGCAGCCCGCGGACCGGTGCGCCGTCGCGGCCGAGGATGGCGGGCCGGCCGAGCACGCGGGCGTTCACCCGCCCGGCCGCGGCCGGCTGGCCTGAGGCGTCAGCCACGCCGGCGAGGATCGTGGCGGCTGCTTGCGGGTCGAGCACGGCCAGGTCGCCGCGCTCGGTGGTGCCGTCCTCGGTGACGGTCAGGGTGGTGCCGGACGGCCAGTCGCCGAGCAGGGTGACGTCGATGCCCAGTGGCGCGCCGAGCCGGGCGGTGCCGGCCAGCCTGGTGTGCCAGGCCGACTCCGGTACCTCGGCGAGCAGCAGCAGGCCCGGCGCGTCCAGGGTGGCGCCGTCGTCGAGGTCGTCGGTGAGCCGGCTGCGCCGGATGATCTCCTCGTCGACGGTGGCGAGCGCGTGCGCGAAGTCGGGGGTGACCGCGAGCGCGGGCCCGGCCGGGGTGTCGCCGAGCAGGTCGGTCACGGTCGCCGCGGGGGAGACGGCGTGGCCGGTGCTGCCGGTGAGGATGGCGACGAGGGCGGCTCGGGCTGCGTCGGGAGCGCCGGGTCCGATCAGCGCGGTGACCGGGTTGTCCGGGGTGGGCGGTTCGCTTGCGGCCGGTTGCGGGTCGGGCAGGGCGACTTTTTCGGTACGACCAGAGCGCCGCAACAGTGTGAGCGCACCGACGGGGTGAGGTGCCGGGTTGGTGGCAGTGGCGTGCACGGCGGGGCGGTTGTCGTGGCGTCGACGCCACAGCAGACCCCCTGCGTACACGAAACCGGCGATCGTCAGCCCGGCGGCGCTGAAGGTGACCGCCTTCCCGGAGTGGCCATCGGTCGGTGGTGTCGCCTGCGGTGAGGGGGCGGGTGGTGTCGTGGCGCCGGCGCCCGGATTCGGTGGGCGAGTCGGTGCCGGCTGGTGGCGGGCGGGGGCGGTCTTGCCGGTGCAGTGACCGGATGCGGGGGTGGTGGCCGTGGCGGGCAGGCGCAGTTTCCAGCCCGGGTAGATCACGTCGGGGTCGGTGAGGCGACCACCGACCTGGGGGAACGTGGTGCCACGGTTGAGTCGGAAGATGGTGGGCCAGCGGTCCGGGTCGCCGAGGCGCCGGCGGGCGATCGTCGAGAGGGTGTCGCCGGGGCGGACCGTGCAGGTCGGGTTCGGGTGCTCGGCGGTGGGCGGGGCCGGGCTGGTCGTCGCGGTGGTGGCGGGTGGGGGAGCGGCGGATGCCGGGGTGTAGGCCGCGGTGACCGCCGCGGTGCCGACGACGGTGACGGCGAGGCTCTGGGCCGGGCCCGGAAGGTGCCGGGCGAGCCTGCGGGTCCGTCGTGCGGCGATCCGCAGGGCGGCCAGTGCCGCCAGGGCCCAGAACAGCCAGCCGAGGGTGGCGAGCAGGCCGGGCAGGAATTGCCGCTGCAGAGGACTGGACAGCCAGCAGGCTATTTCGGTCTGGGTGGGCGGGCGGCTCGGCAGAGGCGAACCGGTCAGCGCGATGAGCGCGGCCAGGACGACCAGCAGAAGCAGACCGGTACGCACGAGCGCCTCCCCGCCGACGGAGATCGGGCGCGAGGGCCCGCTGTCACCGGCGAGGCTATGACCGTGGTGGGCGGTCGCGGCGGTGCGAGCAGCTGACACGGCTCTTACGAAACCTGTCGCGGGCCTTACCCGGGCGGCGGCGCCTGCCGTCCGGGGGTCGGCCTGTGCTGTTCAGGCGTGCGCGACCGGCGGGTTGATCGGTAGCCCGGCGGTCTCCAGGAAACCCTGCAAGGTCACGGCGAGGGCGGGAAGCTTGTCGTTCTCGATGAAGGCGAAGCCGTGATCGGCCATCAGATCAGCGATGGCCTCGGCCATCCTGTCGAGGGTCAAGCTGCTCATCGGGCACTCCTCGGGGTTCGGGCCGGCGTGGCCGCCGGCAGGGCGGATATCGGATGACCGTTGCGGCTGGCAGGCCGGCGGTCAGGGCTGCCTCCCCGGATCGGGCTGCACCCCTGGCCTTCGGCCATGAGCTCCCGGTCTCTGCTATGGCTCTGGGCACGGACTCGGGATACGGCGGGCGTTGATCAAGCCGGGCTGGCTGGCGCCAGGCTGACGGATAGGCAGCCGGAGGCTCCGGGAGAAGATCGCTATGGCGTTCTCCCGTTGCCAGCACGGACCCCAGGAACCGCAGGCAATGCAGCGACCCGATCCACTCGACGTCACATGCTCGTCGAGTACTGCCTGGGCATCGGCTAGCTGCTGATCAGCTGCTGCGGCGTAGTACGTGTTGCTGGTCATCTCCACCTCCGCCTTCGGCACACCAGTGGATCTCTGATGCAGGGGACTGATTTAGACTCCCAAGTTTCAGTGACGCCGCTACGATAACTCGGCCCGGAGGAGTTAGGAACCCGATTCAGTCCACTGTGTCGATTTCTCGAGAACGGCGCTTTAGGGTTGACACTCGGTCATTCGAGCCGCAGATGTGCAGCGTGGGAGGTCGTCATGGTCAACCCGACCATCCAGCGCCGGAGACTCGGTATCGCGCTCAAAAGGGCGCGGGAGAACGCCGGTTTGACTCAGGATGAAGCGGCCGAGGCCATCGATTCGGCGTCCAGCAAGATCAGCAGGATTGAGCTCGGCCAGAGCGGCCTTCGCTCGATCGACCTGACTCTGCTGCTGCGCGCGTACAACGTTCCGGACGACGTCGCCGTATCAATGCGCGAGCTGGCCAAAGCTGGGCGGCAGCGCGGCCGATGGAGCAACTACCGCGAGCAGCTGCCTTCGTGGTTTCGCACGTTCGTCGATCTGGAAAGCGACGCGGCGGAGATCCGGCAGTATCAGACCGAGATCATCCCAGGTGTCCTTCAGACGGAGGCTTACGTCCGCGCGATCCTGACCAACGGCTGGTCACCGGACGAAGCGGCGCTGGCCCAGCAGGTCGACATCCGTCTCAAACGGCAGACGATCCTCGACGGCGATGTGGAGCTGGCCTTCGTCCTGAGTGAATCGGTGCTGCGGCGGATGGTCGGCGGGCCCGCGACGATGCGTGCGCAGATGAGCCACCTTGTTGAGTTGAGTCGTCGGCCTGCGGTCACGATCCAGGTGCTGCCCTTCAACGCTCAGACGTATGTCGCCCCGTCGTTCAACTTCGTCATCCTGCGCTTCGGCCCGGACTCGACCACGGATGTGATCTATACGGAGAGCTTCACGGACGCTGACTACCTCGACCGGCCGGATCAGGTGCGGGCCTACACTAAGTTGTGGGATGACCTGCGAGCTGCGGCGATCGGGCCTGCGGAATCGCGGGCTCTCATCGAGCAGCTAGGCGACCTGTCCTGAGAGTGAGCGTTCCATGAGCACCCCAGACCTCTCGCGTGCAGTTTGGCGTAAGAGCACCCGTTCCGACGCCAACGGCGGCAACTGCGTTGAGGTCGCCGGCAACCTGCCGGGCATCGTCGCGGTCCGGGACTCCAAGGACCCGGGTGGTCCGGCACTGACCTTCACTCCCGGCGAGTGGGCCGCTTTCCTCGCCGGTGTCAAGGACGGCGAGTTCAACGTGCTGGCCTGATCTCCTGCAGATCTTCGAGGCCCCGCCCCGAAAGTTCTAGGCCGGCCCTCGTGTCGTCTTCACCGGTCAAGCGATAGCTTCGTTGCGCCGTTTGCTCACGAGGGTCGGGCGCCGGGCTGCGACGCTGGGGGTTCAGCCAGAGGCGTCGCACGGTCCTCGACGGTAGAGCTCGGGTCTCGCGTCGCTGCGGTCCACCGGGCCAGCTGTGCGGCGTTCTGCACGGTGTCCGCGATGCTGGCCATGTTCAGCAGCGCGTCCTGCGCGGCGGCGTCGTTGAGCATCCGGACGATTGCCTTGATGACCAACGCCACCGCGTCGACGCCCTGCCGTCCCTCGGCGAGAGCATGCAGGTCCTGATCGGTCAGCGGGCCGACGCTGATGCGGCGGCCCGCCAGCAGTTCGGCACCGGCGAGCAGGTGCCCTGCGGGTGTGACCGCGGTCCAGGTGTCCCGGACCCGGAAGCCAGTTTCCAGGCCGGTGTCGTCCTTCGTGGCATCGGCCAGCCTCCGTCTCGGGTCAGCCGATGCTCCCGCCGCTCTGGGCGGTGTCGAAACTCGCGGATATCGAATCCACCCGATCGAGCGTCCACCCCCCGGTGGTGTCGAAAGTGACGGATTACTGACCTTTTGGGGTCAGGGTCAGGGTGGTTTGAGGCCGCTGCTGCCGAGGAAGCCGGTGGCGAGGACGGGCCGGTATTGCATGGCTTTGAGTCTTTTCTTAGTGGTGCGGAGCAGGTCGTTGATGGTGCCGTGGGCGAGGTTGGCCAGGCCGCGTTTGAGGTTGGACCACATGTTTTCGACGGGGTTGAGTTCGGGGCGTAGCCGGGGAGCTGGTAGACGCGTAGCCAGGGCCGGGCGGCGATCAGGGCACGCATTTTCTTGGAGCGGTGGGCGGGCAGGCCGTCCCAGACGAGCACGATCGGGCCGCCCAGATGCTGGTGGGCGGCGTCGATCAGGGCGGTGAAGTGGGGTTCGGCGAAACCTCGGGGTTCGCCTTTGCGTCCTCGGTGGAGCATGGTGCGGTAGATGATGCGGGGCCGGTGGCCGGTGCGGTAGGCGACGATCCCGGCGACGGAGAGTTTGCGGCCGCCGCGGCCGGTGACTTTCACGATCGGTGTGTGTCCTCGCGGGGCCCAGGTACGGGCCCTGGCTGGTCGCAGCGTCAGGCCCGACTCGTCGGCGAAGCAGATCCACGCGTCCAGCCTGCGCGCGACTCTTTTACCGCGGGCCATTGATGGCGCCGCCAGTGGGCGATGGCCGATTCGTCGCGTTCGGCGGCCCGGCTGATCGGTTGTTGCGGGCTGAACCCGGCCCGGCGCAGTACCTGCCACACGGTCGGCACGCTGAGCGTGAGGTGAAACATCCGGCCGATCACCGTCTGGATCCGGGCCAGGGTCCATCGCTGGTCCTCGGTCCAACCGGCCGCGGCCGGGCCCTGGTTGAGTGTCGCGATCAGTTTCTGAACCTGGGTGGCGGACAGTGCCGGAGCCGGCCCGGGCGTGCCTTTCGAGGCGAGCGCCTGCTCGCCGCCGGCGAGCCAGGCACGCCGCCACGCGTATGCCGATTTCGTCGAGATCTCCAGTGCCACGGCGATCTGCGCGGCGCTCATCCCGTCCGCCAGCATCTGCGCGGCCCGCTGACGGACTTGCTCGCGGCGGATCCGTCCTTGCGGACCGACCCCGCCGCCGTCCCCGTATCTCATGCCCTATCTAGACACGGCACCCAAACCGCTGTGAATCACTCGAAACGGCGATGTGGACTCAAGAGTGACCCTGACCAACAAAGGTCAGTAACCCCACGTCAGAGACGTCCTGCCTCGGCGCTCATAAGGTCCCGCCTCGTCGGACGCCAGCCCGGGCGAGCCCTTCGAGATCGGGACAGCTGAAAGCAGACCACCAATCTTCGCGGGGCTCGGATACCCGTCATCCGCCTCTACAAGTATTTAATATCGAGGCAAGTGAATATGATGCTCGGGGTGGAGAGGCAAGGATTTCCCTTTGTCTAGCGTGCTGGACATGGTCAACGACGCGCTCGCCCAAGAACTGATCAACATGACCGACGAAGACCGGCGGCTGCAATCCGGCGCACTCAGCGACGACTTCACGGCCCAACTAGCCCATCGAAGAGTCATCGTCCGCAACGGCGATCGCCTTGCTGAAATAATCGACGACCACGGTTGGCCCACCGCAGAACTCGTCGGCCAAGAAGCAGCCCGCAGAGCGTGGCTGGTAGCGCAGCACGCCGACCGGCAACTACACCTGCAACGGCGAGCGCTGACCTTGATGACCGAGGCAGTGCACGCGGGCAAAGGCGACAACACCCAGCTGGCCATGCTGCACGACCGGATGCTGGTCAACGAGGGCCGCCCTCAGATCTACGGCACTCAGATCGCCGGCATCGTCAACGGCGCCCCCGTCCCGTGGCCGTGCGAAGACCCGGAACAGATGGATCAGCGGCGTACGGAGGTCGGCTTGGAGCCATTCGCGGTCCACGTCGCCAAACACGCGCAGGCCTGACCCGCACAGCCGGCTCCCGGTCCGAAGCCCCGGGCAGCGACCAGCAAGTCGCCGCCCACCGCGAAACCCGCTGCCACCTCCAACCGGTGTCGAAACTCGCAGACACAAAATCTGCCGACGATCAAGTAGTGCCGAAAGTGACGTACACACGGTGTCCAAACCCGCCGAGATAATCACCAGGTTTTTGTCCGGCAGCGCCTCGTGGTGCGGCGTCATGCAGAGCTGTCGTCGCACCTGGGCGTGTCTCCGCCCACCCCGCAATGACCTACCCGCGGCGTTCGCTGTGGAAGCAGTGGTCGCGGCGGATCAGGGCGACGATCTCCTGGCGCTGCGGAGCGGTCAGGACGGTGGCGGATCGCTCGATCGCCCACAGCAGGTGCCCGACGCGGGTGCCGACGAGGTTCACGTCCGGGCTCTCGCAACGGCCGAGGCGCGCCTGCTCGTGCATGATCATGACTGCGGTCCGGACGGGCAGGCTGTGGCCGTTGTGCGCGAGCCAGGTGGCGAGGTCAGCGGCGACGTCGGTGACCTGGCGACCCCAGGAGCGGCCGCCGGCGTCGACCGCGGCGGCGACCTCGGTGCAGCGTCCTTGCGCGGTGAGCTTCTCGTACCACCACTGCTCGCCGATCACGTGCAGACGGATCCGGCGTCGTTTGACCTCGATCGCCCACACTCCGCTGGGGCCGACCAGCAGGTGGTCGGTCTCGCCGCGGCGATTGCGATAACCGCGCAGCATCGTCCAGGAGTCGTCGAGGACGGCGAGCCCGTCGGCCAGGGCCTGCTCGCCGGACATGCCGGCGGACAGTTGCCGGACCCGAGTGTCGATGAGCTGCCGGTTCTGGTCGGCGGTGAGCACGCCGTGCCAGGCCAGCTGGGTGCGGGCCGACGCCTCCTGCTCGGCGACGGTGGTGAGCCCGAGCTTGTGGCGCCACCACGGCTTGGTGCGCCGGGACTCCTCGAGATCGTTCCAGGCGCGACCGTGCTCGTTGCGCCAGGCGGCCGCGGCGGTCTCGGCCTCCCGCAGCTGCCCGATGGTGCGGTCGAGTTGCTGGCCGCTGTGGTTCGAAAGGACCTGTACCTGCATCGGCATCTCCCTTGCTTCCGCAACTGCGGAAGACGCTAGGAGCGAGCAGGGCCGATGCGGCCGTTTGTGCAGCTGACAGGGCCCATACGGAACCTTTCGCCGCCCTTACACGGGGCGGGCCCAGCCGTGCTTCGCAACTACAGAGCTATCGGACGCGCTGGTGTCCC
>NZ_BOMS01000174.1 GCF_016862315.1 Actinoplanes palleronii | reverse complement strand
CCCCTGAGAGCCAGCCAAGGCCTGGAGGCGCGCCTCGGCCGGGAGTGGTCACGGTCTCGCGCCGGCCTCACGGGCGGGACTCGGCTCGTAGCCTGCGGGCGGGCGCTGGAGTATTCGTACAGGAAAAGGAACGGCGCCGGACCACAAGCGGTCCGGCGCCGGTGCAGCGGTTGTCAGTTCTCGGTGTCGTCGGACCCGAGTTCGTCGAGGAACGTGTGGGCCCACCGGGCGACGTCGTGGGTGCGCAGGTGGCGCTGCATGACCCGCATCCGGCGCTTGAGCTCGGGAGCCTCGGCGTTGATCGCGCGCATCAGCGCCTCCTTGACGCCGTCCGGGTCGTGCGGGTTGCACAGGAACGACTGGCGCAGCTCCGTGGCGGCACCGGCGAACTCGCTGAGGATCAGCGCGCCCCCGGTGTCGCCGCGGCAGGCGATGTACTCCTTGGCGACCAGGTTCATGCCGTCCCGCAGCGGGGTCACCATCATCACGTCGGCTGCCGCATACATCGCGGCGAGTTCCTGCTTGTCGACCGACTGGTGCAGATAGTGCACCGCCGGTGTGCCGACCTTGCCGAACTCGCCGTTGATCCGGCCGACCTCGCGCTCGACCTTGACCCGCAGCGTCTGGTAGTGCTCGACGCGCTCCCGGCTGGGCGTGGCCACCTGCACCATCACCGCGTCGCCGACGTTCAGCTTGCCGTCGGCAAGCAGCTCGCGGAACGCCTTGAGGCGCAGCTCGATGCCCTTGGTGTAGTCCAGCCGGTCGACGCCGAGGATGACGGTTTTCGGATCACCCAGCTCGGCCCGGATCTGCTTGGCCCGGGCCTGCACCGCCGGGTCGGCGGCCAGGCGTTCCATGTCCTTGGTGTCGATGCTGATCGGGAACGCGCCGGCTTTCACCTGGCGCCCGTCCACCTGGATCGACTGACCCACGTAGCGCAGGCCGAGCAGGTGCCGGGCCAGCCGGACGAAGTTCTGCGCGGCCAGCCGCTGCTGGAACCCGACCAGGTCGGCGCCGAGCAGGCCGCGCAGGATCTCGGCCCGGAACGGCATCTGCATGAACAGCTCGATCGGGGGGAACGGGATGTGCAGGAAGAAACCGATCTTCAGATCCGGGCGCATCTCCCGGAGCATCGCCGGCACCAGCTGGAGCTGGTAGTCCTGCACCCAGACGGTCGCGCCCTCGGCGGCCACGTCGGCCGCCGCCTCGGCGAACCGATGATTGACCGCCCGGTACGAATCACGCCAGCGGCGCTTGTAGACCGGGGTTTCCACCGCATCGTGATAAAGCGGCCAGATCGTCGCATTCGACTGGCCCTCGTAATAGCGTTCGAGTTCGTCGGCGCTCAATGGCACCGGGTGGATGTGGATGCCCTCCAGATCGAACGGCTCGGGGGCGGTACCATCCCCGCCCGCCCATCCGATCCAGGTGCCGCGGTGCTCGACGAGCACCGGATGCAACGCCGTGACCAGGCCGCCTGGGCTGGGGCGCCACTGGCGTTCCCCGTTCGGCAGAGTGACTTCGTCCACGGGCAGACGGTTGGCGACGACGACGAAGGAACTTCGTTGGGCCACGCTGAGTACACCTCCGGGTGGTTTCTGTTCCCAAGCTGAGCCTACTGTGCGTAGCCAGCTCGGGTCGTACCCACTCTCGTCATGCGATTTTGACCAGGGTGTCATCCTGTGCCGGTGACACCCCTCGATGATCATTCCCAGCATCGGCGCCCGTTGTTCTTCCCTGTGGTCATTGCCACGGTGATGCTCACGATCATCGGGATGACCGGTGGGTATCTGCTCAGTGAGCGGCGCGGGCCCGGGCCGGCGGATGCGGCGTCCTCGCCGACGCCTGATGATTCCTCGTCGTCGGCGCCCGCGTTGCTGCCCACGGACGGGCTCTGCCCGCAGCGGACCCAGGACCTCGGCCCGAGTCAGGGCGCGGTGGGAGAGCTGGGCCGGGTGCTGGAGGTGGCGACGAGGAGCAAGACGGTGATCTGGATCTGCCAGGACAACATCGGGCAGCTCTTCTACCACGCCAACAAGGGCGGCGAGACCGCTCCGTGGAAGGAGGGCATCACCGCGCTCTTCATCAAGAACGTGCAGTACCTGCCGGACGGCAGTTTTGAGGGTGTGGCGTCGGACGGGAGCCGCTTCAACCTGACCCCGGAGCGTTTGCTGATCACCAAGCTGGACGGCAGTCTTGTGGAACAGAAGGCGCGCGTCGGGTAAACCGCCGGGGTTGGCGTTCGAGGCGCCTGCGGGACCTGGAAAGATTGTCCTTTGATCCCCGGCACCGCATTGACCCGGCACCGAAAATCCACGATCGCGGAGGTAGGGCACACCGTGGCCCAGTACATGTACGTCCTGGAAAAGGCGCGCAAGGCGCACGGCGACAAGGTCGTGCTCGACAACGTGACGCTGAGCTTCCTGCCAGGCGTCAAGATCGGTGTTGTCGGGCCGAACGGCGCCGGTAAGTCCAGTCTTCTCAAGATCATGGCGGGTATCGACCAGGTCAGCAACGGCGAGGCCCGGCTGATGCCCGGCTACACCGTCGGCATGCTGGCCCAGGAGCCGCCGCTGAACGAGGAGAAGACCGTCCTCGGCAACATCGAGGAAGCGGTCGCCGACACCAAGGCCAAGCTGGAGCGGTTCAACCAGATCGCCGAGCAGATGGCCACCGACTACACCGACGAGCTGATGGAGGAGATGGGCAAGCTCCAGGAGGAGCTGGACCACTCCAACGCGTGGGACGTGGACTCGCAGCTCGAGCTCGCGATGGACGCGCTGCGCTGCCCGCCGCCGGACGCCGACGTCACCCAGCTCTCCGGTGGTGAGCGCCGCCGCGTCGCGCTGTGCAAACTGCTGCTCGAGGCGCCCGACCTGCTGCTGCTCGACGAGCCCACCAACCACCTGGACGCGGAGAGCGTCTCGTGGCTGGAGCAGCACCTGTCGAAGTACGCCGGCACGGTCATCGCCATCACCCACGACCGGTACTTCCTGGACAACGTCGCGACCTGGATCCTCGAGCTGGACCGCGGTCACGCGTTCCCGTACGAGGGCAACTACTCGACGTACCTGGACAAGAAGGCGGCCCGGCTGACCCTGCAGGGTCGCAAGGACCAGAAGCTGCAGAAGCGCCTCACCGAGGAGCTCGAGTGGGTCCGGTCCAACGCCAAGGCCCGGCAGACCAAGAGCAAGGCCCGCCTCGAGCGGTACGAGGAGATGGCCACCGAGGCGGAGAAGACCCGGAAGCTGGACTTCGAGGAGATCCAGATCCCGCCGGGCCCGCGCCTGGGCAGCACCGTCATCGAGTCCAAGGACCTGGTCAAGGGCTTCGACGGCCGGGTGCTCATCGACCACCTGTCGTTCTCGCTGCCGCGCAACGGCATCGTCGGCATCATCGGCCCGAACGGCGTCGGCAAGACCACGCTGTTCAAGACGATCGTCGGGCTGGAGCAGCCGGACGCGGGCTCGGTGCGGGTCGGTGAGACGGTCAAGCTGTCCTACGTCGACCAGAACCGCTCCGGTCTGGACGGCACCAAGACGGTCTGGGAGGTCGTCTCCGACGGGCTCGACCACATGATGGTCGGCAAGGTCGAGATGCCGTCCCGGGCGTACGTCGCGGCGTTCGGCTTCAAGGGCCCGGACCAGCAGAAACCGGTCAAGGTGCTGTCCGGTGGCGAGCGCAACCGGCTCAATCTCGCGATGACGCTGAAGATCGGCGGCAACGTGATCCTGCTCGACGAGCCGACGAACGACCTGGACGTGGAGACGCTCTCCAGCCTGGAGAACGCGCTGCTGGAGTTCCCCGGCTGCGCCGTGGTCATCTCCCACGACCGGATGTTCCTGGACCGGGTCACCACCCACATGCTGGCGTGGGAGGGCACCGACGAGGACCCGGACAAGTGGTTCTGGTTCGAGGGCAACTTCGACGCGTACGAGAAGAACAAGGTCGACCGCCTGGGTGCGGATGCGGCTCGCCCGCATCGGGTCACCTACCGCAAGCTCACCCGTGACTGAGCGGTTCATCCTCGACGTGCCCGTGCGCTGGTCCGACATGGACGCGTACGGGCATGTCAACAACGCGCGCTTCCTCACCCTGTACGAGGAGGCGCGCGTCGCCATGTTCTTCGTGGGCGCCCGCAAGCACGGCCTCGGCTCGTTCGAGGAGGGCATCGTGATCGCCCGCCACGAGATCGATTATCTGCGCCCGGTGGACTTCGGTGACCCGGTGCGGATCGAGATGTGGGTCTCCGAGCTGCGGACGGCGTCGTTCACCGTGTCGTACGAGCTGTTCGACGACGGCGTACTGGCCAGCCGGGCGCAGTCGGTCTGCGTGCCGTACAACCTGGCGGCCGGGCATCCACGGCGGCTCTCCGAGGCGGAGAAGGACTTCTTGAAGCCGTACTTCTCGGACGGCGGGTCATGAGTGCCCACGGCCTGCTCGGGGTTCCCGACGCAGGCGCGTTCCTGGCCAGGCTGACCCGGCTGGACCCGGCGGCGCCGGTCCGGCTGCGGTCGGCCGGCGGCCGGACCGCCCTCTGGGCGCATCTGCCCTGGGACGTGCTGGTCACCCGCGAGGTGGCCGGACCCGGGCCGGGGGACGCCACGGTCTCCGCCGCCGCTCTGCTGGCCGTGCTGGCCGCGAGTGGCCAGGATCTGCCGGTCCGGCGGGACACCCTGTGGCACTGGGCGCTGCCGCCGGCCGCGAGCCGGTCGATCGAGTCGGTCTCCGGCGCCGAGCTGAGCCGGCTGGCCGCCGCGGCCGCCGGGACGCTGCGGGAGATCTCCTCGACCGGTGTCGACGGCCGGGTGGTCGGGCAGCGAGCGGTCCGGGACGCGCTCCTCGATCACGTTGCGTTGGTCGTCACTCCGGAGGGCGGCGAGCCGGTGGAGGTCTCCCAGCGACTCGTCCAGGCGGTCGCGCGGATGGGTTTCCTCGGTCCGAGGGACGCGGAACCGGCGGCGGCGCGAGTGCGGACCGTCGGTGGCTGGGTGGGAATTTCGGCACCATATGGAGTCGCGTGGCGACAGAGCGCCCACAAATTGACCGTTATGACGATGATCAGTCACCCGAAAGGGTGAGTCCGCATCGTCCTTACGGTTCCGCCCTCCCGTTGGGGGGATGACCTTCAGACACTGTCCGGGTACCGTCGGCCCTCGGGTCCACCGCTACGTCCGGCAGCGGGCCTGTTGGGGAGTGAGGTGCACACGATGCCGTGGTGGTCATGGCGCTCGGGATCGGCCGCGAGTGACGAGGCGGATTCCGGTGGCGAGGTTGCGGTGCAGAGCACCGTCCGTGTCGGTGTCCCGGCCCAACGCGAGCCGAGCCGGAGCGGGTCTCCGGCGGATCTGCCCGCGACCGGCGCTGCCGATGTGATCGAGCCGGTGTCGCTGACGCGCATCGGCAAGGCGCTCGACCTGCTCGACATCCGGTTCCTCGCCGACGGCGGGGGCAGCCTGCTGGCCATGTGGGAGCGGCACGCGGTGCTGTTCACCCTGGAGGGCCCGGATGACGAGATCCTGGTGATGCGGGCGCGTCCGCACGCGACGGTCCCGCCGGACTGGGCCGACCGGGCCTACCGCGTGGTCAACGAGTGGAACCACACGCGGCGCTTCTGCAAGGCGTATGTGGGTGACCCGACCGAGCGTGGCCAGCTCCCGATCTATGCGGAGCTCCAGGTGCCGCTCGCCGCCGGGACCCACGACAAGCTCCTGGTCGAGCTGCTCGACTGCGGCGCCGCCGTCGCCACGTCCTTCGTCGACTGGCTCCACGACGAAGGGGCCCTGCTGTAACCCGGCAGAGCCCCCATCAGTCCCGCCAAGCCGGCTCAGCTCGTTGGGAAGAGGCCGATCCGGCCGTGGTACTCCTTGCCCAGCTCGTCGGTGTCCGAGCCGACGAGCAGGCCGCCCGGGACGGTCAGGAACGCCCGCACCCCCACGCCCCGCGCGCGGGTCGGGTTCCAGGACAGCGCCTTGCCCGTGTTCGGGTTGACCGCGCCGATGCCCGGCCGGGCGACCGCGCCCGGCCCCGGGCCGTTTCCGTCGGTGCCGTACGGGTTGTCGAACCACCGCTGGTGCCCGCCCAGGTAGACGACCGGCCCGGTGATCGCGACCGCGTAGAGCGAGTCCCCGCCGGTCCGCTGCACCCAGGTGGGCCGCTGCTGGCCGGTCCGGTTCGTCTCGAAGCGCGCCGCTGAGTCGCACAGCTTCTGCGCCGACGAGGCCCGCCCGGTCGCCGCGACCACGAAGTACGACCCGTCCGGGGAGAACTTCACCTGCCGCAGGTAGGTGTCGAAGCCCTTCATGCACTGCGGCTTGTAGTCGTCGGTGTACCACCCGGTCAGCTGCGCCGACGAGCCGCCGACGTCGAACTGGGCGATCTGGGTCCGGTCGTAGCCGCCGGACTTGAGGAACGCGCCGACCGCGATCAGCTTGCGCCCGTCCGCGGTGACGTCGAAGTGCTCGACCCGGGTCCGGTTCAGCCCCGGCGCGCTCAGGCGGGCGTCGAAGCCGGAGTCCACGGCGCCGGTCTCGGCGTCCAGCCTGGCCAGCGCGGCCCGGCTGGTCCCGTTGATCGCGGTGAACGTGCCGCCGGCGTAGAGCCGGTCGCCCCGGGTGGCCAGGGCGCGCACGTCACCCCAGTTGACCTTCGCCTTGAACGAGGTGTCCCGGTTGCCGCTGCCCAGCCAGAGCCGGGTGATGCCGCGCTGGGCGGTGCCGTTCACGCTCTTGAACGCGCCGCCGGCGTAGACCGTCCCGTCGGCGCCCGGCGCGAGCGAGTAGATCGCGCCGTCCACCTCCGGGGCGAACGACCGGATCGAGCCGTCGTTCAGGTCGAACGCGAAGATGTTCTTCCGGGCCAGGGTGGTGCGCCGGCTGCTGTCCGCGACCTTGGTGAACGCGCCGCCGACGATCACGGTGTCGCCGACCACGGCGAGGGACCAGACCGTGCCGTCCAGCACGTGCGGGGTCCAGTCCACCGGGTTGCTGGAGACGATGTCGGACTGCGCGATGTCGGCCATCGCGGGTGGTGCTCCGGCCAGCGTGGCCAGGACTACGGTGGCGACGGCCAGCAGGCGACGGCGCATGGGGCGACTCCCGGATCGTGGGTGGACAATCCGATCAACGAGTCACCCGCCAGTGGCGACACGATTCAGACGGCGGGCTCCGTGTTCACCATGAAATACGCGGCCCGCTCCAGGTAGTCCCAGAGCGTGGCGCGTTGCTCCGCGGTCAGGTCGATCGAGTCCACCGCCGCCCGCATGCACGCCAGCCACGCGTCCCGTTCGGCCGGGCCGACCCGGAACGGCGCATGCCGCATCCGTAGCCGGGGGTGGCCGCGGGTCTCCGAATACGTGCTCGGGCCGCCCCAGTACTGCATCAGGAAGAGCCGCATCCGCTCGGACGCGGGCCCGAGGTCCTCCTCGGGGTACATCGGCCGCAGGAGCGGGTCCTGCGCGACACCCTCGTAGAACTTGTCCACCAGGCGGCGGAACGTGGGCTCGCCGCCGACGGCGGTGAAGAAATTGGCCTCTTCCGGTACGGGTGCGGTCACCGTTCCATCCTGCCAGCCGTCCGGTGCGCCGCGGTGTGACCCTCGGCGCTCCCGGGCTCAGGCGGCCGGCTCGGCGTGTTCGGCGGGCGTGACCGGCGGCTCGGCCTGCTTCGGCGGTGCGGTGACGGGCGGCGCGGCGAACGGCGGCGCGGTCGCGGGCGGCGGGGTCTCGGCCGAGGCGTCCTGCTCGGCGGCCGAGAAGCGGGCCCGGTTCGGCCAGAACACCGCGACCGCACCCATCGCGAGCGTGCCGGCCACGCTCCACAGGCCGACCACCAGCGGGATCCGGAAGGTGTCGG
Organism: Actinoplanes palleronii; assembly: GCF_016862315.1. Taxonomy (GTDB): domain Bacteria; phylum Actinomycetota; class Actinomycetes; order Mycobacteriales; family Micromonosporaceae; genus Actinoplanes; species Actinoplanes palleronii. The sequence goes on along the minus strand of NZ_BOMS01000174.1, from coordinate 32,660 downwards.
CCAGCGACCCGGTGATCAGCACCGCGGCGAACTGGCTGGCCTGCATCCCGCTGTTCATCACGCCGAACGCCCGGGCCCGGTGGGTGGGCGGCAGGACCAGCACGAACGCCGCGTTGAGCGTCGGCTGCAGGGCGCCCTGTGCCAGCCCGGAAACGGTCACCAGCAGCGCGACGGCGAACGGCGGCGGCGACAGCAGGACCGGGGTGAGCACCAGCGGGGTGACCACGGCCAGCAGCGGGGTCATCCGCCGCCGCCGGTCGGCCGGGACCAGCCGGCTGAACAGCAGGCCGCCGACGACGAACCCGAACGGCCCGGCCGCCATGATCATGCCCTGGTTGAGGCCGCGGGAGCCGTTGGGCACGGCCTGGGCGGCCCAGGAGGCGGCCAGGCTCTCCGGGACGATGAAGAACGCGACGACGGCGAAGACCACGATGGCGATGGACCGCAGCACCGGGTTGCCGAAGACCACCCGGAAGCCCTCGGCGGTCTCCTGCAGCAGGTGCTGGCGCTGTGCCAGTGCCACCGCGGCCGGCCGGGCCCGCACCTGGGTGGCGATCAGCAGCGCCGAGATCGCGTACGTGCACACGTCCAGGCCGATGGCCAGGCGCGGGTTCACGCCGACGGCGACGGTCGCGCCGATCAGGTATCCGGTGACCATGGCGGCCTGGGTGGAGGTCGACTGGATGGCGATCGCCAGGGTGAGCCGTTCCCGGCCGACCACCAGCGGCAGCATCGCCGACCGGGCCGCCTGGGCGGGCGGGCTGCCCAGGCTGTTGAGCAGGACCACCAGCAGGATCAGGGCGGGCGGCAGGCCGGGGATCAGCAGCAGCGCGGTCAGGGTCATCCGGTAGACGTCGGCGATCACCATGACCCGGCGATGCGGATACCTGTCGCCGAGCGAGGCGAGCAGCGGGCCGGCCAGGATCCAGGGCAGGTAGCCGAGTGCGAAGGAGATCGCGGACAGCAGCACCGACCGGGTCTGCTGGTAGACCAGAACGGTCACGGCGGCGCGGGACAGGTAATCGCCGATCCAGCTGGTCACCGAGGACAGGTACACCGCCCGGAACTCCGGCAGCCCGAAAAGGCCCCGGAAAGTGACATTGCTGCCACTCTCCGTAGCTTCTTCGGTCGGTTCTGACCCCTCCGGGTTGCTGGCCACGCGCCCTCCATCGCTCTCGACGATCGCCGAGAGTCCGGCGACAGTCGTCCGCACTCTCGGGTCCACCGGCGCGAACGTGCCTTTGCATGTGCAGAAGCTGTTCCGGATTCTGCCCGATCGTCCTAGTCGATGCTAGGGCGGTTGGCCCGATTTTCGACCATTCGGCGGAGGGTGTAGCCGATTAATGTGGCGTAGGGCCTGGTCAGGCCGCTCCGCCCGGCGGCTGCTCACCGATCGAAGGCGAAGAATTCTCTGGGGCCGTGTACCAGGGCGGGGGCACCGAGGAGCGCGGCACCATGCGGGAGGCGGCGATCCGCCCGGACAGCCCGCTGGACTCCATCGCCTCGTTCAGCGTCCGGCGCAGCTCCCGCTGCACTGTCGCCTGACTGTCCGCGGTGGTTTTCGCGATCGTACGGATCACCGCGCCGTCCACGGTGAGCTGCTCGACGCCGACCACGTCCGGCGGCTCGATGAACTCGGTCTGGTGTTCCGGGTGCTCGGCGATCGCGATGGCGGCGCCCTTCAGCACGTTGATCGCCTCCTCCGAGTTGACGAAGCCGATCGGAATGTCGATCACGACCATGGCCCAGCCCTGGCTCTTGTTGCCGACCCGGACGATCTCGCCGTTGCGGATGTACCAGAGCACGCCGCGGGAGTCCCGGACCGTGGTGATCCGCAGGCCGACGCTCTCCACCACGCCGATGGCCTCGCCCAGGTCGACCGTGTCGCCGACGCCGTACTGGTCCTCCAGCAGCATGAACAGGCCGGCGATCAGGTCCTTGACCAGGCTCTGCGCGCCGAAACCGAGCGCGACGCCGACGATGCCGGCACTGGCCAGCAGCGGGGCCAGGTTGAAGCCGAACTCACCCAGGACCAGCAGCGTGGCCATGGTGAAGACCACCGCGCTGACGAAACTCCGCAGCACCGAGCCGATCGCCTCGGCGCGCTGGCGCCGGCGCTCCGGGATGAACTGGGCCTCCTCGGCCGCCACCTCGGACCGTTCCTTCAGCGGCTTCAGCAGCGCCGGCATCGCGGCGCGCGAGGTGCTGGCGGTCAGCCGGCTGATCGCGCGGTGCAGCAGCCAGCGGATCAGCATCGCGATCGCGATGATCGCTATGACCCGCATCGGCTTCACGATGATCACGAAGCCGCTCTGTGCGAGCCAGGGCGCCCAGTCCGCCTTGTCTACCAGCCAGTTGCAGACCGTATCGAGCTGGCAGGACTTGTCGAGATCGACAGTCGGCAGGGTGACGGATGGGGATGGGTCGGTGGTTGGAGCTAGGAGCAACACGGGAAGTCAAGGTACCGGGTCGACCTGGGTCCGAGACCTCAGACGTTTACCCGCGCGCCACAGATTGTGCTCGCAATTTGGTCATCCATCAGGGACTATTGGCGCACGGGCTACGCCAGCGAGGCCCAGATCACACACGGCTGAGCTACGGGAGCGCCTGAAAGCAACTGATCCGGAAGGGTGACTGCGATGCCTGACATACGACCCACAGTGGGCTCTTCCTCGTTAGTGCTGAACGCCACCTACGAGCCGCTGTGCGTCGTATCGGTGCGCCGGGCGACAATTCTCGTCCTCACCGACAAGGCGGAGTGCATCTCCGACGGAGACGGCATCCTGCACAGCGCGCGGCAAACCCTCCCGGTTCCTTCGGTGGTCCGCCTCACGCGGTATGTGAGAGTTCCCTACCGCACCCATATCGGCCTCTCCCGCCGTGCGATCTTCGCCCGGGACGCCGGCCGGTGTGCCTACTGCCGGGGTTCCGCCGAGACCATCGATCACGTCTTCCCGCGCAGCCGAGGTGGTCTGCACGCCTGGGAGAACGTGGTGGCCGCCTGCGCCAAGTGCAATCACAGCAAGGGCGACAAGACACCGGCCGAGCTCGGCTGGCGCCTGCATTCCATACCCCAGGCGCCACGAGGGGTCGCCTGGCGGGTGCTCGGGCACCGCACCCCCGATCCCCGTTGGATGGACTGGCTCGACCTGCCCGACAACCACGCCGCCGCGGCACCCGCCGAGGCGGCGTAGTCATATCCCGCGCGCTGGTCGGCACCCCTCACCGGGAGTCGACCAGCGAGGCGTAGACGACGATGTTGTCGGCGTAGCCCTGCTCGCCACCGAGCCATTTCCCGCCGCAGGTCATCAGCCGCAGCGCCGGCCGGCTGTAGTCGCCGTAGACCCGGTGCACCGGGAGCTCGTCCTTGTCGTAGTGCTCCACCGAGTTCACCTCGAACACCGCGACCGTGCCGTCCGCCCGGCGCACCTCGATCGGCTGCTTGGGCTTGAGCTTGCCCAGGTCGTGGAAGACCGACGGACCGGTACGCGTGTCCGCGTGCCCGACGAACAGCGCCGGCCCGAACTGTCCCGGTGTCGGCCCGCCGTCGAACCAGCCGACCTCGTTGTGCCGTTTCAGCGGCGGCACGTCCACCGACCCGTCGCCGGCCAGCCCGACGTCCAGGATCGGCGCGTCGACCTTGAGGTCCGGGATGGTCAGCCGCTGCGGCCGGCTCGGCTCCAGCACCGGGAAGGCGCGCGGCGGCGGCGCGTCCGGCCCGCGGAACAGCCCGCCGAGGTCGAAGCCGGTGGCCACGCCGAGCCCCATGCCGACCGCGAACAGCCCGACGAAGAACAGGATCAGCGCGATCCAGCCGAACGGCAGGCGGCCCTTGCGCCGGCGCGCCGACGACGGTGGCGTCCGGCGGCGCGGCCGGGGCATCCGGAAGGGTGAACGGCCCCCGCCGACCGGTGGTGGCGCCGGCAGCGGGCCGGTCACCACGCCCGGTGGCGGGGCGCCGATCACCTGGGCCGGGCGTTTGCGCTGCACCGACTCCGGCATGCGGGGCGGGCGCCCGGTCTGGTCGGTCACCCCGGCCTCAGCTCGGTCGCCGGCGGCGTACCGAGAGCAGGGCCAGCGCGCCCGCCGCGACCATCACCGTCAGGCCCCCGCCGACCAGCAGGGACGCTTCCGGCCCGGGTGCTGTCCCGCCGCCGCCGGTGGCCGGGCCGCGGGCCGGTTCGACCTTCGCGACCACGTGCAGGTTCGCGCTCGCGGTCTTGTCGTCCGGGCAGTGCAGGGTGACCTTGTAGTCGCCGGCTTTCTGGTCGGCCGGCACCGTCGCGGTCGCGGTCAGGAAGTTGAAATCCGGCTCGACCGGCACCGATCCGATCGGTGCCGCGGTGACCGTGGCGGCCTTCGCGTTGCTGTTGCAGGACGCGCGCAGGGACACCACGTCACCGGCGCGCACCGTGCTCGGGTTGAGTTCGAGGAATACGGCGTCGGCTGCCCGCGCGGCGGTGGCCGGCAGCAGCACGGCGGGGGCTCCGGCGACTGCCAGAGCCGTGAACATCGCCGCGCCAGCGGCGGGGACGGTCAGGCGCATGGAAATCCCCCTCCTGCCGTTCGCGGGTGGAAAGTACGCGGACGGCGCGTGAAGGTGATTTTCGCATTGCGACGCACATTCCGCGTAGATCCCGACGGCGTGAGACCCCGGTTCGAGACCCGACGGTCCGGGACGACTCGTGCTCCGCTACCGTGATTGATGTTCAGTCTCACGATGGATCACCGGCGCCTGGGGGCGTTCAGTTGTCTGTAATAACCACCATTCTGGTCTATCTGATCATCCCGGCCGCGATCATCGGCCTGGTGTCCTTCCTCGCGCTCGCCGGTTCTGACCGGGACAAGCCGTCCCGTCGGTACCGTCCGGGTCAGCCGTACGAGTTCCCGCCGATGTGGTTCCTGGCCTCGCCCGAGCGATCCGTCGCGGCGAGCCACGGTCACGCGGTCAAGGCGATCGAGCGCGGACTGGTCATCGAGGACAGCTCCGGCGCTCCGGTCCGGCCCGGCCCGACAGGAGGCGCAAGTGACAAGTGGTGAGGCGGTCGTGGCCGACCGCGAGAGCCCGTTCACGACCCGTCAGCTGCTGCGCCTGGACGAGGCGTTGCGCCTCGCCGACCAGGCGACCGGCCTGACCTTCAGCATCTACGTCGGCGAGCTGGCGGAGCCGATCCGCGAGTCGGCCGAGAAACTGCACAGCGAGATCGTGGATCCGCATCGTGCGGTGCTCCTCGCCGTCTCGCCGAGCCAGCGCAGGCTGGAGATCGTCACGGGCGACGAGGCCCGTAAGCGGATCACCGACCGGGACGCGAAGCTGGCCGCCTTCGGCATGGCCGGTTCGTTCTCCGGTGGCGACCTGATCGGTGGCCTGATGATCGGTCTCGACCAGCTGGCGTCGCACGCCGGCCGTTCCTGACCTGGTTTATCGCCAGGCCCCCGGTGCCACTCTGACCGGGTACGGGGCGTCGAGCTTCACCAGCTCGGCGCCCTCGACCCGTTGGACCTGCCGGTATGCCGCGCCGTCGAGCGTGTGCACCCGCAGCTCCGTGCCCGGCTCCACCAGCCAGTAGGCGGGGATGCCGCCGGCCGCGTACACCGCGGGTTTGAGCAGGTCGTCGTAGCGCCGGGTCTCGTCCGAGGTCACCTCGACGACCAGGGCCACGTCTGCCGGGCTCACCCAGCTCGTCCCGGACGACCGGGGTCGCAGCACGGTGACGTCGGGCACCAGGCTGCTGGTGCCGATCTCGACGCCCACGCGGGCGCACACCCACCAGTCCGGCGGGGCGGCCGCGCGCAGCGTGGTGACGATCGCGTCGACCACGGCGTCGTGCATCCCGTCCAGGCGTGGCGTGACGTGCAGGCTGCCGTCGACGATCTCGTACCGGTGCCCGTCCTGCGGGAACAGGTGCAGGTCGGGTTCGGTCCACCGGCCGTCCGGCGCGGTCCATCGGGCCGGTGATCCCTGGCTCAGCATCGTCACGGGCTCTACCTCCAACGCCGCCATCACCCGAACGCGGAGTGTCAGCCTACTCACGCAGTGTTGTTGCGGTTGGGTTACGCGGCGGTAAGTTCCTTTTGTGGGAATCCACGAAAAACGGCCCCGTCCGAATAATCGGACGAGGCCGTTCCCTGGTACTACCGGATCAGCCGGCCGACACGTCCTTGGCCCGGGCCTTCAGCGCGCGCAGCACGCCGTCCCGGCCCTCGGCGACCAGCCGCCGCAGCGACGCCGGGTGCCCGTCCTTGGCCAGCCAGGCGTCGGTCAGCGCGACCGTCTCCTGGCTGATCTGGAACGCCGGGTACGCCAGCTGGGTGAACTCCTGCGCCGGCTCGCTGTCCGAGCGCGCCCACACCTTGCCCACCTCGGTGAAGAACTTCTCCGCGTACGGCGCTGTCAGGGCCACCTGGCGGGTGCTCTGGAAGCCCTGCAGCAGCGACCGGTTCAGCCAGTTCGGCGGGGTCTGCGGCCCGGTCAGGTCGGCCCACACCCGGGCCTTGTTCTCCGGCGTCGGCAGCAGCGCGCGAGCGACCGCCGCCTCCCGCTCCCCACTGGCCGTCTTGTCACCGGTCAGCTCGTCGTCGATCTCCGACTCGGCGGCGGCACCCAGCGCGGACAGCGCCTGCAGCAGCGACCAGCGCAGCTCGGTGTCGACCACCAGGCCGGCCGGGGCCGCGCCGTCGAGCCAGCCGCGCAGCACGGCGGCCTGCTCCTCGGTACGCGCCGCGGTGATGTACGCCCGCGCCCAGGTCAGCTGCCATCCGCTGCCCGGCTCGGCGGCGGCCAGCTGGGTCTCGGCCAGCGTCGTCAGCATCGCCCAGCCGGTCGGCGCCCACGCCGGGTCCGCGAAGCTGACCAGCGCGCTGCCGGCCTGCCGCAGGGTGGCGGTGGTCAGGTTGATGTCGCTCTCGGCCGGCAGGCCCGAGCAGACCAGCTGCACGTAGTCGCGGGCGGCCAGCTCGGCGTCGCGCAGCATGTCCCAGGCCGCGGCCCAGCACAGTGCCCGCGGCAGCGCCGAGTCGAAGCCGGCGATGTGCTTGACCAGCGTGCCCATCGAGCGCTCGTCCAGGCGCAGCTTCGCGTACGTCAGGTCGTCGTCGTTGATCAGCAGCAGGTCCGGCGCCTTGACCCCGGCCAGCGCGGTGACCTCGGTGTGCTCCCCGGACACGTCCACCTCGAGCAGCTCGCGCCGCACCAGCCGGTCGCCGTCCAGGTCGTAGAGGCCGATCCCGATCCGGTGGGTGCGCAGCGTCGCGTAGTCGGCCGGAGCCTCCTGCAGGACCGTCACCTTGGTGTAGTGCTGCCGGTCGTCCAGCTCGACGACCGGGCGCAGGGTGTTCACCTGCGCGGTCTCCAGCCACTGCGCGGCGAACTTGCGCAGTTCCCGCCCGGACGCCGCCTCCAGCTCGGTGAGCAGGTCGTCGAAGGTGGCGTTGCCCCAGGCGTGCTTGGCGAAGTAGGCGCGCAGACCGGTCAGGAACGGGTCGAGGCCGACGTACGCCACCAGCTGCTTGATCACGCTGGCGCCCTTGGCGTAGGTGATCCCGTCGAAGTTGACCTCGACGGCTTCCAGGTCCGGCATCTCGCAGTACACCGGGTGGGTGGAGGAGAGCTGGTCCTGCCGGTAGCCCCAGGCCTTCCGGATGGACAGGAACGTCGACCAGGCGTCGGTGAACCGGGTGGCGTGCGTGTTGCACCAGTGGCTGGCCCACTCGGCGAACGACTCGTTCAGCCACAGGTCGTTCCACCAGCGCATGGTGACCAGGTCACCGAACCACATGTGGGCGAGCTCGTGCAGGATCGTGTTGGCCCGCTGCTCGTACTCGTAGTCGGTGACCTGCGAGCGGAAGATGTAGTGCGCCTCGGCGTGGGTGACGCAGCCGAAGTTCTCCATCGCGCCGGCGTTGAAGTCCGGCACCCAGAGCTGGTCGTACTTCGGCAGCGGGTAGCGCACGCCGAACTGCTCGTGGAAGAAGTCGAAGCCCTGCTTGGTGACCAGGAACAGGTCGTCGGCGTCCAGGTACTGCGCCATCGAGGCGCGGCAGAACACGCCCAGGTCGATGCCGTCGTGCGAGTCGCGGACCTCGTGGTACGGCCCGGCGCAGATCGCCGTGATGTACGTGCTCATCTTCGCCGATGTGGCGAAGTGCACGGTCCGCGCGCCGCCGGCGGCCGGTTCCTCCCGCTCGACCAGCGAGTTCGACACCACCTTCCAGTGGCTCGGCGCGGTCACGTGCCAGGTGTAGACGCTCTTCAGGTCGGGCTGGTCGAACGCCGCGTAGACCCGCTGGGCGTCCGCGGTCTCGAACTGGCTGTAGAGGTAGATCTCCTGGTCGACCGGGTCGACGCTGCGCTGCAGGCCCTGCCCGCTCGCCGAGTACGCGAAGTCGCCGTCCACCACCAGGGTGTTCTCGGCGGCCAGGGCGGTCAGCCGCAGGCCCTTCTCGGGCGACCAGGCACTCAGGTCGAGCGGTTCGCCGTTCAGCGTGGCGGTGTGCAGCTTCACGGCCGCGGCCTCGACGAACGTCTCCGCGCCGGGCTCGGCGCAGCGGAAGGTGAGCACTGTGGTGGAGCGGAAGGTGACGGAACCGGGATCGCCGTTTCCGTCGGTCAGGTCGAGGGTGATGTCGTAGCCGACGACCTCGAGCAATCGACTCCGCTCCGCAGCCTCGACCTGGGTCAGGTTGTGAACACCGGCCACGTGCACTCTCCTTCGAGCTGACTGCTTTTCCTCGCAGCCTATGCGTCGCGCCCGTCTCACACCGCACCCCCACCGCCTTCAGCGGTGGCAGGATCGATCCCATGAGCGAACGCGCGACTGTCGACATGTGGTTCGACCCCCTGTGCCCGTGGGCCTGGATCACCTCCCGCTGGCTGCTCGAGGTGGAGAAGGTGCGTCCCCTCGACATCCGGTTCAACGTGATGAGTCTGTCCGTTCTCAACGAGGGCCGGGACCTCCCGGAGCAGTACCGGGACCTGATGGACAAGGGCTGGGGCCCGGTCCGGGTCTGCATCGCCGCGGCCGAGACCGCCGGGCCGGAGGTGCTGCGCGATCTCTACACCGCGCTCGGCACCCGGATCCACCTGCAGAAGTACGAGCTGGACGAGAAGCTGTTCACCGAGGCCCTGACCGAGGCCGGTCTGGACCCGGCGCTGGCCGCGGCGGCCACCTCCGACAGCCGCGACGAGGCGCTGCGGGCCAGCCACAACGCCGGGATGAAGCCGGTCGGCACGGACGTCGGCACCCCGGTGATCCACGCGCCCGGCCCGGACCCGGACTCCACCATCGCCTTCTTCGGCCCGGTCGTCACCCCGGCGCCCAAGGGCGAGGCGGCCGGAAAGCTCTGGGACGGCGTCCTGCTGGTCGCCGGCACCCCGGGCTTCTACGAGATCAAGCGAAGCCGCGAACTCGGCCCGATTTTCGACTAGTGCACCACCCGAGGGCCCGCACCGTCGTTGGATGAGGTGATGTACACCTCATCCAGCACGGCAGCAGACATGACGATCGGCGTTCAACGCGGCGTCTGGGCGGATCTCTCCCCGGAACTGGCGGGACTCGTCGCGCCACCGGTCACGGTCACCGCGAATCCGTTCCTCGGGACGGAAAATCCGCTCCTCGGGACGGCACTTCCGGTCGAACGTCCGGTGAACGCTCATCGACGGGCACAGTTGAGCAGGTCACGCGCGAACATGCCGGTAGGTAGGCACCGCCGGTCCGCGGGGTAAGTTGCCCCTCATGACGGTCGTGCACCCGATCAGCCGGGCCTGGATCACCACTGGCGGTACCGGAGCCCAGAACTACGACGAGTTCGCCGACGACGCCGAAATCACCGACATCATCACGGCCAATCCGCACAGCTCGCTGGCCGTGGAAATGCCGCATCTCGCGCCCGACTCCCTCGGCAAGACCTTCGCGGAAGCCCTACCGGACGCCGTCGTCCGGCTGGAGCGCGACAAGTCCGAGGGCGACTACCGGCAGGCTGAGCACGTCGTGGTGCTCTATCGGATCACCGCGAAGGACGAGGCGCCCGCCTACGGCCTGTGGAGCATGGTCGAAACGGCCGAGATCTCCACCAGCGCCGACGAGCCGGGCCTGGTCATCCGCAACGAGGACGTCTTCATCGCCAAGGTCCGTGAGCGGGTCGCGCTCGCCGAGGCGCTGCAGACGCTGCTCTCGCCGGTGCTGCTGCTGCAGACCGGCAAGGGCGAGGAACTGCATGCCGCGCTCGCCGACGCCTGCGACGCGGCCGGTGAGCCGGAGGCCACCGACACCGACCAGACCGGCCGGACCCACGCCATCTGGGTGCTGGGCGCCGGTGAGCTGCAGGACCGGCTCACCGCGCTGGCCGGCGGCGGCGAGCTGGTGGTCGCCGACGGCAACCACCGGAGCCTGGCCGCGCAGACCGGTGGGCTGCCGCGCTTCCTCGCGGTGATCACCACACCCGCCTCGGTCGCGATCCAGCCCTACAACCGCCTGGTCAGCGAGCTTCCGGCGACGCCGGAGGAGTTTCTGAAAGGCCTCCGCGAGGCAGGTGCGACGGTCACCGAGCTGCCGCGCGCCGCGGCCCTTCCCCCCAAGGGCACGATCGAGGTGTACGCAGGGGGTCGCTCCTACTCGGTCGCACTGCCGTCCGACCCGGCCGGAACCGCGGTGGACAACCTGGACCACGGACTGGTCGAGCGGGTGCTGCTGGGTGACGTGCTGGGTCTGGAACCCGGCGACAAGCGGATCTCCTACATCGGTGGTGACTACCCGGTCGAGTGGCTGCGTGGTGAGGTCGACGCCGGTCGGGCCGCGCTGGCCGTGCTGATCGCGCCGGTGACCGTTGAGGACTTCGTCGCGGTCAACCTGGCCCGGCTGAAGCTGCCGCGCAAGAGCACCTGGTTCACCCCGAAGGCCCGTGGCGGTCTCGTCCTGGCCCAGCTCGGCTGACGCAGGCATGCTCCACCCTCAGGTGACGGCGGCGGCGAAACTTCGCCGCCGCCCTACTGCCGAGCAGCTCGCGGCCAGCGCCTACGACCAGCTTCTCGCCGCCCGTACGGCGATGGAGGAGTCCAACGAGGCGGAGACCGGCCCGGCGCTGCCGCTGCCGGTCGTCGCCGACCTGGACGCCGACGGTGTGCCCTGCCGTCTCTACGCCACCCGCGCCGACGCGCCGCTCTTCGTCTACCTGCACGGTGGCGGCTGGTGTTACGGCAGCATCGAGACCGTTGACCGGTTCTGCCGCCGGGTCGCCGACCGGTCCGGCTGCGCGGTGCTGTCGGTGGGGTACCGGCTAGCACCGGAACACGTGCACCCGGCCGCGCTCGACGACGCCGCGACAGTGCTCGGCCACGTCCGCAAGAACGGCTCGGAGCTGGGCGTCGACCCGTCACGGCTGGCGATCGGCGGCGACAGTGCCGGCGGCCAGCTGGCCACGGTCACCGCGCGCCGGCAGCGGGACGCCGCCACCCCGCTGGACTTCCAGGCGCTGATCTACCCGGCCCTCGACCCGCTCACCTCGGCCGAGTCCTACGACGAGCTCGGCGAGTACGGCCTCGACCGCGCCTCGATGAAGCTGGCCTGGGAGACCTACGTCCCGGACCCGCGGCAGCGGCTCACCCCGGACGTGGCGCCGCTGGCGGTCGCCGACCTGTCCGGCATGCCGCCCACCCTGATCATCACGGCCGAGTACGACGCGCTCCGCGACGAGGGCGCCGACTACGCGGACGCGTTGATCAGTGCCGGGGTGCCGGTGGTGCACACCCGGTACATGGGCGTGAACCACGGCTTCGCCCGCAAGATCGCCACCATCGACGCGGCCCGGGCCGTGGCCGATCAGGTGGCTGCCGCGCTGCGTGCGGCGCTCACGTTCTGAGCAGGTCGCACGCACGGCCGGCTGGTGCCGGCGGCTGCCTCAACCGCCTTGAGGCAGCCGTGAGCACCAGCCGGGGAGGTGACTGGTCGGCTGGTGCTCAGCCGGCCAGGATCAGCTCGAAGTCGTAGCCGAAGAACAGGCCGGTCTCCACCACGCCGGGCATCTGCTTGAGCCGGGTGTGCGCGTCCTCGCCGATCTCGCTGAACCGCAGGTCCAGGGTCAGGTTGCCGCGCTCGGTGATCACCGGGCCGTCCTTGCCGCCGGCGGCGCGCAGGGTGACCTCCTCCAGACCGGGGAAGCCCTCGAGCTTCTCGAAGGTCAGGCTGAGCGCGGCCGGGTCGATCTCCACCGGCGCCGCGAAGTTCTGCCCGAGCCGGTCCACGATCTTGGACTGGTCGACCACGATGAACGCCTTCGGCGCCGCGGACATCATCAGCTTCTCCTGATAGAGCGCACCGCCCCGGCCCTTGATCAGCCGCTTGTGGTCGTCGACCTCGTCGGCGCCGTCGAAGCACCAGTCCGGGCGGGCGTCGTTCAGCGTGGTGATCCGCAGCCCGAGCGCGGAGCAGGCGTTCGCCACCTCGATCGAGGTCGGGATCGCGGTGAAGGAGAGACCCTCCTTCTCGGCGCGCGCGGCGAGGGCCTGCAGGGTGAGGAAGCTCGTCGAACCGGAGCCGATCCCGACCGTCTGCCCGTCCTGAAGCTCGGCCGCGAGCTGCGCGGCGGCCTCCCGCTTGGCTTCCTCGTTCTTGATGACACCTGACCAGGTCAGGCCATTGGGGCGGTTCTTCCACTGCATGGGCTAGTCAACCGTTTCCAGGATCCTGCGGCCGGTGGTCCACCACATCGTAGTGTCCGGGCATTGTGGTCGCGCAGCTTCTACCGGCGTGGCAATTCCTCGCGCGGCAGCCAGTTGCGCCGCACGATCACCAGGTCCCGGTCGGCGGCGGCCAGGTCCTCGTCACTCGGCCGGGCGGCGTCCCGGGCCCGGAGCGCGGCACCGACGCTGACCTGCGACGACCCGGATCCGACGAGGCCGCGCAGGCCGCGTTCGACCTCGCGGTCCTCGGTGTTGCCGCCGCCGTTGCCGGCGGTCCGCTTCGGCGGTGGCGGTCCGGCGGGCCGCACCGGCCGGGCGGGCGCCGACGCGGGCGGCGCGGGCACCGGCACACCCGGGCCGGCCGGCGCGGCGGGGATCGGCACTGCCGGGCCGGCCGGTGCGGCCGGGATCGGCACTGCCGGGCCGGTGGGCGGGGTGGGGACGGGTGCCGCCGGGCTGGTGGGCGCGGTCGGGATCGGTGCGCGAGGGACCGGCGTCGCCGGGGGAGCCGGGGGAGGCGTGGGCACCGGCGCCGGGGCCGCCGGGATGTCGTCCGCACCCGAGGAGGGACGTACACGCCGCCGGCGGCGTTCGGGCTCAGCCATGATCCCGACGGTACCCGCCCGTCCGCTCAGAAGACCTCGGTGACGCTCGGCGGGCGGTGCCAGCCGAACGCCGCACTCGGATCATTGTCGGACAGCTGGTGGACACGGCCGGCCGCCGCGAGGGTGGCCAGCGAGGTGCCACCCAGGTAGGCCGCGCCGAGATCGGTCACCGGGCAGGCCAGGTCGGCCGGGTCGCCGGTCCGGACGCAGGTCGCACCGTCCGGCCCGCCGGTCAGCCGCCAGCGCCCGGCGTTCGCCGGCAGGATCGGGTCGTCGACCTCGAGCACCACGTCGACAGCGGTCAGGTAGCGCCGGGCGGCCAGCGCGGCGGGCAGGTCCACCAGCCGGACGAAGAGCGCGTCCATCTTCCGTGCGCCCAGCCGTCGCGGCTCGTCCACCAGGAACTGCAGCGGCTCGTCGACGGCGCCCAGCTTGTAGGACACGGTCCGGGTCAGGTCGATGCCGAGCAGGAAGCGCCAGAGCGCCTGGTACGTCACCGGATCACCGGCGACCACCTCACCGACCTGCACCTCGCCGTCCGGGCCGTGGTCGGTCCAGCCGCCCTTGACCCGCCAGAGCGCGTACCCGGCCGGGCCGGTGGGTCCGTCCAGGAGCACCGCGTGCTGCCGGGTGGCGCCGTCGCGCTGGTCCTTCGGATCGGCCAGGACGTACCGCCACCAGTTGTCGTCGCGGTCGGACCAGCCGACCCGGCCGGGGCGCACCCGGTCGTACACCTGGCGGAGCTCGCCGAGCAGGTCGGCCGGCGATCCCATCCGCAGCCGGGCGGGCGGGCCGGGCGGCGGGGCGGGCAGCCGGACCTCCTGGTTCATGATCGAGAACTTGTGGCGGAAGGCGGCCGGGCCGTACCCGAACCGGGGGTAGATCGAGGTCTCGCTGGCCCACAGCACGGCGAGCGGCTCCCGCCCGGCCTCGGCGATGTCGATCAGCTGGCGGTGCATCAGCGCGGTCAGCAGGCCGCGCCGCCGGTGCGTGGGCCGGACCCCGACGCTGGAGATGTGCGCGGCCGGCAGCTCACCGCCGGGCACGCCCAGGCGGCGGCCGAACGCGAGTGCGTGCCCGGCCATCAGCCCGGCGTCGTCGGCGACCAGGGACCGCTCCGGTTCGAAGACCGCCTCCTCGGCGTCCCGCGCCTCGCCCTCGAACTCGTCGTGGAACACCAGGCCCAGAAGGTCCCAGACCGCCGGGAAATCCTCGGCCGTGCCCTGCCGGAGTCGTATCGCGGAATCCATGGAGCTTGTGTAACGGACTGCCGTGTCGCGGGCCACCTATTTGCGGCGTCGTTACTCTCGAAGGCAGGTGGCTGATCAGCCACCTGATCGAGAGGGGAATCATGCCGGAGCAACCGCAGTGGTCGGAGCGGACGCTCGACATGCCGCCGCAGGACCCGTGGGCGGAGCCGCCGACGCAGCCCGCGCCCGCCGTTCCGCGGTCCGGCGAGCCGACGCGTGTCCAGACGCCGAACCACCCGCCCACCCGGGTGCAGGCGCCGGACCACCAGCACACCCAGGTCCAGACGCCGCACGCGCCGACCTCGCCGGCGCCGCAGAACGCGCCGCAGTCGCCGTTCAGCCAGGGCCGGGCCCAGGTCACGCCGCGCACGCCGCAGCAGCACGACAACACCGCCCAGCACGAGCCGACCGGCACCGGCTGGCCCGGCGCCGGCGCGCCCCGCACGCAGCACAGCCTCGGCTGGCACGTCCGCCAGCTGCGCCGCGGCGGCGAGTGGAGCACCGCCGCGGTGCTGTTCACGTTCGTCTGCTGGGGCATCTGGGCGCTCTCCGGCGGCGGCTCACTGACCACCCCGGTGGTGGTGTTCGTGGTGACGCTGCTGGTGGCCGCGGGTGTCTTCGCGCTCGCCCGGCTGGTCGGCCGGACGGTGCTGGAGCGGCAGATGGGCCGCACCCGGCACACCGCCCGGGGCTCGCACATGGTGGTGGGCGTGTTCCTGGTCGGCGCCGGGTTCACCTTCCTGCAGCAGACCGCCTGGGTGATGGACGCGGTGAACTGGGTGAAGAGCCTGTTCGTCTGACCCGGCGGCTCACGTGCGGGGTTCGGAGACGTGCGCGGTGACGATGCGCCAGCCCTCGGGCCGGCGCACCCACGCCTGGGTCTGCCGGCCCAGCACGTCCGAGCCGGGGTAGCCGAACAGGGTGGTCACGACCGCGGTGCTCAGGCCGTACGAAATGATCTGGGTCTCCTTGAGGGCGCGGCCCGGCGGCAACGGGCCTTGCGCGCGCCGCCACCTCTCCTGTTCTTCGATGCCCACCTGTTGATCGGCGATGCCGAAGCGGACCGCCTCCGGTGCGAAGCAGCTCAGGATCTTCTCGACGTCGTTCGCCACGAGCGCCCGCTCATAGGCCTCGAAGGCTGCGGTGACCTCGGCGATCACCTCGGGCCGGTCGCGCTCCATGCGATGTCCTCTCGTCCGATGACGGCCCGGCGGGCAGCCGGGCCGTCCACGCGGTCAGGCTGCCGGTACGGTCTCGCGGCCGGTCGGCGCCTCCTCCGGGTCCTCGCCGGGCTCCGGGACGCGCGGTGCGGGCCGGGTCAGCGCGAAGAGCACGCAGACCACGGTCAGGAACAGGTAGCCGAGTGCGACCTGCCCGTTCGCGTTGAACTGCACCTTCGGGGCGTGGATCAGGCCGACGAAGGTGAGCGCCGCACCGGTCCCGGAGAAGATCGCGGCGTGCCAGAAACGCTTGTCGATGATGAACACCACGATCGCGCCGAGCACCAGACCGGCCAGGATGGCGCCCTCGCCGAGCGTCTTCAGCCCGTCGTAGACCACACCGGCGCCGGTCAGCGCGTCGTTGCCGACCTGTGCCGCGGTGGTGCCGGCCGCGGCGAGCGCGTTGTCCATCTGCCCGGTGGCCCACTGGGCGATGTTCGGCACCAGCGCGGCGACCACCGCGGCGGCGTGCGCCCGGGGCGTCGCCTGGAACGCCTGCGCCCCGATCAGCAGGCCGATGTAGAGCAGGATCGGCACGATCGCGGCGGTCGGGAAGATCGCGCCGAGCAGTCCGAACAGGCCGAAGAAGCAGAGCAGCGCGATCACCACGCCGGTGGCCATCGAGTACCCGGTGCGGCCGCCGGCCGCCTTCCAGCCCGGGTGACCGACGTAGACGGCCGGCGGGAACGGTGAGCCGAGGCACGAGCCGATCACCGCGCCGGCCCCGTCGGCCAGCAGCACGCTGCGCAGGTTGTACCGGTCGCCGGCGGTGGCCGCGCTCTCCACGTTGGTCATCGCCTCGGTGAAGTTGTAGACGCCCAGCGGGATCGCGGTGGCCAGCAGCGGCGCCATGTCGGTCAGGCCGTCGATCAACAGGTCGAACTTCAGGTGCGGGAAGGCGAACGCGATGTCCTTCGCGGCGGCGGTCACGTCCGGCACGCTCATCACCCCGCCGATCCAGCCGATCGCGGTGCCGGCCAGCAGCGCGACCAGGCCGATCGGCAGGTTGAACGGCAGTTTCACGTCGGTGAGCAGGCCGATCAGCAGCAGCCCGAAGACCGGCAGGGCGATCCAGGCGGCCTTCCACATGTTGCCGGCCGGGTTCATCGAGATGAAGGTGATCGAGATGCCGGCCAGGGTGCCGAGCAGCGCGGCCCGCGGCGCGTACTTGCGGATGTACGGCCCGACGAACGCGCCGATCAGCACGATCACGCCGATGATGAACGCCCAGGCGATGCCGGCCGTCCACGCCTTCACCGGGTCCTTGGTGGTCAGGTAGATCGGCAGCATGATCACGAAGATCACGATGAACATGTGCGGGACGCTCGGCCCGTACGGCATCGCCGTGACGTCGGTGCGGTTCTCCCGCACGGCCAGCTTGCGAGCCAGGTACGTGTAGTAGACGTTGCCGCCGACCAGGGCGATGCCGAGCGCCGGGAGGATCACCCCGAACACGTCACCGGCCGGCAACTTGATCACGCCGAGGCAGAGACCGGTCAGGGTGAGCACGTTGACCAGGACGTTGACGCCGAAGCCGAAGAAGGCGTTGGTGTCGCCGCGGACCCAGTAGGCAGGTTTCACCGCGCTGGTGGCAGGTGTCATCGCGTGATCTCCTCGATCAGGGCGGACGATTCCGCGACCCAGCCGAAGATCCCGCCCTGTGCGGCGATCATCTGCAGGCCGACGCGCTGGAACTCGGGGAAGTAGGAGCCGACACAGTCGGCGAGCACCAGGCACTCGTAACCGCGGTCGTTCGCCTCGCGGACCGTGGTGTGCACGCAGACCTCGGTGGTCACCCCGGTGACGACCAGGGAGGTGATGCCGTCGTTCTCGAGGATCTTGGCGAGATCGGTGGCGTAGAACGCGCCCTTGCCGGGCTTGTCGACGACGTCCTCGCCCTCGACGGGTGCGAGTTCGTCGACGATGTCGTGGCCGTACTCGCCACGGATCAGGACCCGGCCGAAGCGACCCGCCTGGCCGATCATCGGCCCGCGCCGGAGCTTGGCCGGCGGGCAGTCGGACAGGTCGGGCAGGTGGCCCTCGCGGGTGTGGATGACCTTCCACCCGGCCGCTCGCCAGGCCGCCAGCAGCGCGGTCAGCGGCTCGATGGTGCGCCGCAGCTGCGCGACGTCGTTGCCCAGGCTCTCGCCGAAGCCGCCGGGGAGCAGGAAATCGCGCTGCATGTCGATGACCAGCAGCGCGGTGCTGTTCTTCGCGAAGGTGAACGGGGTGGGTGATGCCTCAACGGTCGGCACGGCTCAGACCTCCATCGCGGCGATGACGTCTTCGGACGTCGCCACGCAGCCGAAGACGCCGCCCTGCATGGTGACCATGTGCAGCGCCGCGACGTGGTTGCCCGGGTCGGTGGCGCCGGTGCAGTCGCTCAGGATCAGGCACTCGTAGCCGCGGTCGTTCGCCTCGCGCATCGTGGTGTGCACGCAGACGTCGGTGGTGATGCCGGTCAGGATCAGATGGGTGATCCCGTGGGTGCGCAGCACCAGGTCGAGGTTGGTGGCGTAGAACGCGCCCTTGCCGGGCTTGTCGACGATCACCTCGCCGGGCGCCGGTGCGACCTCGGGCACGATCTCCCAGCCCGGCTCGCCCTTGATCAGGATGCGGCCGCACGGGCCCGGGCCGCCGATCTCGGCGCCGATCCGGGCCGAGCGCCAGCGCTTGTTGGCCGGCAGGTCGGACAGGTCCGGGTCGTGGCCCTCTCGGGTGTGGATGACGAGCATGCCCAGGTCGCGGACGTGCTGGAGAAGTTTGGCGGTGGCCGGGAGCCCGGCGCGGGTGAGCTCGATGTCGTAGCCCATCGCGTCGACGTAGCCGCCCGGCCCGCAGAAGTCGGTCTGCCAGTCGATGCAGAGCAGCGCGGTGCGGTCCACCGGTACCGCGCCGTCGTAGGGCCAGGGGTAGGGGTCGGCCGGCACCGGCCCGATCGTCGCAGTCATGACTGTCGTCCCTTCGACGGCCTGCTGTCAGAAAGCCATGCCGTCGATTGTCGACAGTTCTGTTTCGAGGGATCCCACGTCGTGTAACGGGGTGATTTCCCGGAGTGATCTAGCGGTTCCGTGTTTGTCAGCGCGTCAGGTAGGTGCGAGCCCCGTGCGCGCTCAGCGCGGTCAGGATCTCGGTGGCGTCGCCCCGCTCGACCGCGGCGAAGAGCCGCTCGTGGCGCAGCACCCCGTCCTCGGCCCGGGCCACCTCGGCCTCGCGGCGCATGTTCACCGCCATGTAGAGCTGGATCTTCACGAGGACCGTCTCGTAGAGCGCGGTGAGCTGACGGTTGCCGCTGAGCGCGACCACCTCGACGTGGAAACGGCGGTGCGCGTTGGCCAGCTCCAGCCGGTCGTCCTGATCGGTCGCCGCCCGGATGACGTCCAGTGCGGAGCGCAGCCCGGCCAGGTCGGCGCCGGTGGGCCGGCTGGTGACGGCGTGGCGTTCCAGGATGTCGCGGATCTCGTACAGTTCGCCCACGTCGGCGTCGGAGAGGGTCGCCACCCGCGCGCCGCGCCGCGGGATGTGCTCGACCAGGCCCTGCTCGGCCAGCAGTCGCATGGCCTCGCGCAGCGGCGCCCGGCTGATGCCGAGCCGCTTGGTCAACTGCTCCTCGACCAGCCGCTCACCCGGGTCGGTGCGCCCGCTCAGGATGTCGCGCCGCAACCGGTCGACGGCGAGCTCGACGAGACTGTACGCCGCCAACTCCCCGTCACTCACGCGGTCAAGTCTGTCAGCCGCCGCTCTCACCCACTGTGGCGGCCGTGCTGCTCGGGCTCGTCCCGCTCGTCGAGCGCGCGCCGCCTGTCCCGCCGGGCCAGCCAGATCGCCGTGCCGCTCATCGATACGCCCAGCCCGAGAACGGCGAACCAGAACACGGCCATGGGTCGGACGCTAGCAAAATCGGACGGTGGGAGCGGTCCCGCCAGGACCGCTCCGCCCGTTTACTTGCCGGCCAGGATCGAGCCGGTCTCCAGCAGCGACTTGAGATCGCTGAGGACCCAGGCCCAGCCGCCGCCACCCTCGGCGCCGGCGTCCGGGTTGCCCTGCACCATGGCCGCGTGCGCCGGCGCGCCGGTCAGCTCGTGCGTGATGGTGACCCGGCAGACGCCCGGCCCGGAGTCCTCGATGTCCCAGGTCAGCGTGGTGTACGGCTCGGCCGCGGTGCCCGGGTCCATCAGCATCTTCCAGGTCTGCACCAGCCGGCGCGGCGCGTCCGCCTCGAGCACCTCGCCCTCGACGACGATGTCGGCCATCTCGAACCCGTTCGCCTTCGCGTAGTCCTTCATCTCCTGGCTGGCGACCGCCTGGTACTGGCCGCCCTTCTGCAGGTCGTAGGTCTGCGGGGTGCCGTAGCCGTAGCGCTTGTTCCACTCCGGGTCGGTGAGCGCCTCCCAGATCTTCTCCGGAGCCGCCTTGATCCAGATGCGGAACACCTTGGTGTCGCTCATGACTCTTCCTCCAGCGTGTGCTTGAGATCGATGAGAGTGGTGATCTGGTGCTCGGTGTACTTGTCGATCCACCGGTCGTGGATCTGGCGGATCGGCACCGGGTTGAGGAAGTGCAACTTCTCCCGGCCCGATCGGCGGGTGACGACGAGTCCCGCCTCCTCGAGCACCCGCAGGTGCTTGGCGACGCCGAAGCGCGTCATCGCCAGCGCGGACTCCAGCTCGGTGAGCGTGCGGCCGTCCCGGGCGAAGAGCAGGTCGAGCAGGAAGCGACGGCTCGGGTCGGCCAGGGCCTTGAACACCCGATCGTCGTCGGTCATGACGCTAAGTTATGTGACTAATAGGTCACCTGTCAACGAGGGTCCGAGAATGTCGTACCACTCCCGTAGGCTCCGCCGCGGCGAAGTCGTAGCGCAGAGGTCGTCGCGCCTTGGCATCGAGCAGGAGGACGCCGGTTCGAATCCGGCCGGCTTCGCCACCTGGACCTTTTCGTTCGGTGGGATGGTGGCCGATGGACGAGACCCCCGCCGTGCGGTGCCCGGCGATCAGCGACCCGGAGAGCGGCCTGGCCGCGCCGGCCGACTTCGACGGGCTGCTGCGCCGGCTCGCGTCACCCGAACCGGTGGTCGCGGTCGAGGAGTTCGCCCGCGGCCTGGTCCGTCCGGACGGCCGGGTCGATCTCTGCAAGCAGGGCGTCGGCCCGGAGCAGGCGACCCGGCTGGTCCGGACCGCGGTCGCCTCACCGCACGCGACCCATTTGCTGTTGGGTACGAACGGACTCGGCACCCCTGGCGTCCAGGCGGTCGCCGACGCGCTCGTCCCCGGCCACGGTCTCAGCACCGTCTACCTCGGCTGCAACCGGATCGACGCGGAGGGCGCGGCCGCGCTCGCCGACCGGCTCCGCACCGACCGGGACGTGCGCGCCCTCTGGCTCAAGCGCAACCCGATCGGCGACGCCGGGGTGGCCCGGCTGGCCGCGGCGCTGGCCGGCAACACCACGCTGCGCACCCTCGACCTGGTCAACACCGGGCTCACCGCGGCCGGGCTGGAGCACCTGGCCGACGCGCTGGCCGCCCGCCCGCCGGTGATGCAGCGGCTGTTCCTGGGCGCCAACGGGCTGCGCGCCGCGGCGGTGCCGGTGCTGCTGCGACTGGTCCGCGACGGCGGCGTCCGCGAGCTCTACCTCGCGGTCAACCACCTCGGCGACGACGGCGCGGCCGCGCTCGCCGAGGGCCTGGCCGGCCTCGGCATGACGCTCGGGCTGGGCGGCAACGGGATCACCGACGTGGCGCCGCTGGCCGCGAATCTGCGCGACTGGGTCGCCCTCGACCTGGCCCGGCCGCCGTCCGAGCGGGCCCTCGGCGGCCGGCCCAACGAGGTCGGCGACACCGGTGCCGGGCTGCTGGCCGCCGCGCTGCCGGGCAGTGCCCTGCGCCGTCTCGACCTGCGGTTCACCGGCGTGACCGGCCGGGGCGCGCGGGTGCTGCTGGCCGCCGCCGGGCAGCTGGAGCACCTCGGCCTCAACGGCGGGGTGCCCCGGCGGATGCGCCGGCAGTCACCCCGCTCGGTGACACCGCCGCACACCGACCTCGGCGCGATCGCGAGCGTGTACCGATGAGCCTGGCCGAGTGGGAGCGGATCCGGCGGTACGCCGTACCGGCCCGGATGATCACGGAGTGCACCGCGGCCCGGGAGCGCGGCGACTGGGCGGCGGCCTGCGCGGCCGGCGACGTCGACGTCACCTTCGACGCCGCGTCGCTCGCCGGGCGGTTCGGCCCCGATGTCGCGGCCACGCTGCTCGACATGCTCGCCGGGTTCGCGCCCGACCTGCTGCGCTGGCACCTGCCCCGGGCTCTCGGCGGCTATTCGACGCTGGCCACCGACGTGCTCTATCTGCTGGCACCGGACGGCCCGGTCGACCTCGAGACGGTGCTGCTCACGGTCCGCAGCCCGCAGTCGGTGCTGGGCTCGCAACGGCTCATGCTCGGCACCGGCCGGCCCGCCGACCTGGTGCCGGTGGACGCGGAACACCTGCCGGTGCCACCGATCCGGCTGGCACCGCACCACTGGGACGCCCGGCGGGCCGGTGAGCTGCGCGCCACGGTGAGCGGGCCTGCTCGGACCGCGGCCGGCGGCAATCTCCCGGCCGGGGGCGAGGGGCCGCGCACGGCCACCGACCGGACCGAGGGGCCGCGCACGCCCACCGACCTGGGCGAGACCTGGCACGCTGCCGGCCTGCCGATCAGCCACGAGGAGGCCGTTCGGCTGTTCATCGACGATCATTTCCGGCTGATCGATCCGTACGCCCTGGTGACCGAGGCCCGGCGGGTCGCCGCCCAGTTCGGCCAGCGGACCCTGACGCTGACCGGCTGGCTGGACCGCCGCCAGATCCTGCGCCTGGACGTCGACGGCGACGTGGTGACGGCCACCGCTCAGCAGGTGAACTGGGACGGCTACACGGAGGTGCGCCGCCTTCCGCACCTGTCGCCCCGCCTGCTGCGCTTCCCACCCGATCTCGACCTGGTCCGGCACGGCCGGCTCCCGGCCGGCGCGCTGCACCCGCTGATCCGCTCGGCCCTGTTCCCCGGCACCCCGGCCGCTCCGCCGGCTGAGCCGGCCGACCGGGCGGTGTTCACCCGGGTCCGCTGCCACGGGGAGTGGCACGTGATCGACCACCGGGACGGGCGGCTCCACCTGCCCGCGCACACCGCCGCCGAGGCGCAGCGGGAACGCGCCCTGCGCGCGTTCGGCGGCCCGGTGTCCGGCTGCTTCGCCGCGGCGCAGGCCTGGACCGGGATGTCCGGCCGGCTCCCGAAACGGCTGCGCGACCACCGGCGGGACCTGTGGCTGCGGATGGTGCACGGCGGCACCCGGGTGGTCCTCGAGCTGCTCGACGGCGGGATGGACCCGGGTGTCCGGGACGGCCGCGGGCGCACGCTGCTGCACCGGTTGCGCTCGTTCGACCACACCCGCCTGCTGCCCCGGCTCCTCGAGGCCGGTCTGGACGTCAACGACCGGGACAAGGAGGGCAGCACCCCGCTCTATCTCGCGGTGGTCAACCTCTGGCCGCCCGAGCTGATCATCGCGCTGGTCGACGCCGGCGCCGACCCGCGGATGCCCAACCAGGACGACGTGTCGGTACTCGACTACCTCGACGACATGCTGGCCTACCTCGAGCCGAAGGACCAGCGCGGCCCGGCGTTCCACACCGCGATCGAGTACCTGAAGGAGCACGCATGACAACCGGGCTGGACGCCGCCGACGAGCTGCTGAGCCGGATCCGCACCACCCGGACCGAGCCGGCCACCGACCAGCGGGTGGCCGCCCTCGCCCTGGTCGTCGCCGCGAACCTGCCGGTGCTGCTCTGGGGTGAGCCGGGCATCGGCAAGTCGGCGACGCTCACCCAGCTCGCCGAGGGGCTCGGCGCGCCGATGGAGACCGTGATCGCCAGCGTGCACGAGCCGTCCGACTTCGCCGGCCTGCCGATCGTCGGCGACGACCCGGCGGTCCAGGGCGTGCCGATGGCGCCACCCGACTGGGCGGTCCGGCTGTCCCGGGCCGGCCGCGGCATCCTGTTCTTCGACGAGCTGTCCTCGGCGCCGCCCGCCGTGCAGGCCGCCCTGCTCCGGGTGGTGCTGGAACGCCGGGTGGGCAGCCTGACCCTGCCACCGGCGGTGCGGATCGTCGCGGCCGCGAACCCGCCGGCCAGCGCCGCGGACGGCTGGCACCTCAGCCCGCCGCTGGCCAACCGCTTCGTCCACCTGCATTGGACGTACGACCCCCGGGTGGTCGCCCGGGGCCTGGCCGGGGTCTGGCCGCAGGTGGACGTGCCGGCCATCGTCCCGGCTCGCGCGGCCGGTGCGCTGGCCCGCGCCCGGGGCGTGATCGCCGGGTTCCTCACCGCCCGGCCCGGCCTGACCCATCACCTGCCGTCCGACGCCGAGGCCCGCGGTGGCGCCTGGCCCTCGCCGCGCACCTGGGACATGGCCCTGCGCCTGCTGGTCTTCCATTTCTGTACGGACACCGGCCGGGACGCGCTGACCACCGCACTGATCGGCGCGGTCGGTGACGGTGCGGGGCTGGAGCTGGCGACGTATCTGCACGAGCTCGACCTGCCCGACCCGGAGCGGGTGCTGGCCGACCCGGAGGCGTTCGCGCTGCCCGACCGCGGGGACCGGCAACTCGCCTTCCTCACCGCCGTGGTGGCCGCGATCGAGGCGTCGGTGACCCGGGAACGCTGGGAGGCCGGCTGGGTGGTGCTGGCGAAAGCGGTCGACGCCGGTGTGCCGGACGTGGCCGCCCGGGCCGCGTTCGACCTGGCCCGGATGCGGCAACCGGCGTGGCCGGTGCCGCCCGCGATCGACGCGTTCGTCGAGGTGCTCAGCGCGTCCGGGATGTTGACCGGTGGCGCCTGAGCACCGCGAGCTGGACCGGACCAAGTTGCTCGGCGCGCGGCTGCGGGCGGCGGGGGAGCAGCCCTACCTGGCTTCCGCGCTCTACAGCCTGACCGTGGTGCCGACCACCGCGGTGTCCACGATGGCCGTCGACCGGCACTGGCGCTGCTACGTCTCACCGGAGTTCGTCGACGCCATCCCGGTCGCCGCGCTCGCCGCGGTCTGGGTCCACGAGGTGGCCCATCTGCTGCGTGACCATCACGGCCGGGCCGAGCTGGTCCCGCCGGCGCTGCGCCGCGACCACCACCGGATCAACATCGCCCAGGACTGCGAGATCAACGACGACATCGCCGGGCTGCCGGCCGGTGCGCTGCGACCGGCGACGTTCGGCCTGCCGCCCGGCCGGTTGTTCGAGGAGTACCTGCCGTCGATCCCGCCCACCCTGCACCACCCGCAGTGCGGCTCCGGCGCGCACGGGCAGCCGATGCCGTGGGAGTCCGCGGACGCGCCCCAGGTCAGCGTGGTCGAGGCGGCCGCGATCCGGCGGCAGACCGCGCAGGCCGTCACGGCCCGGGCGACCGGCCGCGGCAGCGTGCCGGCCGGGTGGCGGCGCTGGGCCGACGAGATCCTGGAACCGGTGGTGGACTGGCGGCGGGCGCTGGCCGGCGCGGTCCGGGAGGCGGCGTCCTGGGCGTCCGGCGCGGTCGACTACACCTACCAGCGGCCGTCCCGCCGGGGCGCGGCCGTGCCCGGGGTGGTGCTGCCCCGCCTGCGCCGCCCGATGGCCCGGGTCGCGGTGGTGGTCGACACGTCCGGCTCGATGGGCGACGGTGAGCTGCGGGCGGTGCTCGCCGAGCTGGCCGGCGTGCTGCGCACCGTCGGCATCGGCCGGGAGCGGGTCGCGGTGCTCTCCTGCGACGCGGATGTCCACACCGTCCGGCGGGTCGCGGCCATCGGTGAGGTGGTGCTGGAGGGCGGCGGCGGCACCGACATGCGGGTCGGTATCGAGCACGCTTTACGCGCCCAGCTGAAACCGAACATCGTGGTGGTGTTCACCGACGGGGAGACACCGTGGCCGGAGAAGGCACCCGGACAGGCCCGGGTGGTGGCCGGCCTGGTCGGCCGCAACCCGCCGGCGCCACCGCCCTGGATCGAGTCGATCCGGATTCCCGAGGGCCTGTGAAACACCCTGGACAACCCCGTGAAACACCCCGGAAAAGCAGTCAGCCCAGCTCTGTGAGCTGGGCTGATGCGTTTCGAGCGGGCGACGAGAATCGAACTCGCGTAGTCAGTTTGGAAGACTGAAGCTCTACCATTGAGCTACGCCCGCAAGGCCCCGGAATCCCGAGGTCTCGTGCACAGCTTACTGAATCACCCACCGTCTGTGCGAACCGGATTCCCCCGCAGGTGACTCCAGCGCACACACGAGTAAGCAGACCGCATACACTGGCCGACGCCACGGGGTGTGGCGCAGCTTGGTAGCGCACTCGCTTTGGGAGCGAGGGGCCGTGGGTTCAAATCCCGCCACCCCGACTGATTTC
Source organism: Actinoplanes palleronii (assembly GCF_016862315.1). GTDB lineage: Bacteria > Actinomycetota > Actinomycetes > Mycobacteriales > Micromonosporaceae > Actinoplanes > Actinoplanes palleronii. Next base: position 6,529 of record NZ_BOMS01000174.1, on the reverse strand, counting down.
AACTACCCGCGCAACAAGGAGTACGCCTGTGAAGAGCACCGTCGAGACTCTGAGCCCGACTCGGGTGAAGCTCGCCATCGAGGTGCCGTTCGACGAGCTCAAGCCGAGCCTGCAGAAGGCGTACCGGGAGATCGGCGCGCAGGTTCAGGTGCCGGGCTTCCGTCGTGGCAAGGTCCCGTCCGCGGTTGTGGACCAGCGTGTCGGCCGTGGAGCGGTCCTGAACGAGGCTGTTCAGGAGGCGATTCCGCAGCAGATCCTCGCCGCGGTCCAGGAGCACGACGTCAAGACGCTGGGTCGCCCCGAGGTCGAGATCACCGAGTTCGCCGACAACGCGCCGCTGAAGTTCACGGCCGAGGTCGACGTCCGTCCCGAGATCACCGTCCCGGAGCTGGCCGGCATCACCGTCGAGGTCCCGGCTGTCGCGATCGGCGACAACGAGATCGATGAGCAGATCAACGGCCTGCGCGAGCGGTTCGCCACGCTGAAGACCGTCGAGCGCGCCGCGGCCGAGGGCGACTACGTCCAGCTCGACCTGAACGCCACCGTCGACGGCGAAGAGGTGCCGGGTGGCTCGGCCACCAACATCTCCCACGAGGTCGGCAGCAAGCAGTTGCTCCCCGGTCTGGACGAGGTGCTGGTCGGCCTGTCCGCCGGTGACGAGACCACCTTCACCACCCAGCTCGTCGGCGGCGACTTCGCCGGCAACGACGCCGAGGTGAAGGTCATCGTCCGGACCGTCAAGGACAAGCAGCTCCCCGAGATCGACGACGAGTTCGCCCAGCTGGCGAGCGAGTTCGACACCCTGGAGGAACTGCGCGGCGACCTGCGCGAGCGGCTCACCAAGGCCAAGAAGGTCGAGCAGATCTACGCGGCCCGCGACGAGGCTCTCAAGCAGCTCGTCCAGGCCGCCGAGATCCCGGCTCCGGAAGGCGTCGTCAAGGACGAGGTCGAGGGCCGCAAGCAGGCGATGACCGATCAGCTCGAGAAGATCGGCGCTTCCCTGCAGGACTACCTCGCCTCCGAGGACAAGACCGAGGAGCAGATCGACCAGGAGCTGACCGAGGCCGCCGAAGAGGGCGTCCGGATCCAGCTGCTGCTCGACACCATCGCTGACGCCGAGGACGTCCAGGTCAGCGACGACGAGTTCGGTCACGAGATCGTGCACCGGGCGCAGCGCGCCCAGATGCAGCCGCAGCAGTACTACGACCAGCTGGTCCGGTCGGGCGCCGCGGCGGCCGTCTTCGGTGACGTGCGCCGGGGCAAGGCCCTCGCGTCGGTCATGGAGCAGGTCACGATGAAGGACAGCGACGGCAACACGCTCTCCCTGGACGACCTGCGGGCCGCCAGCGAGGACGAGCACGCGGGTCACAACCACTGACCTGAGACAGGCATGGACCGGCCACCGCGCACCGCTCACGGTGCGCGGTGGCCGGTGCCGTTTCAGGCGTACGTCCGGGGCCGGTGCGCTGTCAGCGAACACCTGCCCGAGCGGGAAGCTGTTGCGCATCCGACCGGTTAGGTTGGTCGTACGACGGACAACCGGCCGGCCGGACACCGGCCGACACAGCAAGCTGTGAAGGGCTGCCATGACCGATCTCCACACTCCCGACGGGCCCGTGTCGCGGCGCGGCGCCTCCACCCTGAGTGGCAACCTCGACGACTCGGTCTTCAACCGCCTGCTGCGTGAGCGGATCATCTTCCTCGGCAGCGAGGTCTCCGATGCGGTCGCCAACCGCATCTGTGCGCAGCTGCTGCTGCTCTCCGCGGAGGACCCGGAGGCGGACATCCACCTGTGGATCAACTCGCCCGGCGGCTCTGTCTACTCGGGCATGGCCATCTACGACACGATGCAGTTCATCGACAACGACGTGTCCACCGTCGCGATGGGCATGGCCGCCTCGATGGGGCAGTTCCTGCTCTGCGCGGGCGCGGCCGGCAAGCGGTATGCCCTGCCGCACGCCCGCATCATGATGCACCAGCCCTCCGGCGGGATGGGCGGCACCGCCGCGGACATCGCCATCCAGGCGGAGCAGATGCTGTACACCAAGCGCATGTTCCAGGAGCGGATCGCGTTTCACACCGGTCAGACCCAGGAGCAGATCGCCGAAGACTTCGACCGCGACCGCTGGTTCACGGCAGACGCGGCGAAGGACTACGGCTTCATCGACAAGGTGATCACCGGGGCCGTGCAGGTCCCGGACGGTGCCGGAACGCTGAACTGAGGAGCTGAACCATGACCGACCTTTCCATGCCTCCCGGGTTCGCTCCGGTGCACAACCGCTATGTGCTGCCCTCGTTCTCCGAGCGCACCTCGTGGGGCATCAAGGAGTCGAACCCGTACAACAAGATGTTCGAGGACCGGATCATCTTCCTCGGCGTTCAGGTGGACGACGCGTCGGCCAACGACGTGATGGCCCAGCTGCTGACGCTGGAGAGCACCGACCCGGATCGCGACATCACGATGTACATCAACTCACCCGGTGGCTCGTTCACCGCCATGACGGCGATCTACGACACCATGCAGTATGTCCGTCCCGACATCAGCACGGTCTGCCTGGGCCAGGCGGCCAGCGCGGCCGCGGTGCTGCTGGCGGCCGGTACGCCGGGCAAGCGGATGGCGCTCCCGCACTCGCGGATCATCATCCACCAGCCGGCCACCGAGGGCGGCTACGGCCAGGGCTCGGACATCGAGATCCAGGCCCGCGAGATCATGCGGATGCGGACCCAGCTCGAAGAGATGCTGGCCCGTCACTCCGGCCAGACCGTCGAGAAGGTCCGCAAGGACATCGACCGCGACAAGATCATGACCGCGGCGGAGACCAAGGAGTACGGCCTGGTCGACACGGTCCTGGTCAGCCGTAAGAAGAGCCTGCAGGCCGTCGGCTCCGGCAGCTGACGTACGCGCTGTCAGGGGCCTGGCCGGTCCGACTAGACTGGCCGGTCCCTGACACGCCCGTTTTGGGGGGTCGGAGAACAGCCCCTTTGCGGGTAACGTCGAGCCAGCATCCTCAGTTACGCGGGTCGGCAGACGATGAGATGGCAACGAGGCAATCAGTCCTCGGAAACGGACTGGCTGGTGGCCGGTCGTTGAGCGGCAGGGAGAACGTAGGTGGCACGGATCGGTGACGGCGGCGACCTACTCAAGTGCTCCTTCTGTGGGAAGTCACAGAAGCAGGTCAAAAAGCTCATCGCGGGCCCAGGGGTCTACATCTGCGATGAGTGCATTGATCTCTGCAACGAGATCATTGAGGAGGAGTTGGCCGAGACCGGCGAGGTGAAGTGGGAAGAGCTTCCCAAGCCGATGGAGATCTGCCAGTTCCTGGACACCTACGTGGTGGGCCAGGAGCAGGCGAAGAAGGCTCTCGCTGTCGCGGTCTACAACCACTACAAGCGGATCCAGGCCGAGTCGAGCGGCGCTCCCGGCGGCGGTAGCGACGTCGAGGTGGCCAAGTCCAACATCATGCTCATCGGCCCCACCGGCTGCGGTAAGACGCACCTCGCGCAGACCCTGGCGCGGATGCTGAACGTGCCGTTCGCCATCGCGGATGCCACGGCGCTCACCGAAGCCGGCTATGTCGGCGAGGACGTCGAGAACATCCTGCTCAAGCTGATCCAGGCGGCTGACTACGACGTCAAGCGCGCCGAGCAGGGCATCATCTACATCGACGAGGTCGACAAGATCGCTCGGAAGAGCGAGAACCCGTCGATCACCCGGGACGTCTCCGGCGAGGGCGTGCAGCAGGCCCTGCTGAAGATCCTCGAGGGCACGGTGGCGAACGTTCCGCCGCAGGGCGGCCGTAAGCACCCGCACCAGGAGTTCATCCAGATCGACACGACGAACGTGCTGTTCATCGTGGGTGGCGCGTTCGCCGGGCTGGACCGGATCATCGAACAGCGCGTCGGCCAGAGCGGGGTCGGCTTCGGCGCCCGGCTGCGGTCGATCTCGGAGCGGAACACCGACGACATCTTCAGCAAGGTGATGCCCGAGGACATGCTGAAGTTCGGCCTGATCCCCGAGTTCATCGGTCGTCTCCCGGTGATCACCACGGTCCGCAACCTCGACCGCGAAGCCCTCATCAAGATCCTCACCGAACCCCGCAACGCCTACGTCAAGCAGTACCAGCGTCTCTTCGAGCTGGACGGCGTGGAGCTGGAGTTCGACGAGGGTGCCCTGGAGGCGATCGCCGACCAGGCAATGCTCCGCGGCACCGGCGCTCGTGGCCTCCGCGCCATCATGGAAGAGGTCCTCCTCTCCGTGATGTACGAGGTGCCCAGCAACCCGGACGCGGCCCGCGTGGTGATCAACCGTGCGGTGGTGCTGGAGAACGTGAATCCGACAATCGTCCCGCGCGAGTTCGTCGGCCGTCGCCGGCACGCCCGTGAGGAGAAGTCGGCCTGACCGGTTCTCGCGATCTGGCGAGCATCCTCGTCGGCATCGAACACGGCGACCGGCACGTGCCGGATCCGTGGCTTGAGATCGTGCCACCACCGTCGCCCGACCGGGCGGCGGTGGTGTCGTTTCCGGGCCACATCGTCGTCGCCGCCGACGTCGAGCCCGCCTGGGCGGAAAAACTCGCTGGTGAGGATTTCGCCGCCCCCAGCGGGCCGCGTTTCCTCACTGCGCTGGAGGACCGGTTCGAGCTGTGCGCCGGCGCCCTCGACGTGTCGTTGCTGGCGACCCCGCTGCCGGGTGACCCGCCGCTCCGGCTCACTCCCCTCGACACCAGTTCTCATCCCCGTGCCCTGCGCGCCCACCGCTACCGTGCCGACGTCCGGGTGTGGGAGTCCGAGCACGGCTTGCTGATCGTCGGGCGCGGGCTTGCCGGGCGCTGGGAGGTCGCTTTCGAGGTGGATCCCGCGGCGCAGGGGAGGGGCCATGGCCGCCTGCTGGCCACGGCGGCCCGGCACCTGATCCCGGAGGCCCGCCCGATCTGGGCGCAGTGCGCTCCGGGCAACGCAGCCAGCCTGCGCACGCTGCTGAACGCCGGCTACCACCCGGTCGGCTCCGAGGTGCTGCTGATGCCGGCCGAGGTCGGCTGGTAGACGCCGGTCGGTGACCGGGGGCCGGCTGACGACGTACGCTCGCATCTATGCGCGTCGCCGTGTGCCAGCTGAACTCTCGCGAAGACCGTGCCCACAATCTCTCCGTCGCCCGCTCGTTGCTCGAGCGTGCCGCCGCAGGCGGCGCCGAGCTCGCGGTCCTGCCGGAGTACGTGGATTTCCTCGGTCGCGCGGCCGACGCGCCGAAACCCGAGCCGGTCGACGGCGAGTTCGCCGAGTTCTTCGCCGCGGCCGCCCGCGAGATGGGCATCTGGGTGCACGCCGGCTCGTTCCACGAGACCGGTCCGGATGACACCCGCACCTTCAACACCACGCTGGTGTTCCGGCCCGACGGTTCGCTCGCCGCGACCTATCGCAAGATCCATCTGTACGACGTGGAGATCGCCGGCCGCGTCTCCTACCAGGAGTCGCGCACCGTGGCACCGGGGGAGCAGACGGTCGTCACCGAGATCGGTGGGGTGCCGACCGGGCTGAGCATCTGTTACGACCTGAGGTTCCCCGAGTTGTACCGGCGACTGGCGGTGGCCGGCGCGCGGATCCTGGTGGTGCCCGCGGCGTTCATGCTGCACACCGGGCGGGACCACTGGGAGGTGCTGCTCCGGGCCCGGGCGATCGAGAACCAGTGTTACGTGCTGGCCGCCGGTCAGATCGGTGACCACGAGCCGGGGCGGACCTGCTTCGGCCGCAGCATGATCATCGACCCGTGGGGCACCGTGCTCGCTCAGGCGCCGGACGCCGAGGGGATCACCGTCGCCGACCTGGACCTGGGCCGGCTGGAGACGATCCGGGAAGAGCTGCCGAGCCTGGCGAACCGTCGTCTGTGAGCGAATGTATCCGGGGTCACAGAGTCTGGATCAGGTAACTCACCACGGCGAGTCCGACCACCGCAGACCCGACCAGGAGCAGCGCGCCGCCCATCCGGGTGGGGCCGCGCAGGAACAGCTTCCGGACCGAGACAACCACGGTGACCAGCACAAGTACGCCGATCACCAGCTGCCAGAGCGGCACCAGCAAGCCGAGAAACGCGTCGACCGCCAGCGTCTCGGATGCGTCCATGAGGCCACTCTGTCACGGTTTCCTTTCGCTGTGTGCCACCGTGCGACAGACAATGCGCACGGTCATCGATTTGCGGTCCGGGCGATCAGTCAAGTAATTTCTTCTCTGCAAGCGAGAAACCGGTACGGACAGCCACGAAAGTGACAATCCGGATCGCGGCCTCGGGAGCAACTGGAGCGAGCTAGGCTTGCTGCAGAGCCGGGCGGAGCAGCACAGATCCAGAACATTGGATTTGCCACCGCGACACCGACCGGGTAGAGTGACTCAGCCAGCAGGAGCCGGGCAAGACGAAAGTCGGCCGGTCTGCGTGAGCCACTTTCCACAGACTCTCCGCCTCGAGCGGATGTCGATGTGGAAGAACTTGGGCGAGGCCGATCAGATCCCCGGATTTGGTCGAGCGGAAACGACCAGG
>NZ_BOMS01000173.1 GCF_016862315.1 Actinoplanes palleronii | reverse complement strand
ACCCCAAGACCGCAGAGCCCCACCGAGATCAAAATAGGCTGAGCGGCATCGGGGCACTACGAGCTGGCCCTGAGCGCCGTTAAGAGCCCCGCATACCGGCCGCCAGCACCAGCCGGGCACCACGAGCTGGCTCTGAGCGCCGTCAAGAGCCCGGCATAACGGCTCCCAGCACCAGCTGGACGGAACGAGCCGGGCTGGGGGTCGTCAGCGCCCGCAGCGACCCCACGCAGAGCCCACCCTCCCAGGGGGCTCCCCCTTGAACAGTGTGGTGGGGGTGGGTTTGGGGGTGGGGGTGGCCTGTGGACGGGTCTGGACTGTGGATGGAGCTGGCCGGGCAGTAATGGGCCCGGCCAGGGGTTTTCCGTGACCACCCGCGGGCGTCGCCCCGGAGGGCTTCGCGGTCAGGACGCGCCAGCGGCCTGCGAAGCCCGCCGGGGTCCCGGCGGGAGCGACGGTCTGCACCCCGGCGGACGCACGACAAAAAGATCTTTGAGAACGCAGCCTCAGAACGAGCCGGTGGACAGCGCCGCCAGCGCGGTGTGCGTCATCACCCGGATGGCATATCCGATGCAGCTCTCGTCGACGTCGAAGTCGCCCTGGTGCAGGTCGTGCCGGATGTCGGAGCCGGGCACGCCGGTGCCGAGGCGGAACATCGAGCCGGGCACGTGTTCCAGGTAGAACGAGAAGTCCTCGCCGCCCATGCTGATCTCGGCCTCGACCACCCGGTCGGCACCGAGCGCGGCGCCGGCCGCACCGGCCACGATCGCGGTGGCCATCCGGTCGTTGATCACCGGGGGGACGCCGCGGCGGTACTGGACGTCGACCTCGGCGCCGGTCGCGACGACCACGTCGCGGATCAGCTTGGTGATCATCTCGGGGGCTTCGCGCCAGGCGTCCCGGTTCAGGATCCGGACCGTGCCGCTGACCTCGCCGGAGCCGGGGATGGCGTTGAACGCCTGGCCGGCGTGCACCGATCCCCAGACCAGCGAGACGCCGGCCCGCGGGTCGATCCGGCGGTCCAGCAGGGCCGGGACGTCGACGATCACCCGGCCCAGCGCGTGCACCAGGTCGGCGGTCAGGTGCGGGCGCGCGGTGTGGCCGCCCGGGCCGGAGAGGACGACCTTGACGGTGTCCGCGGCCGCGGTGAACGGGCCGGAGCGGACCCCGACCAGGCCGGCCGGCAGCTGCGGGTTGCAGTGCAGGGCGTAGATCGCGGCGACGTCCTTGAGGCCGCCGGCGGCGATCACCTCGGGCGCGCCGGACGGGATCGCCTCCTCGGCCGGCTGGAACAGCAGCCGCACCCGGCCGGGCAGTTCGCCCTGCTCGTTCAGCTGGGCCAGCAGCAGGCCGAGGCCGAGCAGGACGGTGGTGTGCACGTCGTGCCCGCACGCGTGGGTGAGCTTCTCCACGGTGCTGCGGTACGGCACGTCCTTGAGGTCCTGCAGCGGCAGCGCGTCCATGTCGGCGCGGAACGCGATCACCCGGGGGCCTTCGCCGATGTCGCAGATCACGCCGTTGCCGCGGGGCATCAGGCGGGGTTCGAGGCCGGCCTCGGTCAGCTTGCGGAAGATCAGTCCGGCGGTCTCGAACTCGGAGTGTGACGGCTCTGGGTGGGCGTGGATGTGCCGACGCATGGCTACGAGTTCGGCGCCCCGGGCCGCGAGCCATCTGTCCAGCCGGCCGGCCAGCGGGTCGTCGTCACCGGGCTGAGTCTCCGGCCACGCCGTATCGGCGCCTTGCGGCGCTGTCAGAGCAGTAGTCACGTCGGGTTCCAGATCACTCTCGAGATTCGTCGGGTTGGGCGACGCGCGACAGCTTAGTCCGAATTTGGTCACGCTGTGTAACGGTCGGGTAAACATGCCGGCCCCGGTGGTGCGGCGCTGTGGACGGTTCGGGCAGGCGCGCGGGAGATCGTCCCGGCCCGCTGACTCCATCAACGGGTAACGAATCGCGGAGGTGACGCGACACACTACGAGTACGTTGCGGGGCACGAAGCGGATCAAAGAACCCACGGTTGCACGGCGACGCAACGTCCCCGCCATCAACGGTAATTCGTCCCGGCGGCCGCGATGCGGGATTTGACACGGAGCGTCCGAACACGTCCACCCTCGGCCATACCTTGGCTACCCAGTGTCGTTTCCCGATGAACACTGAAACCGCGACTTTCGTTGCGGCAGGCGAGCGGGCAAGATAGCGGGGTCAGACCAGCCCCCTAGACCCCCTCGGTGGCATCCTCAGTGACTCAGATTCCGACGTGGAGCAGCGGCGACGCGTCCTCCGTCAACGGGCGCGCGGCTCCCGGCACCCTGATCGGCGGCCGGTACACGCTGCGTGCCGCGGTGGGTCACGGTGGCATGGGCACGGTCTGGCGCGCGGCTGACACGCTGCTGCGCCGCGACGTGGCGATCAAGGAGGTCATCCTCCCGCCCGGCCTGGCGCCCAGCGACCGCGACTCGATGTACGAACGGACCATGCGCGAGGCCCGGGCGGCCGCCGCGCTGCAGCACCCCGCCGTGGTCCAGGTCTACGACGTCGTGCACGAGAACGGCCGTCCCTGGATCGTGATGGAGCTGCTGGACGCCCGCAGCCTGGCCGACATGGTGATCGAGGACGGGCCGGTCTCGGCCCGGGTGGTCGCCAAGATCGGCATCGCGCTGCTCGGCGCCCTGGAGGTCGCGCACGCGCACGGCGTGCTGCACCGCGACGTCAAGCCGGCCAACGTGCTGATCTGCGGTGACGGCCGCTGCGTGCTCACCGACTTCGGTGTCGCCCGGATGCCCACCGACGTGCAGCTGACCACGCCGGGCATGGTGCTCGGCTCGCCGCACTTCATCTCGCCCGAGCGGGCCATGGGCCACGAGTTCGGGCCGCCCAGCGACCTGTTCTCGCTCGGCGTCACGCTCTACACCGCGATCGAGGGCCGCCCGCCGTTCGACAAGGGCGACCCGATCGAGACCATGCACGCCGTGGTCGAGGACCCGCCCGCGCCGGTGATGCGGGCCGGCTCGCTCACCCCGGTGCTGATGGGCCTGCTGGAGAAGAACCCGGCGCAGCGGATGGACGTGCAGACCGCGCGCACCCTGCTGCGCCAGCAGCTGGCCGGCCCGCTGGCCAGCAAGAACCCGCCGCACATGATGACCGACCCGTATTCGGTCGTCCCGCAGACCCGGCCGGTCTCGCCGCCGCCGCAGGCTGCCGCGACGCAGCAGATCCCGCCGCAGCCCAGCGGCCAGATCGGCGGCCGGGCGATGCTCTCCTCCGGCGAGTCGCTCACCGACCACCTGACCAAGCTGGAGCAGCAGAACTCGTCCGGCGGGCGCCGTCGCGCCCCGGAGCCGGAGGGCGCCGGGTACCCGACCGGCATGCTGCCCGCGCACAAGATCCCCCAGCCGACCGGCGCGACCACCGTCATCCCGCCGCAGGACGCCTGGCTGCCCGGTGGGGTCCGGCAGGGCACCGTGGTCACCAGTCCGGCCGCCAAGCGCCGGATGGCGGTGCAGAACGCCACCCAGGCGGTCAAGGACACCACCGGCAAGGCCGTGCAGACGTTCCAGGGCTGGCCGCGCAACAAGCAGCTGGCGGTCGGCGGGGGCGGGGTGGCCGCGCTGCTGGCGATCATCCTGATCTTCTCGCTGACCGGCGGTGACGACCCGGCGGCGCCGACCACCCCGGTGGCCGCGCCGCAGTCCGACGCGCCGGCACCGGTCGTCGCCGGGGACACCCAGGACTACAAGGGCAACAAGGCCATCTCGGTGAAGGTGCCGGCCGGCTGGAAGCGGACCGCGGGCAAGACGTACGTGGACTACATCGACCCGGACGACGCGCTGCGCAAAGTGCGGGTGCTGGCCGAGGCCGGCAAGGCGTCACCGGCCCGGTTCGTCACCGAGATCGCGCCGAACGGGCTGAAGAAGTCGGCCAACTGCCCCAAGCCGTTCAAGTCGCTCGGGATCACCGAGGACCTCCAGGTGGCCGGGCACGCCGCCGCGCAGTTCGAGTACACCTGCGGCACCGGTGACGCGATGCGCCACGGCATCTGGCGGATGACCCAGGTCAACGGCACGATGTATTCGTTCTTCCTGAGCACTCCGGCGGCCGAGTTCGACCAGAGCAAGCCGTATTTCGAGGCGATGACGGAGAGCTTCCAGCTCAACCTGTGACGGCTCTGTGCTATCAATCCGTAATGGCACCAGAAGTTGATATTGATGTGAGGGCGGCGGCGGAGGCCTGGCTCGCGGACGATCCGGATCCGGCGGCCCGGGCCGAGCTACGCGAGCTGATCGACCGGCTACCGGCCACCGCCGGGGAGCTGGCCGACCGGTTCGCCGGGCCGCTGACCTTCGGCACCGCGGGTCTGCGCGGCCGGCTGCGCGCCGGCCCGAACGGGATGAACCTCGCGGTGGTCACCCGGGCGGCGGCCGGCCTGGTGGGCTGGCTCGCCGAGCAGGGCGGCACCGGGCCGCTGGTGATCGGGTACGACGCCCGGCACGGCTCGCGGGAGTTCGCCGAGCAGACCGCCCGGGTCGCGACCGGCGCCGGGCGGGAGGCACTGCTGCTGCCCGCGGTGCTGCCCACCCCGGTGCTGGCGTACGCGGTGCGGGCGCTGGACGCGGTGGCCGGTGTGATGGTCACCGCGAGCCACAACCCGCCGCAGGACAACGGCTACAAGGTCTACCTGGGCGCGCGGCTCGGCGGTCCGGCCGGGGACGGCGCGCAGATCGTGCCGCCGGCCGACGCCGGCATCGAGGCCGCCATCCGCGGGGTCGCGAGCGCCGCCGGGGTTCCGCTGGGCGACGCGGGCACGGTCCTCGACGACAAGATCCTTGCGGGGTACGTGGACCGCGCCGCCGCCGTGCTGGACGTGGCCGGGCCGCGTGACCTCACGGTGGCGTACACGCCGCTGCACGGGGTCGGCGGCGGCACCCTGGTCGCGGCGTTCGCGGCCGCCGGGTTCGCCGCGCCGGCCGTGGTCGCCGACCAGGCCGAGCCGGACCCGGAGTTCCCGACCGTGGCGTTCCCCAACCCGGAGGAGCCGGGCGCGATGGACCACCTGGTCGCGCTCGCCGGCCGGACCGGGGCGGACCTGGCGATCGCCAACGACCCGGACGCGGACCGCTGCGCGGTGGCCGTCCCCGGGCCGGACGGCGCCTGGCGGCCGCTGCGCGGTGACGAGCTGGGGGTGCTGCTCGCCGATCACCTGATCCGGCGCGGCACGCCCGGGACGTACGCCACCACGATCGTGTCGTCGTCGCTGCTGGGCCGGCTGTGCGCGGCGCGGGGGGTGCCGTACGCGGAGACCCTGACCGGGTTCAAGTGGATCGTCCGGGCCGCCGAGGACCTGGCGTTCGGGTACGAGGAGGCGCTCGGCTACTGCGTCGCCCCGGCCATGGTGCGCGACAAGGACGGCATCACCGCCGCGCTGACCGTCGCGGAGCTCGCCGCCGGGCTGAAGACCGAGGGGCGCACCCTGGCCGACCGGCTGGACGAGCTGGCGGTCGAGTTCGGCGTGCACGCCACCGACCAGCTCTCGGTACGGGTGGACGACCTCGCCGAGATCGGGGCGGCGATGGGGCGGGCCCGGAGCAACCCGCCGGCCACGCTGCGCGGCGCGCCGGTCACCGAGGTCACCGATCGGCTCCCGGAGAACGACGTGCTGACGTTCCGGACTCCGAGCACCCGGGTGGTGATCCGCCCGTCGGGCACCGAGCCGAAGCTCAAGGCGTACCTCGAAGTGGTGGAACCGGTCGCCGGCGATGACGTGGCGGCGGCCCGGAGCCGGGCCTCCGCCGGGCTGGCCACCCTGCGCGCGGAGATCGCGGCGGTGCTCGGCGTGTGATTCCTCGTTTCCCGGGTGTCCGGCCGGACACCCGGGACGTGATCACGCGACCTTGGGAGCGCCGAGCGCGGCCGAGATGGCCTTGCCCAGGGTGATGACCACCAGCGCGACGCTGGGGCGCACGATCGAGTCCTCCATGTTCGCCCCACCGGCGAACCCGGCCCCGGCGGAGATCGCCTCGAGACGGCGGTGGGCGTGCTCGGCCTGGTCGGCGGGGAGCTTCAGCGCCGGCTCCATCCGGGCCGCGCTGAGCAGGGTGCACAGCGCCGCGGTGCGCTCGTCCGGCACCTTGTCGGTGGTCAGCGCCTCGGTCAGGCGGTTGCGGATCTCCACCTCGTACGACTGGTCGGCGGTCGGGTAGCGGTGCACGTGGATGAACTCGAGCTGGGTCTCGTCCACGTCCTTGACCACCCCCCGGGCGCACAGGTCCTCCAGGACCCGGGTGCGCAGCCGGTGGCGCAGGCGCTGCAGCCACTGGGCGGGTGTGTGCGGCGGGTCGCCGGCCAGCTTGGTCAGGACCGCGTCGGCGATCGTGTCACCGACCGGCGTCGTGTCCTTGACCTGCAGGTAGCCGTCGACGTAGGCGACCCGGCCCACCAGCGCCAGATCGATCAGCACGGCCGCGGCCATGCCGAGATCCAGCCCGATCCGGGAGCCGGTCGCTTTGCCGGTCTGATCGTCGTACGCGAGAAGGAGAAGTTCCTCGGCGAGCGGAATGGAGGTCATGAAGAAAACATAACGGCTCAGCGCTCGACCGCCAGCAGCCGGTCGTCCGCCCGGCCGCGGCACGCCGGGCCCGAGTGGCGTCCGGGAGCCATCGGTAGTACCGCGATCATCCGAAGTGACCGTTTCCAGGTCATCACCCGCATCCGGCGCCGGTCGGCGTGACGGCGCGCCCTGTCGGAGTTGAGGACCGGAGTTGCCGGAAGAGTTCACCGGATCGGGCATCCGACAAAGAGCCGCGCGGATGATGGTCACCACAGCCGCCGAGTGAATCAGCCGGTCTCGCCGAGGAACACCCGGCGGACCACCCGTTCGCCGGCGTGGCCGTCCTCCAGCGCGCAGAACCGGTCCCGGAACCGGGTCCGCATGCCGGCCGCCCCGGCGCCCTGGACCTGGCCGCTGCGGAACGCCTCGACCAGCTCCTCGAAGGTGCGGGCGAACGTGCCGGCGTGCTCGGCCGCGAGGTCGAACGAGACGCCGCGGACCGCCCGGTAGACGTCCCAGTCCGGCGCGAAGATCACCAGCGGCCGGTCCAGCACCGCGTAGTCGAACATCACCGAGGAGAAGTCGGTGATCAACACGTCCGAGGCCAGGCAGAGTCGCTCGATCGACGGATGCCGGGACACGTCGATCACCCGTGGGTGCGACGGCGGGAAGCCCAGCGAGTCGTAGAAGTAGTGCCCGCGCAGCAGCACCCGGGTGTCCGGGCCGAGCGCCTCGGCCAGCGCGTCCACGTCCAGCACCGGGGTGAAGACCGGGTGCCACTCGCGGTGGGTGGGCGCGTAGAGCACCACCCGTTCGTGCGCGGCGACACCGAACTCCGCGCGGGCCTCGGCGGTGTCCGCGGGAGTGGCCCGGGCCAGCCGGTCGTTGCGCGGGTAGCCGGTCTCCAGGGTCTCGCCGCCGATCGGGAACTGCCGGTCCCAGAGCAGCGTGGTGTGCCGGTTCGCGGTGATGCTGAAGTCCCACTTGGCCAGGTTGCGGCGCATCCGCTCGGCGTCGAAGCCGGCCAGCGAGGCCGGGAACCGGGGCTGGTCCAGGCCCATCGTCTTGAGCGGGGTGCCGTGGTGGGTCTGCACGTGGACCTGCGCCGGCCGTTTCACCACGTACGGCGGGAAGGTGGCGTTGTTGATCAAGTATTTCGCGCGGGCCAGGGCGCGGAAGTAGGCGCGGCTGCCCGGCCGGACGGTCGGCACACCGGCCGGCACGTCCCGGCCACCGGCGCGGACCACCCAGACGCCCCTGACCCGGGGCGCGAGCTCGGCGGCGGTCTCGTAGACGGCGGCCGGGTTGCAGGCGTACCCGCGGTACCAGTACGCCGCGTAGACCGCGAGGTTCTCGTCGATCGGCCGGCGCAGCTGCCACTGGTAGTAGCCGCGCAGTGCGGCCTTGCGCAGGTTCCGGCGCCACCGGCGGACCGGGCGGGCGACCCGGCGCGGCACCCGGCGCACGGCGCGCAGCGCGCGGTAGGCGGTGAACGCGTTGCCGGCCACCAGCCGCAGCCGCAGGCCGTCCGGGCGGTCCGGGCCGTGCTCGCGCAGCAGGGCGGCGATCCCGGCGAACATGCCCCGGCGGGACCCGGCCGGCACCCGGTGCAGCACGCCGAGCAGCGCGTCGGCGGCCCGGGCGGTCACCCGGCGGCGCACCTCGGGCCCGGCCGCGGCGACCTCCGGCCGGCCGAGCAGGTGGCCGAACTGGGCGACGGCACCGGTCATCGCGGCCGTGCCGGTGGCGCGCAGGGCACCGGGCCGGTCCGGGCGGGCCACGTAGCAGGCCGGCTCGACGGTGGCCACCGTGGTCGCGGTGAGCAGGACCTCGTAGGCGAAGACGAGGTCCTCGTACGCGCCGGGACGGAACCGCAGGCCGGCGTCGAGCAGGAGCTGCCGTCGTACGATCAGTCCGCCCAGCGGGGGCGGCGGCGCGGTCAGCGCGGCCGGGCCGCACGTGACGCGGTCCGGCGTGGTCCACCGGCTCACCTGGCGGTTCCAGCGTTCCCGGGCCACCCCGGTGACCAGCACGTCCGGCTTCTCGGAGCGCAGCCGCGCCTCGATCACCGCGAGCGCGCCGGGCACGATCCAGTCGTCGCCGTCGACGAACCACACGTAGTCACCGGTGGCCCGCTCCAGCCCGGCGTTGCGGGCCTCGCCCGGGCCCCGGGTGCGGTCCAGGCGCACCACGACGACCCGCGGGTCGGCGGCGGCCCGCACGTCGAGCAGGGCGCCGCAGTGGTCCGGTGACGCGTCGTCGACCGCCACCAGCTGCACCGCGGCGTCGTGCTGGTGGCACAGCACCGAGTCCAGGCATTCCGTGAGGTATCCCTGGACCCGCCACACCGGCGTCACGACGGTGAGCAGACCGCTCATCCGGCGTCCGCTACCACCTTGTCCATCACGTCCATGATCTGCTGCGAGGTCGTGCCGTCGCCGTACGGGTTGGCGATCGTGGCCATCCGCTGGTATTCGGCCGGGTCGTCGAGCAGGCGCACCGCCTCGCGGACGATCGCCTCCCGGCCCGTGCCGACCAGGCGCAGCGTGCCGGCCTCGACACCCTCCGGGCGCTCGGTGGTGTCCCGCAGCACCAGCACCGGCTTGCCGAGGCTGGGCGCCTCCTCCTGGATGCCGCCGCTGTCGGTCATCACGATGTGCGAGCGGCTCAGGATGTTGTGGAAGTCGGTGGTGCCGAGCGGTTCGATCACCCGGATGGCCGGCGAGGTGAGGTACTTCTCCGCCGCCTCGCGCACGACCGGGTTCATGTGGATCGGGTAGACCAGCCGGTGGGTGGCGGCGTACCGCTCCGCGACGTCGTTGAGGGCCGAGAACATCTGGCCCAGCTCGGAGATGTTCTCCCGGCGGTGCACCGTGATCAGCACCAGCTTGCGGTCGCCGACCTCGTCCAGCACCGGGTGCTGGAAGTCGTCGCGGACGGTGTAGCGCAGCATGTCGATCGCGCTGTTGCCGACCACGAAGATCCGCGACGGGTCCTTGCCCTCGCGCTCCAGGTTGCCCCGGGTCACCTCGGTCGGCGTGAAGTGGTAGTCGGTCAGCACGCCGGTGAGCTGCCGGTTCATCTCCTCCGGGAACGGGGAGTGCTTGTTGAACGTGCGCAGCCCCGCCTCCACGTGGGAGAGCGGCACGTTGCGGTACAGCGCGATCAGGCTGCCGGCCAGCGTGGTCGAGGTGTCGCCGTGCACGAACAGGTGGTCCGGGCGGACCTGGGCGACCACCTGGTCGAGCGGGCTCAGCGTGCGGGCCAGGATGTCGGCCAGCGTCTGCTGCTGAGTCATGATCTTCAGGCTGAAGTCGGCGGTGATGCCCATCTCGTCGAGCAGCTGGTCGAGCATCTCGCGGTGCTGGCCGGTGTTGACGACGATCACGTCGTGCTCGCGCCGGCGAGCCTCCATGATCACCGGGTAGAGCTTGATGAACTCCGGTCGCGTCCCGAAGACGAACATCAGCTTGCTCACTTGGCGGATCCCTCCAGCACGGCGTCGATGATGCGCTTGCGGTTCTGCCGGTCGCCGTACGCGAAGAAGTCGTCCGCGGCGCGGACCTTGTCCTCGGCGGACCGGAAGCCGTCGCCGGCGGCCGCGACCAGCGCGGCGACCGCGGCCTCGTGCTCCTCGACCCGGGTGCCCAGCTCGCCGTAGAGGCTCAGGTCGGCGCCCGCGTTGGTGCTGTGCTTCTGCAGCTCGGGGAAGGTGTAGTAGATCACCGGGCGGCGCAGGTAGAGCACGTCGAAGGAGATCGTCGAGTAGTCGGTGACCAGCGTCCGCGCCGACGACAGCAGCTCGGCGAAGCTGGTCACGTCGCTGTAGCGGACCACCTCGACGTGCTCGTCCTCGTCGAAGCAGTGCGCGAACTGGCTGATGCTGGAGTGCAGCACCAGCTTCAGGCGCACCCCGGCCCCGGTCATCGCCTCGCTGACCCGCGAGTCGTGGATCAACCGGTGCCAGTTGCGGAAGAACTCCGAGTCCCGGAACTCCGCCTCGGTGGCGTCCGACAGGAACGACCGCCAGGTCGGGCTGACCAGGACGTAGTCGCCGTCCTTGGCCTCCAGCAGGTCGTGCCGGGCCAGCCCGGTCAGCTTCACCTGGTCCGGGCCGACGTTGTAGCGGACGTTGTTGATCAGACCGTCGTACTCGCGCTTCGCCGACGCGCAGAACAGCTGGTACGTCTTCGCGCCGAGCCAGCCGGACAGGTCCGACCGGATGATCCCGTGCTGCAGGAAGACCAGCTTGTAGCGGGGCTTGCCGTCGGTCGCGCCGAACGAGGCCCACGGCTTGATGATCACGTCGTCGACGTGCGAGGCGAAGAAGTACTCGCTGTTGTAGTGCAGCCGCCAGTGCTCGAGCGAGTTGTACGCGACCACGTTGAAGCCGTCGGCGACCAGCCGGGCGTAGTCCGGGCTGTCCCGCCGGATGATGAAGGCGATCTTGTCGTGGATCCGGTTGTCCCGGACGTAGCGGTAGAGCGCCTCGCCGTTGTCCGAGGCCTTCTCCCGGCGGTCCATGAAGATCCAGTAGCCGTTCGGGGCGCCGGCCAGGTTCTTCCGGATCCGGGTGGTCCAGAGCTTGCCGAGACCGCCCTTCTCCTTGACCGCCTTGCGGCTCAGGCCGACCAGGCTGGAGGCCTTGAGGGCCAGCTTGACCGGGCGGCGCTCCATCTCCTTGAGCTTCTTCGCCTGCACCCGGTTGCGGCGGTTGGCCGCGCCGGTGCGGTGGTTCATGAAGAAGAGCATCAGCTGGCTGTAGGACCGGTCGCGGAGCAGCTCGATGATCCGCTTGTCGGTGGCGTTCGCGGTCTGCAGCAGCCGGTCGAAGCCGAACGCCTCGCAGGCGTCCCGGCACAGCTCCAGCGCCCGGTCGGTCAGGCCCGGGTCGAGCAGCAGCAGCTTGGGCAGGTAGAACGTGCGCAGCAGGGCGGCGACGCGGTAGGACACGATGGCGTCGTTGAAGTACACCGAGAGCGAGTCATCGAGACCCTTGAAGATCGGGACCAGGTCCTCGTAGACCTTGATCCGGATCTTGCTGGTGATGCTGCCGGTGCGCGCGACGGTGTACAGATACACCACGTCGTTGATCTTGGTGATCTTCTCGGAGAGCAGCAGGTACTTCTTGTCGAAGATCTCGTCCTCGCTGCTGCTGACGCTCTCCAGGAAGCGCAGCCCGTACCGGTCGATCAGGTCACGCCGGTAGATCGTCTTGAGGATGACCGGGCGCTGCGAGAGCAGGTCCAGCTTCACCTCGTAGGAGTTCTGGTTGACGTACGGCGGGTCGGCCATCCAGTCGACCCAGACCGGGTTCTTGCCGTCGGCCTTCTCCTTGACGCCGTACCGGGTGGCGATCACGACGTCGCTCTGGTGCTTCTCCATGGCCTTGAGAAGCGTGCTGTAGCCGTCCTTGTAGATCCGGTCGTCCGGGTCCATGAAGATGACGTACTCGCCGGTGGCGCGCTCCAGCCCGGCGTTGCGCGGCCGGCCCGGCCCGCCCGAGCCCTGGTCGAAGCTGATCGGGAAGAAATTGTCCGGGTACCGCTTCTGGTACTCCTGGATGATCTCCCAGGTCCGGTCCGGGGAGCCGTCGTTGACCGGGATCACCTCGAACTGAGCGAACGCGGACTGCCGCACGATGGACTCGAACGCGTCCTCGATGAAGGCATCGACGTTGTAGCACGCCAGGATGATCGAAACCTTGAACAACGAAACTCCTTGTACCCGATGCGACAGGGTGGGGGTTGATGGGTCTTGCCTCACGGGAAGATGCGCACCGTCACGGCAGCTCGAACGGAGACCGGAACGGATAATACGCGCTCAGGAAGCGCGCCAGCAGTTTTGCCTGCTCCTCGGGTGAGACTTCGCTCTCCACCGTGTCGTTGAGGCAGAACACCTGATATGGCCGCTTCTTCAGCGTCATGTCGAAGTGCTCGTCGGTGTGCGGCTGCGCGAGATCGCGGTACATGAACTTGATCTCGCCGATCACCGCGCGCCCGGTCAGGTACGACCAGTGCTGCTGCAGCGAGGAGAGCACCGCGACGTCGTCCGGGTGCCGGAACTGGTGCGCGGCGGTGGCGGCGAGCGCCTCCGGGTACCGCTCCTCGATCTCGGCGAGCACGCTGCGGCGCGCGGCGTGCGGCGTGTGCTTCATCTTGTACGCGGTGCGCCGGCCGAACTCCCGCTCGATGATCGCCCGGTTGTTCTTGCCGGCCGCCATCACCGGCGGCTCGTCCGGCAGCGGATCCCCGCCGTCCACCCGGTACGTGGACAGGAAGAACCGGGTCTGCCCGCTCGCCGTGAAGAAGAACCCGGGCTGCAGCGGCTGGCCCAGGAACACGTCGTCGTTCATGTAGATGAAGTGCTCGGAGAGCCCCTCGATGTGGTGCAGCCGGGTCTCGATCGCCATCGAGTTGAACGTCGGCAGCCGGCCCGCGGTCCCGAAGATCTCCTTGTGGCTGAGCACGGTGACCTTGGGGTGCTCGGTGTTCAGCCACGCCGGCACCTGGTCGTCGGTGACCAGGAAGATCCGCCGGACCCAGGGTGCGTACATGTGCAGCGAGCGCAGCGAGTAGCGCAGCTCGTCGCGGGAGATGAAGCGGGCCAGGTTGGCCGCCTGGTCGTTGCCGCCGGCCCAGCCGTTGTCGGCCATCACCGCGTTCTTGCGGGCCAGCCAGGCCGGGTCACCGCCGTCGACCCAGGTGTAGACGACGTCGATCGGGAAGTCGACGTGGTCGATCGGCGGCGTCAGGAACGCCTGCCGGGTCGGGTACCGCCGGCCCGGCTCGCCGGCGACCTCCCGGAAGTCGCTGAAGACGCTCTCGTCCGCCTCGACGACCGGGTCGCCGGCCGGCACCACCTCGGTGGACCGGTTGTACCGCGGGCTGACCAGGCGATCCGGCAGCTCCGCCCAGAACTCGACCTCGCAGGCGTGCTGGCGGCCCAGCAGCAGCGTCCGCGCCGGGTCGGTGACCGGCCAGTAGACCGCGGTCGCCACCGGTTCGGGCGCCAGCTCCTCCTCCGGGCCCTCGACGCTCTCGATCTTCGCCTTCGCCGTGACCGGCCGGTCCGGCGCGTTGACCGCGCGGCCGGTCGGCCCCTTCGCGCCCTTGCCCGGGCGCGGCGGCGGCATGGCGGCGCCCGGCAGCATCGCGGTCACCGTCCAGCGGCGCTCCGGCAGCACCGGGCGCAGCTCCGCGCCGGAGGTGGCCAGCCCGGCGAGCACCCGCTCGGCCTGCGGCCGGGACGACTCGGCGACGGCCACCACGGTCCGCTCGAACCGGTTGGCGGGCACCCGGAACCAGGGCACGCCGGCGGCGTCCAGCGCGTCGGCCACCCGATCGAGGTTCACCGCGCGGACCGAGAGCGGGGTCGCCTCCGGATCCACCCGGGCCAGGTCGATCGGGCGGGGCAGGGCCGGCGCGGGTGGTGAGATCTTGTTACGTGCGGCCTCCGGAAGTGCCCGGGCCAGCCAGCGGCGCACCGGCTGCGGAACAACCTTCCGCGCGACAACCATGGGGCGCAGCACCTCTGTCGTCCTCTCCCCCGACCACGGCGGGGTCCCGGTCACGGACGGCCACGCCTCGACCGGGACGGACGAGGGGCGACAGACCAGCGGGTCTACGGTTTCCCGCGAGCTTTCAGCGCGTCGCGGGCATGACGTCGAGACCGGGTGGTACAAGGATCCCCGCACCGGTCACACCGGGATCATCTCATCCACAGGCAACCGCGTTGCAGGACCCCTTCGGGGGAGCTTCATTCAATTTTTGTGCTGCGGTGGAGCTTGATCTGATATAACGCCGGTCAGCCGCCGATCACCAGGCGGCGGATGCCGGGCAGGCGCGCCGGGTCGGTGACCCGCCGCCCGTCCACCAGCACCCGGACGCCGGGCAGCGCCTCGGGGGTGAGCCCGCGGTACTCGGCGTGGTCGGCCTGCACGATCGCCGCGTCGGCCGGGCCGCCGGCCCAGGCCGGCAGACCCAGTGCGGTCAGCTCGGCGTCGCTGAACATCGGATCACTCACGTACGGCACGGCACCGCGCCGGCGCAGCTCGGCCACCACCGGGAAGACCCCGGAGAACGCGGTCTCCTTCACCCCGCCCCGGTACGCCGCGCCGAGCACCAGCACCACCCGCCCGGTCAGGTCACCGAGCGCCGCGGCGAGCAGGTCGACCGCGTACGCCGGCATCGCCGCGTTCGCCTCCCGGGCCGACCGGACCACCGTGGCGTCCGGGTCGTTCCACAGGTAGAGCCGCGGGTAGACCGGGATGCAGTGCCCGCCGACCGCGATGCCCGGCCGGTGGATGTGGCTGTACGGCTGGGTGTTGCAGGCGTCGATCACCACGTCCACGTCGATGCCGAGCGTGTCGGCGTACCGGGCGAACTGGTTGGCCAGCCCGATGTTGACGTCCCGGTACGTGGTCTCGGCCAGCTTCGCCAGCTCGGCCGCCTCGGCGCTGCCCAGGTCCCACACCCCGTTGGGCCGGGCCAGGTCGGCGCGCTCGTCGAAGTCCAGCACCGCCTGGTAGAAGGCGACCCCCCGGGCGGCCGAGGCGGCGGTCACCCCGCCCACCAGCTTCGGATATTTGCGCAGGTCGGCGAAGACCCGGCCGGTGAGCACCCGTTCCGGGCTGAAGACCAGGTCGAAGTCCTCGCCGGCGACCAGCCCGGAACCGTCCCGCAGCAGCGGCGCCCAGCGGTCCCGGGTGGTGCCGACCGGCAGCGTGGTCTCGTAGCTGACCAGCGTGCCGGGGCGCAGCCCGCGGGCGATGTCCCGGGTCGCCGACTCCATCCAGCCGAAGTCCGGCACGCCGTCGCCGTCCACGAACAGCGGCACCACCACCACGACCACCTCGGACGCGGCCACCGCGGCCGCGGTGCCGGTGGTCGCGGTGAGCAGCCCGGCGCTGACCGCCTCCTTCAGTTTGACGTCCAGGTCGGCCTCGCCGGGGAACGGCACCTGGCCCTCGTTCACGGTCCGCACGGTCGGCTCGGCGACGTCCGCGCCGAGCACGGTGTGGCCCTTCGCGGCGAACTGGACGGCGAGCGGCAGCCCGATCTTCCCCAGGCCGACGACACAGATCTTCACTTCGCGTTCCTCTCCAGCAGGCCCCGGTACACGTCGACGAGCACCTCGGCCTGGGCGTCCCAGGTCCAGGTGTCGAGCCGGCCGGGTTTGTCGTAGGCGGCCCGGTAGCGCGCCGGGTCGGCCAGTACCCGGGTCACCGCCCGGACGTAGTCGTCCAGGTCCTCGGCGGTGAACACCTCGCCCTGACCGGTCTCGCGCACCGTCGCGGCCATCGTCCGGACGTCGCTGACCACCAGCGGCAGCCGGGCGTGCGAGTACTCGAAGAACTTGGTGATCAGCGCGATCTCGTGGTTCGGCCAGTGGTGGATCGGGATCACCCCGGCGTCGGCGCCGGACAGCATCGGCACCACCTGCCAGTGCGGCACGTAGGCGAGCAGGTGCACCCGGTCCCGGACGCCGAGCTGCTCGGCCCTGGCCATCAGCCCGGTCAGGTACGCGCCGTGGTGGTTGTTGGTGACCAGCGCGACGTGCACGCCGGGCTGCCGCGGGAGTGCGTCGACCATGACGTCGAGGCCGCGCTGCGGTGCGGCCGCGCCGCTGTAGACCACCAGCGGGGTCTCCGGGCCGAGCTCGCACATCGCGCGCAGGTCCGCGCCCGGCACCGGGCCGTCCCCGGGGTCGTGATCGGGGTCGGCGGCCGGCGCGTTCAGCATCACCCGCGGTCGCTCCGGCAGCCGGTGCGCCTGCTGGAGCAGGCCGGCCAGGTCGTCGGAGACCGTGGTGACCGCGTCGGCGTACGGCGCGTACTCCCGCTCGTGTGCCATGTGGCCGAGCCGCCAGCGGGCGTGGTCGGTCCACGGGCGCACCCCGGGCAGGAACTCGTGCGCGTCCCAGACCAGCTTGACGCTCCGGCCCCGGGACTGCGCCCGGATCTTGGCGCGGGCACCGACACCGAGCATCCGGAAGTCGTTGGCGTGGATCAGCTCCGGCTCCAGCCGGTCGATCACCTTGCCGTACGCCAGCTCCCAGTCCCACAGCCCCGGCTCGATCCGCCGCCACGACCGGTCACCGAGGCTGGCCTGCCAGAACCAGGTGTAGAACCGGTCCACCGGGGTGTCCAGGCGCTTGCGCGCGGCCCGCGACCGGACGCCCTGTGCCCGGCGCAGCGACACCCACCGGCCGGTGGCCCGGGCGGCCAGCGACTCGGCGCGCAGCAGCGCGGCGTCCACGCCCTGCGCGCCCATCGCCCGGCGGACCTGGAGGTCGGCCTTCCACGCCTTGATCGCCTGGTGGCGCTGGGCGCCCACCCCGGTCGGCGGGTACGCCAGCGGCGCCACCACCCAGTGCCGGCGGAACTCGTGCGGCCGTTTGTGCAGCGGCGTGGGCATCGGGAGCAGCCGGACCCGGGCCGGGCCGAGCGTCCAGGTGTGCTCCTTGCCGTCCGGCGAACGGCCCAGCAGCGTCACGTCGAAACCGGCCTCGGCTGCCGACCGGGCCTGCTTCTGCACCCGCGAGTCGCCGTTGACGCCGTTGTCGACAAGCATCACGATCCGCCGCCCGGCCGGCGCGGCCTCGTCCGAACCCATGACGCCCTCTTCCTGGAAAAACCTCCGCCGGGGTGATCCCGAAACGGGGCTGCGGGAGGCCCGCAAAACGTATGCTGCGATGCCAAGGTAACCGCCCAATTGGGCACTCTCCGGGCAACAGGCCGCGGCTGACACTCCTGAGGGCCAAATACGACATGACACGTCCGCACCGCTCGATCGGCCGGCGCTGGTCCCGGGTGACCGGTCCCCGGCGCCGCCCGGACCGGGGCCGCCCGCACGCCGTCTACCTGGCGATCGGCTTCCCGCCCGCCGCGAAGAGTTCGGCGTACCGGATGCGCGAGACCGCCAACCGGCTGTACGCACAGGGCTGGGACGTCACCGTGCTGACCATCCGCCGGGAGTCCTGGGAACGCGAGTTCGGCCTCGACCACAGCCTGTCGGCCGGCGTGCACCCGGCGATCCGGATCGTCGAGGTGCCGCTGGAGCGCGCCGAGCTGGACACCGAGGTCCGGCACTTCTCCCGGGCCCGGTCGCTGGACCCGGCCGCCTGGGCGACCCGGGCCCGGCACGAGCACCTGACCACGTTCCCCGAGCCGTCGTTCGGCGGCTGGGCGCCGGCGCTGACCGAGGCGGTGCTCCGGCTGCACTCGTCGGACCCGGCCGACCTGCTGGTCACCACGTGCGCGCCGTACGTGACCCTCGCGCCGACCTGGGCGCTCTGGGAGAAGCACCGGGTGCCGTACGTGGTGGACTTCCGGGACGGCTGGTCGATCGACGTGGTCAACGGCGTGGAGGCGTTCCCGCCCGGCTCGATCGCCGGCCGCTGGGAGAGCCGGGTGCTCGGCGCGGCGCTGGAGGTGTGGACGGTGAACGACCCGATCGCGCGGCACTACCGGGAGCGCCACCCGGCGATCGCCGGCCGGGTGCACGTGGTCCGCAACGGCTACGACGACGACAGCGTGCCGACCGGCGCGCGCACCCCGGACCCGGTGGCCGGGCTGCGGTTCGGCTACCTGGGCACGATCACGTTCCCGGTGCCGTTGCTGGCCGCGGTGCTGGCCGGGTGGCGTACGGCGCGGGCCGCCGACCCGCTGCTCGGCAACGCCACCTTCGAGCTGCGCGGGCACATCGGGGCCGGCGCGGCGCGGGAGGACAACGCGTACGCGGAGATGCTGCGGGCCGCCGCGGGCGACGGTGTGCGCTTCGGCGGGCCGGTGCCGAAGGCCGGGGTGGCCGCGGTCTACGGCGGCTGGGACGCGCTGGTCTTCATCGTCACCGGCGGGCGGTACATGACCTCCGGGAAGGTCTACGAGGCGTACGCCAGCGGCCTGCCGGTGGTCTCCGCGCACGAGGTCGAGCACGACGCCTCGGACGTGCTGGCCGGCAGCCCGCTGTGGACCGGCGCGGTCGGCGCGGACGCCGACCGGCTGGCCACGTCGTTCCGGACCGCCGCACGGCTGGCCGTGACCGCCACCCCGGAGCAGCGCGCCGCGACCCGGGCGGGTGCCACCCGGTTCGCCCGGGCCGCCCAGCTCGACCCGGCGATCCGGCGCGTCACCGGCGCCGTCACGTGACCCGGGTCCTGATCGTCAGCACCGGCGTCCCCGGCCGGCCGGGTGTGCTCGCCGACGCGCTGCGCCAGCTGGCGGCGGCCGGCGCCCGGGTCACCCTGGCGACCGGCGCGGCGGCCGGGAAGGTCACCCTGGCGGACGGCGCGGCCGCGGTGCACGGTGTCCGGACCGCCGCGAAGCTGCCCGGACCGGACAAGCGGGAGCACGCCGGCGCGGTGAAGGGCCGCAAGCTCTGGCTGCGCGCCCGGCACGACCCGGTCCTGGGCGCGCTGGCCCGCACGGCCGACGTGCTGGTCGCGCTGGACCCGCACGCGGTGCACACGGTGTGGCAGTTCGCCCGGCGCAACCGGGCCGCGCACGCGGTGAACGGGCTGACCCCGGCGCTGCGGGCGGTCGCCGAGCGGGCCGCCGCACCGGGCCGGCACCGGCTGCGGCGGGTGCTGCGGGCCGGCCCGTCGCCGGCGGTGGCCGCCGAGGCGCTCGGCGAACGGGCCGGACGGCTGCTGGAGCGGGTGGCCCGCAAGGGCGCCGGCCGGCGGGTGCTGCGCGATCCCCGCGGACGCCGCGCCTGGCGGCTGCTGCTCGGCGCCCCGCTGCTGGGTGACGAGCGCCGGATCCGCTGGACCGAACGGGTCGCCGGGCGGCTGCTGGAGCTGAGCCTGCCGGCCGAGGCCGGCGCGGTCCGGGCGGTCGCCGCGCGGCACACCCGGGACACCGGGGCCGGCGCCGACCACCTGGAGGCCGCGGCACACGCCGAGTTCGCCGCCGGGCGGATCCCGGTGTTCCTGCGCGAGGCGGCCGCGGCACAGCTCGCCCTGGCCGACGCGGCGCTGGCCCGGGACGACCTGGCCGAGACCACCCGGCGCTTCGCCAAGGTGATCCCGCTGCTGTTCAACCGGGCGGTGCACTTCGACTCGCTGGGGTCGCCGAGCGCGCGGGATCCGTACGGATATCTCGCCGGCCTGCACACCAGCGCGACCGGACGGGCCCTCGCGGCGCCGCGCGGGCGTCGCGTCCCGGCGGCGGCCCCGCCGCCCGGACGGCCCCGGCGGCTGCTCTTCCTGACACACACCAACGTCTACTTCCTCACCGAGATCATGGCCCGGTACCGGGCCCGCCCGGACGTCGAGGTCCGGCACCTGGAGCTCACCGCGGACGACGGCGCCGCGCTGCTCACCAAACAGACCGGCCGGCTGATCCGGCACCAGCTCGGCGGCGCCCCGGACTACGGCGACGCGCTGCGCGACGTGTTCGCCGCGGACCTGGCCTGGGCCGACACGGTCGTGGTGGACTGGTGCCTGGGCCACGCCGCGATGCTGGCCACCCTCGACCCCGGCACCGCCCGGGTGATCGTCCGGCTGCACAGCTACGAGGCGTTCACCGTCTTCCCGCACCTGCTGGACCTGTCCCGGGTCGACGACCTGGTGTTCGTCTCCGAGCCGCTGCGCGAGTTCGCCACCGCGGTGGTCCCCCGGCTGCGGCAGCCCGGCGCACCGCGCACCCCGGTGGTCACCAACGCGGTCCGGCTGGACCGCTACCGCCTGCCGAAACCGCCGGACGCCCGGTTCGCGCTCGGCCTGGTCGGGGTGAGCGCGATCGCCAAGGACCCGCGCTGGGCCTTCCGGGTGCTGCGCGAGCTGCGCCGGCACGACGAGCGGTACCACCTGGTGCTGATCGGCAAGGAGCTGGACGCCGGGCCGAACCCGGTCGCGGCCGCCTACCACCAGCGGTACGCCGCCGACGTCGCCGACCTGGAGGGCCGCGGGGCGCTGCACCGGGCCGGGCAGACCGACGACGTGCCGGGCGCGCTGGCCGGCGTCGGCGTCATCCTGAGCAGCTCGGTACGGGAGAGCTTCCACCTCGGCCTGGTCGAGGGCGCCGCCAGCGGTGCCGTGCCGGTCGTCCGGAACTGGCCGTTCTTCGCCGGTCAGCGGGCCGGCGCGGGCAGCATCTTCCCGGCCGGCTGGGTGGTGGACGACCCGGACGCGGCGGTCCGGCGGATCCTGGCGGAGACCGCGACCGAGCCGATCTGGCGGGCGGCCGGGGCGGCCGCCGCCGCGCACGCGCTCGCCGCCTGGGACTGGTCGGTGACCGCCGGGCAGTACGACGAGCTGATCCTGGGCGACCCGGGCCCGGTCAGCGGCCGCTGAGCGTCCGGCGCAGCCGCGCGGCGATCCGGCGCACCGTGATCGGGCGGACCTCGACGCCGACCTGGCCGTCCGCGCCGCGGGCCGCGTTGACCAGGTAGAGGCTCGCGCCGATCCGGTGCAGCCGCCGACCGGCACCGGACACGTCCGCCGCGGTCACCGGGTAGCGCGCCGAGTGGCCGCCGGCGCGGCGGGCGAACGTGATGTCCCGGAACCGGCGGTGCGACTCGCCGCGCACCAGGTCGTCGACCGGGATCGCGGCGGCCGCCGCCGCCCGGTCCAGCGCGACCGGCACGCTCGGCCCGCGCCGGACCCGGACCACCGGCGCGGTCTCGCCCTCCTGCGACGGGATCCGGGTGGGCCAGCTCAGCAGCAGCGCGGCCCGCCCGGCCGCGTCCCGGCCCCACCGGACCGACGCCGGGCCGTCCTGCTGATCGATCTTGACGGCCTCGGCGGTGACGTCGAACCACGCGTCCGGGAAGTCCCGGCCCGCGGCCCGGAAGCCGGGGAAGGCCACGTAGTAACGGTCCCGGTCGGCCACCGCCGGGCTCAGCCGGTGCTCGGCGTAGTGCCGGGCCAGCGCGAGCAGGTCGTCCGGGGTGCCGCGCTCGGCCACCCCGATCGCCGCCCGGTGCCGGACCGGCAGCGCCCGCCTGACCGCCTCGGTGAGGTACGCCCCGGCCAGCCGCCCGACACCCTGCTGGACGGCCAGCCGCTCGTCCGGCGCGGCGGCCAGGAACCGCTCGCCGAGCAGCTTGCCGACCTCCCAGGAGAAGTGCCGGACCAGCACGTTGTGCCGGGCCTGCGGGTCGGTGACCAGGCCGGTGGCCAGCGCCATCAGCTGCTCGGTGTCGTGCAGCAGCCGGGTCACCGGCGTCCGGAAGGTGATGTTGCTGGAGTCGGTGCGGCGGATCGCGTGGTAGAAGTCGTACCCGGTGCGGACCGCGACCCGCCGGGCGGCGAGCACCGCCCGGATCGTGAACGGCTGGTCCGAGCAGGAGGTCATCTCCTCCGGGAACCGGATCCGGTGCTCCTCGAGCAGCGCGCGGCGGAACAGCTTGGTGTTGGAGAGCGCCCAGGCCAGCGGCGAGCCGGCCAGGGTGAGGTCGTCGCGGTCGCCGCCGGCGAACACCGACTGGTCGACCCGCCGGCCGCCGCCGCCGACCATCCGGCCGAGCACCACGTCGGCCTGCGTCTCGTCGGCCGCGGCGACCAGGCGGGC
The DNA here is from genome assembly GCF_016862315.1 of Actinoplanes palleronii. Classification (GTDB taxonomy): domain Bacteria; phylum Actinomycetota; class Actinomycetes; order Mycobacteriales; family Micromonosporaceae; genus Actinoplanes; species Actinoplanes palleronii. The sequence continues at coordinate 18,604 of NZ_BOMS01000173.1, read as the reverse complement.
CAGCGCCTCCGGGCCGAACCGGTCGTCGGCGCCGAGGAAGAACACGTACCGCCCGGTGGCGTACTCCAGGCCGCGGTTGCTCGGTCCGGCCGGGCCGCCCGAGTTCGGCTGGCGCAGCACGGTCAGGGTGGCCGGGAACCGGGCCGCCCAGGCGTCCAGCTCGGCGCCGCCGCCGTCGGTGGAGCCGTCGTCGATCGCGATCACCTGCAGCCGGTCCGCCCCGATGGTCTGCGCGAAGACCGACGCCAGGCAGTCGGTGAGATACGGCATCGTGTTGTAGACCGCGACGATGACCGTCACGTCCGGGACCCGCTCGTCCACGGCTAGGGGACGAACGTCCGGGACGAACGGTCCGAGAACCATTCCCGAGGCGACTGCGCACGACCGCTGTGCGCTTCCGGAAGATTCCGGGGCGCGGTGACAAATGCCTCGGGTACGTCCACGGTGCCGCCTTCGCGGGCCGATCGCAGCACCGCGTCGGCCACCTCGACGGTGCGCAATGCCTGGATCAGCGTGACCGTGTCATTCACGCCGCCGTTCACCGCGTCCCGGAATCGTTCGTGCTCGACCAGCAACGGCTCGCGTCTCGGAATGGCGTACCGGATCATGTCGCCCTCGGCGACGCCCCGGAAATTGCGGAGCGCCTCCCATTCGGTGCCGATCGCGCCGTTGGCGTAGAACGTCAGATCGGCGTGCAGCGTGTCGGCGACGAAACTGCCCCGCTCGCCGGTGATCACGGTGGACCGCTCCTTGAACGGGCTGAGCCAGTTCACCACGTGGTTCGCCATCAGCCCGCCCTCCAGCCCGGCCACCGCGGAGACCATGTCCTCGTGCGGGCGCCCGCTGCGGGCCGTGGTGTGCGCCGCCACCCGCAGGTACTGCCGGCCGGTCACCCAGGCGGTCAGGTCGATGTCGTGGGTGGCCAGGTCCATCACCACGCCGACGTCGGCGATCCGGCCCGGGAACGGGCCCTGCCGCCGGGTCACCACCTGGTAGATCTCGCCCAGCTCGCCGGCCTCCAGCCGGGTCCGCAGGCTCTGCAGGGCCGGGTTGTACCGCTCGATGTGCCCGACCGCGCCGATCAGGTCGCGCCGGGCGAACGCGTCGACCAGGTTCTGCGCCGCGGCGACCGACGGGGCCAGCGGCTTCTCGATCATCGTGTGCACACCGGCCTCGGCGAGCCGCAGGCCGATCTCCTCGTGCAGGCCGGTCGGCGAGGCCAGCACCGCGTAGTCGACGCCGAGGGCGAGCAGCTCGTCCAGGCCGGTGACGACCGGCACGCCGTACGGGCCGACCAGGCCGGGCGCCGGGTCGAGCACGCCGGCCAGCTCGACGCCGTCCAGCGCGTGCAGCACCCGGGCGTGGTTGCGGCCCATCGCGCCGTACCCGATCAGGCCGGCGCGCAGCGCGCTCATGCCGGCACCACGGCCGCCTGTACCGCCTCGACGATCCGGTCCAGCTCGGCGGCGGTCAGCGTCGGGTAGACCGGCAGCGACACCACCTCGGCGGCGGCCCGGTCGGTCTCCGGCAGGTGGACGCCGCGGTCCTGTGCGAACGGGCGCAGCCGGTGGATCGGCGTCGGGTAGTACACCGCGTTGCCCACCCCCTGGTCGGTCAGCGCCGCCTGGAACGCCTCCCGGTTCCCCTCCACCCGCACGGTGTACTGGTGGTAGACGTGCCGCGCGCCGTCCGCGACCGGCGGCAGCCGCACCCCGGTCAGGTGCGCGTCGAAGTGGGCCGCGTTCGCCCGGCGCTGCCCGGTCCACCCGCCGAGCTTGGCCAGCTGCACCCGCCCGATCGCCGCGGCCACGTCGGTGAGCCGCATGTTCGCGCCGACGATCTCGTTCTGGTAGCGCTGCTCCATCCCCTGGTTGCGCAGCAGGCGCAGCTGCCGGGCGAACTCCGGGTCGGCAGTGGTGATCATCCCGCCTTCGAGGGCGTGCATGTTCTTCGTCGGGTAGAAGCTGAAGCAGCCGGCCACCCCGAACGCGCCGACCGGGGTGCCGTGCAGCGCGGCGGCGTGCGCCTGGGCGGCGTCCTCCACCACGGCCAGGCCGTGCCGGGTGGCCAGCGGCATGAGCCGGTCCATCGCGGCCGGGTGGCCGTACAGGTGCACCGGCATGACCGCGACCGTGCGCGGCGTGATCGCCGCGGCCACCGCGTCCGGGTCGAGGCAGAACGAGCCGGGTTCGATGTCGGCGAAGACCGGCGTGCCACCGGCCAGCCGGACCGCGTTGGCGGTCGCGGCGAACGAGAACGACGGCACGATCACCTCGTCGCCGGGCTTCAGGCCGAGTGCCAGCAGGGTCAGCTGCAGCGCGGAGGTGCCCGAGTTGACCGCGACACAGTGCCGGCCGGCCACCAGGGCGGAGAACTCGTCCTCGAACGCGGCGACTTCCGGGCCCTGCACGACCAGGCCGCTGCTGAGCACCCGGACCGCGGCGGCGATCTCGTCCGCGCCGATCACCGGATGGGCCGGGGGGATGGTGGCTGCCATAGCCATTCCTCTACAGAAAGCGTCAGTGACAGGGCGACCACCTACCGTTACCTTCGGGTGGCGCGGCTCACATTACCCCACGAAACGGGACTTTCCGATTACCCTGCGCGGCGTCCATTTCGACGTCGACAGGAGACGCGCATGCGGGCCGTACTCGCCACGCTCGGATATGTCATGTCACCCGATTCCGCGCGGGTATTGATGATCCGCCGGGACACCCGGCCGGATGACATTCACTTCGGCTACTACAACGGGCTCGGCGGAAAACTCGAACCGGACGAGGACGTGTCGTCCGGGATGCGCCGGGAGATCGCCGAGGAGTCCGGACTGGAGTGCGGGCCGCTCGATTTCGCCGGGACCATCTCCTGGCCGGGATTCGGCCGCGGCGGGGAGAACTGGTTCGGATTCATCTTCCGGATCCCCACCTGGACGGGGACACCGAAGACCGGCAACGACGAGGGGTCGCTGCACTGGGTGGAGCGGGCCGATCTGCTCGGCGGGACACTGCCGATGTGGGAGTCGGACCGGCACTTCCTGCCGCTGGTCTTCGCCGACTCCCCCACGGTGTTCCACGGGGTGATGCCGTTCCGGGACGGCAAGGCGCAGTCCTGGTCGTACACCAGCTGAAGGTGATTTTGCGGGGTGCGCCCGGCCTGCGCCGGGCGCGCCTGGAGGAGGACCGCGGTCAGAAGCGGCGCATGCCGCCGAACTGGCGGTCGCCGGCGTCGCCGAGACCCGGGACGATGTACGCCTTCTCGTTGAGCCCCTCGTCGATCGACGCGGTGATCAGGCGCACCGGCAGGCCGGAGTCCTTCAGCCGCTGCACGCCCTCCGGGGCGGCCAGCACGCAGCAGATGATGATGTCGGTGCAGCCGCGGTCGGCGAGCAGCTCGCAGCAGTGGATCAGCGAGCCGCCGGTGGCCAGCATCGGGTCGAGGACCAGCACCGGCTGACCGGCAAGGTCGGCCGGGAGCGACTCCATGTACGCCCGGGGCTCATGGGTCACCTCGTCGCGGGCCAGCCCGACGAAGCCCATCGACGACTCGGGCAGCAGGCCGAGCGCGGCGTCGGCCATGCCCAGCCCGGCCCGCAGCACCGGCACGATCAGCGGCGGGTTGGCCAGCCGGGTGCCCTCGGTCTGCGCGACGGGGGTCTGGATCGGGAACTTCTCGACCGCGAAGAGCCGGGCCGCCTCATAGACCACCATCGTGGTGAGCTCGTGCAGGGAGGCGCGGAAGACACCGGACTCGGTCTCGGTCCGGCGCATCGCGGTGAGCCGGGTCTGCGCCAACGGGTGATCTACGACTAGGACGTCCACGGGGCTCAACCTACCGTTCATTCAAGATCAACTGTCCTGGGGTCGCATAGAATCGTTTTCATGACTGTGACAGCGCCCATCGGGCTGTCCGACCTCCGCTCGTTCTTGCACGGCCTCCCCGGGGTCGACAAGGTGGGTGTCGAGGCGAGAGCTGCCGCGCTCGGCACCCGATCGGTGAAGGCCGGAAGCAAGGCCAAGGCCATCGATCTGGCGATCCGGATGGTCGATCTGACCACCCTGGAAGGCGCCGACACACCCGGCAAGGTGCGCGCACTGTGCGCCAAGGGCCGGCATCCCGATCCCGGCGATCCGAGCTGTCCCCCGGTCGCCGCGATCTGCGTCTATCCGGCGATGGCCGGCGTGGCCCACGCCGCGCTGGCCGGCTCCGGCGTACACCTGGCCAGCGTCGCCACCGCGTTCCCGTCCGGCCAGGCGCCGCTCGAGGTGCGGCTGGCCGACACCCGGGCGGCGGTGGAGGCCGGGGCCGACGAGATCGACATGGTGATCAGCCGCGGCGCGTTCCTGGCCGGCGACTACACCCGGGTCTTCGAGGAGATCGTCGCGGTCAAACAGGCGTGCGGGAGTGCCCATCTCAAGGTGATCCTGGAGACCGGCGAGCTCGCGACGTACGACAACGTCCGGCGCGCCTCCTGGCTGGCGATGCTGGCCGGCGCCGACTTCATCAAGACGTCCACCGGCAAGGTCGCGGTGAACGCGACGCTGCCGATCACGCTGGTGATGCTGGAGGCGGTGCGCGACTTCCGGGAGCGGCACGGCCGGCAGATCGGCGTGAAACCGGCCGGCGGGATCAAGAACACCAAGGACGCCATCAAGTACCTGGTGCTGATCAACGAGACGGCCGGCGACGACTGGCTGGACCCGGCCTGGTTCCGGTTCGGCGCCTCCTCGCTGCTCAACGACCTGCTGATGCAGCGCACCAAGCTCACCACCGGCCACTACTCCGGTCCCGACTACTTCACCCTGGACTGAGGGACCCATGTTCGAGTACGCACCCGCACCCGAGTCCCGCTCGGTCGTCGAGCTGGACTCCTCCTACGGGCTCTTCATCGACGGCGCCTTCGAGGCCGCCAAGGACGGCGCCACCTTCAAGACCGTCAACCCGGCCACCGAGGAGGTCCTCGCCGAGGTCGCCACGGCCGGCCCGGAGGACGTGGACCGCGCGGTCGCCGCCGCCCGGCACGCCTACGGCGCCTGGTCCGCGCTGCCCGGCGCGGAGCGCGCCAAGTACCTGTTCCGGATCGCCCGGATCATCCAGGAGCGCTCCCGCGAGCTGGCCGTGCTGGAGTCGCTGGACAACGGCAAGCCGATCAAGGAGTCGCGGGACGTCGACCTGCCGCTGGTCGCCGCGCACTTCTTCTACTACGCGGGCTGGGCCGACAAGCTGCCGTACGCCGGGTTCGGCCCGGACCCGAAGCCGATCGGCGTGGCCGCCCAGGTCATCCCGTGGAACTTCCCGCTGCTGATGCTGGCCTGGAAGGTCGCGCCCGCACTGGCCACCGGCAACACCGTGGTGCTCAAGCCGGCCGAGACCACCCCGCTGTCCGCGCTGTTCTTCGCGGACGTCTGCCGGCAGGCCGAACTGCCACCGGGCGTGGTCAACATCGTCACCGGGGCCGGTGACACCGGCGCCTACCTGGTCGCCCACCCGGACGTCGACAAGGTCGCGTTCACCGGCTCCACCGAGGTGGGCCGGGAGATCGCCCGGACGGTGGCCGGCACCGGCAAGCGGCTCACCCTGGAGCTGGGCGGCAAGGCCGCGAACATCGTCTTCGACGACGCGCCGCTCGACCAGGCGGTCGAGGGCATCGTCAACGGGATCTTCTTCAACCAGGGGCACGTCTGCTGCGCCGGGTCGCGCCTGCTGGTCCAGGAGAACATCGCCGAGGAGCTGCTCGCCTCGCTCAAGCGCCGGATGGACACGCTGCGGGTCGGCGACCCGCTGGACAAGAACACCGACATCGGGGCGATCAACTCGGCCGCGCAACTGGCCCGGATCACCGAGCTCTCCGAGATCGGCGCGGCCGAGGGCGCCGAGCGCTGGTCGCCGGCCTGTCAGTTGCCGGAGCGGGGCTTCTGGTTCGCGCCGACCATCTTCACCGGCGTCACCCAGGCCCACCGGATCGCCCGCGAGGAGATCTTCGGGCCGGTGCTCTCGGTGCTCACCTTCCGTACCCCGGCCGAGGCCGTGGAGAAGGCGAACAACACCCCGTACGGGCTGTCCGCCGGGATCTGGTCGGAGAAGGGCTCGCGGATCCTGGCCGTGGCCGACAAGCTCCGGGCCGGGGTGGTCTGGGCCAACACGTTCAACAAATTCGACCCGGCGTCGCCGTTCGGCGGTTACAAGGAGTCCGGCTACGGCCGCGAGGGCGGCCGGCACGGCCTGGAGGCGTACCTTGCCTAAGTCATCGAAGGCGGTCGCCGTCGCGGAGAACGCGCGGCTTACCGTACGGAAGACCTACAAGCTCTACATCGGCGGCAAGTTCCCGCGCAGCGAATCAGGACGGACCTACCTGGTGGACGGCGACAACGTGGCCCTCGCCTCGCGCAAGGACGCCCGGGACGCGGTGGTCGCGGCCCGGGCGGCGCAGTCCGGCTGGGCCGGCGCCACCGCGTACAACCGTGGCCAGGTGCTGTACCGGGTGGCCGAGATGGTGGAGGCCCGGCGCGCCGAGTTCACCGCGCTCGGCGTCCCGGCCGGCGAGCTGGACGCCGCGGTCGACCGCTGGGTCTGGTACGCGGGCTGGTCCGACAAGATCGCCCAGGTGGCCGGCGGGGCCAACCCGGTCGCCGGGCCGTTCTTCAACATCTCCGCGCCCGAGCCGACCGGCGTGGTCGCGGTGGTCGCCCCGGCCGGCCTGCTCGGCCTGGTCAGCGTGATCGCCCCGGCGGTGGTCACCGGCAACACCACGGTGGTGCTGGCCGCCGACCCGCAGATCGCGATCACCCTGGCCGAGGTGCTGGCCACCTCGGACGTGCCGGGCGGCGTGGTGAACATCCTCACCGGCCGGTACGCCGAGACCGCGCCCTGGCTGGCCGCGCACGCCGACGTGAACGCTCTGGACCTGACCGGGGTGGAGCACGCCGAGCTGGCGGCCGAGCTGGAACGGGCCGCGGCCGGCACGCTGAAGCGGGTGATCCGCCCGCCGGACGGTGGGATCGACCTGTCCGCCGACCCGGGGCTGAAGCCGATGACGGCGCTGCTGGAGACGAAGACCGTCTGGCACCCGAAGGGTTATTGAGGGTTTATCACCGACGCGCGGAGGAAGTGGAGGGGACGGGGCCGCTGTCACACAGCGTTGCGGACTAGGGTATGTGCCCGTAGTCACCCGTCCGTCCCACCTCAGATCAACCCGGAGGTCAACCGTGACCAGCCAGTCCGACGAGCCCGAGGCGTCCGCGCCGGTGGCCGAGCAGTCCTCGCCGGAAGGACTCAACGGGCGTGAGCTCTGGGAGCAGGCCCGTGTCGAGCCGGTGGAGATCGCACTCCCGGGCGGCGTGGGGCTGACCCTCCGGGCATACCGGACAGTCGCCGAGCTGACCCCGACCGAGATCGAGGTCGACGAGGACGACCCGTTCGAGGCGCGCAAGCGGGCCGCCGTCGTCCAGGACGACGACGAGGAAGAAGTCATCGTCGACGAGGAGTTCCAGGCGCTGCTCGCCGAGGACGACAAGACCGATGACAAGGCCGGCGACACGTCCACCGGCAAGGCCGATGGCGAGAAGCCGGCGGACGGCGAACCCGATCCGGCCGACTTCGAGGACGAGCCGGAGGACGCGAACGCCCAGCCGGACGACGAAGTAGTGCCCATGTTCCTCAGCCACAAGGGCCGGTTGCTCGCCTTCAAGAACGCCGAAGCGCTGGTGTCCTTCATTCGTTCGGGTGCTCCGCACGATCTCGCACAATTGGACACCTGGGGTGACCTGGCGGAGCGGGTAGAGTCGAGCGACATCGACCCGCTGCCGGAGGAACGCTACGAGCTCGACCTCGTGGTGGAGAACCTGCGCGGCGGTCACGACACGTGGGATCTGCCGCTGCTCATCGCCGCCGGAGAGGTGGCCCGGGACCTCGGGTACGCACTCCGGCTGAAGCCGGTGATCCTGGCACTGTCGCCCGGTTCCCCGCTCGATGACCTCGACGATTCCCTCCGTGCCGCGGAAAACGGTGGTATGGGTGGTTTCTTCGGCCGTCGGCGGCTGAAGAAGATCGGTGCACAGCAGGCAAGTCTCGGCTGGCGCTCGGTGATCAGCAAGATCTCCGCCGCTGTGGACTGGCGTGACTGACCGATTACCAGGGAAAATCAGTCCTTGGCCACAGAGAAGCAGTCCCGGGGAGGAGGACGCCGTGGCGCTCGTGCGCGTGTACTGCGGTCTGGCGTCGGCTGATGACGGGGTGCGTACGGCTTCGGCCGCGCCCCTGACCATCGCCGTGGTGGATGACGCAGGCCGGTTGCTCGGCGTCCACGAGATCAGCGACGACCCGAGCGGGTACGCCCTGCTGGGAACGCTGCTCGTGGAACGCACGACCGGATTCAGCGACGCGGCGGTCGCCGCGGACAGTGACGACCACGTCGTCACCTCGCTGCTCACCGCCGCCGGCCGGCCGCTCGTCGTGATCGATGACGACGACGCGGACGATTTCGCCGAGCGCTTCTCGGACGACGACTCCCCGGAGGAGATGGCCGCCCCGGCCGCGGCACGCCGCGCGGTCGGGCTGGCCCGTGCTCTCCAGGCCGGCGCGATCGCCGCGGTCACCCTGCCCGCGCCGCGTGAGCTGGTCAGCTACAAGCCGATCCTGGCCGCGCACGTGGCCATGCTGGTCGGGCGGAACGCGGCCTCGGTCGCGCTCCGCGAGGTGCTCCGCGAGCTGTACCCGGCCGCCCTGCGGGCGTACCCGGATCCGTCGCACCCGCTCGCCATGGCCGTGCTCGAGGCGGTTCCCGAGCCGGGCCGGCTGACCGGCCGCGGCGGCGACCCGGCGCAGGCCGCGCAGGACGTCGCGCACACCCTCGCTCGCACCGGAGCCGGCACCGAGGACCAGGTGATCTCCGCCGTCACCGCACTGCAGGTGGCGATCAGCGAGTCCCCGCGCCGGGGCGGGATCAACAAGTCACTGGCGCCGGCCGCCGCCGAGACGGTCCGCCAGGCCATCGCCGCGATCCGCACCTGCGACGCGGCGTGCGCCGCCCTGGTCGGCACGCTCACCGCCCGGGCCTCCAGCCCGGCCACCGAGTCGAACGTCGGGCGCCGCTCCTCCCGCCGGGCCGTCGAACCGGCTGCCCTGCCGAGCACGCCCAGCACCGACCTGGCGTCGCGGTTCGGCCGCCGGAACCGCCCCGAACCCTCGGTGGCCGGCAACGGACCGGCCACCCCGCGGCCGATGAACGCTCCCCCGGCCGCCCCGGACCCGATCATGCCGCCGCCGGTGGCGCCGGCCGCGGCCAACGGGTTGCCGATGCGGACCACCTCGCCGGGCAACCGGCCGGTGTCCGTGCCGCCGCCCCCGCCGGGGATGACCCCGATCACCCCGGGCACCCGGCCGTTGCCGGGCAGCCGGCCGTTGCCGGGCAGCCGGATTCCGTCCGCACCGGCGTCGCCGGCCGCCCGGAGCCCGATCTCGCCCGCTGCCCGCAGCCCGATCTCCCCGGCCGCCCGGAATCCGATCTCCCCCGGTGGCCGGACCCCGATCTCGCCGGCCGGCGGGTTGGGCAGCCCGGCGGACGCGGGCGAGCCGTTCCGGCCCACGCTCGCCAACGCCGAGCTCAACCGGGCAAGGGCCGAGCGGCAACGCACGGTCATCCCGGCCCGGCCGGCCCGTGCCACCCCGCCGCCGCCCGCGGCGACGAACGGCACGCCCACCGGACCGACCGATTTCAGCCTGCCGATGCCGATGCCGGCCCAGCGTCCCGCCCAGGAGACGCCGGAACCGGGATCGCGGGCCAACTGGCCGCTGCTGAACTCCGGCGGCGACGAGGCCACCCTGCCGGAGCGGCCCGCCGCCTCGGCCGGGCTGCCCGGCCCGGACGGCCGGATCAGGCCGCCGTGGCAGGACATGCCGAAGGAGCCGCCGGCACTGCGCCTGGTGGAACCGCAGCTCAACGGCGGACGGGCGAAGCTGCCCGGCCTCGACCAGCTCGGTGAGCCGCCGTCGCTGCGCGTGGTCGACGGTGGCGGTCGCGGCGCCGACAGCCTGCCGCCGCGGGTGACCGCGCTGGACCGCAGCGCCGCACCCCCGGTCGCGGCCGACGGCAGCGACGGTGACCTGCTGATCTTCGCGGCGGCCAGGTCCGCCTGGTTCACCGGCCCGACCACCGAGACCGGCGAGGGCATCCGGGACTGGGCCAACCCGAACGACAGCGGCTGGCGTGCCGCGGAGAAGGCGGCCACCCCGGCCGTCGCCGCGGAAACCTCGGCCGGCCTGCCGAAGCGGGTGCCGCAGGCCAACCTGGTGCCGGGCTCACCGCTGCGCGAGGAGCGGCCGCTGCGGATCGTCCGGGACGCGGCCTCGATCGCGGCGCACACCACCGGGTATTTCCGGGGCTGGCGGCGCGGTCAGGAGATCGGCGGGTTCGCGATGGGCGGTCGCCCGGGTCGCGAGGCGGCCGGCGGGTGGGACTTCACCCGCGACGGTCAGCCGGCCGACGAGTACCGCAACGGGGCCGGGAACACGAACGGCCGCTGAGTTCCAGCTGTGGTGAGGGGCCGCGACCCGATGGGTCGCGGCCCCTCACGCTTTCGCACCGCCGGTGCTCGATGCTTGCGGCATGCTCACCGCCGGTGCTTGATGCTTGCGGCGTGGAACCCGGCAACGACCGGCTCATGGCAGCGGTCACCACCCACCGCGCGGGCGCTGAACGGCTCCGTAGGCCCCGCCCGGAGGCTCTTCGCGACCGTGATCAGCTCCGGGGCCACGGATACGTCCTGGGGCTTCTCAGCGCCTGCTCGAGCGAGCTCTGCGAGGCCTGGGCCACCACGCCGTACGCGTCCCGGATCGACGCCTATCTGCCCGAGCACCGGGTCGACGACCTGGCTGCCCTGCCCGCCCTGCCCGGACCCCCGATCACGCAGGGTTGTTGATCCGCTGCGCGGGTTGCCTGCGGTAAGGCGCGCGAAAGCCCCGCTCCGACTCGCGGAGCGGGGCTTTCACCGTTCGTCAGGCGGGCGCTACCGCACGCGTGCGACGCATCGTCAGCACATACTCGACAAGCGAGATGAGGACGTTCTTCGTCGACTCGCGGTTGCGGGCGTCACAGCTCACCACCGGCACGTCGCTCGAGATCGCCAGAGCGTCCCGAACGTCCTGCGGGTTGTGATACTGCATGCCATCGAAGCAGTTGATCGCCACCAGGTACGGCAGGCGACGGTGCTCGAAGAAGTCAATGGCGGCGAAGCAGTCGGCGAGCCGACGCGTATCCACCATGACGACCGCACCGATCGCGCCCCGGACCAGCTCGTCCCACATGAACCAGAACCGTGTCTGGCCAGGCGTTCCGAACAGATAGAGGATCAGGTCCCGGTCGATGCTGATCCGGCCGAAGTCCATGGCCACCGTGGTGGTCATCTTCCCCGGTACCTGCCGGTTGTCATCGACACCCACACCGGCAGAAGTCATGATCGCCTCGGTGGTAAGCGGGGTGATCTCCGAGACCGACCCCACCAGCGTCGTCTTACCGACGCCGAAACCACCGGCGATGACAATCTTCGCCGATGTCACGCGTCCCGCAGCGGGACGTTGCGACATGTCAGAGCCTGCGAAGTCCACTCAGCACCCTTTCCAGCAGTTCCGTGCCTACCGCGTCGGTCTCGTCTTCAAGCGAGGTGGGCTCGTACACCGCAACCAGGCCGTCAGTGGCCATGTCTGCGACGATCACTCGTGCCACACCTAGCGGCAGTTGCATGCGGGCGGCGATCTCGGCGAGTGACTGCACTCGTCCCCCGTCGCACATCGCCGCGATGTACTGATGCTCGCTTCCACCCTGGCTGCCGCGAATTCCTGAACGGCCGCGCACGGTTGTCTCGACCAGCGCTTCCAGCGCTATCTCAAGCTTCGGCCGGGTTCGACCACGGGTCACGGCGTACGGCCTGACCAGCGAACCGGTCGGCTCATCGCGTTCGGGCATCGTCACCGTCAACCCCTCCCTCGGCCTCTCGAAGTGTATTGGTTTTCAAGTTTTTGGACAGTAGCCGGATGGGCCGGCTCACTGCGCCTTCAGCCCAGCACCCCGGCCGCGGATCGCGGTGCCGGGGTCAGTGCCTCACCGACGCGGTCGACCAGCAGGGCCATCTCGTAGCCCACCTGACCGACGTCGCAGCTACGCGCCGCGAGCACCGCGAACGAGGAACCATCGGAGATCGACATCAGGAACAGGAACCCATTGTCCATCTCCACGACCGTCTGCAGGACGGCACCACCCTCGAAGCACCGTGCGGCACCCTGGGTCAGGCTGACCAGGCCGGAGGCGATCGCCGCCAGCTGGTCGGCGCGGTCCCGGGGAAGATCCCGCGACGACGCCAGGAGCAGGCCGTCGGCGGAGACCGCGATCGCGTGTGCGACCCCGGGAACGCGGTCAGCAAAGTTGGCGAGGAGCCAACCGAGATCCTGCGTAGATGTCATGCCTCATGCTCCTTGCCAGCCTGCGAGGGCTGCTGCCCTCCCGGAGTCTCCTCCGGGTTGGTCGATTGTTCCTTGGTGCGACCGCGCGCGACACCCCGGTGGTACGCGGACAGCAGGCCGCGGACCCCCTCGGGCGTACGGCGCTGGACGGAGTTACCGCCCCGGTCAACACCGCCGGGGACGAGTTGCGCCATCGGCGTGCGCTTGGGAAGCCCCGCCGTGGTGGTCGTGTCGATGGAGACTTCGGACGCCTTGGCGGCCGCCTGCCAGCCCTCGTCGGCCGCGGTCTGCCACGGGCTGTTGCCCGCAGCGGCGCCGCCGCCGTAGGAACCGGCGTTGGCCGCCGAGCTGTTCGCGCCGACAGTGGCCGCGTCCAGCTCCCGAGCCTCCGGGGAGACCGCCTGCTGCGGCACCCCAGCGGTCCGGACCGGCTCGCCGGTCGGGATCCGCTGCGAGACCACCGCTTCGTCACCGCTGCCGGCGACGGACGGCTTCGAGGCCGGGATCGTGGTGAACCAGGCCGACTCGAGCTCCCGGAAGATCGGCAGCTCCATGGTCTCGTCGGCGAACGGCATCGCACTCTCGCGGGCCGGAGCCTGCGCCGCCGCGATCTGTGCGGTCGCGGTGGCGTGCACCTCGGCCGGACCACTCACCGGGGCGACCGACGGGTCGTAGGTGTCGTACGCCGGCGGAGCCGACGCGGGCAACGCCGCCATGGACGGGTTGACCGGACGGGCCACCTCGGGGTTCGACTCCGCGTTGTCCGGACGGTACCTCGGGATCTCGGCGGTCATGTCGAGCGCCGCGGCGAGGTTCTCCGGCACGTGCGGGGTGGCGTTCTCCCGGTCGCCGGCGACCGGCGGCCAGGCCGGCGGCGCCGACGCGTACGAGGTCGGGCTGGTCGGAGCGGCCGGCGGCGCCGAATACGGCGGAGCGGACGGAACCGGCGGAGCGGAGACCGGCGGGGCCGGCGGAGCGGACACCGGCGGCATGAACGAGCTGCGGCTCTGGCTCTCGGGGTTGGCCGGGAGCTGACGCGGAATCGTCGCGCCGTAGCTGTTCATGTCCCCGTCGGGGCGCTGGTAGTCGTTGCCGTTGCGGCGCTGAGCCAGCTCGTCCAGACCGGCGAAGCCCTGCGGGCCGGAGCTGATCGGGCCGGACGGGAGCGGCGGCAGCGGCTCGTTGCTCCGCGGGCCGTGGAAGCCGTTGGTCGTGGAACCGTTGCTGAACCCGTTCGTCCCGCCGCCGAAGCCGTTGGACTGACCGCCACCACCGAAACCGTTGGACTGACCGCCACCACCGAAGCCGTTGGACTGGCCGCCGCCGAAACCGTTCGACGGAGCCGCGCCGGTCAGGTCGGACCAGGCCGGAACGGAACCGTTGGTGCCGTTGAGCGCCGGGTCGTACGGCCGGTTGCCCGGGTATCCGCCGCGGCCGCTCTCCAGAGCGAGCGGCTCACCGAAGGACGGCATCGCGGCCGGCGGTGCGTCGTATCCACCCGGCCGGGCGTCGTAACCGGTCGGTACGCGACCGGCACCGCCGATGGCCAGGACGGAGTTGGGCAGGCCCACCTCGGCGAGCGTGCCGCGTTCGCGGTCGGCCGGGCGGAGCTCGACCCGGACACCGTGCCGGTTCGCCAGCCGGGCGACCACGACCAGGCCCATCATCCGGGAGACGGCGACGTCCACCGTCGGCGGGTTGGCCAGGCGCTCGTTCAGGTCGCGAAGCTGCTCGCGGCTGATGCCGATGCCGTGGTCCTCCACGGTGAGAATCGCGTTCTCACCGGCCCGGCGAGCCTCGACCAGAACGCTCGAGTTCGGCGGGGAGAAGGCGGTCGCGTTGTCGAAGAGCTCGGCGACCAGGTGGACCATGTCGTTGACGGCGTGCGCCGACACCTCGATGTCCCGGTCGATGACGCCGAACTCGATCCGGGTGTAGTGCTCGACCTCGGACTGCGCGGCGCGCAGCACGTCGATCAGAGCAGCCGGCTCGCGCTGCACACGGGTGGAGTCGGCGCCCGCGAGGACCAGGAGGTTCTCGTCGTTACGCCGCATTCGGGTGGCCAGGTGGTCGAGCTGGAACAGCTCGGCCAGACGGTCCGGGTCCTCCTCGCCGCGCTCCAGGCGGTCCAGGTGACCGATGAGCCGGTCGACCAGGATCTGGGAACGGCGGGCCAGGTTGACGAACATCGTCGCGACCGAGGCCCGCAGCGCGGCCTGCTCGGCCGCGGTACGCACCGCTTCCAGGTGGACCGCGTTGAACGCCTCGGTCACCTGCCCGAACTCGTCCCGGCTGCGTACCGGAAGGGGTTCGGCGATCTGGTCGGCGACCTGTGCCGGGGTGAGCGACGCGGAGAGCGCCGGGTCACGCAGCCGGCTCACCGCGTGCGGCAGGCCGAACTGGGCGACGGCGAGCGCACCCTGACGCAGCTCACGCAGCGAGCGGGCCATCGAGCGGGCGACCAACCAGGCGAACAGGATCGCGAGCAGCAGCATCCCGAGCAGGATGCTGGTCTCCACGAACACCCGGCGGTTCGTCGTGTTCCGCAGGTCGGTGGCCTGAGCGACGATGTCCTTGTCCAACTGCACCTCGACCTGACGGAAGGTGTTGTTGTAGTCGGACATCGCCTTCTCCCACGCCGGCGTGGTGAGGTTCTTGTTCTCGATCTGGGTGCCCACGTTGGCGAGCAGCGGACCGGTCAGGTTGGTGGCCTCGCGCTGAGCGTCGTTGGCCTCGGTGGTGTTCTTGAAGAACTCGAACTCACCGTCGGTCGCGACCGCCTGGAGCGTCGTGGTCGCCTGTGTGAAGCCCAGGCTCGCGGAGAGCATCGCCTGCCGCAGGGTGTTGTTGAACTCCTGCGCGCCGATGACCTGGTGGCCGATGAAGCGTTCCGTGGAGATGTTCTCCTTGGCCCGCGCCACTTCGGCGACCGCCCGCAGGTGGTCGCTCAGACCGGTGTCGCTGGCCTGCTGCGCCGCGACGTCACGCACCGAGAGCAGGTCGTCGATCAACTTGTTGTAGTTGGTCTCGACGCTCTTGGCGCTCTCCAGACCCTTGGTGACCTTGCTGCGGTACGCCGCGAGGTCGGCCAGGTTGTAGTCCAGCCGGGAGAGCAGGATGTCGACCCGCCCGGGAACCTCGTCCAGGGCGGCACGCTGCTGCGCGTACGGCTGGTTCGCGGCCTCGACCTTGGAGTGCTCGGCGTTGTACTTGTCGACCGCGGCCTTGACGACCGCGGGGACCTCTGCGCCGTTGTGGAACTTCTTGTTGAGGTCCTTGTCCTTGGCGACCGCGATCTGCATCGCGTACGACCGCTCGGACTGGAGCTCGTCGACGAGACCGCCGGCGGCCTGAGAGAGTGCAGCCAGGGTCCGTGCGTTCTCCGCATTGTCAGCCTCATCGATGTGGTCGACCAGGCCGTTGACGCCGACGATGATCGTCGCAACGGTTGGGACCAGCATGATGAGACCAAGCTTGGACCAGATGGGTAGGTCTCGCAGTCGACCCGTGGGTCGCCGCAGACGCGACATGACGCCGTCCGCCTCACTTGGGCGCTTGCTCACGTCACCGTCCTCCTGATTCGGGCCCGGCATTCGGCTCGCCGGACTCCGCGCACGGCCGACTCGCCGGGTCGGGCCCCCGAGATTCCATCACGACGAGTGTCAAAGAGAAAGACCAGGCGGACACGGACCGGTTGTGTGACGCGATGTTGCAACGTCGCCGTTGAACATCGCCGGTCAGAAATCACTACCTGTAGAGGAGCATGTATCTCAAGGTCACTCGACCGTCGGCGCGGCGTTGGGGGGTGGGCGCAGGCCGACGGGTCAGATCGTAGTCGATCGCGACAGGACTGACGATGGCTCGGTCTCGCGCGATCGGCAAGGCGAGATGCCGGATTATGCCGAGTTTGTAGGCGGCAGTCTAGCCGAACGGTGGAGCGCCAGATCCGGACAGGTAATTTCGTCTGACGTACGTTCGCCCCTTTCCAGGAAAAGGGCGAAAAGCCGGATTTGGCGCTACTTTCCGGTCGGGCTCAGCCCAGCAACTTGGCATACGCCGGCTTGATGACCTCGTTGATGAGCACCAATCGCTCGTCATACGGGATGAAAGCCGACTTCATCGCGTTGATGGTCAGCCACTGCAGCTCCGCCCAGCCCCAGCCGAACGACTCGGTCAGCAGGGTCATCTCCCGGCTCATCGAGGTGCCGCTCATCAGCCGGTTGTCGGTGTTGACGGTGACTCGGAAGCGCAGATCGTGCAGCAGCTTGATCGGGTGCTCGGCGATCGAGGCGGCCGCGCCGGTCTGCACGTTCGACGACGGGCACAGCTCCAACGGGATCCGCTTGTCCCGGACGTAGGCGGCCAGCCGGCCCAGCACCGGCGGCGCCGCCTCGGTGCCACCGGTCGCGGTGACCGAACTCGGACCGGGCGCCGGCGCGGTGATGTCGTCGATCAGGCGCACGCCGTGGCCGAGCCGGTCGGCGCCGCACCACTGGATGGCCTCCCAGATCGACGGCAGGCCGAACGCCTCGCCCGCGTGGATCGTGAAGTGGAAGTTCTCCCGCTGCAGGTACTCGAAGGCGTCCAGGTGCCGGGTGGGCGGGAAGCCCGCCTCGGCGCCGGCGATGTCGAAGCCGACCACCCCGGAGTCCCGGTACCGCACGGACAGCTCGGCGATCTCCTGGGACCGGGCGGCGTGCCGCATCGCGGTCAGCAGGGTGCCGATCCGGATCGGGCTGCCGTTCGCGGCCGCCTCGGCGCACCCGTCGCGGAAACCGGCGTGCACGGTCTCGACCACCTGGTCCAGGGTCAGACCGCGCTCCAGGTGCTGCTCCGGGGCATACCGGATCTCGGCGTACACCACGCCGTCGGCGGCCAGGTCGAGTGCGCACTCCCGGGCGACCCGGTGCAGGCCCTCCTCGGTCTGCATCACCGCGACCGTGTGCGCGAACGTCTCCAGGTACCGTTCCAGCGAGCCGGAGTCGGCGGCCGCGACGAACCAGTCGCCCAGCCGGGCCGGGTCCTGCTCGGGCAGCTCGTGGCCGACCCCGGCGGCCAGCTCGACGATCGTGGCCGGCCGCAGACCCCCGTCCAGGTGGTCGTGGAGCAGAACCTTGGGAGCTTTGACGATGTCCGAATGCATGATGCCAGCCATCAGCAGAGCCTAAAGGGCCATCCGACCGCCCCGCCCGCCACCCGAAAAAGGAAGAAAAAACTCCTTATGCTCGATGGCGCATTGCCGTACCTGAGGTGCCCGGTGTGTCGACGGCCACTCTCGCGGCACGAGCGGGCGCTGCGCTGCCCGGACGGTCACAGCTTCGACATGGCCAAGCAGGGTTATGCCGATCTGAGCGCCGGACGGCTCCCGCACACCGGCGACAGTGCCGAGATGATCGCCGATCGGTCCGCGTTCCTGGCCGCCGGCCACTACGCGTTCATCGCCACCGCGCTTGCGGAAGCCGCGTCGCTCACCGTTGACCCGCCACTCACCGCAGCCGCTCCGCTCGCGGACGTGCCGGTCGAGGCCGCGCCTTCTGTCGTACGAGAAATGGTCCTCGATGCCGGAACCGGGACCGGCGACTACCTCGCGCGGGTGCTGGACGCCGCCCCCGCCGCCGTCGGCCTCGGCCTGGACGTGTCCAAGCCGGCCCTGCGCCGCGCGGCCCGGTCCCATCCGCGTGCCGCCGCCGTGCTGACCGACCTGTGGCGCCCGCTCCCGGTCGCGGACGCCGCGGCATCCGTGATCATCAACGTCTTCGCCCCTCGCAACGGCCAGGAGTTCCGCCGCGTCCTGCGCCCGGACGGCCGGCTGCTGGTGGTCACCCCGGCTGCCGACCACCTCACCGAGCTGATCACCGCCTACGGCCTGCTCCAGGTCGACCCGGACAAGGCCGGCCGGGTCAGCGAGTCCCTCGACGAGCACTTCACCCCGGCCGGCTCCACCACCCACCGCCGGATGCTGACGCTGACCGCCACCGAGGCCCGCACCCTGATCGGCATGACCCCGAGCGCCCGCCACGTCGCCCCGGCCGACCTGCCCACCGACGCCGTCACCGTCACCGCCGCCGTCAACCTCACCACCTACCGCCCGCGCTGACGCCAGGGGTCCCGGCTGGCCCTCAGGGGTGTCTCCGCCGTGCCGAGGCACCCCTGAGGA
>NZ_BOMS01000172.1 GCF_016862315.1 Actinoplanes palleronii | reverse complement strand
TGCCGTGACCAGCACCGTCAGGTTGGAAAAGGCTCAACGAGCTGATGGACACGATCGAGGCACACTTCACCCGGCCCGAACCCCGGCGCCGGTTCCGGTACTTCGACGCCGGGCTGCTGGCGCCGTTACCGGTGAAGAACTACTGGACGATCGCCGAGCACGCCGGCGATGACGGCCCCGGTGCAGTAACCCGGTCAAACGGTCGTACCGATCATGGTGCCATCCCGGTCAGATGCATCTGCCCGGCCCCGGCAGGCTGCGCGCCGAGGCCGTTCGAGGACCGTTTCCACACCCTTTGAACAGCAAGACCTTTTCGTACGCCAAAGGTGATGGGTCCTGGCCGTGAAGTTCGTCGCCCGCATGGACTCGGTGTCCTGGGGCCGGTTCCGTCGTTGGCGTAGACGAGTCAGACCCCCCGATAGCAAGGATGTGAAATGAGCGGTTGGCAGAGTTCCCTCGAAGGCGGCAGCGGATGTCTCGACCTCGGTCGCGGTCTGTTCGGCGGCGGTAACCACGGCATCGGCCACGGGCAGCAGCACAACGGAGGATGGGGCCGCGCCGATGACTGCGGCGACGGCATCGGCCACGGCGGCGGCGCCGACAACGGCTGGGGCGGCGACAACGGCTGGGGCGGTCTCGGCGGTGACCCGGGCCGGGGCAGTTTCGACGACTGCGACCCGGGCCGGGGCGGCGCTCCGATGGGCCACGACCACCACATGATCCCGTTCTGCCACTGACGACGTGCGCTGACAGCCGGCGGCAACGTGCTGCCGGCTGCCGGCCGGGCACCGGCACCTGACGGAGGCGATGACCGTGCGGAGCGACCTGGGCATTCAGGACGACCTTCTGGACGTGATCCAGAAGGTGCTACAGGGAGCCGCCGCCAACCTACGCCCCGATCTGGAACGCCGGATGCGCCTGGCCGCCGCGGAACTGGCCGACGGGCGCCCCGCGATGATCATCGTGGAAGCGGTGATGCACGCCCTGCAGTCGCTGGAAGTCGATCTTCGGAGCCGGTGTGCGGCGATGGCCGACCCCCGCCACCGGGCGCGCCTCGCCGCCGAGGCGCGTGACGACGAGGGCCGGCTGCGCGCGTTTCAGGCACAAGCCGGCAAATGGCCACGGGCACTCAGCGACGTGTTGGCGGCGACCATGTCGGACATCGAGTTCGCCGTGCACAACTGGTTGCGAGCCCTGCTCGACGAGGGCACCGCGGTGATCGAGTCACAGGGGCTGACCGGCGCCGACCTCGACCGCTGGCTGCGACCGCGCCTCGTGGCCGAGACCGAGGCGGTGCATCGGGCGTTGCACGTGGCCGCGCGCGAGATCGGCGAGCGGGTCGCCGCCTCGATCGGGGTGAGCGAGGCGGTGCCGCCAGTGCATCTTGACCTCGAACCGCCCGCGGAGTTGGTCGCCCACATCCGCCGCGGCCCACGGATGCTGTCCGAGCGGCAGACGATGGCCACCCGCCTGGTCGGCGTACTCATGCCGGCCTACAGCGGCATCATGATCGCCCTCATCGTTCCCCGGTTCCTCGGCTTCGCGATGCCGTCCTGGCTGTCCACGGCCGTTGCGGCGTCCGGCGCGATCGCCCTGGGCGGGACCGCCCTGGCCGGGGAGAAGCAGCGGCAGCGCAGCCGGCGCAACAGCGAGAGCGCCGCCGAGCTGAGGTCGCTGATCGACACCTTCCGGATGGCCGTCGGCAAGCGGGCACGCGACGGGATCCGCGCCATCGAGTGGCAGATGCAGGGCGGGTTGAGCGAGGCGGTGACGAACCAGTCCCAGCGGCTGCTCGCAGTCGCCGAGGCGTCGCGACGTTCGGCTCAGGCAGGCGAGCAGCCGGAACAGGCTCTGGCCGCCATCGATCTCGACCTCGCCTTCATCGGTGAGCTGCGGGAACGTACCCACCGGCTCAGCCATCCCCAGCGAGCGCTGCCCGATGGCGGTAAGCAGACGAAGGCACTCGACGCAGCACTCCCGCTGACTGGTTCACCATCGTCAGGTTTCTGACGACCCACGCGGCTACGTGGTGTGTTCACGCGCCGGGAGAGCACCTGGACCCGCACGCCGGTGCCCTCCAGCTCGGCGCTGAGGGTCTGCGACATGGCGACCGCGAAGGCCAGGCAGTTCAGGACGTCGGTGTGTCGAGGGGTGGCGGGAGTTGGACAGCCGAGGTGTGGATGTTCAGGTCCCGGGTACGCCGCTGGTGCACGAGGAGCACCTGCCTGGTTTCAGCAGTGACACCGGGACCGGCAGCGACAGGCGGGAGGTGAAGCCGTGACGGCTGGACAGCAGGAGAGCGGACTTGGTCAGATCGGCGAGGCCATTGAGCGCTCCGGGGTCTGTCTGCAGTTCGTGCCGCAGCCGATTCCGCTGGAGACGTGCTGGTACACGATCGGCCTCACGGGGCACGGGCATCCTGAGATGATCTTGTTCGGGTTGCCTCCCGACATTTCCCGGCCCACCCTGCGCACCGTCGCCGGTGAGGTCATCGCGGGCCGGCGGACGTTCACCCCCGGCCAGTACGCCGACGACGTTCTCGAGGGCCACCCGGTTCAGTTCGTCGCGGTGATCGAGCCGGACCGTCACCTGCCCGTTGCCGCGCAGTTCTACGCCGGCACAGGCTCCGCCGTCGAGGCCTTGCAGATCGTCTGGCCGGACCGGTACCTCCGCTGGCCCTGGCAGCCCGGCACGCACCTGGATGACATGCCGGTGCTCGGCCGGCCGGCCCCGTCCGGCTGACAGGGCGGCGGCAGGTGAGGGCGCCGCCTCGCGGGCTCATCGCCGGCGATCGTCCAGGCGGGCTGTGGCTGGTCCCGTGGCTCTGCCCGCCGAGCCCGGGAGGCTCCTGGTCTCAGGCCGGGGTCATCTGCTGGGTGCCGATGGCGGCCAGCAGGTCGAGTTTGCCTCGGGCGTCGGTATCCGGCGACGGCGTGTAGACGACGACGTGGAAGTTCGAGCCCTGGGTGGTCAGCACGTCGCAGTCCAGCGGGATCTCGCCCACATCCGGATGGTCGACGACCTTGTGCGAACTCTCGTGCTGGGCCACCGACGGCCGGGCCCAGAGCTCCCGGAAGCGGACGCTGCGCTGCAGGCGGGCCAGCACGGCCGCCACCGACGGGTCGCCCGGGTACCGGCCGGTCGCGGCATGCAGGTCGGCGACCAGGGACTCCTCGAACGCGGCACGGTCGGCCGGGGACTGGCGGGCGCGGCCCGGTTCGCCGTCGAACTGCCAGAGCAGCACGTTGCGGTCGGTGCGGGAGGTGGGGTCGCCGAAGGTGGCCGACCAGAGCGGGTTCCAGTGCAGCAGGTCCCAGACCGCGTCGAACACCGCGACGGGGTGCTCGGTCAGCCGTTCCATGATCCGGTGCAGGCTGGGCGGGATCAGCCGCGGGATACGGCCCGGGCCGGCCGCGTGACCGGCCAGGCGCAGCAGGTGGTCGGCCTCGTCACCGGTCAGCTGCAACGCGCGGGCCAGCGCCAGGCAGACCTGCGCCGACGGAGTCGGGGCGCGGCCCTGCTCGATCCGGACCACGTACTCGACGGAGATGCCGGACAGTGCGGCCAGCTCGCCGCGACGCAGGCCGGGCACCCGGCGCGGGACGTTCTGCGGGATCCCGACGGTGGCCGGGTCCAACCGGTTGCGCCAGGCGCGGAGCGCGTCGCCGAGGGAGTTCACGCCTGCCATCCTGCCCCGTCGCGCGACGGGCTGGGTGGTACGACTTGTAACTCCCGCCGTGCCCGGCCGAGGCACATGATCGAAGGCATGACTGACACCCTCACCCTCGCTCCCGGCCTGACGCTCAGCCGGATGGGCTACGGCGCGATGCAGCTGGCCGGCCCGAACGCCTGGGGCCCGCCGCACGACCGCACCGAAGCCGTACGAGTCCTGCGCACTGCTGTCGAGCTGGGCATCACCCACGTCGACACCAGCGACTACTACGGGCCGTTCACCACCAACGAGATCATCCGGGAGGCGCTCCATCCGTACCCGGAAAGTCTTCGCATCGTGACGAAGGTCGGCTTCCGCCGCGGGCCGGGTGGCAGCTGGGACGCCTCCCCGGATGACCTGCGCGACCAGGTGCTCGCCAACCTGGAACGCCTCGGCCTGGACACTCTGGACGCGGTCAACCTGCGGGTGGCCGGACCGGGATCGGTGGCCGACAGCTTCGGCGTGCTGGCCGGTCTGGTCGCCGAGGGCCTGGTCCGGCACCTCGGCCTGTCGAACGTGACCGCCGAGCAGGTCGCCGAGGCCCGCGCCATCGCGCCGGTGGTCTTCGTGCAGAACAGGTACAACCTCGCGCTGCGCGGCGACGACGCCCTGATCGAGGCGCTCGCCGCCGACGGCATCGGGTACGTGCCGTTCTTCCCGCTCGGCGGCTTCAACCCGTTGCAGTCCGAGGTGCTCGACGAGGTGGCCGCCTCGCTGGGGGCGACGGCGCAGCAGACCGCGCTGGCCTGGCTGCTGCAGCGCTCCCCGAACATCCTGGTGATCCCGGGCACCTCGTCGGTCGCGCACCTGCGGGAGAACGTCGCCGCGACCGACCTGAAACTGCCCGCTGACGCGGTCGCCCGGCTGGACCAGATCTGAGGACCTCGGCCGGTGCCGGCGTTGGTGGCCGGCCGACGTGCGAGACGTCGTGGGATCAGTCGCGCTTCGGCCAGACGGGGCCCTGGTCGGTCCAGGTGACGCCCTTGTTGCGGCAGAGGCAGAAGGGGTGGCCGACGGGGTCAGTGTAAACGCGGAAGCCGTAACCCTCCGGGCCGATCACGTCCCGTTGCAGGGTTGCGCCGAGGGCCAGGACGCGGCTCTGTTCTGCCTCGATGTCGTCGACTTCGAAGTCGAGGTGGAACTGCTTGGGGTGCTCGCTGCTGGGCCACTGCGGGGCGCGGTAGTCCTCCACCGGAGTGAAGGCCAGCTCGATGTCGCCGAACTTGATACCGGCCCAGTCCGCGGTGCTGCCCGGCTTGACCGGGTGACCTGTCACCTCGGCGTAGAAGGCTGCCAGCTTCATCGTGTCCGGGCAGTCGATGATGAAATCGGTGAGTCGCAGCATCCGACGATCTTGACACAAGATCGCATGGGCCGACGCGCACCGCAACGCGGGCTGGCCCTCAGGGGTGCCTCCGGCAGGTGTAGACAGCCCTGGGAGCCAGCCGGTGAGCGCGAGGCGCGCTGCGGCCTGGCGTTGGTGCGGGGTCGCGCGGGGTCAGCTCTGTTGGTAGTTGATGGCGGTGAAGCCGCACGGCTGGTGGACGTGCAGGTAGTAGGCGCCTTCGCCGTATTCGTCGAGGTCGGCGCCGCCGATCAGGCCGACGTAGTCCATCGGCTGGGCGCAGCCCGGGCACACCGGATGTTCCGCGTCCTGGATCCACTGCGGATGGCCGCCCAGGGTGGAGCCGCCCTCGTTCCAGGCGCTGGCCTGGTGGCCGGTCGACCGGATCGGACCAGTCACCGCCTGTCGCGTGGGCGGGTCCTCCGGGCCGGAGCTTTGCGGCAGGAAGTCCGGGACGGTGTTGCCGGGCCACCAGGTACTGGCGCCGTCCGGGGTGACCTGACTGAAAATGGTCGCGTAGCAGGCGCAGAAGTAGCAACTGCGGAACATCAGGCGGCCGGTCCAGCCGGTGTGCGCCAGCGCGGCGGCGACGGCGGGTTCGGTGGTGTAGAGGTCAGCGGCGGTCCACAGTGGTGATGTGCACCACGGGCAGGTCGGCTGGTCCGGTCGCGAGGGCGTCTCGCGCAGCGTCCAGGTGTACGCCGCGGTGCCGCACAGGTCGCGGCGGCTGCCGTCCGGGTTGAGGGTCCAGCCGCTCTGCAGGGCGTAGATCAAGGGCTTGACGTGCAGTTTGTCGGTGCCGGACGGGGGTTGCGTCTCCCACCGGCGCATGGCGGCCTCGGCGAGCGGGTCCTCGCTGTGCGCCACGATGAGGAACAGGCGGTTGAGGTCACTCGTCCGCTGCCCGCTGTCGACCATCTCGACGAGCCGGGTGACCACGTCGGGGCCGGCCGTGCGGTAGAGCGTCGCCGGCCACAGCACGTCCGCGTCGAGCAGGGCGCCCAGGTGCGGAGTCAGCAAGGCCGGCTCCGCGTCGGCGATTCTGATCAGCTCCTCGATCGCGTCGTCGTCATCGCCGGCGGCTCTACTGATCAGTTCCTGAATCACTCGCGGAGCATAGTCTTCGTGGCAGCGGGTGAGGCCGCGCGAGAACTCGGCCACTCAGTACGAGCGGGGCAGCCCCAGCGAGAACTGGGCTACGAAGTTGAGCGCCATTTCCCTGCTGACCGGTGCCATCCGGGTCAGCCGGGAGGTGGCCAGCGCCTGGACCAGCCCGTACTCGGTGGCGAGGCCGTTGCCGCCGTGGGTCTGGATCGCCTGGTCGACGGCGGCGCAGACCGCCTCGCCGGCCGCGTATTTCGCCATGTTCGCGGCCTCACCGGCGGCCTTCAGGTGCCCCGCGGAGTGCAGCGCGGCCGCCTTTTGGGTGAGCAGCCGGGCGGCCTCGATCTCCACGTGCAGCTTGGCGAGCGGGTGGCTGATCGCCTGGTGCGCGCCGATCGGGACGCCCCACACCTCACGCTCGCCGGCGTAGCCGACGGCTTTGCGCAGCGCCCACCGCGCCATGCCGGTCGCCGACGAGGCGGCCATGATGCGCTCCGGGTTCAGCCCGGCGAAGAGCTGATCGAAACCGGCCTCTTCGCTGCCGATCAGGGCGTCGGCGGGCAACCGTACGTCGTCCAGGAACAGCGTGAACTGGTCCTCCGGCGCGACCAGCCCCATGTCGATCTTCTGGAAGGTGAAGCCGGGTGTGCCGACCGGGACCATGAACAGCGACGGGCGCTTGCCGATCCGGGCCACCACGAGGACGTGGGAGGCCTCGTCGACGCCGCTGATGTAGGTCTTCGAGCCGTTCAGCACCCATTCGTCGCCGTCCCGGCGCGCCTGCGTGGCGATCTGGTGGGTGTTCGACCCGGCGTCCGGCTCGGTGATCCCGAAGACGTAGGTGGCGGTGCCCTCGGCCAGGCCGGGCAGCCAGCGTTGCTTCTGCTCGTCGCTGCCGAACTGGGCGATCACCGTGCCGACGATGGCCGGTGACACCACCATGAGCAGTAGCGGACATCCGGCCGTGGCCAGCTCCTCCAGCACCGCGGCCAGGTCGCCGATCTCGCCGCCGCCACCGCCGTACTGCTCCGGGATGGACACCCCGAGGTAGCCGAGCGCGGCAGCCTCCTGCCACAGTTCGGTGGTCTTGCGGCCCTCGCGGGCGGCGGCGTAGAAGTAGGCCTCGCCGTATTTCTGGCCGAGGCGGGCGACGGCCTCGCGCAGTTCCCGGCGCTCGGCAGACTCCACAAAAGTGGTCATGTCGACTCCTCAGAAGAAATCACGGCGGGAGCAGCAGGAGCAGCAGGTCCGGCGGACGCGGCATCAAGCGGCGCGGCATCACGATCGGGTGGGGAGATCACGGCGAGCACGTCCCCCGCGGCGACCTGCCGGCCGACTACCGCGGCGAGCGACCCGACCACCCCGTCCCCCGGTGCCACCAAGGTCTGCTGCATCTTCATCGCTTCCAGGACCACGATCGGCGCACCGGCCGCGACCTGATCACCTTCGGCCACGTGCACCGCCACCACCAGCCCCGGCATCGACGCGAGCAGTGAGCCGGCCGCCACGTTCGCCGCCGGGTCGGTGAAGACCGGCACGCCCTCGAAGTCATACGCCCCGTCCGGCCCGTGCACGTCGGCCCCGTCGCCGACCACGGTCACCCGGTACGACTCACGCACCCCGTGATCGTCCAGCACGACCCGGTCCGCGTCGACCGCGAGCACGCTCACCCCGGGCAGCCACGACGACTCCAGCCGCCCACCCCGGTTGAGGTAGCCGACCTCGAAGGTCGCCCCGGCGTACCGATAGGCCCGGACCCGTTCCCGGCTCGGCACGTTGCGCCACGCCGCCGGGATCCGCGCCTGAACACTTCCGGACGCCGCGGTCCGGACCGCCGATCCGACTGCCGCCGCCAGGGCCGCCTTCCGGACCGCGTGGTCCTCTCCGGCGCCGAGCCACGCCGTGAGCCGCCGATCCAGCAGCGCGGTGTCCACCCGGCCCGCGACGAAGTCCTCGTCGGCGAGGATCGCGCGGAGCAGCCCGAGGTTCGTGGTCACACCGTGCACCACCCCGCGCCGGAGGGTGTCGGCGAGCAGGCGGATCGCGGCGGACCGGTCCGTACCGAAAGAAATGATCTTGGAAATCATCGCGTCGTAGTGGATACCCACCTCGGTGCCCGCCTCGACGCCCGAGTCCACCCGGACGTCCGGGGCCGTCCCGAAGTCGAAGGCCCGGATCCGGCCGGTCTGCGGGGTGAAGTCCCGCGCCGGGTCCTCGGCGTAGAGGCGCACCTCGATGGCATGGCCGGTCACCGGCGGCGGCGCGGCGGGCAACTCACCGCCCTCGGCGATCGCGAGTTGCCAGGCGACCAGATCAAGACCGGTCACCGCCTCGGTGACCGGGTGTTCGACCTGGAGCCGGGTGTTCATCTCCAGGAAGAAGATCCGCTCGCCGTCGACCAGGAACTCGACGGTTCCGGCGCCCTGATAGTCGACCGCCTCGGCAGCCGCGCGGGCGTGCCGGTGCAGCGCGGACCGGACCGGATCGGTCAGCCCCGGCGCCGGCGCCTCCTCGACGATCTTCTGATGCCGGCGCTGGACCGAGCAGTCCCGATCCCCCACGATCCAGATCCGGCCGTGGGCGTCGCCGAGCACCTGCACCTCGACGTGCCGGGCGTTCGGCAGATAGG
This sequence comes from Actinoplanes palleronii, assembly GCF_016862315.1. GTDB lineage: Bacteria > Actinomycetota > Actinomycetes > Mycobacteriales > Micromonosporaceae > Actinoplanes > Actinoplanes palleronii. Next base: position 36,820 of record NZ_BOMS01000172.1, on the reverse strand, counting down.
GCTCGGTGAACACGGTGCCGTCACCGAACGCCGACTGCGCCTCCGCCTCGGCCGCCAGCATTGCGGACCGCAGCGTGTCCGCGGACGTCACCACCCGCATGCCGCGGCCGCCGCCCCCGGCCGCCGCCTTGATCAGCAACGGGAACGACTGGTCCCCGCCGAGCACCGGCACCCCGGCCGCCGACACCACCTTCTTCGCCTGGATCTTGTCGCCCATCACCTCGATCGCGTCCGCCGCCGGACCGATCCAGATCAGTCCGGCACCGAGCACGGCACGGGCGAAGCCGGCGTTCTCCGACAGGAACCCGTAACCGGGGTGGATCGCGTCGGCGCCCGCGGCCCGGGCTGCCGCGACGATCTGGTCCACGGTCAGATAGGAGTCGATGCGGACCGCGACGTCCGCTTCGCTCACGTGCGGCGCCAGCTCGTCGGATGCGGTGAACACCGCCACCGTCGCGATGCCCAGACGGCGGCAGGTCCGGAAGATCCGGCGGGCGATCTCGCCCCGGTTCGCGACAAGAAGTTTACGGATCATCACAGGCGGAACACCCCGTAGCCGCGGGCGCCCTGCACGGGCGCGTTGTGAATGACGGAAAGGCAAAGACCCACCACGGTACGGGTGTCGCGCGGGTCGATGACCCCGTCGTCGTAGAGCATCCCGGAGGTGAAGTAGGCGAGCGACTCGCGTTCGATCTGCGCCTCGATCCCGGCCCGGGTCCTGGCGTCGGCCTCCTCGTCGAACGGCCGCCCGGCCGCCGCCGCAGCCTGCCGGGACACGATGGACACCACCCCGGCCAGCTGCGCGGGGCCCATCACCGCGGACTTCGCGCCGACCCAGCTGAACATGAACCGCGGGTCGTAGGCGCGCCCGCTCATCCCGTAGTTGCCGGCGCCGTAGGACGCGCCCATCACGATCGACAGGTGCGGCACCTGCGAGTTGGACACCGCGTTGATCATCTGGGCGCCGTGCTTGATGATCCCGCCCTGCTCGTATTCCTTACCGACCATGTAACCGGTCGTGTTGTGCAGGAACAGCAGCGGCGTGTCGGCCTGGTTGGCCAGCTGGATGAACTGGGCCGCCTTCTGCGCCTCCTCGCTGAACAGCACACCCTGCGCGTTCGCGAGGATCCCGATCGGGTAGCCGTGCAGCCGCGCCCACCCGGTCACCAGGCTGGTCCCGTAGAGCGGCTTGAACTCGTCGAACTCGCTGCCGTCCACGATCCGCCGGATCACCGCGCGCGGGTCGAACGGGATCTTCAGGTCGGTCGGCACCACCCCGAGCAGCTCCTCGGGGTCCTCGACCGGATCGGCATAGTCGGTCAATGGCGACGGGCCGAGCTTGCGCCAGTTGAGCCGGCGGACGATCTGCCGTCCGATCCGGATCGCGTCCTGCTCGTCCGCGGCCAGATAGTCGGCCAGCCCCGAGGTGCGCGCGTGCATCGCGGCGCCACCCAGCGACTCGTCGTCGGACTCCTCGCCGGTGGCCATCTTGACCAGCGGCGGCCCGCCGAGGAACACCTTCGCGCCGCCGTCGACCATCACCACGTAGTCGCTCATCCCGGGCACGTAGGCGCCACCGGCGGTGGAGTTGCCGAACACCAGCGCGATCGTCGGCCGTCGATCGGCGCTGGCCTCGGTCAGACCACGGAAGTGCTGGCCACCCGGAATGAAGATGTCCTTCTGGGTGGGCAGGTCGGCGCCGCCGGACTCGACCAGGTTGATCGTCGGCAGGCGGTTCTCGGCGGCGATCTGCGCGGCCCGGAAGCTCTTCTTCAACGTGATCGGATTGCTGGACCCGCCACGGACGGTCGGGTCGTTAGCGATGATCATGCATTCGACGCCCTCGACCACGCCGACGCCGGTGACCACCGATCCGCCCACCGTGAAGTCGGTGCCCCACCCGGCAAGCGTGCTCAGCTCCAGGAACGCCGAGTCCGGATCGATCAGCAGCTCGATGCGTTCACGAGCGGTCATCTTGCCGCGCCGATGGTGCCGGTCGACGGCCTTCGGCCCGCCTCCGGCGAGGGCCTTGTCCTGCTGCGCCGCAAGGTCCGCGACCCGCTCCAGCATCGCTTCCCGATTTTCCTCGTACGCCGGGGAAAGGGTCATGTCAGCAGCTCCGTGGGAATGTCGGCGTGCCGGGCGCGCAGCCACTCGCCGAGCGCTTTGGCCTGCGGGTCGGAACGGGTGGACGCGGCGACCCCGTCGCCGAGCAGCCGGTCGATGACGATGTTGAGCGCGGCCAGGTTCGGCAGGGCGTGCACGGTCACGTCGAGTCCCTCCGCCTCGGGCAGCAGTGTCCGCACCCGGCCGGCGTCGAGCCACCCGGCCAGCCAGTCGTAGGCGTCCTGTCTACGCGGATGTCCGGCCGGGATCCACACACCGATGTTCGCCGCCCCGCCCTTGTCCCCCGACCGTGCATAGACCAGCCGCCCCAACGCCACCCGGCTGGTGCTGACGGCTGCCTCCGGCGCCGCGAGAGAGCCGCCAGCACCAGCCGGCGCGCGGAACGCAGACGGTGCGAGGTCCCGGCTGGCGCCCAGGGGTGCCTCACCGGCCACGAAGGACCCCTGAGGACCAGCCGGAGCCGGCACCGCGCCACGGTCCGGAGCTCGGCTGGTTGTCAGAGGTGCCTCACCCGCCGGGAGAGACCCCTGAGGACCAGCCGGGGCCCGCACCGCGCCACGGTCCGAACCGTGGCTGGTGCTGGCGGCTGCCTCCGGCGCCACGAGAGGGCCGCCAGCGCCAGCTGGGGGTGGGGCGGGAATGTTGATGTGGGTGCCGTCGGGGAGGACGACGGTGTGGGGGACTTCGGACTGCGGGAGGTAGGCGGCGTCGAAGATGCCGAACGGGGTGGACTCCGTGGGGGGTGAGGTCGCGTGGAAGCCCGGGTAGGACGCGAGGGCCAGCTCGACCGCGGCGCTGCTGAACGCGCGGCCCACCACGTCCGGGTCCGGGTCCTTGACGTGGCAGCGCAGCACCGCGGACGCCTCGGCCTGGGTGGCCGGGTCGGGGCGGTCCGTGCGGGAGAGCTCCCAGGTGATCTCGGCCGGGTGCTTCACCAGGGCGGATTCGAGCTGGGCGCGGACCCAGGCGGCCTTCGCCTCGATGTCCAGGCCGGTCAGGACGAAGGAGACGGCGTTGCGGTACCCGCCGAGGCGGCTGATTCCGATCTTGGTGGTGGCGGGCGGGGCTTCACCTCGTACCCCGGAGATCTTGACTTGATCTTGATCTTTTTGGTGGAGCTGGACCGTGTCGAGGCGGGTGACGACGTCGGGGTTGAGATAGCGGGGTGTGTCGATCTCGTAGATCAGCTGGGCGGTGACCGTGTCGATGGTGACCGCGCCGCCGGTGTGCGGGTGCTTGGTGATCACTACGGTGCCGTCGGCGCTCAGCTCGGCGATCGGAAAGCCGAGCGGGCGACCGGTTTCGATCGTGGTGAAGCCGGCGAAGTTGCCGCCGGTGGCCTGGGTGCCGCACTCCAGGACGTGGCCGGCGACGATCCCGGCGGCGAGTTCGTGCAGGTCGGCGCGGGTCCAGCCGAACTCGGCGAGGGCCGGGCCGAGGGTGAGCGAGGCGTCGGTGACCCGGCCGGTGACCACGATGTCGGCGCCGTTCGTCAGCGCTTCCGCGATACCGAACGCGCCGAGGTAGGCATTGGCGGTCAGCGCGCCCGGCCAGGCGAGGTCGTCACCTTCGACGTGCGCGACCGTGACGCCGGGGTCCAGCCTGCGGATGGCGGCGGCCAGACCGGCCGGGTTAAGACCGCCGGCGTTGCTCACGATCCGGACACCCTGCGACCGGGCGAGGGCGAGGCAGTCGGTGAGCTGGCGCAGGAAGGTCTTGGCGTAGCCGAGTTCGGGATTCTTCCGGCGGTCGCGACCGAGAATGAGCATGGTCAGCTCGGCCAGGTAGTCGCCGGTGAGGTAGTCGAGCGGGCCGCCCTCGAGCATCTCGCGCATCGCGGAGAGCCGGTCGCCGTAGAACCCGGAGCAGTTGCCGACGCGGATCGTGCGCACTTCGCCCGCCCCCCTTGTGCGTGGTGGTCAGGGGCCACGTTAGGGAATCTGACAAAATTGTCAAGCTCCGGTCAGGCTTGCGGGCGCAGGCCGATCGCGGCGGCCCACAGCTTGGACATGTGGTTGACCACCTCGTCCTCGTCGAGCGGCTCCCGCAGCGAGTAGATGACGTGCGCCATCTGCTCGACCATGGCGCCCAGCACGATCGCGGTCAGCCGCGGGTCGAGCTCCGGGTTCGCCAGCCCGGCCTCCTGGAGGCGGCGCAGCCCCTCGGCGCCGCGGTGCACGTAGAGCTCGCGCACCTCGAGGAGCATCTGACGCAGCGTGTCGTCGGTGTCGGCACCCTGCTCGACCAGCCGCAACACCCGGGAGGCGCCGCGCCAGGCCTTCAGGTAACCGCGGTTCGCCTCGACGATCCGGGCATAAGGGTCGCCGGCGGCGTCCGGCCCGACCAGGCTCTCGGTGAACAGCTCCTCGGCGACCGCCCGCACGACGGCGCGCAGCAGGTCGTCCTTGGACTCGAAGTAGGTGTAGAACGTGCCGTAGGAGACGCCGGCGGCCTGCGCGACCTGTTCAGGGGTGAAGCCGGCCCAGCCGCGCGCTTCGAGCAATTCCCGGCCGGCGGCCAGCAGCGCGTCCCGGGTCCGCCGGCCGCGGGCGGTGACCGGCGCGGTCGGCGCGGGATTCGTTCGTGATCGACCCATGGTCACATCATTGCTCGTCCGGGTGTTGCCGTTGGTCGATGCACGCGACTAGGGTTGACCCATGACAACTGCCGACAACCCCGGACGCCAAGCCGCCGAGCGCCTCGCGGAAGCCCTGGGCCTGCCCCCGCTGGCGCCGTGGACCGCCGAGGACGAGGCCACCTTCACAGCGCAGATGGAAAAGGCCGACCGCGACCTCGCCGAGCTGATCGCACGACGGAAGCAGCAGGCGGCATGAACCCCCATCACTCGTTGCGCGTTCTGGACGCGAGCGCCCTCGTCGAGTTGATGCAGGGTCACCCAAAAATGATGCAGCTGGTCGGCCAGGCCCACGTTGGAGCCCGGACCGTGGTCGTTCCGGCGCTGGCTGCCCTGGAAGCCCAGGTGGCCGTCCGGGCGAAGGTCTCCATCTGGGATCACCTGCTGAAACTCCCCGGGCTGCGGGACTTGGATCTGCCGGCACGGACGGCGATTCAGGTCGGCGACATTGCTGGGCCGAGGCTCCAGCGCTACCCGTTGCACACGGAGCTGATGGCGGAGCAGATGGTGGCACAGATCGTGCACGAGGCGAGCCAGATGAACGCCGTGGTGGTTACCCGGATCCCGACCCTCTACCGCGGCTACCCCATCGTGCTCATGGAGCTTTGACCAGCGCCAGGCGTTGGATGGCTCTGACGTAACGGTCCGTTGCGTACTGCTGCGCCCACCGACCCACCGGTCCGCTGGCGCGCGCGACAAACGATGCGGGACGACTGAAGGCCGAGATCCGGATCCGTACGTCGCCCGTACCGTCCTGCACCACCATGAACGCCTCCTCGCCCCGCTCCGGATGACCGGGCAGCGTCCCGTAGGCGAATCCGCGGCGATCGACCTCGTCGACGGTGTAGACCACCCGGCACGGGATGGTCAGCCGCACCGGGCCCCACCCGGCGCGCAGCACCACGTCGACCCCCGGCGCCGCAATCCCTCCGGGGCTCACCACGGTGAACCCGGCCTCCCGGTGCATTCCCCAGTCGAAAAGACCGGCCACTGCCCGCTCGAAGACCTCCGCACCCGACCCGATGCTGACGTCGCGGTGCACGTGGCCGTACCCCGCGGGCAGTGGCTCGGTCCGGGTCGCGCCCACTTCCTGATACGTCAACCGCATCTGATCACGTTAGCCACCACACGCCCATGCCATGATCGATCGCGATGAGCGGCGATGAGAGTGTGATCCTGGGCCGGGTCGTGGCGCCGTCCCGGGCGCTCGTGCTCGCCGGCACCGGGTTCCTCGACGAGTGGAGCGAGCTGGGCGACCCCCTCTCGGTCCGTGCGCTTCACTCGGCCCGGGCCGGCGGCGCCCACCTGCACGACTGGCTCGCCGAAGCGACCGCCGTGCCCACCGGCCCGGCGACGCTGACGGTGACCGCGCGCACCCGCCCCGGCACCTACGAGCCCCGGCCCACCATCGCCGTGCTCGACATCGACCTGGACCTGCCCTGGTCAGCGGTGTCGGCCGGCACCGAGCCGGTCCCGCTGGGCGCCCTACCCGTGGACCCGTGCGGGATGGCCATCGGCGACCCGGTCGCGCTCGACGCGTGGATCGGATTCGGCAGCGGGCCGAGAACCGTCGACGGGCTGGCCGACCTGCGGCTCGGCGGCAAGGGCGATACGCAGGCCAGCACGCACTTCAGCGCACCGGAGATCGTCGCGACCTGGACCCTGCACGGCTGGCTGGACCTGCCGATCACCTCCGCCCGCGAACGAGCCACCACGATCAACCAGTGGGCGGTCGCGCACGGCCACTACAAGTTCCTGGCGAAGGTAAACCCGCACACCCATCAGCACCTCGGCTGGCGGGCCGGCTGGCCGGACCCGCTCGGCGCCGGGCTCATCGAGATAGCCGGCTGCCCGATCCTCTGCATCACCTGGTCGCCCAGCGAGCTGCAGCGCTTCCGCGGCGGCCGATCCCACGGGCAGGTCTACCCGGTGACTCTCGAGGACGTCGATGGGCGGGCGACCCTGCGATGGCGAATAGGAGCGTGGACAGATGAGTCTGAGCGTACGAATCTGGATTCCCGATGAAAACGCCTATGCCGGCCGCCGCGTCGTGGACGACCCACCGCGCACCGAGACCTCAGCGGGCGGCGAGTTCACCCGTCACCAGCTGTGGGGTTCCACCGCAGCGCGGCGACTCGGCGCGACGTTCCTGCCGCAGCTCGGCGAGATCACCCTGGAGAACCGGGGGAACCTGATGATCCCCCCGGACCGCCTGGACGCCTTCGAGCAGGAATGCCGGCACCTGGCGGAGCACGCCGGGGAGCTCGCGGCCGCCACCGGATACGAGCCCGGGTACATCACCGACCGGCTGGCCACCATCCGGAACGCCGTCGACCGCGCCCGGGCCGCGAACGGCAGCATCCTGATCTGGTAGGCAAGCCCGTCAGCCGAGGGGCCAATGCCGCAGGGCGATGTCAGCCACCAGCTGGAGCTCCGCCCGCTCGGCGCCCCCGGCGGCCTGCACGGCGATGCCGTTGGACACCGCCATCAGGTATCGCGCGAGCTGATCCGCGTCCGCCCCGGCCGGCAGGTCGCCCTCGTCGATCGCCCGCTGCATCCGCTCGCGCAGCACCGTGATCCCGTCGTTGCGCCACACCGCCAGCGCCTGCTGCGCGCGGCGACCGGCCTCGCCCGCCGCCAGGGAGCCCTGGACGCCGAAGCAGCCGGCCGGGCAGCCCGGCAGGGTCGTGGTCCGGACCGAACCGTTCAGGAACGCGGTGGCCACCTCCCGCGCCGTCGGTTCCTCCATCGCCCGCGGCACGTACGCCGCGGGGCCTTCGGAGTAGCGCTGCAGCGCCTTGCGGAACAGGTCCTCCTTGTTGCCGAAGGCCCGGTACATGCTGGTCCGGGTGATGCCCATCGCTTCGGTCAGGTCGTCGAGGCTGGCGCCTTCGTAGCCGTTCGCCCAGAAGACCAGCAGCGCGCGTTCGAGCGCCGCGTCGGCGTCGAACGCCCGTGGCCGGCCGATCGGCGTCTTCCGCTTGGTGTCCACGTCCCGAGCCTACTCCTTCGGTACCGATCGGTGCGCTAGTGGTACGGTCGCCTTCGGTACTAACCGGTGCCGAAGTTTCAGGAGGTAGAACCATGGGTCAGTTCGAGGGCAAGACCGCTGTTGTGACCGGTGGCAGCAAGGGGATCGGCCTGGCCGCCGCGCAACGGCTGGCCGCGGACGGCGCGCACGTGTTCATCACCGGCCGGCGCACGGCCGAACTCGACGCGGCCGTCGAGACCATCGGCGCGGCCTCGGCGACCGCCGTGCCCGGCGACATCGCGAACCCGGACGACCTGGACCGGCTCTACGACGCGGTCCGGTCCCGGGGCCGGGGCCTGGACGTGCTGTTCGCCAACGCGGCCGCCGCGGCGTTCGCGACCCTGCCGGAGATCACCGAGGAGCACTTCGACCGGATCTTCGGTGTCAACGTGCGGGGCACGGTGTTCACGGTGCAGAAGGCGCTGCCGCTGCTCAACGACGGCGCCTCGGTGATCCTGAACTCCTCGGTGCGGGCCGGCGACGGGGTCGCGGCCTTCGGCGCCTACGCGGCGTCCAAGGCCGCGATCCGGTCGTTCACCCGGACCTGGGCCAACGAGCTCAAGGACCGGAACATCAGGGTCAACGCCATCTCACCGGGCACCATCGACACTCCCGGGCTCGACGGCGTGGTCGCCGGCCCGGACGCGGCTGCCCTCAAGTCGCAGTTCGCCGACGGCATCCCGATCGGCCGCATCGGCCGCCCGGCCGAGGTCGCCAACGTCGTGGCGTTCCTCGCCTCCGATCAGGCCAGCTTCTTCCTCGGCGCCGACCTGGTCGTCGACGGCGGCGAGATGCACATCTGACCTAGGAACTCCGGCCCACGACGCCGACGCTCAGCGCCGCCCGGCGGACAGTGCCACCAGGAACTGCCCGCCGCCCGCGTCCACGTTCGCAGTGACCGGCAGCCCCGGGACGAGCCGGGAGAACCGGTCCACCAGCCAGTCGGCGGCCTCCTGAGCGTCCTTCTTGCTGGGGCAGCGGGCCACCAGCTCCCGGCCGCCCTTGCGCTCCAGCCGCTCGGCGACCGTGATCAGCGGCGCCGGCTCCACCACGTGCAGCCGGTCCGGCCACGCGATGACCACCTTCACCGCGCCCTTGCGGGTGTTGCAGGCCCGGTGCGCGAGCCGCTCGACGACCTTGGCCTTCCGGTCCGCGGTGCGGGCGTCGACGCTCGGACCACGCGGATCGTTCACCGGCATGTCGGCGTCGACCGGCTCGTCGCACACCCAGCAACGCCAGCCGTCCCGCTTCGCCACATCATCAAGAAGACTCACCCGGACAAACTACTCGCTCGCTGTCGCAAGGCCGCGCGCGCGGCTTTCACCGCGGCGCACGCCGGTGCGGGCCGAAGATCACCGGTACGCCGGGCGAGTACAGCACGCTGTCCGGTGGCGTGCTGATCCCGGGCAGACCGGCCGCGGCCAGCAACGAGTCGTCGAGGTCCAGCAGCTCGGCCCGGTGCAGCGGCCAGCGCGGATGCTCGTTGGCCAGGTGCCGGGTCCGCCCCCAGGCCCGGGTGTGCAGGCCCCACCGGGCGGTCAGGAAGTGCTCCACCGGACCGGGCGTTCCGATCGGCGCGCCGACCCGGATCCGCATCCGGTTCGTCGCGGTCCGCGGGCCGGGCCACCGGCGGCGCGAGACGTAGGCGATCTCGTCACCGGTGCGGGTCATCCGCATCCGCGCCCACATGTACGGCAGTTGCAGGCTCACCCGCGCCACCAGCACCGGGACCAGTCGTTCCGCCTCCAGCGAGCGGAACACCACCGCGCGCCGGCCCTGCGCGTCCACGCTGTACAGCCGCACGTTCGTCTCGCAGAACGTGCCCAAGTACGGCACCCCGGGGCTGCCCAGGAACCCGACCCGTTCCATCCGGAACCCGATCACCCCGGCGTACGTGACGCCGTCGATGACGTCCGGGACCGTGCCGGCCGGCAGCAGCGGGGCGACCCGGTCCGGATCCACCGCCCAGTGCAGGAAGGCCAGGTCGGTCCAGTGCTGCCCGAGCACCGCACGCGCCACCGGCCGTACGGTCTCCGCGGTGATCTCCTCGACGTTCACCCCTCTATGCTGCCCCGGTGACCTGGCTTGCGTACGACATGGGTGTTCTTGCGGCGCTGCGCGGTGACCACCAAGCGGCGCGCGAGCACCTGGCGGCAGCCGGCCCGGACGGTCGCGCGCTGCTGCTGCTCGGTCAGCTCGGCGGCCCGGACGACAGCTACGAGCGCGCGGCCGAGCTGGGCAACGCCGAGGCCGCCTACAACCTGGGCGCGCGCCGGGCGATGGCCGAGGACTGGCCGGCGGCGCTGCGCTGGTACGAGCGCAGCGCCGAGCTGGGTGAACCGGGCGCCCGGCGGATGCTCGGGATCATGTACGCGACCGGGCAGGGTGTGCCGGTCGACGACGCCGTGGCCGAATCGTATTGGCGGGCCGCTGCCGATGGCGACGAGCGGGCGTTCCGCGATCTGGGCACGCTGTTCGCCTATCACCGCGACGACCCGGCCGAGGCGGCCCACTGGTTCCTGAAGGCCGCCCAGGCCGGCGACCCGACCGCGCCGAAGGAGCTGAAACGGCTCGCCTCGCGGCTGAACCGCGACGACCGCCGCGCCCGCACCCTGCTCGGCGTGATCCACGGCTTCCAGCTCAACGACCGGGCGACCGCGGTCACGTTGCTCACCGTCTCCGCCGACGAGGGTGACCCGATCGCCCAGCGCAGCCTCGGTTTCCTGGTGCAGGGCGAGGATCCGGATCGGGCGGCCGCGCTCTACCGGTCCGCGGCCGAGGCGGGCGACACCATCGCCGCGTTCAACGTCGCCCTGCTGACCGGCCCGACCCCGGAGGCGGTGCCGTGGTTGCGGATCGCCGCCGAGGCCGGGATGGCCGAGGCGTACCCGGTGCTCGCCGACCGGCTCAGCGAGCAGGACCGCGACGAGGAGGCCCGGTCCTGGTATCTGAAGGGCGCCGAGGCCGGCCAGGTGAAGAGCATGTTCGCGCTGGCCGCCTGGTACCGCGACGGTTTCGGCGGGCCGGTCGACCTGGTCCAGGCGCTGCGCTGGTACCTGACCATGCTCGAGCACGGTTCCGGCGACGGCATGCACGAGGTGCACGGTTTCGTCGACCGGATGACCCCCGACGAGATCCACGAGGCAGGCCGCCTCTCCGGCCGCTACGCGGAGGCCGACCTGCTGGCCGCTTGATTCAAAAACCCTTTTTGGGTACGACGATGAGCACCCGCCCGGGCGGGTGCTCATCACGTCAGCGGTCCAGCCAGCTCTGGCCGGCCGGGCTGACCTCGGTCCGCTCGGCGACCTTGCGCACGTCGTCCAGGGTGAGCCCGGCGCCTTGGCCGACCACCGTCATCACCCGGCCTCCGCCCAGGTCGACGACCAGGTAGATCAGGCCCTGCCCGGGCTCGTCGGTACGCACCGGATGCCGGGCCGGGTGCCCGCCGACGGTGAGCTGCTCCCCGCCGGACGGCGCCTCGGTGCTGCTGCCCACGGTCACCGACAGCTGCCCGCCGGCGCCTTCCTTGGGCTTGCCCGTGCTGCCGAGGCTGAACGCGGACACCTGAGCGCGCCAGGCCGCCGCACCGGTGCCACTGACCGCGACCGAGTTGGCGGTCCAGCCCGTCGGCAGCCAGCCCAGCCGTACCGGCACCGCGGACAGTCCCGTGTCGGGCCGGACCGAACGAGCCGTCCGCAGCAGGTCGGCCTTGCTGAGGGCCAGCCCGTTCACCGACACCGACAGCGCGGTCCGCTCGTCGGCCAGCCAGGTCACGTACGCCTTCGTATCGCCCTTGGCGTTGACGTACTCGCCCTCGGCGCCGTTGATGTCGACCGCCTCGCCGCTGGTGTCACGGTTCGCCCCGTAGCCGGGGGCCACGGTCCGGACGTTCAGGCTCATCTCCGGGCCGTCCCACGGATCACCGGCCACGGCCTGTTTCTTCCACACCCGCACCAGCCACGGTTCGGCCCGCGCGGCCCCCGGCTCGACGGCGACGTGCTGCCGGATGCCCTCGATCAGCCCGGCCGGCACCCAGGTCGGCCGGTAGCGCAGCGCGATGTCGCGGGGCAGCGTCCCGGCCGGCACCGGTGCGGCGGTCGCCCCCGTGGACGGCGCCGCGGTGCCGGCCGCGCCGGGCGCCGTCGTACTGCTCGCCGGGTCGCCACCGCGCAGCGCCAGCACCGGCACGGTGACCGCGCCGGCCACTGCCACGGCGGCGACGGTCGCGCCGAGCAGGCCGTACCGCTGACGGCGCCGCACCACCACGGCCCGGCGCGGCAGTGCCGACCGGATCCGGTCGGGTGGCACGGCCCGGTCGGCCTGGTGCTCCTGCGCGGAACGGATGAGGTCCTCGATGTCCCTGCTCACGGCTGCTCTCCGGTGGTCACGAGCGAGGCCGGCAGTGCACCCTGGAGGGTGGCCAGCGCACGCATCAGGTGGGTACGGACGGTGACCGTTCGGCAGCCGAGCATCTCGGCGATCTGCTCGACGGCCAGGTCTTCGTAGAAGCGCAGGGCGATCACCGCGCGCTGCCGGGGTGGCAGCCGCGCGATCAGGCGCAGCATCGCGTCCCGGTCGTCGCGTTGCGCCAGCTGGTCGGGCGCCGCCGGCAGGTACCCGTCGAGCACCTGGTCGGTGACCGGGATCGACTGGGCGGCCCGGCGCCGCCGCCAGGAAAGGAACTCGTTGACCACCATGCGCTTCACGTAGAGCTCCGGCGCGTCCATCCGGCCGATACGCGACCAGCGAGCCTGTGCCCGGACCAGCACGTTCTGCGTGATGTCCTCGGCCAGGTGCGGATCCCAGGTGACCACGGTCGCGTAACGCACCAGGGTGCCCAAGCGGGCGGATACGAACTCTTCGAACGTCACGGTGAGGAAACGCCTCCGGCGGCCCGTTCTGATGACATACCCACCGCACGATTCTGCGGCCGGTTGCCTAAGCTCGTCGATGGTCACACCACTGAGGAGATCCGTGCAGGTCGAAGTGCAGATCCACGTCGCGTTCGCCACCAACTGCGTGGGCTCGCCCGGGAATCCGTTCCCGTTGAGTTTCAGTGTGCGTGAGTCGGCCGGGTGCTTCTCGGTGCAGGCGACCGCGGCCCGGGCCTCGGAACTGGCCGACCTGCTGATCCCGGCCGGGGTGGACACCGTGCTGGTGGCGGATCTGCACACCAACAGCTGGTTGACCAACGACATCAAACCCTGGACGCCGGCCGGGATCGCGGCGATCCGGGCGACGCCGTGCACGGTCCACGACTTCAGCGGCCTGGCCACGATGGGTCTCAGCGCCGAGGGCCTGGTGATGACGCCCGCGTCGCTGCTCCAGTTGCTCGACGGCGGCTGGACGCCCTACCAGACGACGGTGGTGGGTATGCCGGGCTCACCGAGCGCCGACCGGCTGGACGAGATCGGGCTGGCCCTCGGCACCGCCCGCCACGACCGGCCGATCCTGCCGACCCTGCCCGGCTGCACGCTGCACTACACCGGCCACGACGACTGCTACGTCACCGTGGAGTCGACCGATCCGGCGGTCGCCCCGGCCGTGCTGGGCCGCCTGCTCGCGCTGCTGGTCGGCTCCCCGCTGACCGAGGAGGAACCGGTCGTGGTGCAGCACCCGCCGGACGTGATGATCGCGGCGTTGCTCGCCGAGAGCCCGGACTGGATCGGTCACCTGGCCGGCGACCACACGGTGCACCTGGCCGTGACCACCGGGCCGTGGCGGCTCGCGGACCCGATCCCGGACCGGGTGGACCGGGTCGCGGTCTACTCCCCCACCGACGGAACCTGGCACCTCACCTGAGCTCGGCGCCTCCGTGACGGCGCAGCAGGAGCAACGCCGCCGTGGCCGTGATCAGCTCGCCGAGGGCCAGGCTCAGCCAGACGCCGGTCAGGCCGGTGTGGCGGAGCGCCAGCAGCAACGGCACTTTGATCAGCAGGAGACTGCCGACCGAGATCAGGTACGACGGGCGGGTCCGGCCCAGGGACTGGAAATACGCCGATACCAGCGGGGCCACCCCGGCGACGGCGACGCCCACCGCGATGATCCGCAGCGCCCGTACCGCCACCGGGGTGATCACCGGGTCGTCGACGAAGATCCGGATCAGCGGGCCGGCGAGCACGGTCAGCGCCAGGGCGGCCGCCGCACCGTAGGTCAGGCTCGCGCGCAGCGCCAGCACCCGGGCACGACGGACCCGGGCGGGCCGCCCGCGGCCGGCGTTGAACCCGACGATCGGTTGCAGGCCCTGGCTGATGCCCAGCTGCGGCATGAACACGAAGGTCTGCAGCCGTACGCAGACCGCGTAGGCGGCCAGCGCCACCGCTCCGGCGACCCCGCCGAGCAGGTTGTTGACCAGCACGGCGAGCAGCGTCGTGCCGAGCCCGGCCAGCAGCGACGGCGCACCGACCCCGAGCAGCGCGCGCACGGTCGGCGCGTGCGGGCGCAGGTCGGCACGGCGGATCCGGTACGGCCGGTCGCGCTGGACGAAGAAGAACCACAGGCTCATCCCGGCCGAGGCGGCCGTACCGGCGATCGTGCCGAGGGCCGCTCCGCGCACGCCGAGGTGCAGCCCGAAGATCAGCAACGGGTCGAGGGTGACCTGGATGACCACCCCGATCACCCACTGCCAGGTGGCGAACCGGATCCGCCCCTCGGCCCGGACCACCGCGGTGAACCCGGTGGTCAGCAGGGCGCCGGCGAGCAGGACCATCGCGTACGCCCGGGTGTCGTCGCGGGTCGCGGCGTCCGCGCCGAGCGCGCCGACCAGCGGGTCCAGCCCCAGCAGTCCGGCCACCGTGATCACCGACGCGGTCAGCCAGAACAGCACGAGCGCGTTGCCGGCCGCGCGGGCGGCGCCGGCCGGGTCGCCCGCCCCGAGCCGGCGGGAGACCAGCGACGCGCCGCCGGCGCCGACCGTGCCGGAGACCGCGCCGAGCACGAGCAGCACCGGCGCGGCCAGGTTGACCGCGGCCATCGCGCCCGGGCCGACGCCGTGACCGACGAACCAGGCGTTGGTCAGCGCGTAGACGCCGTAGACGCTGACCGAGACGGTGGTCTGCGAGCAGGCCTGCCAGAGCAGCGGCCCGACCGGGCGGGTGCCGAGCGCGTCGGTCTGACTCAGCTCGTTCCCCGATCGAACAGGGCCATTGATTCGTCCAGGCGATCGCGGGCCCAGTCGTAGTTGGCGGTGCCGGGGAAGTTCCGGTACGCCGTCTCGATCGCCATGATCAGCACCAGGTAGAGGCAGTACAGCCGGCGGCGGACCCGTTCCGGTTCGGTGGCCGGGCCCCGGCCGTAGCCCTCGATGAACGCCGACGAGTCGCCGAACGCGGGCAGCTCGCTGCCGGTGAAACCCGCCTCGATCAGCGGGTCGCCGTAGAAGGCGCGTTCGTGGTCGATGATCGCGACGATCGCGCCGTCGCGGACCATCACGTTGCTGTCCCACAGGTCCCACTCGACGAACCGGGGCTCGGTCACCTCGTCGAGGCACCCGGCGTTCGCGGCGATCACCGCGCGCACCTCGGCGTAGTCGTGGCCGAGGTCGACCGCCCGGCGCTCGCCGTCGCGGAGCACGCCCTCGATCATCGCGAGGAAGGTGGCCCGCCAGGTGGATTCGTACGGGCCGCCGAGCTGGCCGAACCCCTCTCCGACAATGGCGTTGAGGTCGCGATTGAGCGCGCCGAGAGATTTGTTGACCGCGTCCCGCTCCTCGGGGGTCTGCGCGAGCAGGCCGAGGTTGTCCGCGTCGACGTACGGCATGACGAACCAGTCCGCGTCGCACAGCTCGTGGCTGCGGTCGGCGAACTCGACCTGCGGCACCGGCACCGTGGTGTGCGCCCGGATCAGGCCCAGCGCGGCCAGCTCGGTCGCCATCGCGCCGCGCTCGTACGTCATCACCTCGACGGCCGGCGGCGGGGCGATCTTCAGGACCACCTCGCGGCCGGAGCGCAGCCGGATCCGGTAGGCCACGTTGAACCAGCCGTGGCCCAGCTCGCTGCACCAGTCCGCGCCGGCCGGGACCTCGGCGGCACCGTAGGCGCGCTCGATCATCGCGAGCAGGACCGCCGGGGTCTGCCGGTTCTTGGTGATGCTCTCCATGGGCGCGAACCCCTCTGCTCAACCGGTTGAGAGCGCTCTCTCACTGATGGCCAACGTAGCGGCTGTCACGTCGTACCGGAAAGGTCTTAACCGGTTTTGGTCTGGATGTCGCGGCGACCGCGTTGACGCCGACCACAACGAGGATGCCGAGCCAGACGTGTGGCGGCGGGACCTGGCCGAGCAGGATCAGGCCGGCCATGGCCGCGAAAACCGGGTGGATGCTCATCACCACGCCGAAAAAACCGGCCGGGACGCGGCGCAGGGCGAGCAGATCAGCCACATAGGGAATGACCGAGCTGAATACGCCGGCGCCGATCGCGAACAGCAGCGCGGCGCCGGTCAATCGACCTTGCCCGATCAGCCAGGCCAGCACCGGCAGGTAGAGCAGCACGGAGACCGTGGTGGCCGCGGCGGGTGCCTGCAGACCGGGCAGCCGGCGGCCGAGCAGCCGGTTGAGCAGGATGTAGCCGGCCCAGCAGCACGCCGCGACCAGCCCGCACCCGATGCCGAACCAGTCACTGCCGCCGTGCGGGAGAACCAAGACATAAACCCCGGCGCCCGCGCCGACCGCACAGACAACATCCTTTTTGGTACGGGAGCCGGCCAGCGCCACCCCGAGCGGCCCGAGGAATTCGAGTGTCGCCGCGAGGCCCAGACCGACCCGGTCGACGGCGGTGTAAAGGGTGAGATTCATCGTCGCGAAAACCAGCCCGAGCAGAATCGTCGGCCACCACTGTGGCCACCGGAACCGGTGCAGCGGCGGCCGGGCGACCGGCAGCAGCACGGCGGCCGCGACGACCTGCCGGATCGCGACCACCCCGGCCGGCCCGACGGCGCCGAACGCGTGCGCACCGACGGCCGCGCCGACCTGACTGCTGGCCGCGCCGATCACCATGGCGGCCAGCCCCGCGCGCCGCGCTGATGTGGTCATGTGCTCATCGAAGCCTGCCACCGGCCCGGAGGGAAATGCGCCCGGCGACTGACTTATACGCTGAGCGTATGGATGTGCGGTTGCAGCACCTGCGGGCGCTGGTCGCAGTGGTCGACGCCGGGACGTTCACCGACGCGGCGGCCGAGCTCGGCACGTCGCAGGCCGCGGTGTCCCGGGCGGTCGCGGCGCTCGAGGAGTCGCTGGGTGTGCGGCTGTTGCACCGCACCACCCGGCAGGTGAACCTGACTGCCACCGGCACGCAGGTCCTGGCCGGCGCCCGGCGGATCCTCGACGAGCTGGCCCACCTGCAGCGGATCGCCGCCCGCAGCACCCCGCACGAGGTCCGGATCGGGTACGCCTGGGCGGCGCTCGGCAAGCACACCCGGCGGCTGCAGCGGGCCTGGGCAGCGGCGCGGCCCGGCATCCCGTTGGTGTTCGTGCACGCCAACACCGTGACCGCCGGGCTGAGCGAGGGTGTCGCCGACGTCGCGGTGCTCCGCAAACCGCTCGAGGATCCGCGGTTCAGCACCGCCCGGATCGGCACGGAGGCCCGGTACGCGGCGGTCGCCACCGACAACCCGCTGGCCCGGCGGCGCTCGCTGCGCCTCGCCGACCTGTCCCGCTACCCCGTGGCGATCGATGCCCGCACCGGCACCACCACCCTGGACCTGTGGGACCCGGAGCCGCCCCCGGCGACGGTCCGCGCCACGCACGGGGTCGACGAATGGCTGACGTTGATCGCCGCGAACCAGGCGGTCGGGGTGACCTCGGAGGCGACCGCCCACCAGAACCCGCGGCCGGGCGTGGCCTACCGGATGCTGCGCCACACCCCGCCGATCCCGGTCTGGCTGGCCTGGTGGCCCGACGCTCCCCCACCGCATCTCGACGACCTGATCCACCTGAGCCGCGCCGCCTACGGCGCGGCTCACTGACCCCCGCGACGCCGCCCGGGTCAAGGCCGCTGCGCGACCCGCGGTCGCCGGCTGGTGCTCAGGGGTGTCTCAACCGGGTTGAGACACCCCTGGAAGCCAGCCTCGCGTAGCTGTCCCCGCCGTGGCCGGCCGCGACGGCGCGCTCGATGATCGACCGCACGGCCCGCTGCGGCGCGGTGTCCAGGCCGTGTACGGCGGCCGCGTCGATGACGTGGGAGACGGCGGACCCGGCCGAGGCGATGCTGGAGACGTCGGCCGGGAACGAGTCCGTGGTCAGCTGCTCGGCGAACCGGTCGGCCATCCCGGGCAGCAGCGCGCCGATCCCCCTCGCGAACCGGGCGAAATCGGCCGGCGCGATGCCCTCGGCACCGGCCAGCGCGAACGCGTGCGCCAGCCCGCCGACCGCCATCGTGAACAGGTCGAGCAGCGCCATCTCGTAGGCGGCCGCGGCACCGATCTCCGCACCGAGGTAGATGCTGCCGCCGTCCAGCACGGGGCGGCTGCGGTCGAAGAGGGCGCGCGGCCCGCTGCAGAGGATCGTCGCGGCCGGTGTCCCGATCGTCGGCGCGGGCGTCAGGATCGCGCCGTCCAGGTAGTCGATGCCCCGATCGGCGGCCCAGGCCGCCATGTCCCGGGCCTGCCCGGCGTGGCCGCTGCTGAGGTTGACCAGGATCCCGGCGACCGGGCCGGTCACGGTCGCCCGGACCGCCGCATAGTCGATCATGCAGGTGATCACGACCGGCGCCTCGCGGGTCGCGTCGGCTGCGGTCGGTGCGAGCATCGCACCTTGTTCCACCAGCGATGCCGCCTTGCCCGGCGAGCGGTTCCAGACCACCGTGCGATGCCCGGCGGCGAGGGCGGCGGCAGCCAGTGCGCGGCCCATCGGCCCGAGTCCCAGTACGGCGATGTCACTGTGTCGTGTCACGCCGGTGACGCTAAACCTTCACGTTGACGTGAGAGTCAAGCCTTGATCTGCTCGTGGACATGCGGATCAGCGACCTGGCCCGGCGGGCCGGCACCACCCCGCGCGCGCTGCGCTACTACGAGGAGCAGGGCCTGCTGCACCCGGCGCGGCTGGCCAGCGGCTACCGCCAGTACGACGAGCAGGCGCTGCGGGTGGTCCGGCACATCCAGCTGCTGCTGTCCGCGGGCCTGAACACCACCGCGATCGCCGAGATCCTGCCGTGCATCCCGGACGACGTGACCGTGCTGGCGCCGACGTGCCCGGAGCTGCTCGACGGGCTCGCGGCCGAACGTGCCCGGATCACCCGCGCGATGCAGCAGCTCGGCGCCGCCCGCGACGTCCTGGACCGGTTGTTGCAGAGCGATCCCCGCTGACGGCGCGCGGCGTGCCGGGCTGGTGCTCAGGGGTGCCTCACCGTGGTTGAGGCACCCCTGAGCACCAGCCGGAGAACCGGGCGGCGCGCCGCGGCCGGGAGCGGGGACGGTGTCGCGCGAGGCCACCGCGGGACTCGGCTCGTAGCCTGCGGGCGGGCGCTCCGTATGCGTACCCGAGAAAAGACCGCAAGCCGGGAGAACAGCGACGAGCCCGGCCGCCGTGGCCGGGCTCGTCGGGTGAAGCGGGAGAAACTGATCAGATCTTGTCGAAGCGGTCGTTGTTCATGACCTTGGTCCAGGCGGCGACGAAGTCGGTGACGAACTTCTCGCGGGCGTCAGAGCTGGCGTAGACCTCGGCGAGGGCGCGCAGCTGCGAGTTCGAGCCGAAGATCAGGTCGACCGCGGTGGCGGTCCACTTGACCTCGCCGGTGGTGGCGTCCTGGATCTCGTAGACGTGCTCCTGGGACTCCGCGGCCTTCCACTTGGTGCCCGGGGAGAGCAGGTTGGCGAAGAAGTCGTTGGTGAGCACACCGGGCTTGTCGGTGAGCACGCCGTGGGCCGCGCCGGCGACGTTGTTGCCGAGCGCGCGCAGGCCACCGACCAGGACGGTGGTCTCCGGGGCGGTCAGGTTCAGCATGTAGGCGCGGTCGATGAGCAGCACCTCCGGCTGGGTCTTCTCGCCGGGGCGCAGGTAGTTGCGGAACCCGTCGCCGCGCGGCTCGAGGACCGCGAACGACTCGATGTCGGTCTGCTCCTGGGTGGCGTCGGTGCGGCCGGCCCTGAACGGCACGGTCACCTCGACACCGCCGTCCTTGGCGGCCTTCTCGACGGCGGCCGAACCGGCCAGCACGATCAGGTCCGCGAGGGAGATCTTGGCGCCGCCGGCGTTGTTGAACTCCTGCTGGATGCCCTCGAGCGTGGCGATCACGTCGCCGGTGCCCTGGTTGACCTCCCAGCCGCGCTGCGGCTCGAGGCGGATCCGGGCGCCGTTCGCGCCACCGCGCTTGTCGGTGGAGCGGAACGTGGCGGCCGAGGCCCACGCGGTCGAGACCAGCTGCCCGATGCTCAGACCCGACTCGAGCACCTTCGCCTTGAGCGCGGCCACGTCGGCGTCGCCGACCAGCTCGTGGTCGACAGCCGGCACCGGGTCCTGCCAGAGCTGCGCCTCCGGCACCCACGGGCCGAGGAAACGCTCGACCGGGCCCATGTCGCGGTGCAGCAGCTTGTACCAGGCCTTGGCGAACGCGAGCGCGAACGCGTCCGGGTTCTCCAGGAAGTGCCGGGAGATCTTCTCGTACGCCGGGTCGACGCGCAGCGACAGGTCGGTCGTGAGCATGGTCGGCTTGTGCTTCTTGGTCGCGTCGTGCGCGTCCGGGATGATCGCCTCGGCGTCCTTGGCGACCCACTGCTTCGCGCCACCGGGGCTGGTGGTCAGCTCCCACTCGTTGCCGAAGAGGATCTCGAAGAAGCGGTTGCTCCACTCGGTCGGCTTGTCGGTCCAGGTGACCTCGAGCCCGCTGGTGATGGTGTCGCCGCCCTTGCCGCTGCCGTGCGTGCTCAGCCAGCCCAGGCCCTGCGCCTCGATCGGGGCGCCCTCGGGCTCCGCGCCGACGTGGCCGTCGGCGACACCGGCGCCGTGGGTCTTGCCGAACGTGTGACCACCGGCGATCAGCGCGACGGTCTCCTCGTCGTTCATCGCCATCCGGCCGAAGGTCAGGCGGATGAAGTGCGCGGCGGCCTGCGGGTCGGCGTTACCGCCCGGACCCTCCGGGTTGACGTAGATCAGACCCATCTCGGTCGCGCCGACACCCGGCGCCATCTCCTTCTCGGAGACGTAGCGACCGGCGAGCCAGGTGTCCTCCGGGCCCCAGAAGATCTCCTCGGGCTCCCAGACGTCCTGCCGGCCGAAACCGAAGCCGAAGGTCTTGAAGCCCATCGACTCCAGCGCGACGTTGCCGGCCAGCACCAGCAGGTCGGCCCAGGAGACGGCCTGGCCGTACTTCGCCTTGACCGGCCAGAGCAGCCGGCGGGCCTTGTCCAGGTTCGCGTTGTCCGGCCAGCTGTTCAGCGGGGCGAACCGCTGGCCGCCGTCGCCGGCGCCACCACGGCCGTCCTCGATGCGGTACGTGCCGGCCGCGTGCCAGCTCATCCGGATCATCAGGCCGCCGTAGTGACCGAAGTCGGCCGGCCACCAGTCCTGCGAGGTGGTGAGCACCTCGGTGATGTCACGCTTGAGCGCCTCGACGTCCAGCTTGGCGAACGCCGCGGCGTAGGCGAAGTCCTCGCCCAGCGGGTTGCCCTTGGACGAGTGGGCGTGCAGCACCGACAGGTCGAGCTGGTTGGGCCACCAGTCCCGGTTGGTGTGCGGGCGGCCGCTCGCCTTCGGGGTGGGCGCGTCGATCGCCGGGTTCTCGCTCTCGCTGCCGCTCGCGGTGACCGAGTCGTGCGCGACCGGGCAACCGGAGGCCTTCGGGTCTTGGGTGTCGCTCATCTGATTCCTTCCGAACGGGGCAGGCATTCGGGGCAGGTGCCCCAATACACGACTTCCGCCTCGTCGATGACGAACCCGTGGTCGTCCGAGGCGGTCAGGCAGGGGGCGTCGCCAAGGGTGCAGTCGACGTCGGCGATGGCGCCGCAGGACCGGCACACGACGTGATGGTGGTTGTCCCGCACCCGCATCTCGTACCGGGCGGTCGCGCCGGCGGGCTGGATGCGACGCGCCAGACCGGCGTCGGTGAGCGCACGCAGCACATCGTAGATCGCCTGGTGGGAGACCGCGGGGAGATCGGTGCGCACCAGCGCGATCACCGCATCGGTGTCGATGTGCGGGTGGTCGCGCAGCGCGGCGAGCACCGCCAGCCGGGGCCGGGTCACGCGCAGCGAGGCCGCACGAAGCTGCACCTCGAAGTCGGACGCCATGGCGACGACCCTAGTACCCTTTTCTGGAATCAATCAAGTTATGACACGCAGAGTTTCCTCACTCCGCACGCCGAATTTTGCGCATCAGCATCGCCCAGACGCCGTAGCCCGCGCCGACGTCCCCGGTGACCGCGCCCGCGGCGGAGCCCATGAACAGCGCGTTGGCGCAGTCCGGGCAGACCTCCCGGCCGGTGATCGTCTGCTGGAACGGCTCGCTGACGCGGCGGCCGCAATCCGGGCAGTCCCGACCTGACAATGCCACGACTGCCTCCTGGAGGTGAGAGGCCCGAGGGTACGAGATCACCGCACCTTGAAGCGTGAACCTTCCCGGGCCGGCCCACGACTGAACAACCGAAGGAGGGCCGATGAGCGACGCATTGCTGGTGGTCCGTTGTCAGCTGGGTGAGCGGCCGGCCTTCGCCGAGCTGGTCCGGGCCTGGCATCCGGCGGTCGAACGGTACGTCGCGCGGATGCTCGGCGCCCCCGACGACGACGTGGTGCAGGAGGTCTGGCTGGCCGTCGTGCGGGGGCTGCCGAGGCTGAGACAACCGGACCGGTTCGCCCCGTGGCTGTTCGTGATCGCCCGGCGTGCGGTGCTGAACCGGCTCCGGGAGGCCTACGCGAGCCCGGAACCGGTCGACGAGCCGCCGCCCGGCGACGAGGCCGAGGCCGTGGTCAACCGGGAGCTGGTGGCCGGGGCGCTGGCCGCGCTGCCGGTCCGCGAACGCGAGGTGCTGCTGCTGTTCCACCTGGAGGACCAGTCGCTGGACGCCTGCGCCCAGATCTGCGGGGTGCCGGTCGGCACGGTGAAGTCCCGGCTCAACCGGGCCCGGGGGCTGCTGCGCCGGGAACTGCTACGGAAGGGGTACCAAGCATGACGCCGGACGAGGTCGTGGCGCGGCTCGACGGGGTGCTGTCACTGCGGACGCGGGTCGGGTATCTGGCCGTCGGGCTGGCCGGGCTCACCGGCGGCGGACTGATCGGTCTGCTCTGGGCCACCGAACCGGCACTGCCGGTCCGGACCGCGGTGGCCTTCGCCGTGCTGATCACGATCGGTCTGGGGTGGGCCGGGTTCGCCGGCTGGGCGCTGACCCGCCGGGCGCCGTTGTTCGCCCGGGACCGGGTGGTCGCCGGGTGGCTCGGCGCCGGGGCCTGGCTGGTGTTCAGCGCCGGGGCCCTGGTCATCACGCTCACCCGGGAACGGGCGGAACCCTCGGTCCTGATCGTCGTACTCGGGCTGGGTCTTGTCGCGGCCCTGAACCTGCGGGCGGCCCGCCGCGCGCGGGCGGACCTGGTGCGGCAGCGGACCGACCTGTCCGGGTGAGCGGTGCAGCAGCAGCAACGGGGTCGCCAGCAGCAGCACGCCGGCGATCCCGATCGCCACCCGGGCCCCGGTGTACGCGGCCAGCACTCCCCACAGCGCGGTCGCCACGGCGATCGCGGCGGTGCTGGTCACGCTCCAGGCGACCAGTACCCGGGCGGTGCGTTCGGGCGGGATCCGGCGCAGCCGTTCGGTCGCGAGCACCGGGTTGAACACGCCGATGCAGGTGATCAGGGCCAGCTCGACGACGATCACGAAGAGCACGCCGGCCGGGCCCGGCGTCACGAAGAACAGGCCCACCGGCCAGAGCACCCGCACCACCGCGGCGCCGCGCAGGACCCGGCGGCTGCCGCAGCGTGCCACCAGGACGCCGGCGAGGCGGGCGCCGGCGAAGCCGCCGAGGCAGGGCAGGCCGAAGGCGAGCCCGTACTGCCAGGCCGGCCAGCCGAAATCGGCCAGCAGCAGGACGGCGAGCAGCGGTTCGGTGGCCATGATCAGGGCGTTGACGGCGACGGTGTTGCGCAACAGCGGGCGCAGCACCGGGTCGGCGTGCACGAACCGCCAGCCGGCGACCAGCTCGCCCGCCCACGCCCGGACGGACCGGTCCGGCAGTGCCGCCCGATCCGGGACAGACCGGTCCGCCAGCGTCGCACTCGCGGGGGCGGGCCGGTCCGGCAGTTGTGGCGAGCGGTCCCGGATCGCGCCCACGCTCAGCGCCGACACCAGGAAGCCGGCCGCGTTGGCGGCGACGGTGACCAGCGGACCGAACAGTTTGACCGCCGCGCCGCCCAGCGGCGGGCCGGCGGCCACGGCGATCCAGCCGGCCGACTCCAGGCGGCCGCTCGCGGTCAGCAGCTGCTCCTCCCGCACGACGGAGCGCAGGAAGGCGCCGCTGGCGGCGGTGAACGCGATGTTCGCCACCGCACCGATCACCGCGACGACCACCAGCTGGGCGTAGCTGAGCAGCCCGCACGCGTACCCGATCGGGACGCTGAGCAGCGCGGCGCACCGCACCAGGTCGGCCCCGATCATGACCCGGCGTTTGGGGCGCGCCTCCACCCACGGCCCCAGCGGCAGCGCGACCAGCGCCCCGGCTGCCGTCGCGGCCGCGGCCAGCGCGGAGACCGCCGCGGGTCCGGCGTGCAGCACCTGGATCGCGATCAGGGCGAACGCCCCGAAGCCCAGCCAGGTGCCGGCCGTGGACGCCACGAACGCCGTCCACAGCAGACCGAACGACCCGCCCAGCTTCTCCCGCACCATCGCACTCCCCCCGTCACAACCATCCGTTGACCGGGAGCATCCGATCAGAGGGGTGCGCCTGCGGTCCAACAACGGACCGGGGATCTGCCACAACCAACGGTTGTCCGGCTAGTCTCGCGGCGTGGACATCGAGGCCGTACGCACGTTCGTCGCCGTCGCCGCCGCCGGGCAGTTCCAGCAGGCCGCCGCCGAGCTGCGGGTCACCCAGCAGGCCGTCTCGAAACGGATCGCGACCCTGGAACGCTCGCTCGGGGTGACGCTGTTCCTGCGCACGGCCCGCGGCGCCCGCCTCACCCTGGACGGCCGCTCGTTCCTGCCGCACGCCCGGCTGGTGCTGACCGCCGTCGACCGGGCGGCCGCCTCGGTCCGGCCGGGCGAGCGGGCGCTGCGGGTCGATGTGCTGAACCGGCGGATCGCCCCGGCCCAGGCGGTCCGCGAGTTCTACCGGGTCCACCCGGGCGTCGACCTGGAGCTGGTCCCGCTGCCCGAGGCGAACGTGCACGACGCGATCGCGGCGCTGCTGTCCGGCGAGATCGACGCGACGTTCCGCGCCGTGCCGATGCCCGCGACCGAGCTGCCGGAGCAGATCGTGGCGCACTGGGTGCTCGACGATCCGCTGCAGCTGCTGGCCGGGCCGGCGCACCCGCTCGCCGGGCGGGCCACGATCGCGCCGGCCGAGCTGAGCGGGCACCGGATCTGGATCCCCGGTATCCGGCCGGGCACCGAGTGGGCCGCCTACTACGCGGAGCTGACCGCCGCGTTCGGCCTGCACATCGACCGGATCGGCCCGAACTTCGGCACCGAGGCCCTGATGGACGCGATGGCCGACTCCGGCGAGCTGACCACCCTGGTCGGCAGCCGGGACCGCTACGTCTGGCCGGCCGGGCACGACCTGCGCCGGATCCCGCTCACCGGGCCGACCCCGGTCTACCCGCACGCGCTGCTGAGCCGGGCCGGCAACCCGCACCCGGGCCTGGCCGCCCTGCGCGAGCACCTGATCACCGCGGCGCCGCCGGCACCTGCCGATGTCTGGACGCCGCCCTGGACGCGGTGACAACAGGTCGAAGGTTTTCTATTGTTGGGCTGTTGTCCGTCGAGTCTGCTGGGGGCCGGAACGTGGATCTCATCGAAGACATGCGCCAGGACGCACCGCCGCTGGAGGATCTGCGCCGTACGCCGCTGGGCCGCATCGACCCAGCTCGGGCCGCCTCGGTGGGCGGCGCCGACACCCCCGACGAGGCCGACCTCGGCCGGATCCGCTCGGCACCCTTCGGCTCGGCCCTCTAGCGATCACCGCGAGCCCGATCAGCCAGTACGTACTCAAGATCGCCAGCCGGTGCGACCTGAAGTGCGACTACTGCTACGTCTACGAGGCCGCCGACCAGGGCTGGCGCCGGCAGCCACCGACGATGGACCCGGCCGTGGTCACCACGATCGCCGGGCGGATCGCCGAGCACGCGCGACAGCACCACCTCGCCACCGTGCGGGTGGTGCTGCACGGCGGTGAGCCGCTGCTGGCCGGCCCGCGCCGGCTGGCCGAGATCGCCGGCGAGCTGCGCGCCACCGTCGGGCCGGCGCTGGATCTGCGGATGCAGACCAACGGGGTGCTGCTCACCGAACAGATCTGCGCGATCGCCCGCGAGCACCGGATCGGGATCGGTGTGTCGCTGGACGGGAACCTGACCGCGCACGACCGGCACCGCCGGTTCGCGCACGGCGGGGGCAGCCACCAGCACGTGCTGCGGGCCCTGGAGCTGCTGCGGGCTCCGGCGAACCGGGAGATCTACGCGGGTCTGCTGTGCACGATCGACCTGCGCAACGACCCCGTGGAGGTGTACCGGGCGCTGCTGGCCGAGCGGCCGCCCCGGCTCGACCTGCTGCTGCCGCACGCCACCTGGGAGACACCGCCGCCGGCTTTCGACGGCGCGATGTCGTACGGAACCTGGTTGTCGGCGGTCTTCCGGCGCTGGACGGCGGACGGGCGGACGGTCCCGATCCGGATCTTCGATGCGCTGCTGGCGCCCGGCGTGGTCGGCGCCGAGGCGGTCGGGCTCGGCCCGGCCGACCTCGTGGTGATCGAGACCGACGGCTCCTACGAGCAGGTCGACTCGCTCAAGGTGACCTTCGACGGGGCGGCCGCGACCGGGCTGGACGTGTTCGGCGCCACCGTCGACGAGGTGTCCGCGCACCCGATGATCGCGATCCGGCAGATCGGCCGCGACGGGCTCAGCGCCACCTGCCGCGCCTGCCCGGTGGTGGACCGCTGCGGCGGCGGCCAGTTCCCGCACCGCTACCGCGCGGCGACCGGTTTCGACAACCCGTCGGTGTACTGCGCCGACCTGAAGGAGTTGATCGACTACATGGACGAGCGGGACGGCCTGGCCACCTGGGTGCGCGACGAGCTGGCCGGCGGTGCGGGCGCCGCGGACGCGGTCGCCCAGCTGGCGCCGATCCACGAGGCCCTGGCCCGGGCCCGGATGGTCACCCTCGGCCGGACCGGACCGGACGGCTGGGCGCAGCTGGCCGCCCTCGACGAGTCCGCGCCGGACGCGGTCCGCGCGGTGCTCACGTCGCCGTTCGTGCGCCGCAGCGACGCCTCCCACCTGGCGAATCTCGCCGCCGCGGCCGCGATCCGGGCCGGCGCCGCGATCACCGTGCGGGTGCCGGTCCGCGACGGCCTGCTGGTCCTGCCGACGCTCGGTGCGCTGCGCCTCACCGGCGCCGATGCGGTGGTCCCGGTCCGCACGTCCGCCGCCGGGTTCGCCGTCGACAATCTGACGGTACGACTGGACGACCCACCCCCGCAGTGGCTGCCCACCCGCGAGCTGCGCCCCGGCATCCGCCTCGAGGACACCGACCCGCTGCGCAACGCCTACGACGAGCTGACCGTTGCCGATCGGCTCGACGACGACGCGGTGCTCGCCTGGCGGCAGCGCCTGGACGCCGCCCTGGACAGCCTGCGCGCCACCGCCCCGCAGTACCTGCCCGGCATCACCGCCACGTTGCGCGCGATCGTGCCGCTGGCCCCGGACGGCACCGGCACGCAGCGCTCCGGCTCGGCCCGCACCGCGTTCGGCGCCGTCGCGGTCACCCCGGAGGACCCGGACGCCCTGGCCCTGCTGCTGGTCCACGAGGTGCAGCACCTCAAGCTCGGCGCGGTCCTGGACGTCTGCCCGATGTTCGACCCCCGCGACCCGCGCCGGGTCGACGTGCCGTGGCGCGCCGGCCCCCGGCCGATCGAGGGCGCGCTGCAGGGCACGTACGCGTTCCTGGGTGTCGCCGACGTCTGGCGCCGGCGGCCCGGACCGGTGGCCGCGGCCCGGTTCGCCGCGCTGCGCGACGAGGTCACCGCCGCGCTCGGCGCGCTGACCACCGGTGAGCTGCTGAACCCGGCCGGCGCCCGGTTCGCCGCGCGGATGCGTGCCATCGTGGACGGATGGTGAACCGCGAGACGCTCAGCGCCGACCTGCGCCGGGCCGGGCTGCGCCCCGGCGGCACCGTGCTGGTGCACTGCTCGCTGCGCGCGGTCGGCTGGCTGCCGGAGGGCCCGGCCGCGCTGCGCCGCGCGGTCCAGCAGGTGATCACCGCGGACGGCACCCTGGTCGTCCCGACGCACACCACCGCGAACTCGACCACCTCGCACCTGTTCCGCCGGGAGACCGACGGCAGCCCGGAGGCCGCGGCCGGCTGGGAGGCCGCGATCAAGGGGTTCGACCCGGACACCACCCCGTCGGACGAGATGGGGATCTTCGCCGAGGGGGTCCGCGAGCACCCGGACGCGCGGCGCAGCACCCATCCGCACACCTCGTTCGCGGCGCTCGGGCCGGGTGCGCGCGAGCTGACCGCGGTGCACGACCTCGACTGTCACCTGGGTGAGCGCTCCCCGGTCGGCGCGCTCTACGCGGCCGGCGCCACGGTGCTGATGATCGGCGTCGGCTACGCGCACTGCACCACGTTCCACCTGGCCGAGTACCGGCTGCCGACCCCGCCACGGGTCCGGCCGCACCGCTGCTACGTGCTCGACGAGCGCGGGGAACGCCGGCGCGTCGACTTTCTCGCCCCGCACAACGACGACCACGACTTCGCGGAGCTGGGCGCGGCGTTCGAACGCACCGGGGCGGTGCGCACCGGCCGGGTCGGCGCGGCACGGACCCGGCTGTTCCCGATCCGGGCCGCCGTCGACTTCGCGCTCGACTGGATGACCCGCCATCGTGGACAGCCGCTATCGTGGGTTCCCACCGTGGCGGGCGCAGAGGCTGGGGGGCCGGGACGTGACCTCGAGTGACCGTACGCCGGTGTTCTTCATCAGTTATGCGCACCGCCCGCAGCGGGCCCGCCCGACCCGCGACGCGCACCTGGTCCGCGACTTCTACGACACGTTGTACGGCCACGTCGACGAGCTGCTGGGCCTGCAGGCCGGGCAGGAGGCCGGATTCATGGACGCCGAGATGGACGGCGGGCAGCGCTGGAGCGACGACCTGGCCTACGCGATCGGCCACTGCCAGGTCCTGGTGCCGCTGATCTCGCCCCGGTTCGCCGGCAGCGAGTGGTGCGCCCGCGAGTGGCACGCGTTCACCCGCCGCTCGCACCGCACGTTCCCGACCGCGACGTCGTCGCACGGCGCCACCCCGATCATCCCGGTGTCCTGGACCCCGTTCCCGATCGAGCAGCTGCCCGGCGAGATCCGGGCGGTGCAGCTGTTCACCCCGGCGCTGCCGCAGCCGGAGATGGCGCGGCTGTATCAGAGTGAAGGTCTGTACGGCCTGCTGCAGCTCGGTGAACGGGGCCTCGAGGTGTACGAAGCGGTGGTCTGGAAACTCGCCCAGTGGATCGCGGACGCGTTCTGGACGCATGATGTGGAGACGGACAAGGATGTCGACTTCCGCGGCCTGGCCACGGAGTTCGGGGAGGACCCGACGTGATCTTCTTCCTCAGTCATGCGAACACGGCCCGTGGCTCCGGCACGCTGGACCCGTGGGTGAAACGGTTCTTCGACGACCTGAGCGACGGGGTCCGGGCCCGGACCGGCGCCGACGAGACCGGGTTCTACGACGGGCTGCTCGAGCCGGGCGCCGATCGCCGGGCCCGGCTGACCGACGAGATCGGCCGGGCCCGGGTGTTCGTCCCGCTCTACTCGCCGCAGTACTTCGGCAACTCGTGGGCGGCCGCCGAACTGGACTCGTTCCGGTCCCGGCTGCGCGGGCTGGGCCGGGCCGAGGCGGCCCGGCACGTGGTCCCGGTGGTGTGGACACCACTGCCGCCGTGGGAGAACCGGCGCGAGTTCGACGAGGCGTTCGCCGTGGTCGGCAAGTCGGTGGAGTACACCGAGAACGGGCTGCGCGCGCTCTGCATGCTCAGCGTGTACCGCGACGCGTACCGGGACCTGGTCGCGGCGTTCACCGACCGGATCGCCGGCGTGGCCCGCGACTCGGTGCTGGAGCCGTCACCGCCGGCGCCGCTGGTGCCGCGGCCGGCCGGCGGCGGTGAACCGGCCCTGATCGTGTCCGCGCTCGGCGCCGGGCTCGGTGCCCGGCGCGACCAGGTGATCGAGGCCGCCGAGCGGCTCGGGGTCCCGGCCCAGCCGCTGCCCGCCGAGCAGTTGCGCCGGCAGGCCGCCCGCCGGCCCGGGGTGCTGCTGATCGACGGGGACGCCACGCCGGAGACCGTCCGCGACACCGTGGCCGGCCTGCCCCGCTGGGTGATCGCGCTGGTTGTCGCGAGCGCCTCGGCGGCGGTCGGCCCGCTCACCGGTATCCTGCGAACCGCCGGTCTGCACCAGGTGAGCCCGGTCCGGACGGCAGCCGAGTTCGACCGCAACGCCCCGCTGCTGGTGACCGAGGCCCGCAAGCAGTACCTGCGGCACGGGCCGGTGGTCACCGCGCCCGGCACGCCGCGACCCAGTCTGCGCAGGACCTCCGACGACAAGCGAGGATAGGTCGACAATGGTGGATCGCGAAGGCCAGATCGTCACCTTCTACTCGTACAAGGGTGGCACCGGCCGGACCATGGCGCTGGCGAACGTGGCCTGGATCCTGGCCGCCAACGGGCACCGGGTGCTGGTCGCCGACTGGGACCTGGAGTCGCCGGGCCTGCACCGGTTCTTCGCGCCGTTCCTCACCCCGGAACAGGTCACCACCACCCGCGGCGTGATCGGGCTGATCACCGAGTACCAGTGGGCGACCCTGCCGCGCGCCGAGGACGGCAACGGCGGGCCCGACGAGGACCGGCCCGCCGACTGGTACCGCGAGTACGCCAAGGCCGAACGGTACGCCTTCTCGATCAACTGGTCGTTCCCCGGCGGCGGCTCGCTCGACGTGCTGCTCGCCGGGCACAGCAGCCTGGAATACGAGGCCAGCCTGAACGGGCTGAACTGGGAGGACTTCTACAACCGGCTCGGCGGCGCGCACTTCTTCGACGCGCTGCGCGAGGACATGAAGAGCCGCTACGACTACACCCTGCTGGACAGCCGCACCGGCCTGAGCGACGTCGCCGACATCTGCACGATCCACCTGCCGGACGTGATCGTCGACTGTTTCACGTTCAGCGAGCAGGGCATCGACGGCGGCGCGTCGGTCGCCGCGCAGATCCGCACGTACGAGGACGAGCGGCTGCGCCGGATCCTGCCGGTGCCGATGCGGGTCGACACCGGCGAGCAGTCCAAGCTGGCCGCCGGGCGGACCCTGGCCAAGCGCCGTTTCACCCGGCTGCCGGCCGGGATGACCGAGGAGGAGCGGCGCAGCTACTGGTACGAGGTGGAGGTCCCGTACCGCACGTACTACGCGTACGAGGAGATGCTGGCCACCTTCGGCGACGAGCCCGGCGACCCGGCCGGCCTGCTGTCCTCCTACGAGCGGCTGACCGGCTACATCACCGGCGGCCGGGTCACCCGGATGCCGGCGCTGGACCCGGCCCTGCGCCGGCAGGTGCTGGCCCGTTTCGAACGCAAGCAGGCCCTGGTCGAGGAGACCCTGGTGCTGCGGTACGCCCCGGCCGACCAGGTCTGGGCCGAATGGGCCCTGGCCGTCTACACCGCGGCCCGGCTGCGCGTGGTCGACGGCGGCGGGCCCGGCGCGCAGCCGGCCGAGTCCGGGGCGCGCGAGGTGGTGCTCTACTCCGACACGTTCCGCGGCGACGGCAACCGGTCCGCGGTGGCGCTCTGCGTCGCCGACAGCACCCCGGGCCCGGACGACTTCGAGAGCTGGGACTCGCTCAACGGGCACACCGCGGAGTCGGCGATCGGACGGGCGCTGCGGCTGGTCGGCGCGGACGACCACGGCACGTCCGACTGGCACGCGACGCTGCCGCGCTTCCCCGGCGACGCGCCGCAGGTGCGCAACGCGCCGAACCAGAACCCGCGGTTCACCGGCCGCGACCTCGAGCTGCGCCGGATCCGCGACACCCTGAAACGGGCCGGCGGCACCCCGGTGGCGCTGATCGGCGGCGCCGGGATGGGCAAGTCGCAGCTGGCCATCGAGTACGCGCACCGGTTCCAGGGCGCCTACGACGTGATCTGGTGGGTGCCGGCCGACCCGCCCCAGTTCGTCGAAGTGATCATGGCGGACCTCGGCGCCGAGCTGAACTATCCGCGGCGGGCCACCGTCGACGACACCGC
Source organism: Actinoplanes palleronii (assembly GCF_016862315.1). Taxonomy (GTDB): domain Bacteria; phylum Actinomycetota; class Actinomycetes; order Mycobacteriales; family Micromonosporaceae; genus Actinoplanes; species Actinoplanes palleronii. Next base: position 4,617 of record NZ_BOMS01000172.1, on the reverse strand, counting down.
CGGCGTGGTGGTGCGCCGGCTCAGCCGCGGCGGCGGCCGCGAGGGCACCCCGCTGCGCTGGCTGCTGATCTTCGACAACGTCGACCGGTACGCCGAGATCGAACGCTACCTGCCCCGCGGCAGCGGCCACCTGCTGATCACCACCCGCGACGCCGAGTGGGGCGACGTCGCCAAGGTGATCGACGTGGAGGGCTTCACCCGCGAGGAGAGCGTCGCGCACCTGCGGTTCCGGCTCAGCAGCGCGCTGAGCACCGCCGACGCCGACCGGGTCGCCGACGCGGTCGGTGACCTGCCGATCCTGGTGGTGCTCGCCGCCGCCTGGCTGCACGACACCGGCCGCTCCGCCGAGGACTACCTGTCCGGGCTGGACAACGCCGGCACCGTGCGCAGCACCGCGACCGCGGTGTGGGAGGTCATCCTGGAGCGGTTGCGGGCCACCTCGAACGGCGCGTACCGGCTGCTGCAGCTGGCCTCGGTACTGCAACCGGACATCTCGCTGAGCCTGCTCTACAGCGACGAGGTCGCCCGGGTCATCGCCCAGTACGACAAGGACGTGGCCCGCCAGCTCGCGGACCGGATGTCCGAGCACGACGTCACCTCCGCGCTGATGCAGCCGATCAACCGGCTGTCACTGGTCAAACTCGACCCGGAGAAGCGCCGGGTGACCGTGCACCGGCTGCTGCAGAGCGCGCTGCGCGACCGGATGCCCCCGGACCGCCTGGCCGAGGTCCGGCACGCGGTGCACCGGGTGCTGGCCGGCGCCCGCCCGGCCGGCGAGGTCGAGGACTCGCAGACCTGGGACGGGTTCCGGCTGCTCTGGAGCCACCTGGACGGCTCCGCGCCGGAGGACTGCCACGACGACGACGTGCGCCAGCTGGTGATCGACCGGATCCGCTACATCTACCTGGTCGGCAACTTCAAGCAGGGCCTGGAGTACGCGGTGCGCGCCGACGAGCGCTGGACCGCCCAGCTCGACGCGCTGGGTCCGGACGACGAGCACCGGCACCCGCTGCTGGTCCGGCTGCTGCACCTGCGGTTCCACCGCGGCAACCTGCTGCGCAGCCTCGGCGAGTTCGCGCAGGCCCGGGACCTGGACCGGGACACGCTGCGGGCGCAGGAGGACCTGATCGGCGACAGTCACCCGTACACGCTGTTCACCGCCGGCAGCTACGGCGCCGACCTGCGCGCGCTCGGGCAGTACCAGGAGGCCCTGGAGCGCGACATCCGCACGTACCGGCTGTCGGCCGACCGGTTCGGCGAGGACAACCGGCGCACGCTGGCGTTCGCCAACAACCTGGGCACGTCGTACCGGCTGACCGGTGACTTCCGGCGCGCCCTGGAGATGGACCGGACCACGCTGCAACGGATGGCGCAGGCCCTCGGCGACGACCACTTCCGCAGCCTGCTCTCGGCCAGCAACCTCGGCCGTGACCTGCGCGAGGCCGGCGAGTACCGGGAGTCGGTGAACCTGCTGCGCGGGGTGCGCCGGGGCTTCGAGAAACTGTACGGCCAGCACTCCCGCGACGCGCTGTCGGTGCAGGCGAACCTGGCGGTGTCGATGCGCGGCGCCGGCCAGGTCGACGAGGCCCGCGAGTTGCTCGACGAAGCGTACGAAAGGCTCACCGTCAGCGGCGGCCCGGACGGCCCGGAAACCTTGATCACCAGGCTCAGCCGCGCCGCCACCATGCTGCTGACCGACGATTTCGCCGCGGCCCGCGCCGAGTTCGAGAAGATCGAGACCATTCTGGTACGACGGTTCGGCCCGGACCATCCCTACGTCCTGATCAGCCGCAACAACCTCGCCGTCGCCCTCGGTGAGGCCGGCGCGGTCGAGCCGGCCCTGCCGATCGCGCGGGCCACCGCCGCGTCCCTGCACACGCTGCTGGGCCCGGTCCACCCGGCGACGATGGCCGCCGACAACAACCTGGCGCTGTTCCTGATCGAGACCGGCGAGCGCGACCGCGGCCGCGAACTGCTGGCCGACACGGTGGACCGGCTGGTGGTGGCCCTCGACCAGGACCACCCGGACACCTACCTGAGCCAGGGCAACCTGGCGCTGGCCGCCCGCACCGACCACCTGCAGATCGCCGAACAGCTGGCCGAACGCCTCGGCTCCGAGCACCCGACGGTCCGCTCCCTGCACCGCCGCCGCCACGTCTACCGCATCCTCGACCCGCACACCTATTGATAGACCTTCACGGTCCAGGAGCAGTCGATCCAGGTACTGACCCGGAAGTTGCCCTTCGTGCCACCCGCGTGCCCGCGCAGCGTCACCGTGCCCCGGGCCTTGGGCGACGTCGCGGCCTCGAACGAGTACGGCTTGGCCTGCCAAAATAGATACACAAAGCCGCCGGACGAGCCGGTGCAGGCGTACGTCACGGTCGCCTTGTAGTCCTTCGCCGGGGTGACCGCCGGGCTCTGCCAGCTGCCGACGCCGCGATACGTCCTGAACAGCTTCCACGTCTTCGCGGCGTGCACCACCGCCCCCGGCCGCCCGGCCGCCACCGCGGGACCGGGCACCACCGCCGTCGCCAGCAGGACGGATGCCGCGGTCAGGAGAAGTCGGATCTGCATCAAGGTCCTTCGAGAGGCGGCCGGGCTGAACCGCCCCATCGGCCCGGGCGGGCCCGCCCCTGCCTATCGGCCCGGGCGGGCCCGCACCTGAGAAGACTCCCGGTCACGGGCAGCCGGCGAGCTGTCCCGGATCGGGCCACTTCGTGACCTCCAGCCGCTGAGGTTTGGCGCCGGGGTTCCAGCGCGCCGCCCAGACGACGGTGGTGCGGCCGTCGGTGCCGCTGGTGAACGCCTGCTCGCCATTGAAGGTCATGCACCCGCTCAGCTGCAGGTTCTGCCAATTGCGCACGATCACGGCGAGCCTGGCCGGGTTGTCCGCCGGGGTGCCGCCCCGAAAGACCTCCAGTTGGCCGGGCTGGGTGGCCGCGCCCTCCCCCGTGGTGCAGCGCATCGTGACGAAGTGGTCTTCCGTGCCGTCCCGGTCGATGTCGTAGTCGACGACCTTGCCGACCACCTCGACGGTGTCGTTCGCGCAGTTCAGGTCACGGCCGGCGACACGGGGCCAGTCGGGGGCCGCATCGTCGCAACCGGTCATGGTGAGGGCCGCGATCACGGCGGCGGTCAGGACGCTCGATCGAAGGCGCATGTGAACTCTCCGTTCCTGGGAATCCAGTCCTGCGCCCCCACCACACCAAGATCACCCGGTTGTCCGAAACGTTGTCCAGGCTGGACAACGCCGTTCCGGCCAACTCTGTCCGCACCGCGACATTCCGGGTACCAGAACCGGCCGGCCACGATGTGATGAGGATGAATCCCGCCGGCAGAGTGGAGGCCGCCCGATGCCCCGGCCCGAGCGTCCCGTCGACCCGTCCGCGGGGCCCGTCCAGCAGTTCGCCGCGGACCTGCGCAAGCTGCGCGTCGAGGCGGGCAACCCGCCGTACCGGGAGATGGCGAAACACGCCCACGCCTCCAAGGCGAGCCTGTCGGCCGCCGCGAGCGGCCATCGCCTGCCGACCTGGGAGGTCACCCAGGGGTACGTGCAGTCGTGCGGCGGCCCGGTCGAGGCCTGGCACGATCGCTGGCTGACGGTCCGCGCCCAGGTCGGCCCGCCGCTCGACCCCGGCCTACCGGCCGGCTCCGCGCCGGTCGGCTCCGCGCCGGTCGGCTCCGGGCCGGTCGGCTCCGCGCTGCCTGGCTCCGGGCCGGTCGGGTCCGGTTTGCCGGCCGACGCCAGGTCATCGTCCGGCACTGGGACGCCGGCCGCGCGCCGGGGCCGCCGGGCTGTGCTGGTCGGGGCCGTCGCCGCGGCGCTGCTCCTGGCCGGGGCGCTGACCCTGTGGGGTGTCACCCGCGGCCCGGCCGGCACCGACGCCACGCCGCTGCGGCCGGACCCGGAAGCGCTGGTCGCCTCGACGTCACCGCAGCCGACCGCCCGGTTCCCCGGCTCGGGCGGCGAGGCGGTCCAGGACGACGCCGACCCGAAGAAAAGCGGCTGCGCCGACGGCCCGGCCGGCATCCGCGAGCTGGACCGCGTGCAGGTGAACACGCTCAACGAAAACCTGCTCGGGGTGGCCGTGCTGCGCCACGCGCCACAGTGTCACGCGTCCTGGGGCCGGTTCGAGCCGAGCGACCGCCTGACGTTCCTGTCCGGCCCGGTCCGGATCACCATCACCGCGCACCGCCCGGCGACCGGCACGGTCGGCACCGCCTACACGACGGCCTTCGACGGCCAGCCGGTCTTCGGCAACATCCTGCTCGACACCACCGGCTGCGTCGAGGTCACCGTCCGGGTGGACGCCCCCGACGGCGGCGGCGAATCCACCACCCACTGCAAACGCGGACCGCAGTAACGCCGCCCCAGGCCGACCAGAGAATACGCGCCCGGCCGGCCGGCATGGCGGTCGAACGGACGCGATACGGCCGCCAGGACCAGCTGAACCACCCCCGGCTGGTCCTGGCGGCCGTTATCAGGGGTGCACAAGGGCGGCCAGAACCAGCCGAACCCGCCGAGCTGGTTCTGGCGGCCGTTATCCGGGTCGGATAAGGGCCTGTCAGGAATCAACTCGCTGGTTTGATCTCCAGTCCGGCTTTCTGGATGTATGT
>NZ_BOMS01000171.1 GCF_016862315.1 Actinoplanes palleronii | reverse complement strand
GAGGTGTCACCGCTCCCCTCGGATTCGTCCGAAGGGCGGGCTTGGATGACCGGCCTGGCGTGATACCGAACGTGAGCGGCACGCCCGGTTCGGCGATAGGCGGATCCGCCGCATCGGCGGCAGGGTCAGCGCGGGCTGCCGGGCCACAGGCGTAGGGCCTGGTCGACGAAGCGCATCAGGTCGGTGCGGGTGACGCCGCTGCCGGCCTGCACGGAGAAGCCGTGGTTGAGCGCGACCAGGTAGCCGGCGAGGTCGCCCTGTTCGGCGGCGCGCTCGAGTCGCGTCGTCAGCAGTTCGAGTTCGCGGACGCGCCGTGGTGCGGCGGCGTGGAGCTGCTGAGGGGCCGCCCTGGCAGCGATCCGGTGCGATCGTCGGACAGGTTCGGACCGACGGTCGCGAAGCGGAGGAGGGGAGAAATGACAGTGAGGCTTCGCCGCGAACCGCCGGCCTCGGAGCACCGCGTCGGCCAGGACCTGCGCTCTGATCATGATCGGCCGCCATCATCCGCGTTACTCGGCTGCCTTTCCCGTGGAAGTTCGGCGGTCACCTGCCAGCCGCCGTCGGGTTCGCGCCCGGCGGCGAACCGGCCGCCCAGCAACTGCACCCGCTCGCGCATGCCGACCAGCCCGAAGCCGCCGCCGTAGCGCTTCGGCTGTGCACCGGGCCGGCCGTCGTCGCGGACCGTGACCCGCACCAGGCCGTCCGCGGCCAGGACTGTAACGGCGATCTCGCGCGCCCCGGCAGCGTGCCGGCGCGCGTTGGTCACCGACTCCTGCACCAGCCGCAGCACCGACGTCGCGACCGTGGCGGGGATCGGCTCGGCTTCCTCGATCGTCAACGTCCTGGGCACGCTGCCCGACGCCAGCAACGTCTGGGCGGCCTGCGGCGCCGACCGGATCGGTGCCGGTGGCAGCGTCGAGGAGAACGCCTACCTGAAGGCCGGTGACTATCGGCTGACCGTGACCGCCGGTGCGCTGACCCTCACGAAGAACGGCACCAAGGTCTGGTCTCCCGACAGGGGCGGCGCCCAGCTGACCCTGCAGACCGACGGCAACCTCGTCATGACCGACAAGAACGGCGCGCCGACCTGGGCCACCGGCACCTTCGGCAAGTCCGCGGGCTGGCTGGTCCTGGGCACCGACGGCTCCCTGCGCCTGTACGACGCGGCCGGTAAGCAGGTCTGGACCCGCTGACCTGCCACAGAACCGAGGGGGCACGTGCCACGTCGGCCGTGCCCCGTCCGGTGGGATCCGGATCGGTGCTCCGTGGGACGTAGGTGCGGAGGACCGTGTGGGCGTCCTGGGGTCGGTGGGGCGATGGCCGCGGGGCGCTGTGCGGCGGGTGACCGGTGCCGCACCGGTCACCGCTGTCGCGCCAGGCGCAGACTCAGGTCGGTGTGCTCGGTGAAGAACGTTCGCAGCATGGCGAGCAGTTCCTCGAGGTCCCGCAGTTGCGGGCCGGTCTGCAGCAGGGTCATGATCTGGCCGTCGAACGTGCCGATGTCGCTCTCGGCGTGATAGCAGCCGGCCTCACCATCGAGCGCGACGGTGATCTCCATACTGGGATCCGCCGCCCCGTCATAGGGATAGACGCTGAGCCAGCAGGACACTCCGCCGGTCCGCGTGCGCCGGCCACCCGCTGGTGTCAGCAATCGGGGATCGGCCGCTCGCAGCCGATCGCCCTCGCTGCGCAGCAGCGCGACCAGCGCATCCTGTTCGTAGGCGCTCATCGCTCCACCACTACGAAGTCCTCGTCGGCGTCAACATAGGGCGTGCTCGTGCCGAGAGCCACCGACGCGATCACGCTGTCCCGGATGACGATGTCGTAGACAGTGCCCGGATCGAGGCCGCACACCGGGCACACCTGCGGATAGCCCTGCACCCGGACCAGGCGCGCGGGGAGGCCGAGGTCGTTGCCGCCCCATCGGAGGGCTTCGCCGACCGTGTACCGATGGGCACGCCGGTCGCCGTAGCTGAACTGGACCTCTCGCGTGATCTCGCTGCCGCACCGGAGGCAGGTCTCGGCCTCGGGCACGACGACGATGTTGAAAGCGCTCACGACAACAGCTCCACCGGGCAGGGGCAGGAATCTGGGATCCGGCCTCGTCCAGTCTGCGACCTGTCGTCGGTCAGGTCGAGCGTCAGTCGCTTCGGCTGCGGCCGTGTCAGCGGACGCGCAGGACGAGTTTGCCGCGGTTCACGCCGGCCGCGAGCTGGTCGAGTGCGAGCTTCGCGTCGGCGAGGGGCACTTCGCCGGTGATGTCGATGCGTACCGCGCCGGTCTGCAAGAGGTCGAGGCCGGCCTGGCCGAAGCGGGTCACGAGCTGCGGCGCGTGGCGGGCGAGGTGGCCGATGTTGAAGCCGCCGACCATCCGGTTGTTCTTCCACAGCGGCTGGACGGGCAGGGTCAGGTCCGGGTGGTTGCCGGCGTCACCGAAGGCGACGAGGCGGCCGAACGGTGCGAGCAGGTCGATGCTGGCCGCTCGGGTGGCGCCGCCCACCGGGTCGAGCACGACGTCGATGCCTGCTCCGTCGAGGAGGTCGCTGACCGTGCCAGGAAATTCATTTCGTACGACGATGTGGTCGTAGCCGAACGAGCGGGCGAACTCCACCTTGGCCGCCGACCCGACCGTACCGATGATTGTGCCGGCGCCGAGCGCGCGGGCGATCTGGGCCGCCGCGGTTCCCACCCCGCCGGCGGCGGCGTGGATGAGGACGGTGTCGCCGGGCTGCAGGTGCCCGCTGCCGACGAGCGCCCCGTACGCCGTCGTCAGGACCGTCGGCGCCGCGGCGGCACTGTCCAGGCGCAGGTCCTTGGCGGCGTAGGTGAAGGCGGCCGGTGCGACGACGTACTCGGCGTACCCGCCGAAGTTCGGCAGGTAGGCGGTCACCGCCTGCCCTTCGTCGAAACCGGTGACCCCGTCGCCGAGTGCTACGACCCGGCCGGCTGCTTCGAGGCCGGGGATGTCGCCGTCGGTCTCGGCGGGTCCGAAGTCGCCGCGCCAGTGCTGGAGTTCGGCGAAGTTCACCCCGGCATACGCGACCTCGATGAGCACCTCGCCCGGCCCGGGCTGCGGGATCGGCCGTGCGAAGACGCTGAACTGCCCGCCGTTGATGGTGAACCCGACCGCCCGCATGAAAGCCTCCCGTTTTGTATCCACGTGGATGTATTCTGCCGGAGATACTTCCACGTGGATATAGTTGCCGGTAGTCCGACGTGAGGAGACCCGCATGCCCGCCGCCGACCGCTGGCGTGAGCTGCACCGGCTCCACGTCCGGGTCGAGGTCGCCATCGAGGCCGCGCTGCGGGCGCATCGGCTGACCGCCGGCGAGTACGCCATCCTCGAGGTCCTCGCCGAGCACGGGCACGCCCGGATGCAGCTGCTGGCGCAAGCGGTGGAGTTGCCGCAGAGCACCACCAGCCGGCTGGTCGCCCAGTTGGAGCAGACCGGCCTGCTGGAGCGCTACCTCTGCGAAGCCGACCGGCGCGGCGTTTTCACGAGCATCACCGCCGACGGCCGGGTAGCGCAGCGCGCGGCCCAGGTGAGCTACGAGGAGGCCCTGGAGTCGACGCTGCCCCGGCCATAGCTCACCGCTCGCCGGCTGCGGTGCGTGACAGCCAAGACAAGTTGGCGTCTTTGTTTGTTCGCGGTGATCGCGCCTGATCAATGAGCCTGGCGTGGCCGTCCGCCGGTGGTTGCTTCGCGGTGCCTAGCCGACGCAGTGATACAGGTACTACCCTGCGCTACAGGAGCTGGCTATGCGTAGATGATCGTCGATGTCGGAGGCGACATGTCGGAAAGCGTCGGCAGTGAGGTCTCAACTCCGCTGAGGGTCATGGTGACCGGCGGGACGGGAACGCTCGGAGAGGCAGTCGTTCTGGCCTTCGCCAAGGCAGGCCATCGGACCTACTTTCAATATTGCCGGAACGAGCGTAATGCCAACCGCCTGACGGAAGCACTGGGCGCCGAAGGATTCAAGATCGATTTCTCGCGAGACTTCACCCTGCCGGAATCGGATTTCGACGTCCTCGTCAACTGCGCAGGAATCAATATCTCCCGAGAACAGGCTCATTCGGTGGACGCGACCTCATGGGATCGGATGCTGCGGGTCAACGTGACCGTCCCGTTCCTGCTCTCGCAGGCAGTGCTCCCCGGCATGCTGCGCCGCGGCTGGGGCCGGATCATCAACGTGGGCTCCATCTACAGCCTGCGCGGCGCCGTCAACCGCGCACCATATGTCGCCTCCAAGCACGCACTCAGCGGTCTGACGAAAGTCATGGCCCTCGAATACGCGACCACCGGCGTCACCTGCAACGAGATATGCCCGAGTGCCATCGACTCCGACATGATCATGCGCATCGCCGAGAATACCGCCCGGGCTCGTGGCGTGACCGTCGACGACATTCTGGACGAGTACCGGGCGATGAACCCGGTCGGGCGGATGGCCACGGCCGGCGAGGTCGCCTCCGCCGTCCTTTACCTGGCCAGCCCGGAGGCCGGCTTCATCAATGGGACGTCGATACCGGTCGACGGAGGGCAGATCGTCTGATGACCCGACCGGCGCGCACCGAATTCGTAGGGGAACCGTCCTTCGGCAGGCGAGTGCAGTTCGGGATCTGGAGCGACGGGCCGGTACCTGCCGAGGAGCTTCAGCTCAGGCTCCGCGACCATGGCCAGCAGGTGGTGATCGCTCAAGGTGACCGGGACACACCGGTCGATTGCTTCGTTGCGCTGACTCGCACACCGCCGAACCTGGCACAGCGAGCCATCCTTACCAAGCTTGCCAATCGTGCAGCGATCACGATCGCCGTTGAGCAGCCACTGCTGGATCCCGACGTGCCCGAGGCGTGGCCGCGGGACATTAGCCTGCGCTGGAGCGGGCAGATCAACGAACTCACCACGCTGGCTGCGGATCTGATGACCCTGGTCCGACCGGCCGGGCCGATATTCAGCCGGCTGCCGACGCTGTTACCCGCTGACGAAACCGTGCCGGGCGCGGATGTGGCCACGAGCCGCGACATGCTGGTCGAGAAACTCAACGGTCGCCTGCGCCCCCGGGCCGTCCCCGTCGCCGCGGCCCTGTGGAACGACCTCTACGCAAACCGCAAAGCGGTGAGCCGGACCGACTACAGCCTTCGTCGGCTTGCCGCGTGGACAGCCCATCCCGGAAGCCGGTCACTGGTAAACCTGCGCCTGGCCCGGCCCGAAGACCTCACGGTGTCGTTGACCAAACCGCTGTCGCTCGACGAGGTCATCAGTGACCCGCTGACCCGGCCCTTGGTCATGCTGCTGGGTGAACCGAGCGCGGGAAAAAGTCTGCAGCTGCGGTACTACGACGCCCACGCTGCCCTGCGGTGCCTCGAAATGTGGCCGGACACCGAGGCGGTCCCGGCGACCTTCTACGTGGCGTTGGCCGACCAGCCGGCGAAACCGAACATCTCCTTGGCCTGGCTGCGGCAACGCTGGGCCTTGGCCGTCGACGTGGCCCGATGGTGCGACTTCGACCAGTTCCTCGGTGACGGCGGCACGGTACTGCTCGACGGGCTCAACGAAGGCGGCGTGCGGGGTCTGGAGCCGGAGCAGTGGATGACGCAATGGCGCGACGTCATCCAGGAAATGTTCGACCACGGTGTGGGGAAAGTGGTCGTCACCTGCCGGACGCGGGATCAGGTGGTGCAGATGAACGTGCCGCGTGATCGGCCACCGACGAAGGTGACGATCCTTTCGCTGTCCCGTGGGGAGATCCTCGCGATCGCGACAGCGCGCAACGTCGACATGGCTCGCCGGCTCGCCCAGGCGTTCGACGACGATCCACGCTTGGTCGAGCTGTACGCGAATCCAGTCCGACTGCATTCGTATCTTGAGTCCGGCGTCCGTTGGGTCGCGACCACCAGCACGCGGCTGTTCGGCGGGGAACTGGCTACGGCGATCATCCGGGAATGGGGACACGACCTGCCACACGGCAGGCTGATACCGGGAGCACAGGCGAGCAATCTGGAGGCGATGAGCAGAGCCAACCAAGACCCGTGGCCGGAGTTGGAGACGATTCCTCTGGTCCGAGCGCTCGGCCAGTTGGCCAAGCAATTGTCGTTACCGGCGATGCCGAACGGGCCCGCTCGGCTAGTGATGCCTCCCGGCGAGACCGGCGAGTTCCTGGCCCGCACGATCCGTCAGGTCGACGACCATCCCGTGAAGCCGCAGGAAGCGTTGGAGACCGCGAAAGACCTGGACGTTCTTCGTCTTGACCAGGGCAGGATCCGATTCGCCCACCCGTCGGTGCAGCATCTGTTCGCCGCAGTCGGTTGCAGCATCGACGAACTGGCACAACTGGCCGAGCCGGAACATCAGCCTGTCGCCGACAACGGAGGTCCGCCGGACGCTGGCCCTCCGTCCTACGCACAACACCGCTATGACGAGATATTCCAGTTTGCTGCCCAGCTGCGCGGCGTTGATGTGCCGGCCCGCCTGCTCGCCGTCGACGCTGTCCTTGCCGCACGTGTCTTCGCCGCCATTCGCCACGAAGCGGCCGACAGCGTAGTCCGGGATCGGATCGTCGCGGATCTCCGTACTCAGTTGGACACCTCGTTCGTCCCGCGCATCCGTGCCACTGTCCTGGCTGCACTCGGTGATCTCGGCTGGTCGCTGCCGTCGGCCGGTGCAGGCGGCAGAGGAGCGACGATGATGGTCCCGGCCGGCCGCTGGCGGTTGGGCCGAGTGAACAACGCTGCCGTGCCCGAAGGCAACGTGAGTAGCGAATCCCGCGACATTGATCTGCCGTCGTTTCGGATCTCACGGTTCCCCGTGTCCAACGCGGAGTTCGCCGGATTCGTCGAAGACGGCGGATACCAGGACCCGAGCTTGTGGCCGCCGGAAGGCTGGGAATGGCGCACCCGTCAGCGAGCCCAGGAGGAGTTTGTTGCCGGCTGGCGCCGCCGCCAGATCCGCCTGCAGCAGGACTTCCCGGCCAACACGATCCGGCTTCTGCGCAGCAAGGTGGCGACCCCCGCCGGGGCCGCCGCACTGGTCCGGTTCGCGACGATGACGGAGAGCGAGATGTTCGCCTACGCCCGGGCATTGCAGGAACAACCCCTGACCGCACCCAGGTTCTGGCAGAAGAAGCCGCTACGGAACCGACTGCAGCCGGTGGTCGGGGTGTCGTGGTTCGAAGCGAACGCGTTCTGCGTCTGGCTCAGCCGCAGGCTCGGCACGGCCGTCCGGCTGCCCAGCGAGAACGAGTGGGAAGCGGCATGTCTGCACTCGTGGGGAGTCACCAGCACGGTCGAGATCGCCGAAAGACTCGGCCACGTATTCGGCAACACCAGTGACCTGCGCTGGCCGGCGACCACCCCGATCGGCGCGTTCGCCGCACCGACACAAGCGCGCCGCAACCTCGCCGTGGACATGCTGGGCAACGCCTTCGAGTGGGTCTTCGACCATTACGCACCCGGTGAACACAACCGTCGCATCGTCAAGGGTGGCTCCTGGCGGCACAAACCCTGGCGGGCGCACCCGGCGTACCGTGGCCGTGGAGACGTCGACGCGCAGAACGAAGACCTAGGCTTCCGATTCGTGATCGCAGAGGAACCGGCATGAGCGACAAGGTGATACCCGGCAAACCACATGATGACAGCATGCGGCAGGTCGACGCGGACGATCCCATCGGCGAAATCGCCCTGCTGGCCGACGATCCTGACTCCGACGAGGCGGACATCCTCCGCAAGCTCGAGGCACTCGGCGCCAAATTGAGTCCAGATGAGATCTTTGCCGTACTCGTGCGCTACGACACCCCGGACGTGCTGGGGTAACCCTTCGAGTCGTCTTAGGGCATATCACCGCACAACCACCACGTGTGTGTTTTCGTTGGTCTGCTGTGGCGACAGCGTAGCGAGGCCGATTCGAGGTCGTGTTGAACACGTTCTGTGACAGCGAGGGGCTATCGTGGCAAGCCAATCGCCTCAGGAACGGCCCGCGCGTATCCTGTCGCCCTCACCATGCGCATACAGCGGAGGATTACGTGCTCGTTGAGGTGGGCTTACGGCGCAGACTTCGCCGGTTGGTGCCGGGTGACCGGCCTGCTGTGTGGCTTCCGCTTGACGACGGCCTGATCTCCGGCCCGGAAAATCACCTGCGCGACGTACGTACCCTGCTGCACCGCGAGGTTCTCGAACACGTCACCGCAGTCCTCGGCTTCCGCGGTGTACTCACCGCGGCCCAGCGCGAACTTATCGATACGCCGACTGTCATGAACCTCAGCGCCAGCACCACGATGATGGAACACACCCGCAAAGTCCTCGTAGGGTCGGTGCGAGACGCGATCAGCGGCGGAGCCGATGCGGTCGCATGCCATGTCAACCTGACGTCACCGTATGAGACGGAACAACTCGAGATGCTGAGTCGGCGTGTCGACGAAGCCCAGGCTTACGGACTGCCGGTGGTGGCCTTTGCCTATCCGCGAGGCAGGCAATCCGACGGGACCGACCAGAACTACACCACACTACGCACCCAGGACCCGGACAAGTTTGCCGAACTCGTCCGCCACTGCGTGCGGGTCGCCGTGGAACTCGGAGCGTCCATCGTGAAAACCGTCTACACCGGCTCTGCGGAAACTTTCGGCAGCGTCGTCGATTCGGCGATGGGGGTGCCGGTCCTGATCGCCGGCGAGAAACTCACCGACGAAGAGGAAGCAATCGTCAAAGCGCAGACCGCGGTACGAGCCGGTGCGGCTGGCGTTGCCTACGGCCGCCAGATCTTCGCCCGGCCCGACCCGATCCCGTTTCTTCGAAAGCTGCGCAGCGCTCTGGATGATCAGTGGACGGGAGCGGGCTACGACTCACCGGCCACATCGATGGCAGACGCGGTTATTGGATCTCCCACCGAAGCGGGGTTTCTGCCTGCGGTGACAGTGCCGGCAGCGATTCTTCGTTCGTGATCCGGTCGAGGGTGCCGCCGGTGCGCCGGATCCACCTCCGTCCGTAGCCGTCCACTATCGCCAGGTCAACCCGCGTCGGCGCGCTGCTACTGGAAACCGGCAGCAGCAGGCTCCAGGTTTGACCGGGGCCGATGCCGAGGTGTTCGGAAGCCGCCGCTGGGGACTCGTCCTCTGTGCCCTCAACGAAGGCCTGCACCGTCACGGCTACGTCGTTGCTGTTGCGAACGAGAGCTTTGCGCGGGTTGATCCACCAGAGGCTGACCCGGGCGGCTTGGCTACGCTCCGACTCCTCCAGCACGCGGCGACGGTCTCCGCTCGTGCGGGAGTAGGTGAATGAGGCAAGCGCCAGTGACGAGCCGGTGAGGAGCGAGCCCACCCATGATGGGACATTGCCCCAATCCCATTCCGGCCAGCCGATCGGCATGATTGCACGATACGGCCACGCGCCGGGTGACGCCATGACGATGCCCGGCACCGGACTCGGCCGCCAGCTCCGGCCGCCAAGCCCGTGAATGAACTCGACCGGCGCTGTGCCATCCGGAAGGGGGGCAGGACGTCGCATCGATGGAGCTTTGCTGACCGAACTGGTCGACAGGTTCGAGATCGGGGCCGGGATGCGGCCCGCCGGCGGGGCGTACGGCGGGCTGGTTCCCGCGTTCTTCCGTTTCGGTTCCATGGACGACCATTTCCTCGGCCGGTCCTGCGGTGGCACGGGATCGAAGACACCGGTGCTCGCCTGTGAATGCGGCGAATGGGGATGCTGGCCGCTCAAGACCAGCATCACCGTGACCGATGACCACGTGACCTGGGACGCGTTCGAACCTGGTGACGGCGATCGGCCCTGACGCTGCGTGACGCAGTCCGTGGCACGGATCTGCCGAAAGCCGCGCTATCAAGCGGCCGGACCACCTCTGGCTGATCCGGGCCGCTCGTTCGGGACGGTCAGCGGAGTTCGGGAATGCCGAGGTCCGCGTGCTGGCGCCGGAAAGCCGTCAGGCGTGGAAACTGCTGACGGGCGACGGCGTGATCGGCAAGATCAATGTGTTCTCCGAGCAGATCGGCGGGTCCGTCCGGGTCGTAGCCCAGCGGCCAGGAGCCGGTGATCACGATGTGTGCCTCCGTAGCGAACTCGCCGAACCAGGGCGCACGGGCGTGGTGCACATCTGCGGCGAGCTCGACGAGGCTGTCCGGAGTCCGGATCGTGCGCTCGACCACCGAGCGACCGTACGAAATGATCCAGTCCTGAGCATGGGGCAGATCGTCTTCCTCGACCACACCCAGCAATAGGCAGATCGCGTCGGTCACCGGCCAGGTGTACAGGTGAGACCTGACCTGTTCCCAGAGCTGGACGAAATCAGCGATCTCGGTGGCGCTCAGCACGCGGAGGCGGCGAAACAGCAGGCGCGAGGTGAGCGCGGTGTCGTTGTCACTTTCCCGCCGGCTCTCGGCGATGAGTTCCCACAATCCGCCCTCGTCCACTGCCGGACCATAGCAGCCGGTTCGGCCAGGATCACTCGAGTAGACCGCCGGTGAGCTGGGCTGTTGGGTAGGGCGGTTACGGTTCTGCGCATCACTTCTGTGATCCCGTTTTCGGCACCACCCCGCGGGCTTCGCCGCCCACGAACGCGGTAGTCACCGCCCACCACCCTCACCCGGGTCGGTCGGCCGACGCCGTACGTGGAGATCGCGAACCGCAACCCTCACCGGCCTTGCCGGGATCCGCGGCCTTGCGCCGCCTCGCGCCTGAAAAAGGCGCCTCCTTCCCTGATCCTGGAGGATCGCCATGCCCAGCACCACCCTCGTCTGCCTGCCCGCAGACACCCCGCCCGCCGACGCCGCCTCCGCTGTCGCCGCCCGGCTCGCCGCCGTCGAGCTCGCCGCGACCAGCCTCGTCCGGCACTTCCGGGCCAGCACCCGCTGGCGCCGCAGCGCACTGCTGCTGCCGCAACACGGCACCGCGGCCGGCGGTCCGCTGTGCCGCCTCGAACTCGACGCGATGCGCGCTGACGCGCACCGGTTCTACTGGCATCGCTGGCAGCTCTGGCAGTCCGCGGTCAAAGGCACGCCGACCGCTCGTCCGTTCTGGATGTTCGTGGACCGGCATCGGGCCAACCCGGGCCGCTACGACCTGGAGCGGGCCCGCGCCGACTACCTGGCGCAGCCGCGGCTGGCGGCGATGCGGGTGTTCAACGCGCTGCCGCACCGGCCGTTCGGGTTGCCGACCTCGCACCTGGAGGCGCTGCAGCTGGGTGCCGACGCCTACAGCCACCTGGGCTGGCTGTCGGCGGTGCCGGGTCAGAGCCTGCTCTGCCCGGACGGTGCGCTGCTGGGGTCCGGCGGTGACCGGCTCGACGTGCGGCTGTCGTTCCTGGAGCAGGCCAACGGGTGCCTGACCCTGCTCGACGCCAAGGACGTGCTGGTCGCGGCGGTGACCGAACCGTGGCGGCGGCCGTGAACGGTCTGCTGCCGGTCGTGCTGGCCGACGTGGTGTTGGCCGTCGCCGCGCTGGTCGCGGACCGGGTGTTGGGTGCGGCCGGCCCGGTGTTGGCCGCCCTGCTGCCCGCGCACGCGGCGGTGGTGGGCGCCTGGTTCGTCCGGGTACGCGCTGAGCTGGCCGAGGCCCGCCGGGATCCGGTCACCGAGCTGTTCGTGCGGCGGGTCGCCGAACGGCACCTCGACCGGGTGCGCGGGCCGGTGACCGTCGCGCTGCTCGACGCCGACGACCTGCGCGGCGTCAACACCCGGTTCGGTCACGCCGGTGGCGACGCGCTGCTGGCCGCGCTCGGGCAACGGCTGTGCGCGGCGGCGGTCGCCGGTGATGTGGTCGCCCGCCTCGGTGGCGACGAGTTCGTGCTGATCAGCCACCGGCCGGTCGTGGCGGTGCACCGCGGGCTGCTGGCCGCGCTGGCGGCGCCGGTCACCCTGTTCGGCTGCGTCGTACCGATGAAGGTCAGTGTCGGTATCTGCCGCAGCGCCGGCGGTGACCATCGGCGGGCCTTGGCCCGCGCCGACCGGCTGATGTACGTCGCCAAGCGGCACGGCGGCGGCATCGTCCACCTCTCGTCACCACCGGTGAACGCACCGCGGTGACGACGCGGCCGCCCGACGGCCGCTGATCCATCCATCCCGATGTCCCCACCCGCCTGACCGGCGTGGACACCGGGCGTGGAGACCCGGTGCGGGGACACCTTTTCCGGAGGTGACACCCATGACGTGTGAACGCTGCGAGCAACCAGCGGCACACCCCACCCGCACCCTGACCGGTGCGCTGATCTGCGCCGAGTGCCTCGTCGACTTCTACACCCGGTGCGGCGGCTGCGACGGCTGGCACCACAGCGACGAGCACTGCCCGAACAGCTGCCCGTGCGGCGACGACGACTGCGACCTGTGCGCCGACGACGCGTTCGACGACCTCGTGCACGACTACTCCTACCAGCCCCGGCCGGTCTTCCACGGCGACGGGCCGCTGTTCCTGGGACCGGAGATCGAAGTCGAGGTCGGTGCCGGCAACCCGCACCGGTGCGCCGAGATCGCCTTCCGCGGGCTCGGCGACCTTGGCTACCTCAAACGCGACGGGTCCCTGACCTGCGGGTTCGAGATCGTCACGCATCCGATGGCCTACGACTGGGCGCTGGCGAACTTCCCGTGGGACATGCTCGGGCGGCTGCGCGACAACGGCTGCCTGGCCACCGACACGACCGGGATCCACGTGCACCTGTCCCGGGCCGGGTTCTCGTCGGTCGCGCACTCGTACCGATGGATGAAGTTCATCTATCGCAATGAGCGCCAGGTGCAGCAGGTCGCGCGCCGGGAGGCGTCGCAGTGGGCGGCGTTCTGTCCCGAGGACCGGCGCGCGATCAAGAACTACGTCAAGGGCGACTGGTACGGGCCGCGCTACCGGGCGATCAACACCAACAACGAGCACACGTTCGAACTGCGGGTCTTCGCCGGGTCATTGGATCCGCAGACCATCCAGGCGGCGTTCGCGTTCTCGGTCGCCACGGTCGAATACACCCGGCAGCTGAGTGTCGCCGCGATCGCCAGCGGTGGCTGGGGCTGGGCGGCGTTCACCGGCTGGCTCGCCGGGCAGTCCGCCTATACGCCGCTGGTGCGTCAGCTGGAGGCGCTGTCATGTGCCTGCTGACGTTCCTGCCCGGCGGGGTGCCGCCGCAGGTGGACGCCCTGTACAACGGCAGCCTGGTCAACACCGACGGGCACGGTTTCGCGATCGTCACGACCGGCGGGCTGCTGGTGCGCCACGGGATGGACGCTGCGCCGCTGATCGACGAGTTCGTGGCGGCGCGGTGGGCGCACCCGGACGGCGACGCGTTGTTCCACTCCCGGCTCGCGACCGGAGGCACCGTCAGCCTGGACAACTGCCATCCGTACGCCGTCGGCGCCGACCCGCGCACCGTGCTCGCGCACAACGGGGTCCTGCCGATCCACCCGGACCGCGCCGACCCGCGCTCGGACACCCGGATCGTCGCCGAATCCCTGATCGGGCAGTGGGGTTCGCTGCGGCATCGGCGCACCCGGCTGCGGTTGCAGCGGTGGATGGGTCCGGCCAACAAGATGGTGCTGCTGAGTGTGGATCGCCGGTTCCGGCGCACGTCGTATCTGCTCAACGAGCAGGCGGGGGAGTGGTCCGGCGGGATCTGGTACTCCAACCGCGGCTACCGGGACTGGCCCGACCTCGACGACCTCGACGGCCCCGATGATCTCGGCATCGGTCCGTTGAGCTGGCCGCTACCTCGTTCCTGACCGTTTTTCATCACCCCTCGCCGGGGACCCGTGCACCACTCCCGGCGGACAGCCGGGTGATGCACGGGCTCCTCGGCGGACCATCCGCAAAGGAGAACTGCCATGCAGAAACGCACCATCCGCATCGCCAACCCGGTCGACGCCGCCACCCTCGTCCCGTACCTGCTCGGCTACCAGCCGCAGAACAGCCTCGCCATGCTGGCCGTCGAGGACGGGCAGTTGCGCCTCGCCGGCGCGCAGGCGCTGCCGGACGGCGACGACCCCCGCCCGCTCGGCCACCACCTGGCCGACGTGCTGCTCAGCAACGGCCTGAACCAGGCGCTGCTGATCGGCTACGGCCCGCACGAGCCGATGACCGACGCCGTCGACACCGCCATCGCGGTGTTCACCGACCGCGGCATCACCGTGCTCGACGCGATGCGCGTCGGCGAGGGCCGGCTCTGGCACCTGGGCTGCGACGAACCCCACTGCACGATCAAAAGTCTTCCGTACGACCCGGCGAGCACGATCGTCGCCGCCGAGGCCACCTACGCCGGCATGCAGATCGCCGTCGACCGGGACGCGCTGGCCACCCGGCTCGCCCCGATCAGCGGCGCCGACCAGCAACGCATGAACGCGGCGATCCTGGCCGCCGTGCACACCCTGGCACAGCCGTTGCGCACCGACGACCGGCTCGGCGAGCGCATCGCCACCCTCGTCGCCGAAGCGCTCACCGCGGCACGCCAGGATTCACAGCTCAGCGACGACCACGCCGCCCAGCTGCTGATCCTGCTCGCCTTCACGCACCTGCGCGACGCCGCGGTGCCGCTGGTGCACGGCAGCCGCCACCACATCGCGGTGTGGAGCGACCTGACCCGCCGGGCCGGCGCCGGCAGCCTGGCCTGCGCCCCGGCGACGTTCCTGGCCCTGGCCGCGGCACAGGCCGGCGACGGTGTGACCGCCGTGCTGGCCGCCGACCGCGCCTGCCAGGCCGATCCCGGCGACGAGTTCGCCGAGCTGGTCCAGCACGTCATCCACTCCGGGATCAGCCCGGAAGCCGTGCACCAGGCGCTGCACCGGCGCTGACCCACCCGTAGCACCGGCCGACGCCCGGCCACCTCTCACACGAGAATCCCGGGCGCCGCCGTGACAGCGCGCCCGGGATCTCCTTTGTTGGAAAGGGACATCCCGATGGGCTACACCCACTACTGGAGCCTGCTGCTCAACGACCCCGCCTACCAGACCTGCTGGCCGCAACTGGTCAGCGACACCGCCCGGATCGTCGACGCCGCGCGCCGCGCCGGCATCGTCATCACCGGCCCGTACGGCTGGGGCCGCCCGACCTTCGACCCCGGCTGCGACATCAGCTTCAACGGCGACGGCGCCGACGACCTGTCCGCCGACACGTTCGTCCTACCCGTCCCCGAGCGCGACGAGCAGCGCCCGCTGTGGATCGCCAACTTCTGCAAGACCCACCGCCGACCGTACGACCTGGCCGTCACCGCCACCCTGCTGCGCTGCCGGCTGCTCGCCCCGCACGCGCTGACGCTCAGCAGCGACGGCGCCTGGAACCGGCAGTGGAAATACGGCCGCAAACTCCCCGGCAGCCGCCGCCGCGCCCCCAGCCCCCGCGCGCTGCTGTCCACCCTGTTCGGCCCGATCCCGGACACCAACCCGCTGACCGTTCTCGGTCGCCGCGACGGGCAGGCGTGAACATGGACATCCCCGTGCACCTGCGGCACCGCCCGACCAGCAGCGGCCTGGTCGTCCCGATCGCCACCCCGCGCACCACCGACGGGCAGTACCTGTTCGGCCTGCTCGACGACCGCCGCCAGCGACTGCTGCTGCTCAACCACCGCTGCCAGGTCTGCGGCAACCTGCTCGGCGAACGCCTGGTGGTCTTCGCCCGCCCCGCCGACCTGCTGCTGTGCTGCACGTCCGAGCCGGCGCTGTGCCCGCCGTGCGCCGCGTACAGCAGCAGCGCCTGCCCGATGCTGGCCGGCCGCCTGGACCACTACCGCACCCGGCCCCGTACCGCCGAGATCGGACTCGGCGCCGGCACGGACAGCCCACTGCGCCGCGGCGCACCCGCCGAGACCTGGCACACCGTCTGGCTCACCGGCTACGAGGTCGTGCCACACCCGGCCCGCCCGGACGTGCTCGCCGCGTCCTGGCTGCACCACCCACCCCTGACGGTCAGACCGATCCACAGCGCCCCTTCACTCCCCAGGCAGGAATCATGACTTCATCCCACGACCGCAGCGCCCGCATCCAACTCGCCTGGCTCTTCGAACCAGGAAACCCCGCCCTGACCAGCCTGGTCACCGACATCGGCGCCGCCCAGGCCGTCTCCTCTTTACAAAAACAACCCCTTGCTCGTACGACGATCCGCCCCGAATTGCGCGCCCACGACGAGGAATGGCTCTGGCAGCGCGCCCGCCACGAAGCCGCCACCGACCATCGCATCCTCGTCCCCGGCGACCCCGACTGGCCGGCCGGCGCCACGGGTATCGCCCTGTGCCTGTGGGCGCAGGGCCCGGCACCCGCACCCCAGCCCACCACCGCGATCACCATCGCCGGATCCCGGGCCTGCACCGCCTACGGCGCGAACCAAGCCACCGACCTGGCCCGTGACCTGTCCGAGCACGGCCTGACCGTCACCACCGACGGTGGGTACGGCATCGCCGTCGCCGCCCTGCGCGGTGCCCTGACCACCGGCCACCCACCGGTAGCCGCCCTACCCAGCGGCCTCGACCAGCTCCACCCGGCCGGCCACCGCGGCCTGCTCACCACGCTGGCCACCGACGGCCTGCTGCTCAGCGCCTATCCACCCGGCACCGCGGCAGTCACCCGCAGCAGGATCGCCCACACCCGGCGCCTGCTCGCCGCCCTCACCGGCGGCACGCTCCTGGTCGAAGCCGCCCCGCGCAGCAGCGTCCTCGACAGCGCCCGCCACGCCCTGGACCTGGGCCGTCCCACGTTGGTCGTCCCAGGACCGGTCACGTCTGTCCACTCGGCCGGCTGCCTCGACCTGCTGCGCGGCGACCCACGAGTGCGTCCCGTCGGCGACGCCACCGACGTCCTGATCGACCTGGAAACCCACCAGCACTGACCCGCGGGCGGCCATCACTGATGGCCG
>NZ_BOMS01000170.1 GCF_016862315.1 Actinoplanes palleronii | reverse complement strand
CACTGATGGCCGCCCGCCCTTCCAGCATGGAGGCAAAATGTCCCCTCAAAATACGACTTCAGCCCGGCGATGAGCTCCCGCCTGATCAGCGCCGCCATCGCAGGCATCGTCGTGACCCTGATGGCCTGTGCTGGCGGCCTCGCCATGGTCGGCGGCGCTGCTGTCAGCAGTGCGTGCACGACGCCCTCAGCCGGCACCGACTTCGACGCCGGGCAGCGCGCCAATGCGGCGCTGATCGCCCAGGTCGGCGCTGACCGGGGCATCCCGGTCCGCGGCCAGATCATCGCGGTCGCCACGGCCTTACAGGAGTCCGGACTGCGCAACCTCAACAGCGGCGACCGCGATTCGGTCGGTCTGTTCCAGCAGCGCCCGAGTCAGGGCTGGGGGAGCCGGTCCCAACTGCGCAACCCGACGTATGCCGCCGGCAGGTTCTACGCCAAGCTCACCACGGTCCCTGGTTGGCAGGCGATGCCGCTGACCCGGGCCGCGCAGGCGGTCCAGCGCTCGGCCTACCCCGACGCGTATGCGAAATGGGAGAACGCCGCGACCGCCCTGGTGCAGTGGGCCGCGAGCAGCAGTGCGGCACCGGTGCGGGCCGCGAGCAACGGCGCGGCACCGGTCTGCTCCGATCTGGCGCTCGGGGAGGCGGACCCGGCCCCGCGTAACGCCGACGGCTCCTGGCCGGCCGAGCGTTGCAGCATCCGCCCCGACCCGACCACAGGAGCCGGCTGCATGACACCCCGCCTGCAGCATCTCGTCCAGCAGACCAATGCGGCCGGGTTCCCGAAGCCGAGCTGCTACCGCCCCGCCAACCACGGCGAACACCCACTGGGCCGTGCGTGCGATTGGATGATGACCACCGGCGGCGCAGCGCTCGGCCCCGAGAAGGCCCAGGGCGACGCGATGGCGGCGTGGGCGGTCACGAACGCCGACCGACTCGGCATCGCGTATGTCATCTGGTTCCGCATGATCTGGACCAAGGCCCGGGGCTGGCACGCCTACACGAACCCCTGGGGCGCCAACAACCCGTCCGGCTGGCACACCAACCACGTCCACATCAGCGTCCGATAGAAATCGGCCATATTGCATCTGATGCGAGATTCGCACCGATGACGTAGATGCCTGACGCCGTGAGGTGCGGGTTCCCGCTACCAACTTTGATCGCGGGCACTGCCCGACGACACGCTCTGCGATCTGCGAAAAGCCCCGGCCCCCGAGTACCCCAGCAGGAGATCTGTTTTAGGGTTCCGTGAGGGCTTGCCGTGCGTAGTGGCTGGTCTTGGCGGTGGCTTGATGGCGTCGTCGGTAGATGGACCAGGCGATGGCGTCGGCGACACGGCGTGCAGGGCTGATGATCAGGGCGTGGAACAGGCGGCGGAGTTCGTTGACTGTGATCGCGATCAGGCCGTGCGGGGTTTCGCTGCTGGCCGTGGTCGCTGCGGCGAGGAACGCGTGGGCGGTGATGACCAGGGTGGTCCAGCGGTGCCAGGCTTTCCAGCGGCGGTGCTGGTGCTGGTCCAGGCCGAGTCCGGTTTTGGTGGCCTGGGTTGGGTGGGCCGCGCAGCGAGGTGCCCTGGTGGGTCCTTTTCCGCGCGGCCTCCCGCCGAACCGGACGTGCGAGTTTCCCCGTATCCGGCTCTCCAGTGACCTATGCCGTGAGCGTGCTGGGTTGTCTCCCCGGGAAAGTCCTAACCCGACGATACAATGGCCGCCGTCCCGTCCGGGCCGGAAGCAAGCATTGAGGAGCACCGCTTGGATCTTATTTCCGACCTGGACTGGGAGTGCTGGGTCCTCTCGGTGCTGCTGGTCGTGGCATGGGCGGTCGGGTGGTGGCGCGGCAGACGCCGCCTCCGGCTGTGGTTCGCTGTGCTTTCCCCGTTGGCCGCTGTTGTCTTCGTGTTCTTCGGGTTGATCGTGCTGCAGTCGGAGGGCACGCCGGGCGAGTCCTGCAGCGGATACCATTGCACGGGTCCGGCGGACCTGTCCGCCCGCATCGGCGATCTCGATGGATTCGGCATGCTGATCGTTGTCAACGGGTTGCTGGCGTTCTCCGCGGCAGTGCCGCTAGCGGTTATCACGGTTGCGGTGGAGACCACGCTTGCCATTCGTCGTCGCGGACGGGCCAAAACTGAGGCGGAAGACTATCGGTCCAATTGAAATCTTCGGCATTGCCGGCGTCGGGGGTCTACCTGCGGGCGGCGTCGAAGGAGCCGATTTTAATCCTGCGTGGCGGTCGGCTTGGACGGGGCGAGGGAAAAGGATGGCGAATTGTGTGGGTGGTGCCGGGGTAGCAGTGCTCCTGGCGGAGATTATTTCAGGGTTTGAGCGGACTGAAGCGGCGTCTTGAGCGGCGTGCGTACGCTGCTACGGGCTTCCTGATGGTGTCTCGTCCTCCTCATGATGGCGCCTCGAAATGTTTATTGGTCGCGCGATGTCGTCGGTAATACATTGGACTGGGCCGATGGCTTAGGCGCAAGGTTGCGTTGACGCGCCGACTTGAACGGCAATACGGGTTTCTGCCGAGACGGCAGAAGCCCGTAGCCATGTCGCAGACTTACGAAATTATTCTGAGGTGAGCAACGAAATGATTCCAGATTAGTGGCCGTTTCAGGGAACGGTAATCCATCCGGAGCAGTTGCCAACGCCGGTCCGACAAATCCGGATCCGCTCGCCCTCATAGTTGGCACCTTGAGTAAATACCACCGTGAGAGTCCCGGTGCACGCCGAATTGCCGATCCAGTTTCCCGAGTAAACCTGCCACCGCGCACAGTGCCCGTCTGAAAGAAGAGGGTCTCGTGCGAACAAATCGTTGCCGCTCGGTGAGACTTCGCCATATGCACCAGTCGTCGAGACGGAAGTGGCAGCTAATGCCGGTGCGGATGTGATGCCCAAGAATAGAAGTGAAAGGGATTAGATTGCCGCGAGGCTTTGCGTGAACTTTTTAATACTCCAGCAGGAGATCCGTTCTGAGCTGCTGTGCCGGTGTGGTTTTGTCCGTGGGACAGCAAGCAGCCACCGCCAAGTCTCAGTGGTTGTGTGGACTACCGAAACCGCGGCGGTGGCTGCCGCTTACAGAGTAGACGCTCAGCGATGGTCGCAGCTGTTCAGCGACCTGATGGACCCGATCGAGGCACGCTTCACCCGGCCCGAACCTCGTCGCCGGGTCCGTGACTTCGTCGCCGGCCTGCTCGCGCCGTTACCGGTCAAGAACTGCTGGACGATCGCCGAACACGCCGGCGACGACGGCCCCGGCGGCATGCAGGACCTGATCGGCCGTGCCAGCTGGGACGACGCACTGGTCCGCGCCGACGTACGAGACTTCGTGACCGCCCGGCTCGGGCATCCCGACGGCGTGCTGCTGGTCGATGAGACCGGTGATCTACCTCAACACCTACGTGCCGATACTGCAGACCAGCTCGCAGGTGGTCGCGTTCCTCTCCGGCCACCTCGGGTTCCCGTTCAGGGCTGCGTCCTCGCGGCTCCAGCCTTCGAGCGGACCGCGCACCCGGCCGTTGATCCGGCGGGTGGCAGGACCCCGGCCCTGCGGTTCGGCGATCCCCGGGTCATGGCCCTGACCGGCGCCCTCTGCCACACCCTGCTCGCCGCGACCGGCTTCACCAATAAGCACCTACGCGTCTTGATCGCCGGGCTGCTCGGCAGCGACTACCGCCCCAACCAGATGACCTACGACCTACGCCGGCTCCGCCTCAGCGGCCTCGTCCGACGGCTACCCCGCAGCAACCGCTACCTGCTGACCCCCGACGGCATCCGCATCGCGATCTTCTACACCAAGGTCTACCACCTGCTCCTCGTCCCACTCACCGCCGTCGACCAGCCCCAGGCCCCACCCGACCTACGCGCCGCGCTGGCCACCATCACCGGGCACGTCGACCAATACGCCATCCGCGCCCGGCTGCCCCGCGCCGCCTGAAACTTGCCTCAATCATGAAGAACTTGGAGACCAAAGATCGCTAGCGTCATCTCGCATCAGATTGGAGGTGTCGTTCGGGTGGTCCACCCGGTGGATATCGACGGTGCGGCACCTCTGGTGCTGACCGACGTGGTCGTGCCGCTGCATCCGGAGGATGCGGTGTTCGACGCGATGCTGCTGGGCTGGCGGCGGCAGCAACGCAGCCGGTTGCTGTCGCCGGCGACTGTGATGCGCTTTTGTCCACACCGCGCGACCGCGATCGCGCAGGCCGGATGAAATCAAGAAAAATAAAAACCCCCATCGAGATTCATGCGACACGTGTGCTGACTCTTTGGGGGCTCATGTACCCGGATCATGCTCCTGGATTTCGCCGGGCGCTTCCGGCGCGCGGTCGCATTAAGAGTTCAAGGCCCCAGGGGGTAATTCTGGAACTTCTCCCCATGCGGAAAAGATGCTTGAATTTATCCGATAGCGACGTGCAAGATCCGTGCTGAAGAATACCAAAATTCCATCGGGGTGATACGTTGGCTTGCCTGATAGATCTA
Organism: Actinoplanes palleronii; assembly: GCF_016862315.1. Classification (GTDB taxonomy): domain Bacteria; phylum Actinomycetota; class Actinomycetes; order Mycobacteriales; family Micromonosporaceae; genus Actinoplanes; species Actinoplanes palleronii. Next base: position 25,070 of record NZ_BOMS01000170.1, on the reverse strand, counting down.
ACTCGCCGAGTGCAAGCACGAGGCTACTGCCGGCGCTGACTTCCATGCGCATGCTCCACAGGGCGGCGCTGTCTGCGGGATTGATTTTGTGCCAAACTGGCGAGAAGCCCGTGATGGATTTACTTAGAAATGGCGCCCATTCGGCAATTTTACTTACCGCGCACCATTCCTCCTCGAACGAATTTTGCAAAGGAAGATCCTGAATCTCCAATGCTAGACCCTCGATAAGGTGATCTCGTGCCCATGAGATAGTTAAAGCGTGATTGGTGGTAAAGATTTTGACATCAATATCGACATTGTGAATAGGGCCATGCCACCGCCTGGCGGGATCTGTTGGCACTTCACCGGCAGGACGATACCAGATGTCCCTGATTTTCTCGCCGGAGACCTTCGCCAGGATTTCTTCGATAACCATAGAATTATCCATGGTTACGGGAATTAGTCGAATCATGGATTATACCTAAAAAGTCCGAAGTAACGAAAATCGCCGAGAGCGTCGAAAACTGCGCCCACCCCGTCAGGGCGCACAATCAGGGTACCTCCCGCGAAACCGCCGCCCGTCATCGGCTCCCTGACACTCCTGGAGTTGTTCATGACGTCATCAAGCAACTCTGCGCCCATCTTTTCCATCATCGCGCGACTTGCTTTTCCCGGCGGCCTCGGAAGCTCGCCTCTCTTCATGTGCTTGTCATACTCGAAACCAGCCTGACTGTCGAATTCTGCATCCTTAGTTGTTGGTGGCCTGAGGCCGCTTGCCTGGCTGGGCACCTTAGGTGCAGGTGCTGAATCAATCTCCTGCTGAAGCCTGGTAATGTCATTACTTGCCTTATTGATGCCGTCCGCAGTCATCACAATTCCAGGCGCGGCGACTGCAACGCCGGCTATGATAACGCATGCCATGACGCCGCCGACGACGGTTGGCCCTCCAGCGGTGCTAAGAGCGAGCACTGTGGTGCAGGCCGCCGTCGCGCCGCCCGCACCTATCAATCCGCCGCCTATCGCGATACCGGTTCCAACAAGAATCTCACTCGCGTCAGTAATCAACGCGTGAATTTCCTCGCGATTCTCTTGAAGGAAGTTCAAGAGAGCTTCGGCGCTTTCCTCCAAGGTGGCAAGTAGGCGGTCAATCGCTTCTTTTAATTCTTCGCCGCCAGGCGTATTTGCGGCCGCCTCGGCCAGCTTGAGCAAAGCATTCTTGTATTCCTGAGCATCGTCCCGGGCCTGCTTCCTCGCTTCGCTCCCGCTCACCACGCTCTCGTAGATTTCAATCTCGTCCAGTGCCTCTTGCGCTTCTTGAGCGGCGTGGAGAGCGTGGCCCTCTGCCTTTCGGGCTTCCTCTTCCGCGTGCGTTGCGGCGCTGTCGGCGGTGGTTGCGTGGTCCTTGGCACGGTTGGCAGCGGCCTGAGCTGCGTTCGCATCGGCGGTAGCCCGGTCCGCAGCAGCTTGGGCCGCGGTTGCCTGGCGAGTGGCCTCTTGCGCTGCATTAGTAGCAGCAGTGGCTGCAGTGGTCGCGCGGTCAGCTGCGGCGCGTGCGTTCTTAGCTTCCGTCTCGGCATCTGTGGCCGCGCGACCGGCGACCGCTGCGTCAGCTACTGCCTGGTTCGCGGCCGCACGGGCGGCTTTCGCGTCGGCTTGTGCGACGCGGTCGGTGGCGTCGGCTTGAGCTGCTGCAGCTCGGGCTGCTGCGGCATGCTGGGCTGCCTCGGCGGCCGAACGCTGCGCCTGAGCAGCCGATTTTGCGGCGTCGGCGGCAGAGGTGGCTGCGTTCGCGGCCGAGGTGAATGCGGGACGGACTTGGTCGCCGGCGGCTTGCGCGGCACGGGTTGCCCGGTCAGCCTGTTGAACAGCGTCGGCAGCAGCCGCGTCGGCGACTGTGACTTGGGTGTCACCGAGGTCTTGGGCACGTGCGGCGACCTGGGTGGCAAAGGCGGCGTCGATGTCGGTTGGGGCGAACGGTGCGGCCTGGCCGATGGCAGTGTTAGCGGGGTCCGCGATGCCGGCGGCGGTTTGCCGGGTGGCGTTGGCGGCGCGGGTGGCGATACCTGCTTGCAGGGCCGCGGTGGAGGCTTCGGCGGCGGCTGCGTTTGCCTCATCGGTGGTGCGCTGTGCGGCCAGCATCGCTAGACCGGACTGTGCTAGTGCGTCTTGGGCCTGAGCGGCCGCGGTGCGTGCGGCTTCGGTAGCTCGGGTCTGTTGCGAGGTCGCTTGGGCTGCGGCGGCATCAGCGCGCAGGGCGGCAGCATGGGTGGCAGCGGCTTCAGATTCCGCAGCCGCTGCAGCGCGGTTTGCGTTTGCCGCGGCAGTCTTAGCAATACTGGCCGCCGTCTGGGCGCGAGCGGCGGCGTCTTCGGCCTCGCTTGCCGCTGCGCGGGCGTTGGCTGCAGCCGCGCGTGCCGCACTGGCCGCGGCTCGCGATCGTGCGGCGGCACCATCGGCTTGGATTGCGGCCTGGCGAGCCGCGGTCGCGGCGTCTCCTGCGCTCGTGGCGGCTACCTGCGCGCGGTCGGACGCGGCGCGGGCGTCGTTGGCTTGTGCGCGGGCTGCCGTCGCAGCGGCGTTGGCTTTGTCCTTTTCTGTCCCTGCGGTGTAGCTGGCGGCTACTGCGTCGGCGTGACGGGCTCGCGCCTCGGCGAAGTTCTGCTGGCGGGCGGCAGCTTCGGCTGCGCGCGATTTGTCCGTCGCGGTGGTGTCGGCGGTAGCCGCGGCCTGGTTGGCCTTGGTGGCCAGGCTGTCCTGCGTCTGAGCCTTGGTGCTGGCCGTGGCAGCGGCCGTTTCTTCCCGTTGTGCCGCGACGCGTTTGGCAGCGGCGATGCGGGCCTGCGCGTCAGCCTCGTTCCGCTTCTGCGTCGCGATGTTCTGCTGCTCGACGGCGACCTTGCGATTCTGCTCGGCGACCGCTGCCTGTTGCACCGCGAGGGCGTGTTGCTGCGCCGCTGTCGCTCTTTCCCGCTCGGCGATGACGCGTTGTTCGGCGGCGGTGGTGCGTTCTTGTTCCGCGGTCTGCCGGTATTGCTTGACCTTGGCGGCGTGGGTGAGTGCCTGTTGCAGTGCTGCTTCGGCGTCGGCGCGGGCTTTCTTGCTGCGGGTGGCGGCGTTCGCGGCGGCAGTGGCCTGGACCTTGGCGGCGGCAGCGATCGCTGCCGCCGCCTTCTCATGGTCGCCGGCCGTCTTGTTCCATTGCACGGCATTGGCTGCGTGGACGGTGGCCTTGTCGGCGGCCCCGGTGGCGGCGTCGTCGGCGACGATCGCGTTCACCGCATGTCGTGCTGACTCGGCGGCGCCGGCCGCGGCGTCAGCGGACGCACCCATGGCCTGGACCACGGTGACCCACTGGCTGCCGTAGTCCAGCCCCGTGTCGATCAGGACCTGGGCCTGCGTGGTGGCCTGTACGGCAGCGGTCTGGGCTTGCCGGGCTGCCTCGGTGGTGTAGCCGCTTTGGCGGGCCACCTCCGCGGTCAGCGTGTCGAAGCCGCCCTTGGCTCCGCTGGCACTGTTGGCGGTGAGAAGCTGCTGAGCGGCGCGGGCCGCATTCCCAGCAGCGGTCATCGCGTTGGCGGCGCGTTCCAGCGCCCGGATGCCGTCGCTGTGGGCAATCATGATGAGGCGGCGGGCCTCGGAGGCGCGACGGGCTCGTTGCGCCAGGTCTGTCAGCTCGTCGGCGGCTTTCTGCCGGGCGGCGAGTTGTTCGGCGTAGCTTTCGTAGGCTTCGGCGTCCTTCTGCGCTGCGGTCAGGTAGCCGGTGGTGAGGAACGCGGCGATCGCGGTGTCACCGGCCTGCAGTGCTGCGGCGGCGGCCTTGGCGACCTCGGTGCCGCTGCCGGAGGCGAGCATGGTCACCCGCTGGCGCAGCACCCGCCGTCGTTCGGTTTCCGCGGCGCCGGTGGCCACGTCCTTGGCGGTGGCGACGTCTCGGCCGTAGGCGAGGAATGCTTCCCGGTCGAGAGCCGTGCCCTTCAAGGCCCGCTGGACGGCGGCGTTGAACTCCGTCCCGCCGGCGCCTACCAGCGCGGTGATCGTCGCAATGTTGCGGTTGTCCGTGTCGGTGCGGCGCTGCTTCGCCACCTTGCGGGCCGCGTCGGCACCTCCGCCGAGGAAAGCCATGATCGCGGCAGGAGTTCCGACGTTCAAGGCCTGCTGGGCGCCGGCGCGGACCTCCTCGTCCACGTCGAGGCCCGCCATGTCGGCGACCAGGTCCCGCAGTCGGTTGTCGAAGATGACGCCGTCGTCTGGCTCGGCGTCCAGTGCCTGTTTCCGTGCGTCAGCCAGCAGCAGGTTGGTGGCGGCAGTCAGGTCCGATAGCACCGCGGGAATCGGGGTGGTGTGTACCGGCGCGGCCTGGGCGGGTACGTCCAAGCCGGTGCTGAGCACGGTGGTCACGAGCAGGGCGGTGGCCCATCGACCCAGTCGGGGTCGGCTGTTGCGGCGGCGGGGCGGAAGGTCTATTGCCGGGTGGATGCTGTTCACGGCACCTGTTCTCTGGTGTGCGGGAAGATCGAATGGCGCGCAGAAGGCATGAAGAACTCCTCGCGCGGCGAGGGATCGCCGTCGAGCGGTCTATAGCGCGGTGGTGCGGCCCGGCTAGGGCTGCATTTTCTGTTCGCCCGTCAGTGCCACCTGGTAGAGGTCGACCCAAAAGGTGGTGGGGTGGACGGCGTTGTCGCGAATGGTCGCCCACTGCGACGCTGTTGCCTGCGCTCGATCGGCGACGGCTTGCCAGTTCGGGTTGTCGATCTCGTCGGCGGCGGCTTGCGCGATCTGTTGCCAGTTGGCTGCCTGCGCCGCCGCCGTCTGCTCGGCGACGTCCCAGGTGGTCAGCGCCGGCGCCACTTGTTCGCCGACTAGGTGCCACGCGCGGGCGGCCGCCGTGCGTGCCTGAACCCGCGCCTCGCCGACGGCGGCCTCTGCGGCTATTTCCGCGGCCTTCGCCTCGTCCCGTAGCCGTGTCGCGGTGGCTCGCCACATCATGTCGGTGTTCGCCCACTGCAGCTGCTGGGTTTGCATGTCGAGGCTGGCCGCGGCGGTCCAGTCGTAGGCGAAGAACTCCACCACGTCGGCATCGGTTGCCCCCGCGCGTAACGCGTAGCCGGCGGCCGCGCGCACCTGTGCGCCGGGATCGTTGTCGCGTAGGCGGGCTACGAAGTCGCGGTCAGCCTGCACGAGTGCGGCAGCCTGCGCTCCGGCTTCCTCTCGCGTCGTCCGGTCGCGTTGCATCGCCTCGGCATATCCGGTACGGGCGAAGACCGCGAGGGCAGCAGCTCCGCCGTTCAGCGCGTTCTGCGCAGCGGCGTGCACCTCGGGGGCGTAGGTGGCGGTGTGCGTGGCGAGGATCCGGCGGGCGAAGTCAGCGTTGCGCGCGGCGAGCTGCTCGGAGCGTTCCACCACGTAGGCGAGGCCGGAGTTGAGAAAGCGTGCCACGGTCGCGTCGACATTGCTGCTGGTCAACGCGTTCCAGGCTGCGGTCCGGACCAGCGAGCGAGGATCGTAGTGCGCCAGGTAGTTCACGTACAGCCGGTCAGCTGCGGCCTGGTCGAACCCGGCCGTCGTCGTCTGGACGGTGGACCTCGGTGTCGGTAGCGCCCAGGCCGCTGTCGTCGTGCCGGCCAGCACGGCCGACGTCGCCGCTGCTGCGGTCGCCGTCACCGCCCACCGGGCCCATGATTTTGAGTCCATAGTCCATTCCCCCGTTCATGGCAAGCAGATTAAGGATCGTCTTATCCTGCTTGCCGCTTGCCGCTTGCTCCGCCGCGAACCGGCGGCGAGGCAATTCTGGCCACATTTGCGCAGGTCAACAGGTACGCGAGACCAGCCGTCGGCATGAATGGCAACGACGAAGATGCTGGTGAATCAGGTGGCCGCGGTTACCCTCAGGATCATCTAACACGATGCCTCTTCGACGCACCAGGCCACTCGCGGCCGTGAATGGCTTGCCGCAACCCTGTAGGCTGCGCCCACAGTCCTCGATAGGGAGATAAATCTCCGTAGATGTTGACTGCCCTGTAGTGGTCTGGTTACGGTCGCCGGGCCTACTTTTGAACAGGTTATCCACTATGCGAGTGACTGCCGTCACAAACATTTCGCATCGGCCGGATGAGCTGCTGACCAGGCAAAACAGCAATGACGACGGGGAAATGCATGCACAACACCACGGCGCGGCTCGCCAATCGAGGCTTGGCCGCAGCGGCCTCTACAGCCATTATCATGACGCTGTTCACCGGTCCGGCGCCGGCTTCTGCCGCGCCTACACCCGCAGGGCCATCGTCTTTCGCGGTCGCTAGTATCAATCCGATCGAGGATGACGGTCTGCCCACTTGGGAATGGGAAAAGGTACTCGCTGCCCGCACGATCGACATCGAGCCGGACGAGATTTGGCTTGGCAAAACTGACTGCCTTTTTGTGTTCAAAATTTGGCAGAACGCCGCCAATTTTCCGGTAATTCGTGATGCTGCCGAACTGGTACTGACTGCCGATAGTGAAAATAGCGACGTTGTCTGCCGCGCTTTCATCCGGGTCGGAATTTTTGACGCCAAGAAGGCCGATAACACGAAGAAGATCGCCGAGGAAACCGCCGCCCGGCAGGCACGCGACTTGCGACGGGCCGCCTACGCCGCCGCCGGAGTCGCCATCGACGCTGACGGGCAGATGCTGCTGAAATCGGAACGTGACACGGTCTTCGAAATCTTCACCAAGGCGGCAGGCGCCCGCGTCAAGGCCGCAGCCGACGCTGCTCTCAAGGCTGGCAGCGAGGCTGAACACAGCTTCCTGGCCTCCGGCGTCATGACAGCCGCCGACCAGGACGTACAGGACGCGATCAAGGCGAGCGGAGACCAAAGCGAGGCGACGAAGGCACGCATCGCCCGTGAAGGAGCCTTGCGGGCCGCAGCTGCTGTGCTCGGCGTTGTGGCCGACAGCGGCAAACTCGTCATGAGCGATGACGACTTCATCCGGTGGATCTGGGAAACCGTCGATGCGACGAACCGAATCGAAATCCGGGCCGCCGCCGAACGGGCCTTGCGAAGCAGCGATCACGCCGTCTGGCGGGCGTTCATTGACACCGGTATCCATGCCGCGAACAAAGCTGATCTTGATAGGCAGTTGGCCGAGAAAGAAGCCGCCGACCGCCGGTTGGCTGAGTCGATCAAGGCTCAAGCCGTCACTGACGGGTTCGACAATCTACTGACCGCGGCCACGCAAGCGCTCATCGCCAACCCCAGCGATCTGGACGACTTCGTCCGGATCGGGCAGTACCAGGTCGCCGTCGACGACGCCAACCGGCCCAGCAAAGCATCCTGGGAATGGCGCAACGTCAACTCCGACCAATGCCTGGGCCTCAAGAACGGCAGCACCAGCGACGGCTCCCCCTTGCAGCAGCGCGGCTGTGTCCACGCGGACGACCAGCTGTGGATCGGGATGCGCGTCTACAACTCGGGCGGCCGCTACCGGCTGATCAGCGCCAAGGACCGCACCAAGTGCGTCAGCCTTGCCGACGGCAGCAGCGCCTTCGTCGTCCGCACCTGTGATGGTAAAGCCGACCAGTTCTTCTATTACAAGAAGGTCAGCGACAACTACATCTGGATCAGCGAGCAGGTAAACCGCGCGATCACCATCCAGGGCGCCAGCCGTGACGCTGGCGCACCCGCCATCACCGCTGACGTCAACGACGCCACCAACCAGCAGTGGTTCGGCACAGGCTCACGGCTCAGCTCCGGGCAGCGCCTGGAAGAAGCCCGCGTCCTGCACACGCAGACCGGGATCACCCTGAACCTGCAGCCGGACGGCAACCTGGTGATCTACAAGGGCCCGCGAGCCATCTGGGCCTCCAACACCACCAACGGTGCCCGTTTCCTCAACCAGCCAGACGGCAACCTCGTGATCTATCGGGCTGACAACACGTCCGTCTGGGCCTCCAACACGGCGGGCAACGGCCCTAGCACCCTGCAGCTGCAGGACGACGGCAACCTCGTCCTGTACCGCAACAAGGACAGCAAGGCCATCTGGTCCACCAACGTCTTTGACGTCCCGATCGCCAGCACCCTGAGCGGGAAGTGCATCGACGTCAACGGCTCCACCTTCGAGGCGGGAACCCGGCTGCAGACCTGGACCTGCAACAGCTCGTCCGCCCAGAAGTGGATCGCGCTCGGCGAGACGCTGCTGAGTCTCAACAACAAGTGCGCGGAGGTCGCCGGAGGCTCCAAGGCCAACGGCGCCGTCCTGCAACTCGGAACCTGCAACGGCAGCGGCGGCCAGCGGTTCGTGTTCAACGCCAACGGCAACCTGGTGAATCCTCAGTCCGGCCGGTGCGTCGACATTCCCAACGCCGACCGCGGCGACGGCATCCAGCTGCAGATCCGTGACTGCGTCACCACCGCGGTCAGTCAGAAGTGGCGCCGTCTGTAAGGGTCATCGCTGCAACGAGTGTCGTGCCGGCAGCAGTACCCGCCGGCACGACACTCGTTGCCCGTTGTCACACCCGGCAGCGCCTGCGCATGGTGTACCAAATTCTCAAAAACGAGACCAGGAGACTTCATGGCGCCCGCGGCACACTTGGGTCGACTGGCCGCACACATCGTTCTACCGGTTCTGGGTCTGCTGTTCAACGGCATTCCCGCAGCACCCACCGGCGCCGACCAGGCCTCCGTTGCACCGTCCTACGTTTTCACGTCCGATGACGTCGGGTTCGCCGACGGGGGCGGCCCGGACAACGCTGTCGACCGGATCACGGCCATGGACGAATACCTGGGCGACAAGAAACCCCTGCTGCGCCTCGACCTGTTCTGGGACGACGTCCAGCAGTGCGCTACCTGTGCCCCGGACTGGTCGGATCTCGATCCGCGCGTCGATGCCGCCTACGAACGTGGCGCGCGCGTACTCCTGGTACTTGATTATTCGGCGCCGTGGGCCAACGGCAATCGGAAACCGAGCTATTTCCCCACCGGCGACGACGCTTGGTCCGACATCGTCGACGCCGCCGTGGTGCACTTCGGCCCGAAAGTCCAGGCCTACGAAGTGTGGAACGAACCCAACATCACCCACTTCGGCAACTACGGCGACAACAGCGTCGCCACCCGCGCGGGCCGGTACTGGGAACTGACCCGGATCGCCTACCAACGCGTCAAGGCCCGCTGCCCGCAGTGCACCGTTCTCGCTGGCGGTTCCGCAGGTGGCGACGTCGTCACCACGGGAAGCGCGATGCGCAACGACAATGAGGCCCGCGACTGGCTGGAATGGGCGTACCAGCACGGGATGGGCGGCTACTTCGATGCGGTCGCCTACCATCCCTACCCGGACTGGACGGGCGGGCACCTTCCCTCGTACGCGATAACGCCCTGCACCGCCGGCACCTGGTACCGGTACTGGTCAGGGTTCGGACCTGACGATCCCGACTGCGGTGGCCTGGCCGCGCTGCGCGCGGTCATGGTCAGCCACGGCGACGCGGGCAAGAAGATCTGGGCCACCGAATTCGGCTTTCCCACCACCGGCTCCCGTACGCCGCAATCGGTGGAACGTGTTCGTGACGCCATCGAGGAGGGCGTGCGGATGTGGCGGTCGCGCCCCTACACCGGCCCCATGGTCATCTACTCGTTCCAGGATGCGCCCCGGTCGCACCCGACGTGCCGTGCGGACCCGGCCGACGGGGAATGCCACTTCGGGCTGCGCGACATCAACGGCAATCCCAAGGAGCCGTTGTACACCGACGTGGGTACGGCACTGCGCGGCGATCCCTGCCGAGCAGTACTCAGCCCCGGCCGGTCGCTGTTTCGTGGGGCGGCGCTGTGCTCGGCCGACGGCCGTTACTGGCTCTGGATGCAGGCCGACGGGAACCTGGTCCTCTACCGGATCACCGCTGCCGGCCGCACGCCACTGTGGGTGATGGGTGCCCTGCGCGGATATCGGCTGGTCAACCACGACGGCGGGCTCGTGCTCTACGACCACGCCGACCAGGTGCTCTGGGCGTCCGGCACGGCTGGCAGTCGCGCGAGCACCTTGTGGATGCAAGACGACGGCAACCTTGTGCTGTACCGCGACGAAGATGCCAAGGTGATCTGGGCATCCGGAACTCGCTGACGATCGTCGACCGCCAGCGAGCGCGGACATTCGAGACCGGCGGAGCCCGGCTGCCGTGACCTCATGACTGCTGATGCGCGATTGCCTGGCTGGAATCGTTTGGGCGGTGTGGCAGGTAGTTGGGTGACCGCCATCGGTACGGATGCCGGGGGCGTTGCTGGGTTGTGGTATCCATGTGGCCGTCGAGCGGCAACAACATGTGTCGATGGGGAAGAACGCCAATGGAATCCAGGACCGCCGGCATGTCCGGCGAGCTGACATCGCGGCTCCTCGAAAGTCCTTTGTGGACGGATGCGATGGTTCATGAGTCGGGCATCGAGGTGCGAGATGTTCCCTTCGTCACCGTCGGCGGTGGGATCGGGTCGTTCGTCACCGTCGACTATCTGCGGATCGCCGGAGTGCCGACCGGCCAGATCGCCGTGCTGTCGAACATCGACCATCCGTGGCAGACCTATCAGTACCTGACCCGGGTGTCGCAGATTCCGGTGCCGGAGCGGATCCGGTCGGATTCCTCGTCGCGGCCGGACAACATCTGGGGCTTTCCGTCGTACGCACTGTCGGAGGCCTGGCGCGAACGCAGCGTCCGGCCGCTGCTGCACGTGCTCGGTGAGCCGATCTTCGCCGATTACTGGACGCCACGGGCCGGGGCGGTGTTCGCCAGCCTGGAACGGGAGTCGGCGCGGATCGCGTACCCGGACATGCTCGTCAAGGGTGTGGTCCGGATGGTCCGTCGCCGGGCCGGCGGCGGCTACTTCACCATCCTCACCCCGCCCGCCGGAACCACGTCAACCAAACGCGTCGCCTACCGGTCACGGTTCGTGCACATCGCCGTCGGCTATCCCGGGCTGAAGTTCCTGCCCGATCTGCAGGCGTTCCGGGAGGAACACGGCGACTTCCACCACGTGGTGAACGCCTACGAGCCGCACGAACACGTGTACGAAAGCCTGAAGACGGCACCCGGTACCGTGATGGTGCGCGGCGGCGGGATCGTCGCGTCGCGGGTGCTGCAGCGGCTGATGGACGACCGCGAGAAGTTCGGTCTGCAGACCGAGATCGAGCACGTCTTCCGGACGTTCGTGACGGGCTCGCACGGCCCGCACCGGTGGTCGCGGCGTAAGGGCGGGCACGGGTTCGCCTACCAGGGTTTCAACTATCCGAAGTCGGTGTGGGGCGGGCAGCTCAAGGCCAAGATGCGGAAGCTGGACGGTGAGGAGCGCGCCGCCGAGTACCGGCGCATGGGCGGCACCAACACCCCGAAACGGCGCCGGTGGCAGCAGCAGATGCAGGCCGGCCGGGACGGCGGCTGGTACCGCGCCTACCGGGGCCTGGTCGATGAGGTGCAGCCGGGAAACCGGCTGACCAGCATCGTGCAGCGCGACGACGGCGTGCAAAGGATCGCTTCCGACTTCATCATCGACTGCACCGGGCTGGAAGCCGACATCGCCGACCACCGGCTGCTCAGCGATCTGCTCACCAACGGCGGAGCCGGGCGCAACCCGCTGGGTCGTCTCGAGGTCGAACGGACGTTCGAGGTCAAGGGCACGGCCAGCGGTGACGGGGCCCTGTACGCCTCCGGGACCGCGACGCTCGGCGGCTATTTCCCCGGCGTCGACACGTTCCTCGGGCTGCAGGTGGCGGCACAGGAGATCGCCGACGACCTGGCCCGACGCGGCTGGGCACCTCGGCTCGGGCCGCTGCGCTCGACCGCCCAGTGGATTCGCTGGAGTCTCAATCGGCCGGTGGAAGGAAGTGCCTCGTGGTCCCGATCCTGATCGGCCGTATCCAGACCAGGTTCTTCCTGATCGCGCTGGTCGGCTCACTGGTCACCCTCGTCCTGGTTCCGCTGCTGCCCCTGAGCTACCGGGACGCGTTCGTGGTGCTGTTGGCGGTCGCGGTGATCGGCATCGGCTGGGAGCTGCTGTACCACTTGCTGATGCAGTTCCGCTGGGAGAAGGACTGGCCGACGCTGTTCGGACTGCTCACCGGCGTACCAGAAGGGCTTTTGCTCTGGTTCCTGCTGAAGGCCGGCGCGGTTCCGCTGATCGGGGCGGTGCCCCCGGGATGGGCCTTCGCCGTGCACTTCGGGGTGGTCTGGGTGGCTGTCTGGCTCGCCGCGAACGGGCCGATGCGGGTGCCGTTCCTGCGGTGGCGGTTCCGCGGCGGGAGGCTGGTGTGAGCATGCGGGTGCGACTGCTGCCGGGCGCCGGGCTTGTCATCCGGACCGGCCCGCTGCTCGCGGTCTGCGCGGACGGGGGCGCCCAGACCGATGCTCTGGTGGCGCTCGTGCGGGAGATCGCCGCCGAGGCCGGAGATGCTGCAGGCTCGGTGCTGATCGCCCGGCTGGCCGGTCGGCTCGGCAGCGACGGTCCGGATTGCGCGGTCGCCGCTCTGGGCGAAAACCCCGCCGTTCTGGTACGAGGGGGCGCGGTCGCGGTGGCGGACGCCCGGCAGGGCACTGTCGAATTGCGGGGGCCGATCCTGCAATTCCGGACGATCGACGGCCCGCTGTCGACGTTACGGCTCAGTCTGCCGGGCAGTGGTATGCCGGATCCCCGGACCTCTCTCGAAGCCGGGGTGGTCAGCGGCGCCGGCCTCGAGGCACAACTGGAACAGCCGGTGGAGCCGGCCCGTCCGGAGGCCCCTGCCAGCCGGGCCATGGTTCCGGCCCGGCGGCCCGACCGGGCGGTTCCGTTCGAGGCCGTCATCCTGTTGCCCGGATACGCTCCCGATCCCGGCCCCGCACCCGAACCGCCGCAGCCCGCCACCCAGGCTCTGGTCGAAGGTGTGCTCTGCCGCGACGACCACTTCAACGACCCGGATCAGCGGTACTGCCAGATCTGTGGCATCTCGATGGCCCAGCTGACCCAGGTGTCCCGGCTCGGGCCGCGGCCGCCGCTGGGGGTACTGCTGCTCGACGACGGCAGCACGCTGCGCCTGGACACCGACTACGTGGTGGGCCGTGACCCCGACGTCGACGACGACGTCGCGGCTCAGCGGGCCAACCCGATGCGGATCACCGGCCCGGCCAGCGGCGTGTCCCGCCGCCACGTCCGCGTCCGCCTCGAGGGGTGGCACGTCGCCGTGGTGGACCTGAACTCGGCGAACGGCACCTTGCTGCACCGCCCCGGCGCCGCCCGGCCCGAACAGCTCACCCCCGGTGTGCCCGCCGTGATCACCCCGGGTACCCGGATCGACCTGGGACCGCGCTGGTTCCGCTACGAGTCTCACCGCAATACGTAGACGTGAGGGACATCAACAGGTGCAGGGAATCGCAGACTACGAGTTCATCCGCCCGCTCGGCTCCGGCAATCACGGGTACTTCTTCCTAGCCCGGCGCCCGCGCCGGCTGCCGTTGGACGTCGAGTTCGTCGCGGTCAAGGTGCTGCACGCCGAGTCCAGCGACGTGGCGTTCCGCCGGGCCACCCGGGAACTGGCCGCATTCGCGGCGGTGCGCTGCCCGCACCTGGTGACCCCGATCGACGCGGGGCAGCAGGACGGCGTGTTCTTCTACTCGATGGAGTACCTGCCCGCCGGGTCACTCGCCGACCCCGCCGAGCCGTACACCACGGTCCAGGGCTTGCGGGCGCTGGCCGCGGCCGCGCGGGCCGCCGCGGCCCTGCACGCGGCGGGCATCGCGCACCGCGACATCAAACCGGGCAACGTGCTGCTGCACCCGGACGGCGGCAGGCTCTCCGACCTGGGGCTGTCCCACGTGTTCACCGCGGGGATGACGGTCACCGGGATGGGCGCTCTCGACGCGATCGAGTACGTCGACCCGGCCCTGCTGCTGGGCGGCACCCCGGGCCCGGCCGGCGACGTGTGGTCTCTGGGTGTCGTGCTGCACCGGGTGACGAGCGGGACCGGCGTCTACGGGGATCTGCCCGAATCCGACGGCCTGCTCGCTCTGCGCCGCGTGCTTTCCACCACCCCGCGGGTCAGCGACAGCTTGCCCGGACCGGTCGCAGACCTGGTACGGCAGTGTCTCGGCCCGGCGCACCAGCGGCCGGACGCTGCCACCCTCGCCGACCGCATCGCCGGGATCCAGCCGTGACCTCACACGCGGTGGGTCAGCTGCTGCTCGGCCTGGCGGTCATCATCGTGCTGGCGCGGGCACTGGGCGCGCTGGCCCGCAAGATCGGCCAGCCACCGGTCATCGGCGAGATCATCGCCGGCATCCTGATCGGGCCGAGCATCTTCGGCACCCTGGTCAGCGACCGGCTGTTCCCGGCCGACGTGCGTCCCGCGTTGGCCGGGCTCGCCAACGTCGGCCTGGTGCTGTTCATGTTCATCGTCGGCTACGAACTGGACCAGAGCCTGGTCCGCGGCCGGCAGCGGATCGCGGTCAGCGTCTCGATCGGCTCGATCGTGGCACCGCTCGGGCTCGGCGCCGTGCTGGCGCTGTGGCTGGCCGGCCGCCACGACGTCACCGACATCCTGCCCTTCGCCCTGTTCCTCGGCGCCGCCATGGCCGTCACCGCGTTCCCGGTCCTGGCGAGAATCGTCACCGACCGGGGCCTGATCCGCACCGAGGTCGGCGGCCTGGCCCTGGCCAGCGCCGCAGTCGACGACGTGATCGCGTGGTCCCTGCTGGCGGTGGTGGTGGCGGTCGGCACCGCCGACGGCGGCCTGCCCTGGCAGGTGCTCGGCATCATCCCGTTCCTGGTCGTGATGTTCCGCTGGGTCCGCCCCCTGCTGCGGCGCCTGGCCGTGGCCCGCGAACGTGCCGGGCGGCTCACCCCCGACGTCCTGGCCGTGATCCTCGCCGGACTACTGATCTCCTGCTACCTGACCGAGATCATGGGCCTGCACGCCATCTTCGGCGCGTTCGTGTTCGGGGCGGTGATGCCGCGGGCTGGTGGCGAGGCGCTGCGCCACGAGATCCTCGAACGCCTGGAACAGGTAAGCGTTCTGCTGCTGCTACCGGTGTTCTTCGTGGTCGCCGGCCTGCAGGTCGACCTCTCCACCATCGACGGCAGCACGCTGCTGGAACTGGCGCTGATCCTGCTCGTCGCGATCAGCGGAAAGTTCATCGGCGCGTACGCCGGCGCCAGGCTGAACCGGGTCGGGGCGCGGCAGGCCGGCGCTCTGGCGACGTTGATGAACACCCGCGGCCTGACCGAGATCGTCATCCTGTCCGTCGGGTTGCAACTGGCCATCATCGACCAGCAGATTTTCTCGATGATGGTGGTGATGGCCCTGGTCACCACCATGATGGCCGGCCCGCTGCTCGGATGGATCTACCCGAAGCGCGTCGCCGACCGCGACGTCGCCGCAGCGGAACGGGCGGCACTGCGCGGCACCGCCGGGTACCAGGCGCTGGTGGTGGTGCCCGACGCGGAGCCCGACGCCACAGCGGTCCTGGACCTGGCGACCGCGCTGGTCAGGTACCGCCGGCCGGCGACTCTCGCGCTGGCGCGGCTGGTGCCGTACCCGCCAGCGCCGTTGGAGATCGGCAGCGGTCTGCTGGAGATGAACCAGGCGATGACCGATCTGACCGCACTGGCGGCACGCGCCGGGAACGGACTGGACGTGCCGGTGGTGGCACGCTTCAGCAGTAACCCCGCGGAGGATCTCGCCGACATCGTCCGTGCGGGTGAGCCCGACCTGGTTGTCATGACCGACGGACAACCGGGCGGCACGCCGCCGGCAGGCACGGTCATTTCCCTCGCCGCCGCTCTGCCGGCGCCGCCCGGCGCGGTGATCGCTCGTCTCACCGGCGCCACCCGGGCCGACGCCGTACTGCGAACGGCCGCCGAGCTGGCGGCGGCCTACCAGGTCGCCCTGGTCGTCGACGCGGAACCGCCTGTCGCCCGCAGTCTGGCGGCGACCGTGCGGGAACTGCGTCGGCACGGCTTGACTGTGCGGGAAGGGCTGGGCGACGGCGAATCGGACGGGGCGATGGTCGTGGCGGCGGACTCGAGGGCAGGCGCTAATGTCGTGGTCCTTGCCGACGCCGGGACCGGTGCGGCCCCGGCGAAGTGGGCGTCCCGGTTGGGGACGCCGAACCAGGAAGCGACACAGGTGACCAGCGCATGACCGATGCCACCGGGCCGGTGGACGGCAGTCCGTTGAAGCCGGGTGACCCTCGGCGTATGGGACGTTATGAGCTGATCGGGCGGCTCGGTGAAGGCGGCATGGGCACGGTCTATCTGGCCGTGGCCCCGGAGGGCCGTCGTGTCGCTGTGAAGGTCATCAAGGCGGGGCTGGCCGACGATCCGCAGTTCCGGCAGCGGTTCCGCAGCGAGGTCGAGCGGGCGCAAGCCGTGCCACCGTTCTGCACCGCCGAGGTCCTCGACGCCGACCCCGAGCATCAGCAGCCGTACCTGGTCGTCGAGTACGTCGACGGTCCGAGCCTCGCCACGGTCGTCGCTGAGCAGGGGCCGCTGACCTCGCCCAACCTGCACAGTCTGGCCATCGGTGTGGCGACGGCTCTCACCGCGATCCACGGCGCCGGGGTCATCCACCGCGACCTCAAACCCGGCAACGTCCTGCTCGCCCCGGGCAGCCCGAAAGTGATCGACTTCGGGATCGCCCGCGCGGTCGAACAGGCCACCCAGCTCACCCGAGCCGGTCAAGTGCTCGGCACGGTGGCCTACATGGCTCCGGAACGCTTCGACGAAGACTCCGCCCGCTCCCTGACTCCGGCCGCCGACATCTTCGCCTGGGGCGCGGTGATCGCCTACGCCGGGACCGGCCGCAGCCCATTCGCCGCCGACATGCCGCACATGGTCGCGGTCCGCATCATGACCATGCCACCGAACCTGGACGGGTTACCCGGATCGTTGCGCGACCTCGTCGAACAGGCCCTCGCCAAGGACCCGGCCGACCGGCCCACCGCCCGGGAACTGCTGGACCGGCTTCTGCACGCCGGCCCACAACGGGCGGGGGACGCCACGTCCGTCCTGAATCAGCGGCCGGCACTGCGAGAGGCGGTGGCCGACGCCCAAGCCGCCGACGACAGACATGCCGTGTCGAGCCCGGCTTCGGTGACGACCCGGTTCCATCCGCGGCCGGCCCCGGTCGAGGAACCCGATCCCACGGTGGCCGTGCCCGCTGGTGGTACACCCGGGTCCGAGACGACCAGATGGGTCGAGGCCCGGCCGCAAACCGAAACGCCGAAGCCCCGGCAAGGACTCGGCCGGACAGCCTCCGTCGTGCTGGCCTTTACCGCGGTCGTCGCGGTGTCCCTGCTCGCGGGAATCGCCTCCGGCCTCATCCCGGTCAACCGTGACGACACCCGCCAGGGCGCCTCCGGACAGGCTTCCCAGCCGCCGGTCTCACCGTCGAGCAAGGCGGAGACCACGCCCGAAGGGAATACGGCCGTCGCCGACCCGCTGACCGTTCAGAAGAACTGGCGGGTGGTGCAGGACACGGCGAACAAGGCATCCTGCTCATTCGACGGCGCTCTGGTGGTGACGAAGAAGTCGTCCGGGCCGTACCGCTGCCTCGGACCACGCCGAACCTTCCGCGACTTCACCGTCACGGTGACGACCCGGCTGCTGACCGGGGACGGCTGCGCGGCGGTGTGGCTGCGCTTCGGCAAGTTCAGCACGTCATCGGACGGGGAGGCAGGACACCTCTTGGCGGTCTGCGCCGACGGCTACCGCCTGATGACCCACGGCCTCGGCAAGGATGGCGACATGGCCGAACTGGCAAAGTTTCCCTACGCCGCACCGGTGGCGCACGACGAGCCGATCACCGTCGGCATCACCGCCAAGGGCGACGAGTTCATCTTCACCCACGACGGCAAAGAGCTGGGTACCTGGCAAGACTCCACCTTCACCGAGGGCCGTGTCGTCCTGGGGGTGCTCAACACCTCCGACCACCTTCCCGCATCGGTCTCCTTCAACGACATCGATATCCGAACCTGATCAGGTTGGTGTCTGCCTGCCGATCGACGGCGGACAGGCGATCCGTGCGAGGAACACCACGCGGCCCTGAACGCCGCACGCGGCGGGGACCCCGGCGGCCGGAGCTCCTCGGCCGCCGGCATGGATGCTCAGCGCGACGGGGTTGCACCGTTCAGTAAGTATTGAGAGAGTCCGATGGTGTTGGCCATTCACCGAGGTGCGCCAGATTCGCGCGATCAACGGGGATGATCTATGTCGTACAGCCGGGCCGGCGATCTCACGCAACTCACCGAAGAGGGTGGGGCCTGCTCCGTAGCGCGCACGTAGCGGCACGGGCGGCGGCCACTCCCGGAGTGGACGAGTCCGGAGCCGTCACGGTGACGGTGGACACCGAGGGCCGGGTCGTCGCCGTCACGGTTGTCCCCGACTGGCGGAACCGGCTCGATGCCGAGAGCCTGTCCGCCGCGGTGGTGGCCGCAGTGCAGGATGCGCTGCTGCGGCGCCTCGGCGCGTGGGGCAGTCCTACAGCGAGGAGCAGGGCCTGGATCCCGGCCAGGTGAAGGTCCCACCGGCGGAGGACCCGGGCGCCGATCGAAGCGCCGTCGCCCAACACATCGGGTTCGATCCGGACGGACTTCAGCAGCGCTTGCACGAGATCGCGAGCGGGCAGATGCCGGAGAGTCATCGGGTGGCGGCGCTGACCCGGCTCTTGGAGATCGTCGAGGCGATCGAACGCGGCATCGACGAGGTCTCCAGCGGTCTCCAAGCCACCCTGGGGGCGACCCACACGGGGCACAGCCCGCACCGCGAGGTCACGGTCACCATGACCGGTGGCGGTGAACTGACCGGTGTGCGGTTCGACCGTGCCTGGTTACGGCGAGCTCACGACGCGAACATCGGCCGGCAGGTCGCTGCCACTTTCCGTGCCGCGTACGGCGAGGTGGCCGCGCACGGAGTGGACCAGCTCGTCGCCAACAGTTCGCTCGGCCAGGCGCGGCGCGCCTTGCAGGATCCGTTCGAGCTGGCTCGGTCCATGCGGATAACTCGATAGCTGTCGGCCGGGTAGAACGGGGGAACCTTCATGACGTTGCAGGTGGCGCTGGAAGCGCTGCGATCCGACGCGGCACGCTGGGAACGCGTCGCTCACGTCACCAATAGTGCCTCCGCCGGTGCCCAGACATTGGGCTTGAGCCCCGTGCAGCTGTCCTGGGCCAGCCTCGAAACGGGGCTGTCGAACACCTACGACTCTTTGCTGGACAAGACGGTTCGTCTTCTTGATGAGGCGACCGACGTGTACCGCGACCTGGGTACCACGGCGCTGCTGGCCTTGGTCGTGGGCTTGATCGGCGCGATCTGCTCCAGCGCCACGATCGTCGGACTGCCCGCGGCACCGTTCATCGCCTCCGGAGCAGCCCTCATCTGCTCCGCCTCGATGATCACCGGCGCCGAGATCCTCAAAGGTGTCTGCTCGTCGGCCGACGCCACGCTACGCCAGAAGTTCGACAACCCCGGGTTCCATGAAGGCCACTGGCCGCCGGCGGTCAAACCATGACCAGCCCACGCCCCGCAGCGCCCGGAAATGCTCTGCTCGGGCTGCTTCTCGGCATCCTCGTGCTTGCCGAAGCCGGTCTGGCCGCACTCGGCGCCCTGGTATGGAGCGCCTGCCACCGGCACAGCATCACCGCGGCGGAGGCCGCGTCCTTCACGGTCCTCGGCGTCAGCGCCGCCGCCGGCGCCGTCATCACACTCCTCGCGCTGATCGCAGTCGTGCGCGGACGACACGGGCACCGGCTCGCCCGCGCCGCTGCAGGGCTGCACTTTGCACGGTTGCTCGGCCTGGTGGTTGCGACCGTTCTCATCGCTGGACAGCTCGGTATCGCCGCAGTGGCAGGGCTGACCGAGACCTTCGCCCTTGCCCTCGCGGGCGTCGAGGTACTTGGAGCGTTGTACGCGACGACCGTGGTCGCCCGCCGGACTCGTCCTACCTGAGAACCGTCGTCATCGCCAGATGTCGTCCCAATCCCAGGCCGGAGCGGGGCTGCCGTGCGGGCGTCGCCGGCCGGGTTGTCGACCACGACCTGACCAGCGGTGGGGTAGACGGTCGGCCGCCGAAGCGCCCGTGGACGCGTGCGCTGAGGGTGACGAACCCACGGGGCGGCGCGCTGTTGCTGAAGACGTACCCGATGGCGCCTCCGCCGCGCCGGTCGTCCGCCTCGGCTGGGCAGCATGCCGGTTGCAGTCCTCAGCGAGAGTCTGATCCTGCCGATGAACTGTCGTGCTGCCGCGAGAGTAGGGCGAGAGGAGAAATGGTGGGCGGGTCTGTGGTCGCGCGCCGGATCCGTTCGGTCGCGTTCCTGCTGGGGCTACTGGTTCTGCTGCTCAGTGTGGTGGCCAGTGTGCTGACCGCCAGGCAACGGCAGGTTACGGCGCAGGACAGCACTCTGCACGTGACCCTGGGGCATCAGACTGAGGCGCTGGAGAACTACTTCGAGCGTGCCCGGGCGATCAACGCGGTGCTCGCCGACAATCCCGCGTTCACCGACTTCTACCGAGCGCCGGGCACGAACCGGCGGAAGATCGCGGCCGGAGGCCCGCTGCTGGACCGGGTCAACGGCGCTCTCGCGTACCTGGAGAAGCTGTTCCCCGGTCGTATCGGCGAGGCCTGCTTCATCGACAGTGACGGTTCGGAGATAGCGCGGGTCGTCGACGGTGTGCCGGCCGCGGCGGGTGACCTGTCGCAGGACGAGGCGGCCAACGCTTTCTTCGCCCCTACCCTCGCGCTCGGTGTAGGGCAGGTCTACCAGGCACGCGAGTACGAATCGCCGGACACCCACAACGCTGTCATCTCGAACTCCACATCGGTGAAGGCCGCCGGGCACACCGGCATCGTGCACTACGAGATCGCCCTGGACAGCTTCCGGATGCGCACCGGATCCGACGGCATTGCCGCCTCGATCATCGACGCGAGCACCGGCACGGTGATCGTCGACAGCCGTGCCGCCGTGATCGGTGACGATGACCCACTGACCGAGGTCGCTGCTGCCGACCAGGACCAGGGTGTGACGACCATCGGCGGGCGCCGGGTCGCCTTCCAGCGCGTTCTGGCCACTTCCGGCAACGCCAACGACTGGTATGTCGCGGTGTCCGCACCCGCGTTCGGGCTCGGCTGGACGCATGGGCTCGGCCTCGGCTCGCTGGCCCTGCTCGCCGGTGCGCTGCTTACCCTGCTGGTGTCAGGGATCAGCGGCTGGACCTATCGCCGGGCGATACGCCGTGCGGCCTCTTACGACCGGCTTACCGGCCTGGCGAACCGTGCCCTGCTCACCGAGCGCACCGAGACCGCCCTGCGTGGTGGCCAGCCGGTCGCTCTGCTGATGCTGGACCTGCAGAACTTCAAGGATGTCAACGACGTGCTCGGTCAGCGCCACGGCGACCTGCTGCTCACCCAGGTCGCCGGTCGGCTGTCCACCGCGGCACCAGCCGGTTCCACGGTCGCCCGCGTCGGCGCGGACGACTTCGCGATCCTGTTGGCCGGGCACGACCTCGATCAGGCCCGGGTCCAGGCCGAGCGGCTGCTCACGGACATACGTCGCGGATATCAGCTCGACGGCGTGAGCCTCGACGTGGACGCCAACGTCGGCCTGGCGAGCGGTCCCGAGCACGGCGTCGACGCGGAGACGCTGCTACGGCACGCGGACACCGCCATGCACCTGGCTGAGCATCACGGCGGCAATGTGCAGGAGTACGACCCAGCCGGGGACACCGGCGCGCCGCTGCGACTGGAACTGCTCGGAGACCTGCGTCGGGCGATCGAGTCCGGCGACCAGATCAGCCTGCACTACCAGCCCAAGATCGACCTGCAGAGCTGGCGGATCAGCGGTGTGGAGGCCCTGATCCGCTGGCAGCACCCGCAGCAGGGACGGATGGCGCCGGACTCGTTCATTCCGATTGCCGAGACGACCAGCCTGATTCGCCCGCTGACCACCCACGTGCTGGGCATGGCCGTACGCCAGGCCAAGGCTTGGCAGCAGGCCGGCCATCCGATCCCGGTCGCGGTCAACCTGTCCACCCGGTGCCTGCAGGACGTCGGTTTCGCCGGGCAGGTGCTCAGTCTGCTGCACGAGGCCGGGCTGCCGGCCGACCTATTGGAGCTCGAGATCACCGAGAGCATGGTGATGACCGACCCGGAACGGGCGCTGACCGTTCTGCAAGCGCTCCGGGCCGGCGGGATCCGGCTTTCCATCGACGATTTCGGCACCGGGCATTCGTCGATGGCGTACCTGCGGCGGCTGCCCGTCGACGAACTCAAGATCGACAAATCGTTCGTCCAGGAGATGACCGTCAGCCACGGCGGCTCCGTGCTGGTGCGTTCGGCGATCAGTCTCGGCCACAACCTAGGCCTGTCCGTGGTCGCTGAGGGCGTTGAGGATCAGGAGACTGCTGATGCTTTGCGTGAGCTGGGTTGCGACATTGCGCAGGGTTACCACTTTGCCCGCCCGATGCCGGCTGGCGACCTCGACCGGTGGATCATCGAACATCGCGCCGCTGCCGATAGGCGGGAGCAGGGCAAACCGATGATGTCGGTCTGAGAGGCGGTTAGTTAAGTCTCGTGACTATCTATGCCCTGAGTCCGTTTGGAGATCGTTGGGCGGGTTCACGATACATAGAGATAACTCGATGGCGTGAACGATGAATATCGGTCACGACCGGTTGTGTCGCGGTGAGGTTGGGCTGGTCATGGGTGATCGGAAGCCGTATCCGAGTGATGTGACCGACGGCCAGTGGGCGTTGATCGGGCCGTTTCTGGACGCGGGCCGGGCCAGGCGGGTGTCGGTCGCCGGCCAGCGCGGTGAGCAGGATCTGCGGGAGATCGTGAACGCGATCCTGCATCAGAACCGGACCGGGTGTCAGTGGGCGTATCTGCCGCATGACCTGCCGTAGAAACCGATCACGTACTACTACTTCGGGGTGCGCCACGAAGCGCCAGCACGCTTATGAGCGTGAATGAACCGAGAGGGGTGAGAGACCTCTCCGCCGGGCTGTCGCAGCAGCCTGGTTGAAGCTGGAGGCAGCCGGGCCCGGGGAACGCCGGGTCGGGTGGGAGCAGCCTCGACAACGGCGGGACGTTCCGGGACTACCAGACGGGGCGGGTCCGTCTAGCGAGGTCAGAAGGTGTAACGCGAGTGAACCAGTGGTCGAAGCCCCGTAAGAGTAGTGACGGCTCCAACCTGGTGGATATGGGCCGTATCGCAGCGCACGAGCTGTCCGGGTTTCTCGGGCAGGTCGACTCCGAAGCCGGATAGCGAAGTCGGTGGGGAGGCCACGGTGAATGCCTGCGGCGTAGGCGTGGCGAGGCTGTCGGGGTAGAGCTGGGCGCCTAACTGACCGATCGGTTGTTGGTGAACGTGGGAACCGTCCACGGTCGCCCTCCCACCGGACATCCCGTTCGGTGGTGGGCAGGCCCGTTGCCGGCTGTCGGCCGTGGGCGGGGCGGAGGACCCGTAGTAGTCCGAGCGTGCGAGAGGCACGTACATGGCGAAGGGGTCCAGCAGGTCAGCGGTTTTGGATGCTGGAACGTCAGGAGGTTACGCCGGTGAACACCGACGATCCGGAACTCGCCCTGCTCAGGGCGCAGGACCGGGTACTGAGGATCCAGACCAAGCTGCACCGATGGGCACGACAGGAACCTCATCGCAGGTTCGACGACCTGTTCAATCTGGTGACCGATCCCGCGTTCCTGCTGGTGGCGTGGGCTCGGGTGCGAGGGAACAGGGGTGCTCGGACGGCCGGAGTGGACGGGGCGACAGCACCGCTCATCGAGGCCGTGCGGGGAACTGAGAACTACCTCGGCGAGGTGCGAACTTCGTTGAAGGACCGCAGTTTCCGGCCACTACCGGTGCGGGAACGGATGATCCCGAAGACGGGCGGCAAGAAGCGCCGCCTGGGGATCGCCACGATCACCGACCGGGTGGTCCAGGTATCCATGAAACTGGTGCTGGAGCCGATCTTCGAGGCGGACTTCCTCCCGTGCAGCTACGGGTTCCGCCCCGGACACCGGACCCACGACGCCGTGGCCGAGGTACGAATGCTCTCGTCCCGCTCGTATGAGTGGGTGGTGGAGGGAGACATCACGGCCTGCTTCGACGAGATCTCACATCCGGCCCTGATGGACCGGGTGCGGAAGCGGATCGGAGACAGACGCGTGTTGGGCCTGGTCAAGGCGTTCCTCAAGGCGGACATCTTCGGAGAGGACCGCCGGCTGAGGGCCAGCCAGTTCGGAACCCCGCAAGGATCGATACTGTCGCCGCTGCTGAGCAATGTTGCGCTGTCGGTGCTGGACGAGTTCGTCGCCCGGCATCCGGGAGGGCCGCTCTCGAAACCCTGGCGCAGATGCGAACGGCGGGCCAAGGGCCTGCCGAACTGCCGCCTGGTGCGCTACGCCGACGACTGGTGCCTGCTCGTTGCAGGCACCAGAACCGACGCGGAACACCTTCGGGAACAGGCCGCGACCGTGCTCTCCGGGATGGGTTTGCGCCTGTCTCCGGAGAAGACGTTGATCACCCATATTGATGAGGGCCTGGACTTTCTGGGGTGGCGCATCCAGCGTCATCGCAAGCCGGGCACCGATCGGTACTACGTCTACACCTATCCGTCGAAGAAGGCTCTGCGTTCCATCACGGCCAAGGTGAAGACGGTGTGCCGGGAGACAGGCGTCAACCAGCCGCTCGATGTCCTGCTGGACCGGTTGACCCCGGCCCTGCTGGGCTGGAGCGCGTACTTCAGGTGGGGCGTATCCAGTTCGACGTTCAGCTACCTGCACCACTACACGTGGCACCGGGTCTGGCACTGGATCCGCAAGAAGCACCGCAAATCCGCCTGGATGTCACTTCTCCGACGCTACGGCGACGAGGGAGGATGGCCGACCACGGAATCTCACCGGTTGTTCGACCCCGCGACGATGGGCACCAAACGCTATCGATATCGCGGATCGAAGATCCCGAGCCCGTGGCCGACCGCAGGGATGAGGGAAACCGCACCGGCCTGACCGGGACCTGTGGAGAGCTGGATGCTCGGTAACGGGCACGTCCAGTTCGGAGAGCGGGTCGGGGAAACGGGCCAGCCGAAACGCTGGAACCGCGTCCCGACCCGACTCTACTT
>NZ_BOMS01000169.1 GCF_016862315.1 Actinoplanes palleronii | reverse complement strand
ATCGCGGTTGCGGGCGCGGGCAGCAGCGTGTGCAGCTCAACGTGAGAACCAAGAGGCAGCCCGGCGAGCGGCGTTTACAGCTCAGCAGAGGTTGAACGCAGCTCGCCGAACGGGACGTACACCTCAGCAGCGGAAGATCGAACGCGGATACCGCAAGGGCCGTCCACGGCGGTCTTCGCCGCGCCGTGGACCGCGCGGACCGCGACCGAGCAGACCCGGCAGTCGGGCACCGGGCCAGCTGGTGTCCGGACAGTCGCGGCATGGCGTCCACCGCGCCGGGGCCGGGCGCGGCGCTAGCCGCCGGTGTCGTCGGGCCCGTGATGGTGCCTCACATTTCTCGCAGTGGTCGATCGTCGTCAGCGTGGAAGTAGCGACCTCCACGTCCGGTAGTTCCCGTTGCAGTTCGTGTGCCGGGGCCACGCCCTCATCGGCCCACCCGCCGCTCGCCCAGTCCTCGTCGCGAGACCCGTACCGCCCAAACATTTCGTTCCAGGCCCGCAGTCGCCGCGTCATGGACGCCGAGACGCCCAACTCGTTCAACCCGCCGCGCCCGTATGCATCCTCCGCGAGCAACCACGCTTGCAGCGCCCCGAGCGCTTCAACCACGTGCCGGCCCGCCGTCGCGGCTGGCTCGAACGACGTCTGGTCATCCACGATTTCAGATTGTGGCAGTCGCCACGGGACGTGGAAGCCAGACCCGGAAAGCCTCGGGGCGATCGCTGGGGATGCGGGCGGCGGACCGGCTCAACGCGCGATCGGTCCGGGCGTTCGACGCGGTGGTCTGCATGACCGGCAGGGCCGAGCGGGAGTTGAGCGCCGGATAAGTCTTAACAGTCCCGCACGTACTCTCATCGGCGTGTGAGTGTGCTTCGGCCTTGTGACTACCACGGCCAGTCTTGGGCGAGGTCAGCTTCAGATTCGCCGGGCCAGACGATGAAGGCCTGGTCGCCGGAGTCGTCGAAGATGAGTTGCGGTCCTGCTGCCGACGCTATGGCGCACGCTGCGGCGAGGGTGCCTGCCCTGCTCGGTTTGCGCAACGACACCGTCTCCACTCTGGTGTCGGAGCTGAGCGGCAGCCCGAGGCCGGCCTGCTCAGCGCCGTGCAGACTCACCTCACCGAGGTCGCGCCCACGGTTGCGGGCGCAGAAGGCCGGATCCGGGCATCGCAGCAACGGCGGAGCCGCATCGGCATCCCTGATCTGGAACCAGGGATCCCCGTGGCAGCCGGCGCGGTCCAGGGCGACCAGGATGCCGGCGACGGTGGGCAGAGGCACGGGGGCGGGCAGCGCGCTGGGGAATCCTCGTGAAGGAGTGGCTGCTGCCGCCCATTCCATGACGCCGCCGTGGGCCGCCTGGTGCAGGGGGATCACGAACAAGGACCAGCTCACCGCTGGAGTCCGTCATCGTCCAGCAGGTCGAGCCATTCCGGTGGCAGGTCGCCGGTGCGCCACAGGTCGATGGTGAATTCTTCGGTGTGAGGCTCGTCGGTCGGGTGTGCGGGGAACTCTGCGCGGTCTGGAGGCTGGCGTCGGCGCGCTACTCGTACCGAATAGGTGCCGGCTCCCTCGGGCAGGGGCTCGGGCAGGCTTCGGGAGGGATCTGGAGCGGATTCGAGGTAGAGGCGCGCGGATGGGCATTCCAACCGGAGGACTTCGGTGTGCCGGAAATCCTGATTCGCGGATCGGGGGCCGGGGTCTGCGTTCCACACCGCGACATTCACCAGCGCCGTCCGCACTGACCCGCAGTACATCAGCAGCTCGCGGCCGTTCGACACGGCTACCGCGTCCTTGCCGGAAATCAGCAGCTGGTTGGTCTCGTGCGGAGGTTCCTCCACCAACTCGTCGCGAATCGCGAGGTTGGAGTAGGAGATCGGCTGGCGGAGATCGTGGTTCAGAAGTCGAGTAGCCACCTCGATGGCGGCGACGGTCAGGACCAAGGGGAACTCCTTGTCCATCTGGCCGAGGAGCAGCGCGATGATGCGCCCCTCGTGCCGCCAAGCCGGAAACGTCTCGCCACTGGTGAACATCGCGAGGTCGTATTCGAGACTGGAAATACCCTCGTCACCGGCCACCACGCGCTCGTAATCGGCATGGAACGAGTGCGGCTCCGGCGGCCGCCATCTCGCCGTCAACGCCACGACGACGTCGCGCCGAAACTGCTCGAAGCTCTGGTACTCCTCGTCCAGCAGCCGCCACGCCGTCCCGTCATGGTCGGCGGGCGTTTCGTGAAGGCTCGCGAAGACCGCGATCGGCACGAAATGGGCCCGCGACCCGCTCTGCGCCGCGCCCTCGAGCCAGTCGCTGGAGTCCGCCGATCCGTCCAGAAACGGTCGCGCCAACAGTTCCTCCGCCGCCGCGACCACGCCGCCGATATCCACGGCCGGATCGTAGCGGCCACCTACGCGACTCGTCTGGCTGGTGAGCGCGCTGAGCCACGATCGCTCCAGCAGCCGGGACTGACGGTGACTCCGCGTTTCCTCTATTCGGGAGTGCAACTGCTGGCCCAGCCGTCCTGGCCCTGGCCGTTCACCTCCAGGATGTAGTTGGCGGATTCTGAGCCGGACGAGGGAATAGCGAAGTGGACGAACTGGCCGTCCACTTTCGTGAAGTAGCAGTTGATGCCGGTGGCCGCTCTCGTCGTCCCCGGCGGAACCGCGGAGTTGGGTCTCGCCTGCCATCCGTCCTGCACCAGCGCGGCCTCGTAGAAGGCGACGATCTCGGTGCGAGCAAGCGGACTGCGATAACTGCGGGTCGCATAGGCCTGACCGTTCGAAGCGTCACAACCGCTGCCGCTCTTCGTGGGAGTGGCAGACGCGGGACGCGCGTCCAGAATCGGCAGGTCGTTCAGCTGCTTGGCGAGCTGGACGTCGCGCTTCGAGCAGATCTCGGAGCTGTCGTCCTCGGCCGCGCAGGCGACAACGGCTCCCGCGAGGAGTGCCGCTGACACGGCAAGCCCGACCATGTGGTTCACATCCGCATGATCCGGCTTTTTTCGTACGCTGTCAGCCGGCCGGAAAGAACGGCTCGGTGTTCGCCGTCAGCCAGTCGGTCAACGGGTCGCCGGCCGGGCGGAGCACCACCGTGTCGACCGGGAACGGCGAGGTGACGCGGGCGGTCACCTCCCGTACCGCGGCGAAGACCTGATCCATGTCCCCCTCGGCGCGCAGCAGCACCCCGATCAGCAGCGCCGGGGGCTGGTCGCCGACCTTGCCGAGCGCCAGCCTGGCCTCCAGCACGGCGGGCAGCGCAGCGAACGCGCCGGCCAGAGCGGCGAGCAGCTCGTGCGGCTCCTCCACGGGCAGGCCGAGTCGCATCCGGGAACCGGCGGCGACCCGCCTCTCCCCGCCGCGGATCTCGTCGACGCCGGACGCCCGGATGGGCAGGCCGATCGCGCCGCCGGGGTTGACCGCCAGGCCGAGCTCGGGTGACAGCAGGGCGGCCAGTTCCCGGCCGGGCAGCACCATGTGCGCCTCCCCGGACGCGGCCAGCCCGAACTGCTCGGCGGAGGTGAACACCGCCACGTACGGCCCGTCCGGCAGGGTCATGATCGGCAGGGTGGCGTCGCCGCCGGGCTGTGCTCCGGCGGGCAGCGGCACCCAGAGGTCGTTCTCGCGCAGGGCGTGCAGCAACTGCTCACCGGTCGCCGTCCCGGCGCGGGTGTCGGCGAGCACCGACTCGAGAGTGTTGGCCGGGAAAGTCATGCCGGGATGCTATCCGTGCGCGAAATCGGGCCCGAACAGCACGTCATGCAACAGTCAGCGGTGCCCGTGCAGGAAGGCGGGGATGTCGGCGCGAGCCGGATAGTCGGGCAGCGGGGCGGGCTGGTCGGCGAGGAACGCGGTGATGACGGCGGCGGCGCGCTGGTTGTTGTCGTCGAGGCCGTTCCACATGTGGTGACCGACCCCGGGCAGGTACTGGGTGCGTCGGATGGCGGGATCCGCCGCCAGCACCGCGGTCTGCCACTGACGGACCTGCGCGGAACATTCCGCGATCATCAACATTGCGGGGGTACGGGACAGGCCCAGCTGCGGGGCGATCGAGGGTGAGTCGATGAGCGTCTGCTGCACGCGCAGGCTGGCGGCGGCGTTGAAGGAGAAGTTCTGCGGGCTGTCCTCGACGGGGATGCGGAGCGCGTCGTGGGCGCAGTAGGCGGACGCGGTGTCGCCGCCGAGGTCGGCGGCGGTGAACGCGTTGACTCCTTCGGCCTGGCCGATCAGGCCGTTGTCGAGCCCGAGCAGGCCGAGGCGCATGAGGCCAAAGGCCACGCCGTAGCGGGGCAGGTACGTGGACCGGGCGCCCGGCGGGGCCGCGGCGGAATCGCGGGCGGACGGCTGGCCCGCATGCCCGCCGATCCGGCTGGTGGGGCCGTCCATCGGGCCGGGCTCGGCGATGATCGCGCGGTGCACGCGGGCGGCGCCGGCGGGGTCGGCCAGGGCGCGGGTGAGCACGATCGCGCCGGAGGAGAACCCGAGCACGTCGACCGGCCCCCGGCCCAGGTGGTCGATGAACGCGCCGAGGTCGGTGGTCAGCCGGTCGATGGTGTACTGCGGCATGGGCAGCAGGTCGCTGCGTCCGCCGCCGGCCTGCTCGTACGCATAAACGTCGTAGCCCTGGCCGGCGAGCTGTCGCAGGAACGTGTGGTCGAGCAGCGCGATGCCGCGGATCGGGCCGCCGTGGAGATAGACCAGGGGCGTCGCGCGGTGCGGGGCGCCGGCGTCGGGCGGGTAGTGGTAGACCGCGACCCGGCTTCCGGTGGCGAGGCGCCAGTGCTGTGTGACGACGAACGGCAGGTCAGCGGGGTAGCGCCGCTCGGTGGGGACGGTGGGGATGCACACTGTGACGGTCAGCGCGGCGGCCGCCGCGACCGCCGCCAGCCGGCCTCGCCTGCGGCCGCGGCTGAAACGGAGCGTGGCGGCGGTTGCCGTCAGGAAGGTCGCCAGCCAGGCGACGAGTCCACAACCGGCCCCGTCGGTAGCGACGATCAGGGTGAGGAACCCGAGGATCGACCCGGTGGCGGTTAACAGGTTTCTTCCCATCGACATCCCTTCCGATCAGTTTCCGAACGCCGTTTCAAAACACTGTATCAAAACTGCGCCGCCCGTCGGCCCAGGCGTGACAAGCAGGGCTTTAGGCTGGACATCGTGGGTAGACCGAGAACCAACGACGACGCGGTGAAGGACCGGCTGGTGCAGACCGCGACCGAGATGCTGGCGACCCGGCCCCGCGAGTCGCTCAGCATCCGCGCCCTCGCCGCGGCCGCCGGGACCGCGACCGCGGCGGTCTACACGTTGTTCGGCAGTAAGGACGCGTTGATCGGCGAGGTGCGCACCAGGGCGGTCAGTGGGTTGTTCGCGTTCTTGTCCGTGGTTCCGGCCAGCAGTGATCCGCTCGCCGACGTCTCCGCGCTGGCGGAGGGATACCGGCGGTGGGCCCTCGGGCACCCGCACCTGTACGCGGTCCTGTTCGGCGGCCTCCAGTCGTTCGACCCGTCGGGGACGGCCGGAACGGGTGACCCGATCGGCCTGCTTCTCGACGCGATCAACCGGGGGCGGGCGGCGTCGGTCCTCGCCGGCGACCCGGCGGACATCGCGCTGTCGCTTTGGGTCGCGTTGCACGGGCTTGTGACGTTGGAACTGGCCGGGGCACTCGACAGCGCCACCGCCGACCGCACGTTCGCTTCAGCCGTGCCCGCGACGCTGCGCGGCTGGGCGTGCTCAGAGGTCTGACACGTTGTGCGAGTGGAGACCATGCCCGTCGGCGTTGGCCCTCGCCTCGAAGCTGCGCCGGCTGGCGTCCGAAGACAAACCAAAACCAAGGATTTGTACGATGTGAGCTGCGCCGAACACACCACCGTAGAACCCGCCGTCGTCCGGCCGCAGCCGCGACGGGACCTCGAAACCTGGCGCGCCAGGTCACAGCCTTACGGCGCTCCCTCCGCTGACAGCTCTCTACTGCTGCAGCTCCACCGGGCGCTGCACGTAGCTCACGGTGATCTCGTCGGTGCCCGGGCCGGGCCGGAAGCCGACCAGGCCGGCGGAGGTGCGGTAGACGCTGCACCCGGCCAGGGCGAGCGCCAGGACCAGGGCTGTCGCGACCGCGCTCAAGGCATCTCCAGAATGTGATCATGACCGACGACATGGTGATCCGCCCCTACGAGGCCACTGACGCCGACGGTACGTGGCAGGTCTTCCACGCCGCCGTCCACGGCACGGCCAGCCGCGACTACACCCGCGAGCAGGTCGAGGCGTGGTCGCCGCCCACCGTCGATGAGGCCGCGTGGCACAGGCGTCGTTCGGCGGCGCACACCTACGTCGCCTGCCTGGACGGGGCGGTCGTGGGCTTCAGCGACTTCACCGACGACGGCCTGCTGGACATGCTGTTCGTCCACCCGCGGGTCGGCGGCCGCGGGGTGGCTCGTGCGCTGGTCACCCGGATCCTGCGGGAGGCGACCGCCGCCGGCCTCCCGCGGCTGCATGTGCACGCCAGCCTGACCGCGAGACCCGCGTTCGAGCGCTTAGGGTTCACCGTCGACGCCACCCGGCTGGCCGAGATCCGAGGGCAGCAGCTCCAGAACTTCGACATGAGCACCGTCATTGCTTGAGGAGAACCTCGGGGTGCAGCACACGCCTACTTGAAGTGGTGCCGTTCGACGGTGAGCTCCTGGGCTGGGTCGCAGGTGAGCTCGGTGGTGGTGTCGCGGTAGCGGATGCGGGTGGTCGTGGCCGTGCCGGAGCGGATCCGGGCTGCCGACAGCTCGCCGTCCTGCCAGCTCAGGTCGACGGTGAAGCCGCCGCGGGCGCGCAGCCCGCTCACCGCCCCCGAAAGCCACATCGACGGCAGCGCCGGGAGCAGCTCGATCTCCTCCCCGTCGGACTGCAGCAGCATCTCGGCGATCGCGCCGGTCCCGCCCGCGTTGCCGTCGAACGAGTAGATGTTCTGCGGGGCGCCGGCGATCCCGCCGGCCGAGTAGCTGAGCAGGTTCGCCTCGCTGGTGTCGGCGATCAGCCGGGTGACGTGCACCAGGGCCTGGTCGCCGTCGAGCAGGCGGGCGTGGAAGGCGGCGAAGTTGGCCTCCACCCACTCGGTCTGCTCCCAGCCGGGCGCCTGCTGGCGGCGTTCCAGGGTGACCGCGGCGGCGCGGGCCAGCTCCGGGGTACGGCGCGGGCTGATCTGCCGTTCCGGGAAGACCGCGACCAGGTGGGCGGTGTGCCGGTGGGCCGGGTCCGCCTCGTCGAAGTCGTCCAGCCACTCCTGCAGCTGGCCGTGCCGTCCGATCCGGAACTCGGAGAGCCGCTCACGAGCCGCCGAGACCCGGTCGCGCAGGTCGGCGTCGACGCCGAGGATGGTGGCGGCCTGCGCGCAGATCCGCAGGATCGCCTCGGTCAGGACCCGGTCGGAGGTGGCGCCCATCGCGACCGAGCACGGCGTGCCGTCCGGCGCCAGGTACCAGTTCTCCGGTGACTCGGCGGGTCCGGGCACCAGCCGTCCGCGGGCCGGCTCGGGCACCAGATATGACAGCAGGAACAGGGCGGCGTCGCGCAGGACCGGGTACGCCTCGTCGCGCAGGTAGTCCTCGTCCGGCTGGTACTCGTAGTGCTCCCACAGCTGCAGGGCGATCCAGGCCCCGCCGGTGACGTTCATACCCCAGCCGATGCCGCTGCCGGGTGCGGTGTAGCCCCAGGCGTTGGTGACGGTGTGCGCGACCCAGCCGTCCGCGTCGTACATTTCTCGCGCGGTGCGACGACCGGCGGAGGCGAGGCGCTGGACGAATCGGATCAGCGGGGCGTGGCACTCGGCGAGGTTCGTCGACTCGGTGGCCCAGTAGTTCTGCTGGGTGTTGATGTCGAGGTGGAAGTCGTTGCTCCAGCCCATGCTGCTGGCGAACCCGTCGTTCCACACGCCCTGCAACGCCAGCGGCAGCGGCGAGTCCTCGCGGGAGCCGGCGATGGTCAGGTAGCGGCCGTACTGGAAGTACAAAGCGATCAGGTCGTCGTCGCGGTGACCCTGGGCGAGGCGGTTCCGGCGTACGTCGGTGGGCAGCGCGACCGGCTCACCGAGGTCGATCGACACCCGCCGCATCAGCCGCTGATGGTCCGCGATGTGCGCGGAGCGCAGCACGTCGTAGCCGGCCACGGGGAACACCGGCTGCGCGGAACCCGCCCAGTCGGTGCCGACGGCGATCAGCACCACGACCGCGTCCGCGCCGGTGACCGTGATCGTGTCGCCGTCACGGGACAGCGTGCCGCCGTCGAGCTGGAACCGGGCGCGGATCTCCACGGCGACGCCGTCGCGTCCGTTGCTGTGCAGCGATTCCACCGCCCGGCCGCTGAACGCGAGGCCGTCCTCGGTGGTCGTGGTCGCGCCCGGCAGCACGGTGTCGTCGAGCGTTGCGGAGAAGCTGATGGCGGCCGGTCGGCTCGAGCTCAGCCGCATGGCGATCACGCCGTGCGGGTGCGAGGCGAAGATCTCCCGTACAAAATGGCCGATTTTGATCGTGGCGAGGCCGGTGTCGAGGTCGAGGGAACGCCGGTAGTCACCGGCCGCGTGCTCGGCGAAGTCCAGGCGCAGCCGGGGGAGGGGGACGTTGGTGCCGAAGTTGGTCGGCCGGCCGGGCAGGTGCTCGGTGGCCAGCTGCTGGGCCTCGGCGAACTTTCCGTCGAAGAGCAGCCGGCGGATGGCCGGGAGTTCACGCAGCGCGGTCGGGCTCACGTCACCGTCGGTGGGTGCGCCGGACCACGCGGTCGACTCGGAGAGCCGGATGATCTCGGTGCCGATCCCGCCGTGGACCATGCCGCCGAGCCGGCCGTTGCCGATCGGCAACGCCTCGAACCAGCGTTCCGCCGGCCGGTCGTAGTACAGAACGCTGGAAGACATGGCGTGATCCTTTTCAGGTGAGCTGGTCGCGGAGCCAGGGGAGCTGCACCGGGGCTTGCTGGCTGCCGCCGCCCTCGTGCCGGTTGTAGGGCCAGACCTGGATCGTCTTGGGTCCCGCGTAGTGGTTGTAGGCGGCGAACACCGTCGACGGCGGGCACACGTCGTCCATCAGGCCGACCGAGTACAACGCCGGCGCCGTGCCTCGCGCGGCCAGGTGCACGCCGTCGAAGTAACCCAGCGTCGCGAAGACGTCCGCGATCCGGTCACGGTTGGTCGCGAGGAAAACCGAGATCTCCTGGTACGGATACGAGTCGGTGATCTCGGTGGCCCGCCGGAACCAGGTCAGGAACGGCACGTCGATCAGCGCCGCCCGGACCCGGCGATGCAGCCCCGCGACGGCCTGCGCGATGCCGCCACCCTGGCTCGCCCCGGCCACCACGATCCGGTCGGCATCAACGTCGTCCAGCGTGGCCGCCAGGTCCACGGCGCGCACCGCGTCGGTGAACAGCCGCCGGTAGTAGTACAGCTCGGGGTCGAGGACGCCGCGGGTCATCAGCCCCGAGTGGTGCGGTGTGGTGTCGCCGGCCAGGTCGGGGGTGTCGCCGTCACCCTGCCCGCGCGAGTCCATCACCAGCACGGCGTATCCGGCGGCCGGCCACAGCAGCCACTCGTGCGGGCGGCCGCGCCCGCCGCCGTACCCGATGAACTGCACGACGCACGGCACCGGCCCGCTGCGCACCGTGGGCAGAATCAGCCACGCGGCGACCGGCTGGCCGCCGTAACCGCGGAACCGCACGTCGAAGACCTGCACGCCGGGCAGCAGCGCGTCGTATGGTGTGAGGCTCGCCGCCAGGTCGTGCTCGCGGGCCTCGGTCAGCGTGCGGGCCCAGAACGCGTCGAAGTCGGCGGGTTCGTCGAGCGCCGGGCGGTAGTCGTGCAGGGCGGCGAGCGGGAGGTCGAACATGGCCATCGGGGTCAGCCTTTCGCGGCGATGCGGGTGAGGTGGACCAGCACGCTGGCGTGGTCCCCGCGGGGCAGGGTGAGCGGGAGTCCGGCGTGCCGCAGCACGGCACCGGAGTGCACGGTGCCGGTGTCCTGCTCGCGGTAGTGCGCGTCGGGGTCGAGAGCGGTCAGCCGCAGCGGCGCGGGCTGGTGGCCGAACGGCCGCGACGGGCACCAGGCGAGCACCACGAACTGGTCCTCGTGCGCGTAGCCGACCGCGCTGAGCGTGCCGTCGCCGGCCAGCCGGTACGCGGTCCCGTGCTGCACCACCGGCCGGATCCGCTTGTACGTGGCGATCAGCTCGGCCGCGTCCTTCAGCTCGTCCTCGCTCCAGGTGGCGAGGTCGCCGCCGATCCCGAGCGCGCCGGCCATCGCGACGTGGAACCGGAAGCGCATCGGCGTCCGCCGGCCGGTCGCGACGTTCGGGTTGTCGGTCACCCACGCGCCCATCACCTGCGCGGGGAACAGCTGGCTGAAACCGTGCTGGATGCCGATCCGGTCGACCGGGTCGGTGTTGTCCGACGTCCACACCTGGTCGGTGCGGGCCAGGATGCCCAGGTCGGCGCGCCCGCCGCCGCCGGAGCAGGCCTCGATGCGCAGCCGCGGATGGTCGGCGCGCAGCCGGTCCATGATCTGGTAGACGGCGCGGGTGTGCTCGAGCCACACCCGGTCCGGGTCGGCGTGCCCGGGCCAGCCCGCCTCGGTGAACGGCCGGTTCGCGTCCCACTTGAGGAAGTCGATGTTGTGCTCCTCGACCAGCCGGTCCAGCCAGGCGTGGGTCCAGGCCGCGACGTCGGTCCGAGCCAGATTGAGTACGAGTTGCTGGCGCATCTGCGTACGACCACGGTGCGGCATGTGCAGCACCCAGTCGGGATGTGACCGGTAGAGGTCACTGTCGGGGTTGACCATCTCGGGCTCCACCCACAGGCCGAAGAGCATGCCGAGCCGGTGCACCTCGGCGGCGAGCGGCCGCAGCCCGTGCGGGAAGCGCTCCGGGTTCGGCGTCCAGTCGCCGAGCCCCGCGTGGTCGCTGACCCGCTCGCCGAACCAGCCGTCGTCGACCACGAACAGCTCGACACCGAGCCGGGCGGCGCGGGCGGCCAGCGCGGTCTGCCCGGCCTCGTCGACGGCGAACCCGGTCGCCTCCCACGAGTTGTAGAGCACCGGGCGCAGCTCGCCGGGGTGCGCGAGCACGTGCCCGCTGACGTACGCGTGCCAGGCCCGGCTGGCGGCGCCGAACCCGCCGGCGGTGAACAGGCCGGCGTACACCGGGGTCTGCAGCGTCTCGCCGGGTTCCAGGGACCAGGTGAGTCCCTCGTGCCCGTGCCCGCCGGTCCACGCGACCCGGCCGACCGGGTCGCGGTGCAGGGTGATCCGCCAGCTGCCGCTCCAGGCCAGCGCGGTGCTCCACACCTCGCCGCGGTCCTCGCCGGCGGTGCCGTCGTCCAGCGCCAGCCACGGGTTGGCCTGGTGGCTGGTCATCCCGCGCCGGCTGGTGAAGACCGTCTCGGCGGCCGGCACCTCGCCGCGGCGCAGCTGGAACTCGCTGTTCCAGCCGCCGACCAGGTGACTCATCCGGTAGCCGTCGCGGTGCGGCAGCGTCCAGGCCGCGCTGTCGCAGCGCGACACGGTGATCGGGAGCTGGTCGTCGCGGTTCTCGACGCTGGTCCAGCGCTCGATCACGTCGCTGTCCTGATGAACCCGGTAGTGCAGGGTGACGCGCAGCGGATAATGCCGGTCATGCAGGTGGATGCGAAGGTGCCCCTGGTCGGTGTCGTGCCCGGCGTAGCGCCACTCGACGCCGCGGCTCCCGTCGGCGAACCGCACCTGCAGCCCGGCCGGTCCGAACCGCGCACCACCCTCGGCGGCCAGCTCCGGCACCCCGCCCGCGTCGTCGAAGCTGCTGCCCGCCGCGGGCCGGCGCTCGGCCAGCTCCCGGGCCTGCGCCGGGGACAGTCTCGCCCCCCAGTGCACGTGCTGCACGACGTCGTTCTCGTCGAGCCGGATGGCGTACGACGTCGACGGGGTGTGCAGCAGCCACAGGCGCTGGTCCGGCTGGAACTGCAGGTCGGGCATCTGGATCCTCGAGGTGATCGTCGGAAGGCTTCGGCCGATGAGTGCGGCGAGCGTAGGACCGCCGTCGCGGCTAAATCAATACTTGACGAAGGAAATTATTAAGGGTAGATTTTCGCCATGTTTCCCTACGGCGAGGCCGTGGCGCCCGCGGTCACGTCCGTGTTCACCGCGGTGCTGACCGAGGGCCCGATCAGTCGCGTCGCGCTCGCCCGCCGGCTCGACCTGTCCTCGGCCGCCGTCACCAAGGCGGCCCGCCCGCTCATCGAGATGGGTTACCTGGAGGAGCTGGCCGCCACCGAGCGCACCGGCCCCGGCGCCGGCCGCCCGGCCAGCCCCCTGGCGATCCGCGCCGACCGCGAGTTCTTCGTCGGCGTGAAGATCACCCGCGACGAGCTGATCGGCGTGGTCTGCGACCTGCGCGCCGGGGTCCGGGCGTCGGCGCACCGGCGACTGGCCGCCACCGACGTCGACCACGTGCTCACCGAGCTCGGCGAGCTGGTCGACGACCTGCTGGACGGCCCCGGCGACTACCGTTCGCGGACCCGCCGGCTCGGCGTGGCGATCTCCGGGGACGTCGACCACTCCACCGCCCAGGTGCGTTACTCACCGTTCCTGCGGTGGCGCGACGTGCCGCTGGGGGAACGCGCCGGGAAGATCACCGGACTGACGACCTCGGTCGAGAACGACGTGAAGGCGCTGACCACCGCCGAGCAGTGGTTCGGCGAGGGGGTGGGCGTCGACTCGTTCGCCCTGGTCACCGTCGGTGCCGGCATCGGCTGCGGCCTGATCGTCAACGGCCGGCTGGTGTCCGGGTCGCACGGCGTGGCCGGGGAGATCGGCCACATCGGCTTCGACATCGACGGCCCGGAGTGCCACTGCGGCAGTCGCGGCTGCGTCGAGGCGGTCGCGGGGGCGGATGCGATCGTGCGCCAGGCCCGGGAGGGCACCGGCCGCCCGGAGCTGACGTTCGAGGACGCGGTGGCGCTGGCCCGCTCCGGCGACGCCACGGTGGGCGCGGTGTTCGCCCGCGCCGGGACGGCGATCGGCGCGGGCATCGCCGCGGTCGCCAACCTGGTCGGCCCGGCCCGGATCGTGGTCTCCGGCGAGGGCCTGTCGGCGTATGACCTGTTCGAGCCGCACATCCGCGCCAGCTTCCAGCGGCAGGCGTTCGGCGCGGCGGCCGACTGCCCGCTGTCGATCCGCGCGCTGCCGTTCGAGCAGTGGGCCCGCGGCGCGGCCACGGTCAGCATCAAGGACCTGGTCGGTTCCTGACCCACGGGTGATGCTGGGGCCATGGAGTACGTGTCCCGAGAGCAGAGGAGAGCCCCGTGGGCAAGGTGGTCATGTACGGCTCGGTATCGGTGAACGGCTTCGTCGCGGACGAGAATGACCAGCCCGGGCCGCTGTTCGACTGGTTGACCGGCGGTGACGTCCCGCTCGACGGGAGCGGCATGCTGACGGTGTCGCAGACGTCCTACGACTACATCCGGCCGTACTGGGACCAGATCGGGGTGACGGTCGTCGGCCGGCGCGTCTTCGACCTGACGGACGGCTGGGGCGGGGAGCCGCCGAGCGGGATCGACCACGTGGTCGTCGTGTCGCACCGGCCGGCCCCCGAGGGCTGGGACCCCGCGGCGCCGTTCCACTTCGTCGACGGCGTCGAGGCGGCCGTGGCCACGGCGCAGAAGCTCGCGGGTGACCGTCTGGTCGAGGTCGCCGCCGGCGACGTCGGTGGCCAGGTGCTGGCCGCGGGCCTGGTCGACGAGGTGCGGATGGACGTCGTCCCCGTGGTGTTCGGGTCCGGTAAGCGCTACTTCGGGTCGGTCGACGCGCAGCACCTGCTGGCGGACCCGGACGTGGTGATCCAGGGCAACCGGGTGCTTCACCTGCGCTACCCGGTGCGCCGCTGAGCGGGCTCGGCCGCGACGCGCGGCCGCGGCCGTGAGCCACCGCGGTGTCGCGGTGGCCTCACGGGCGGGACGTGGCTCGTAGCCTGCGGGCGAGCGCCCGGTATTCGTATCACATGGGGTTGATGATGGCCTCGGCGGCCGCGCGGCCCATCCGCAGCGCACCGTCCACATGCTGGAAGCCCGCTCCGGCGATGTCCGAGCATGCCCAGTGGATCGGGCCGACCGGGGTGCGCACGTCGCTGCCGTAACGCGACAGGCCGCCCAGGTCGAAGCTGGCACCGTAGGCGCCGCGGGTCCACTCCTCGCTGCCCCAGTCCGACTCGTAGTAGACGACCGGTGCGAGGGCCTGGTCGCCGAGGAAGACCGCGATCGACTCCAGGATCCGGCGGCGGCGCTCCGCGGTGTCCAGGGCGAAGAGCTGGTCGGCCTTCTCGTCGGAGATGAAGCCGACCAGGGTGCCGCGGCTGTCGCCGTGGTTGGTGTTGTCGTAGACCTCCTGCACCAGCGAGCCCGAGCCGAAGCCGGTGCCGGACAGGCCGTCGGCGCGCCAGAACGGCGTGTCGTAGACGGCGTGCACCTTGATCACCAGGCCCATCGACAGGTGCTGGTGCATCTGGTGCTGGCGGCGGGGCAGCGGCGGGTCGAAGCTGATCCGGGTGTAGAGCGGCGGCGGCACGGCCACCACGACGTGGTGGGCCCGCACGGTGATCCCGTCGGCGACGACCGTCACGCCGTCCGGTCCGGTTGTGATCGTACGAACGGGAGCACCGAGATGAACGTCCTCGCCGAGCGAGGCAGCGATCCGGAGTGACACCTCCTGCATGCCCCCGACGACGCGCCGGTCGAGGATGTAGTCCTCGTCGGTGAGGTGCGAGAACGACCCGGCGGACGCGGCCATCAGCACCGCCTGCAGGGTGGAGAAGCTGTGCGCGGGCTTGGTCAGCATGCCGCCCGCGATGAACAGGCCGACCGCGTTGCAGGCCTCCTCGTCGCCGGACTGCTGCCGCAGCCAGCTGTGGAACGAGACGGTGTCCAGCTCGCGTGCGAGCGGGTGCGCCCACGGCCGGTCCGCGCCGATCTCGGCGACCAGGCCGTCGAGGATGCCGGTGAGCCGCTCGATCTCGCTGATCGTCTTCTCGCCGGCCGGGAAGACCGACCCGTCGTAGCGGATCCGGGTGCCGTCCGGGGTGAGGTAGACCGAGTCGCCGTCGCGGTGCCGCGGGTACGTCTCCAGGCCCAGCTCGTCGAGCAGGTCGCGCAGCACGTCCTGGTCGGGGGAGACCCACTGGCCGCCGATCTCCAGGAACGCGCCGTCGATGACGTCGCTCCAGGTACGGCCGCCGACGCGGTCGCGGGCCTCCAGGACGGCGACGGTGCGGCCCGCTGCCCGCAGCGTGCGTGCGGCCATGAGTCCGGCCGGTCCGGCGCCGACGATGGCGACGTCCCGGTCGATGATGGTGCTCATTGAAAGTCTCCGTTACTGCGGCCGTGTGCCGACGGTGCGCTGCGTGCGATCTTGGCGGCAGGGTAGAGGATGGTGGTCAACGCCGCCACCTTCCCGCCCTGGTCCGGGCCTCGATCTCGATCTTGAACGTCGATGAAACCGGGGTACCGCCGTTACGTCAATGTGTTGACATAAGCCGGTCGGGTAAGAATCACGGTATGTATGTGATCAGAGAGCGGTTCTTCGCGTTCGGCGACGACTTCGACGTGCTGGACGAGCACGGCACGAAGCTGTACCACGTGGACGGCAAGGTGCTGAGCGTCCGGGACAAGGTGGTCATCGAGGACATCGCCGGTGACGAGGTCGCGAGTGTGCACCGGCAGCTGGTGGCGCTGCGCCAGACGTACGAGATCCGGATCGCCGGTGAGAAGGCGGCCGAGGTCCGCAAGAACCTGTTCACCCCGTTCCGCGACAAGTTCACCATCGACGTGCCCGGCCCGGACGACCTGGAGATGAAGGGCAACCTGCTCGACCACGAGTACGTGATCGAGCAGGGCGGCGACGAGGTCGCCGCGGTCTCCAAGCGCTGGCTGACCATCCGCGACACGTACGCGGTCCGGGTGGCCGAGGGCGTCAACCCGCTGCTGATCATCGGCAGCGTGCTCGCCCTCGACCTGGCCCTGGAGCGCGCCGAGGACAAGAAGGGCAAGGACGACTAGGCGCTGACCAGCTTCTCCAGCGCGGGTACCACGGACTCCGGTGCGGGCATGGCGGCGATCTCGGCCGCCACCTCCCGGGTCGCGGCGTGCAGCGCGGGGTCGGTGAGCAGCCGGTTCAGGTCCGCCGCGGTGATCGC
The DNA here is from genome assembly GCF_016862315.1 of Actinoplanes palleronii. GTDB lineage: Bacteria > Actinomycetota > Actinomycetes > Mycobacteriales > Micromonosporaceae > Actinoplanes > Actinoplanes palleronii. The sequence goes on along the minus strand of NZ_BOMS01000169.1, from coordinate 31,164 downwards.
CTTGGCCGGCACGGCAAGACCCGCGCCACGGCGCGCCAACAGGTCCGCGTTGTGCTTGCGGTCCCCGGCACCCGGCGTCGTCATCTGGGGTACGCCCGCAGCCAGGCCCCCGAGCACGCTGCCCGCCCCGGCATGGTGGACGAAGCCGGCGGCGTGCGGCAGCGCCTGGTCGAGCGGGATCCGGCCGACGACCCGTACGTTCGGCGGCAACGTCCCGCGCGTCCTGCCCCGGACCAGCACGAACTCGGCGTCCACCGCGTCGGCGGCGGTGATCACGGCGGCGCTCGGGTCGCCGGTGTCCGGCCCGTTCAGGGTGCTGTGGCTGACCAGCACCCGGGGCCGGTCGCCGGGGGCGCCCAGCCAGTCCGGCAGCTCGCCGCCGCCGGAGCAGGGGACCGCCCGCATCATCACCACGTGCTCGGCGCCGACCGGCTCACGCAGACTCGGCGGGCACACCGCGATGGTCAGCTCGGGCGCCGGAATGTCCGTGCCGGCCAGCACCGAACTGGTCGTCACCGACCGGAACAGCTCGGTGGCCGGCCACAGCGTGTTCTCCTGCAGCACCGACGGGATCGACAGCCGCCCGGCCACGATCGCACCTGCCTCACTGAGCGGCTCGTACACGATCAGATCCGGACGTTCCCGCTCGGCCAGCGCCAGCAGCGGTGCGACGAGGGCCAGGTTGGCCCGGCCGAAGATCTCGCCGACGAAGCTGGTGCCGGCGCCCCCGCGCATCTCGGCGCGGGCCAGGCGCGGGTGCCGCAGCACCGCCCGCAGCGCGCTGCGCTCCAGGCTGAACCGGGCACCGATGTCAGCGGTGCGCAGGCCGAGCACGTCGGGCGGGAACCCGCCACTGGCCAGGATCACCTCGTGCCCGGCGTCCCGGCAGGCGGCGGCGAGGGGGATCAGCGGCATGAGATGGCCCTGCAGCGGGACCGCCACGAACATGATGCGCATGCACCGCGTTCTATCACGGCGCGGCTGTGTCGCGGCTGAGCCGAGTCGTCAGGGCAGCTCGCCGGGGCGGGCCAGGTGGTAGCCCTGGCCGTACTCGATGCCGATCTCGGTGAGCCGGTCGAGCTCACCGGCGGTCTCGATGCCCTCGGCGATCAGGCTCGCGCCGATCTGGCCGGCGAAGTCGTTCAGGCTGCGGGCCAGGGCCGCCTTGACCACGTCGGTGTCCACGTCGCGGACCAGGCTGATGTCGAGTTTGATCAGGTCGGGGCGCAGCTGCAGGATGTGCTGCAGGCTGGCGTACCCGGCGCCGGCGTCGTCGACGCTCAGCCGGATGCCGGCCCGGCGCAGCGAGTCGAGCGCGCCGGTGAGCGAGGGGTAGTCGCCGACCTGGGTGTGCTCGGTGACCTCGATGGTCAGGCGCGGGCTCGCGTGGGCGAGCAGCGTGTCCAGCACCTCGGCTTCCAGCAGGGCCTCGGCGGACAGGTTGACCGCGAGCCCGAGGTGGCCGGGCAGGTCGGGCAGCCGTTCCAGGGCCTGCCGGACGGCGAGGAGCTCCAGCGGCACGCCGAGCCCGCAGAGCGAGGCCGCGGCGAACGCCCGGTCCGGCCCGGCGAACGCGCCCGGATCGAAGCGGGCCAGCGCCTCGTAACCGACGGTGGCCCGGTTCCGCAGCCGGACGATCGGCTGGAACACCATCCGGACGTCCCGGGCTTCCAGGACTGCCTGCACGGCGCGGCGCGCGGTCGCGACGCTGTGCCGCTGCAGGGCGAGGGGTCCGCCCATGTGGTCGGCGAGCAGGTCGGCGATCAGGGTCAGGTACTGCACCGCCCGCTGGTCGAGCGACGGGTCGGGATGCTGACTGGCGCAGCACAGCAGGCCGGTCGTGAGGCCGTCCGGCGAGCGCCACGGCACGCCGGCGTACGAGCCGATCCGCAGCTCACGGGTCACCTCGAGGTCACGGGTGACCGGGTGGCGGCGGGCGTCGTGCACGATGTCCGGCAGGGTCCCGGCCAGGATCCGGGTGCAGAACGAGCCGATCAGGTCCCGGTCACCCAGCTCGACGTTCATCGCCCGGGTCGCGCCGGTGGCCGCCCAGACGGTCAGCGCGTCCGAGCCCACCGTCGAGACCCAGGCCACCTCCACGCCCAGCTGATCGCGAACCTTGTCGAGCAGCCGCTCGATCTCGGCCAGGCCGGCCTCGTCCGGCCGCGCCGACGGCGTCCCGGTCGCGGGTTCCGCTGAGACTGCTCGCACGTCGGTTCTCCTTGCCCGGCCCGTCGCCGCCACCACACTGGAGAACTTCGGCGCAACCGTCCCGCCCTTGAGCAAAACGCCGGGATGGTCGCTCGCGCCAGCCGAAAACCGCGAGCGCGCGACACCCCTGAGTGCCAGCCGGGTCAGTGCACGTGGTGCGGGAGATCCTCGCTGAGCCGGGCGACCACCTGGTCGGAGATGGTGGCCAGGGCGGCGAGCTGCTCGGCGGAGAGGACGTCGCCGAAATACCGCCGGACGGCCGCCTCGTGGCAGTCGCGGGCGGCCGCGATCTGCTCCCGGCCCCGGTCGGTCAGGTGGATCACCGCGCCGGGTGCCTTCTCGATCAGGCCGCGCTGCTCCATCCGGCGCAGCTGATGTGACAAGCGTGACTTCTCCCAGGCCAGCCCGCACCGCAGGGCGACCGAGCGCACACTCGTCTCGGCGGACTGCTCGAGGAAGAACAGGATGTCGTAATCGGCCTCCGACAGCCCGGTGGACCGGCCCAGCTCCCGGTTGATCTGGGAGTTCAAGAGCACCCGCATGCGCTGATACGCCTGCCAGGTGGTGAAGACGTCGGGGGTCACGCGTCGAATCCTACGTCGGCCGGTTTGCAGATCAGACGACGGTTGATGTATCAACGAGTTGACACATCAACCCATGGCTGGCCTGGAGGCCGCGATGAAGCATCGGCTGCGATTCGGCGCACTCGTCACCTCGGTGGCCGAGGCGCGCCGGGCCGAGGAACTGGGCTACGACCTGGTGGCGGTCTCGCCGGATGAGCGGGACCCGTGGACGCTGCTGAGCTGGATCGCCGGGCACACCGAACGGGTCGGGCTCGCCGTCACCGGTCTCGACGCCGCCGACCGCGAGCCGACCGTTCTCGGTCGCGCGGCCGCCAGCCTCGACCTGCTCTCCGGCGGCCGGCTCAGCCTGGCGCTGACCGGCGAGCACCTCGGCGAGGTGACCGATATCGTCCGGGGCGTGCTGGACGCCGACCAGGCCGGTCCGCTGCGCTACCCGGGCGAGCACCACCGGGTTCCGAAGGCGCAGCGCGGTCCGCTGCCCGCTCACCGGATCCCGATCTGGCTGACCGGGACCGATCCCGCGTCGCTGGCACTCGCCGGTCGCACCGCGGACGGGTGGATCGCCGACCTCGAGCAGGTCAGCGCGGATGAGCTGGTCACGGCGTACAAAATCATCGAAGCGGCCGCGAGCGAAGCGGACCGTGACGCTGACGAGATCCGCCGGATTCTGATCGTCGATCCGGACCGCTCCGCGGCCGAACTCTCCGCGCTGGGCGCGGACACCTTCCTGTTCCGCGCCGCCGTGCTCCCGGATCTGACCGCGTGGGAGACGTTGCGGGACTCCTCCGGGCCGTCCGTTTTCCGACCAGCTTCGGTACGGTCCAAGCGCCGCGACGGTATCGCCTACGACGAGCTCCCGGCGAGTCTCGCCGCGACCGCGGTCGAACCCGGTGACCTGGACTACGCGCGGGTCCGCTCGACCTACATGCGCGGCGGCGCGCCCGGCCTGGTGCTGCGGCCCACCACCACTGCGGAAGTCGTCGAGGCCCTGGCGGTCGCCCGCGCGCACCCGGAGCTGCCGTTCGGCCTGCGCAGCGCCGGGCACGGGGTGAGCGGCCGGTCCACCAACGACGGCGGCATCGTGGTCAGCCTGGCCGCGCTGAACACCATCGAGATCCTCGACGAGGCGCGGCGCCTGATCAGAGTCGGTCCCGGCGCCCGCTGGATGGACGTCGCCCACGCCCTGCGCCCGTACGGCTGGGCGCTCAGCTCGGGCGACTACGGCGGTGTCGGCGTCGGCGGGCTGGCCACCGCGGGCGGGGTCGGCTGGCTGGCCCGCAAACACGGTCTCACCATCGACCACCTGCACGCCGTCGAGATGGTCCTGGCCGACGGCAGCGTGGTGCGTGCCTCGGCGACCGAGAACGCCGACCTGTTCTGGGCGGTCCGTGGCGCCGGCGCCAACTTCGGCGCGGTCACCTCGTTCGAGTTCGAGGCGTACGAGGTCGGCGACGTCGGTTTCGCCCAGCTCGTGGTGGCCGCCGACGACCCGGCCGACCTGCTGGTCACGTGGGGGCGGGCGATCGAGGCGGCGCCCCGTGACCTCAGCGGCCAGCTGATCATGGGGCCGCCGCGTCCGGGGCAGCCGGCGTACGCGCAGCTCATGGCGGTCGTCGACAGCGACGATCCGGAGACCATCATCGAGCAGGTGCAGCCGATCGCCGCGATCGCGCCGCTGTACCAGCAGGAGGTGGTGCTCACGCCGTACGCCGGGGTGATCTCCAACGCCGCCGACGGTGGCTATCACCAGGGTGTCGGTGAGCCGACCTCGCGCTCCGGCCTGATCGAGCACCTGACGCCGGCCTTCGCCCGGGCCGTGGTGAAGCTGCTCGCCAGCGGTGCGGTGCACTGGTTCCAGATCCGCACGGTCGGTGGCGCGGTCGCCGACGTGCCCGCCGATGAGACCGCTTATGCCCACCGCTCCGCGAACTTCTCGGTGATCGTGATGGGCTCGTCGAAGCAGCGGGTCGACGCCGCGTGGGCCGGCCTCGCCGAGCACTTCGACGGGCTCTACCTGAGCTTCGAGACCGATCAGAGCCCGGAACGTGTCGCGGACGCGTTCCCGCCGGCCACCCTGGCCCGGCTGCGCGAGCTGAAACTCCGCTACGACCCGGACAACCTCTTTCGCGACAACTTCAACATCAAGGCGGCGGCGCGATGACCGACTACGGCCAGGATCTCCTCTTCGGTACGTTCATCACGCCCACCGCCCAGCCGGTGCACCAGGCGGTCGAGCTGGCCGTCGTCGCCGACCGGGCCGGCCTGGACCTGGCGACGTTCCAGGACCACCCGTACCTGCCGAAGTTCCACGACACGTGGACCCTCATCTCGTACGCGGCGGCGCGCACCACCCGGATCCGCCTCAGCGGCAACGTGCTGAGTCTCCCGCTGCGCCAGCCCGCCGTGCTGGCCCGCAGCCACGCGAGTCTGGACCGGCTGACCGGCGGCCGGATCGAGCTGGGCCTGGGCGCGGGCGCGTTCTGGGACGGCATCGAGGCGATGGGCGCCCGCCGGCTGACCCCGGGCCAGGCGGTCACCGCGCTGGGCGAGGCCATCGAGATCATCCGCGCGGTCTGGTCCTCCGAACCGGGCCCGGTGCGGGTGAACGGTGAGTTCTACCAGGCCGACGGCGTGAAGCGCGGTCCAGCGCCGGCCCACGACATGAGCATCTGGGTGGGCGCCTACAAGCCGCGGATGCTGCGCCTGATCGGCCGCGCGGCGGACGGGGTGCTGCCGTCGCTGTCATACCTGGAAGGCGGCCCGGCGGACTACGCGGTGATCAACCAGCACATCGACGACAGTGCGGTGGCCGCCGGCCGGGAGCCGGCCCGGATCCGCCGGATGCTCAACATCAACGGGACGTTCAGCGGCTTCGGCAAGTCCTTCCTGAACGGCCCGGCCGAGCAGTGGGCGGAGGATCTGGCGGGGGTCGCTCTGGAACACGGTGTGAGCACGTTCATCCTGGCCAGCGACGACCCGGCGGCGATCGAGGAGTTCGCGGGGGACGTCGCCCCAGCGGTGCGAGAGCTGGTGGCAGCCGAGCGAGCCCACTGACCCACCCCGGCCCGCGCGGCAGGGGTTCGGACCCCGGAACGAGAGCTGATCATGATCGCACGGTGTGCCGGTTCAGATATGACGCCGGTGTCATGGCGCGAACGAGCGTAGTTCGGGATAACCTAGCGGTATATGGCTACCTTCCGCAGCGCCTCAGTCCTTCTCTCCTCCGACGGCACCCGGACTCCCGGCACCGCCGCGCTCTTCGCCGAGCCGGCCCGCAAGGGTGGTGTCCCGCCGTGGGCGGGGGATTTCCGGCCCGCCAACAGCGCCGGTAACGGCCCCAAGAGCCCGATCGGGAAGACCTTCACGTTGGAGCTGCCCGACGGCAGCACCGGCAAGGTCGTCGTCCAGGGCCTGAAGAGTGGGAAGGGCGGCGTCGTGCTGGCGCTGATGGGCGAGGACGCGCCCCCCTTCTGACCGAGTCTGATCGCCCACCGGTTGGAGACTGCCGGTGGGCCACTTGGCGATGGTTCCTGGCGATGAGAATGCGCTGCACCTTCCGGCCCCGGCTCTGACCTTGGTCGGCGGGCCGCGCACGGTCCGCCTCGGGGCGAACCGCCTGCCACGCATGCGCACCCCACGAGTACGCCGCCGTGCACCGATCCGGCTGGCGCCCAGGGGTGTGTCGAAGCATCCGAGACACCCCTGACAGCCAGCCGGGGACCCGGTTCCGCGCAGCGCTCCGGGGCGGTCACTGACCTCGCGTGACCTGCGGCCAAGGCGAAGTGCGACACGCTGCCACCGGACGACCGCGGGGCACACCCGCTCCACGCTGAGCACGACGCGCTGCGTTCAACGCCCGACCGCCGCGCCCCCGAGGGCCGGCCCCGCGGCAGGGCCCGCGCCGGTGTGCTCCCCGGCGTACCGAAAAGGGTGATCGGAAGCGGACGCCTGCCGGGGGGCGACAGCGGTCGGAAGTGGCGCGGTCCGGCGTGGGGCCGACCCGTGTGGCCGGGGTCAGATGATGTGGCGGAGGCGGTGGCGGGGGACGCCCGCGGCGGTCAGTGTGTCGGCCAGGGCCATCGACGAGTGGTCGAGGAAGACCGCCACGTGGTGGTCGTCGCCGATCTGGCACGCCGCGACCAGGGTGCCGAGGTTGATCGGGTCGAGTTCGCGGACCTCGGCCAGGTCGAGGACCAGGCGTAACGGGCGGGTCTGGCGGATGGCCTGTACCAGCGTGCGGCGCAGGGCGACCGCGTCCCCGGCGTCCAGGATGCCCCGCGGGTGGATGACGAGAGTGCCGTCGGCGCTCGTGTTGACGTCGACCGTGCTGGCCGTCATCGATTTACCTTCCGTTGCCCGGACCTTCTCTGAACGGTTGAGATTAGGGACCGTTCGGGAGCAGGTCGAGAGTCACCGGGAAAAGTTCATCAGGTCACGAATCGGTCACCGGCCGCGCCCAGGGGAAAAGGCCCTGACCAGGGACAGAACGCGGGACCGGAACCCGGCAACATCCCGCCCAGGGACCGCCGGCCCGCGGGCCGACCGGGCCAGGACGGGGTCAGGGGAGGGACTGGGCCAGGTAGACCAGGGCCAGGGTGACGGCGAGCGTGCCCAGCAGCAGGCGGAGCGCGGTCTCCGGGAGATGGGGCTGCAGCCGGGCGCCAAGATAGCCGCCGACCAGGCCGCCGGCGCCGCAGAGCACGCCGAGCACCCAGTGCGGGGCGATGTCGCCGCTCGTGGTCAGGGCCAGCACGCCATACGTGGCGGCGCCCGCGATCGAGGTGACGAACGTCGAGGCCAGCGCGGCCGGGGCGATCTCGGCCATCGGCGTGCCGCGCCCGGCCAGGATCGGTCCGAGAATGGACCCGCCGCCGATGCCGTAGACGCCGCCGACCGTCCCGGTGGCGAGACTCAGCCCGAGGACCGTGCGCCGGGACAGCGGCGCCCGATCGGAAACGGCCGGCCGCAGGGCGCGCAGGCACAGCCAGACGCCGAGCGGGAACAGGATCGCGGCGGCGACGAGACGGAACACCCGGGGGCCGGGGATGGCGAAGACCCGGATCACCGCGCCGAGTGCGACGCCGGGCACGGTGCCGGTGATCAGCAGCCGGGCCAGCGGTCCGGTGAGCTGGCCGTTGCGGCGGTAGCGGAGCAGCGCGCCGGGCCCGGCGACCACGTTGAACAGCAGGTTCGTCGGGGTGACCGCCGGGTTCGGCACGTGCAGCACGCTGAGCTGGACCGGCAGCAGGAACACCGCACCGGACACGCCGACCGGCGCGGTGACGATCGAGATCACCAGGCCGGCCAGGAACCCGGTCAGGCCGGTCTGCCAGCTCATGATCAGTACATTAGCGACCGGTCTCGACACGGAGGCGGGCGATGTTGTCGAGGCGGCCGAGCGGCGGCTCCGGGTCGCCGGCGTGGGCTCGACGCCGTCCTCCACCCAGGCGGCCACGCTGCGCAACGCCTCGTGCGGCACCCCGAGCCAGGCGCTCGGTCCGGTGCTGGCCGGTCAGGTGGTCGCGCTGACCGGCGGTTACCGCGCGGCCTGGGCGGTCGCCCTGGTCCTGAGCGCGATCGCCGCGGTCGCCATCCTTCGCGTACGTAAAGCCCCATGGGAAGGTGACCACCATGCCCAACCCGATCCTCCCCGGCTTCAACCCGGACCCGAGCGTCGTCCTCGTCGACGGTTTCTACTACGTCGTCACGTCGACGTTCGAATACCTGCCGGGCCTGCCGATCTACCGCAGCGCCGACCTGGTCACCTGGGAGCAGATCGGCAACGTGGCGACCCGGCCCGAACAGCTCGGCATCGACACCGCCCCGTCCGGGCTGGGCGTGTGGGCGCCGACGCTCCGCTATCACGACGGCCGGTTCCACCTCATCGTGATCATCACGGGCAGTCCGCGCGGCTGTGTGGTGTTCACCGCCGAGGACCCGGCCGGGCCCTGGGACGACGGCACCACCATCACCGGGATCGACGGCATCGACCCCGACCTGGCCTGGGACGACGACGGCACCGCGTACGTCACGTACTCCGGGTTCGACGCCACCGGGCCGGCGGCTGGCGAGCACCACGGCATCCAGCAGGCCCGGGTCGACCTGGCGGCCGGGCGGGCACTCGAAGTACCGCGCTCGCTCTGGTCCGGGACCGGGCTGCGGTTCCCCGAGGCGCCGCACGTGTTCCGGCGTGGCGAGCACTGGTACCTGATGATCGCCGAGGGTGGCACCGAGCGTGGGCACGCGGTCAGCATCGCCCGCGGGCCGTCGATCAGCGGGCCGTTCGCGGGCGGGCCGGCCAACCCGATCCTGACCGCGAGCGGGCGGGACAGCCGGGTCCAGTGCGTCGGGCACGCCGACCTGGTCACCGGCCCGGACGGCGAGGACCGGCTGATCCTGCTCGGCGTGCGCACGGTCGGGTGGACGGCGGCCTTCTCGCCACTCGGGCGGGAGACGTTTGTGACCCGGGTGAGCTGGCACGACGGCTGGCCGGTGGTGGAGCCGGTGCCGTCGCCGGACGGGGAGGGCGTGGTCGAGGAGAGCTTCGACTTCGCCGATCCGGGGGCGCTCGACGACCCCGGGTGGCTGGCGGTCGGGCGGGCGCCCGGGCAGGTCGGGTCGCTGACCGAGACGCCCGGGCGGCTCACGCTGCACGGGGTCGAGGGTGGGATGCGGGCGTTCCGGCCCAGCTTCGTCGGGCGCCGGCAGCGCCATCTGACCAGTGTGTTCACCGCGACGGTGGACGCGTCGGCGGGGGTGGGCGGGCTCGCCTGCCGCTATGACGAGCACATCCACCTGTCCATCGAGGTGCGCGGCGGCACGGTGACCGCCACCGCCAGGCTGGTCGGGGTGGAGCAGAGCTGGACCGCCGAGGTGCCGGCCGGTGAGGTCGAGCTGCGGATCGAGACCAGCCTGCCGACGCCGGGCCCGGCGGCCGCCGGGGCGGACCGGATCCGGCTGATCGCGGCGGGACAGTGCCTCGCCGAACTGGACGGCCGATATTGGTCCAGCGAGACCGCGGCGTCGTTCACCGGCCGGGTGACCGGCGTCTTCGCCGCCGAGGGGACGGTCACCGTAGGCCGGTTCAGTTACCGCAGCTAAAGATCAACCTTGGTACGGCGGAGCCACGCCCCAGCCCCAGTGCGGCACGGGTGCCTGGGGCGCCGGCTCGGCACCCGGCTGGGAGTTGGCCAGGGCGAGCCGGGTGCCCCACTCCAGGTAGCCCATGAACGCGGCCCGGAACTCCGGGTCGGCGGGCAGCCCCACCTCGTCGGCCGCGTCGGCGAGCAGGCTCACCCAGCGACGGCGCTGCGGCTCGGTGATCGCCCGGTTCAGGTGTTTGCCGAGCATGTGGGCGTACCCGCCGCGGCCGTGGGTGTAGTCGGCCGGGCCGCCGAAGACCTCGGCCAGCCACATCGCGACGTACCGGGGGTGGCCCGGATCCATGTGCGCGAACATCGGCCCGATCAGCTCGTCGGTCTTGACCGTGTCGTAGAACCGCTCGGTGAGCCGCTCGAACGCGGCCGCGCCGCCGGCCCACTCGTAGAGGGTCGGCACCGCGCCGCCGGTGCCGCGTACCGCGGTCGGCCGGTAGTGCCGCATCTCCTCGATGGACTCGATGTAGGGACGGATCTCGGCCAGGAAGACCGGGAACAGCTCACCGCCGCGGAAGCCGCGCAGGTGGTCGTCGGCCGAGGTCCAGGTGATCCGCAGAACGTATGCGGCGGGGTCGTCGACGCAGCGGCTGAGCTCGTAGTCTCCACACTGCGGCGCCTTGGCCAGCTGCTCGGCGGCCCGGGCGTAGGCCTTCTCGAACTCCCCGTCACGCCCCTCGGGGATGCGGTAGCGGATGTACTCCACGATCACGACGATCCTCCGTACCCGGTAACTCTGTAATTAAGTAAGCACTGTAGACCACACGGCAGGTATGGCGGCGTTGACGGTACTTCGGATAGCGCAGTACTGTGCCGTGCGTGGATACCACACAGCTCCTCAAAGGAGTGCTGGATCTCGCCGTCCTCGCCGCGCTCCGGGACGGGGACGGCTACGGCTATGACATCCTGCGCCGGCTCCGGGCCGCCGGCCTGCAGGACGTCGGCGACGCCTCCGTCTACGGCACGCTGCGCCGGCTGTTCGCCAACGGCTTCCTGAACACCTACGTGGTTCCCAGTGACGAGGGGCCGCACCGCAAGTACTACGCGCTGAACGCCGCCGGACGGGCCGAACTGGACCGGACCGGCAAGACCTGGCGCGACTTCGCTTCGACGATGGACGACCTGCTTCAGGACCGGGGGACCGTGTGAACGACGTGGTAGCGGACGAGATCACCGGGTACGTCGCCCGGGTGCGGCTGGCGCTCGGCGGCCTGCCGGAGAAGACCCGTGAGGAGCTGCTCGAGGACCTCCCCGAGCACCTGGCCGAGGTCCGCGCCGAGGGCACCGGCACGCTCGTCGAGCGGCTGGGCGAGCCGGCGGCGTATGCGGCCGAGCTGCTCGCCGCGGCCGAGGTCCCCGACGTCAAGGCCGAGGAACCGGACCGCTATGCCGAGCTGAAGGCGGTTCGCGACCAGGTCGTCCGGGGTTTGCGAGAAGCAGACGTACGGGTGGGTCCGGTCCTGGGCTACTCCAAGGCCAGTGAGTTCCTGGCCCTGCTGCTCCCGGCCTGGTGGGTGCTGCGCGGTTACCTGGCCGCCATGGTCCTGGCCCATGTGTTCGCCACCGGCGACGAGCGGCTCGGCCTGCTGCCCCGGGTCGGCGGGAGTGGCGTGCTCGCGCTGGTCCTGCTCGGCGCGTGTGTGGTCGGCTCGATCTGGCTGGGCCGCCGTGGCACGCCGGCCGGGCAGTGGCCGCGCTATGCCTACTGGTCCGGCACGGCCGTGCTGATCCTGCTCGCGGTGGTCGGGTTCGCGACCGTCGACGACGAGGCCCAGGTGACCCCGTCGTACGTGGACGCCACCTACAGCGGCAACTCCGGCTACGAGAACGTCCGGGACGTGTTCGTCTACGACGGTCAGGGCCACCCGGTGGAGAACGCCCAGCTCTACGACCAGAACGGCCAGCCGATCCAGCTCGGCAGCCAGTGGTGCGACGACCCGGACACCGGGGAGTCCGTGCAGAGCTGGCAGCGCGGCTACCCGCGCTGTCCGAAACTGAACCCGTTCGTGGCGCCGAGCCCGACCCCGATGGAGAACGGCGAGTGGCCGACCCCCGACCCGTCGGTGCCGCCGTCCCTGACGCCTTCGGTGACGCCTTCGGTGACGCCTTCGGCGAAGCCAATCCCGTCCCCCAGCAAATAGCTCAGGAGATCTCCAGCAGGCCCATCCCGGCGGCCGCGTCGACGTCCAGCCCCGCGGCGTCGCCGAGGTCGCCGGAGCGGATCACCGCGCCGGGCGCGGTGCCGCCCTCGTGCCGGCCGTAGATCGCGATGTCCCCGGCGCCGTCACCGACCTCGACCAGGACCGGCACCTCCCGATCGGTCCGGATGTGCCACTGGCTCACGCCGCCGGCCATCCGGATCGGCAGGGTCCGGGTCAACCGGCCCAGCGTGATGTCGATGGTCTCGGCGCCACCGTCCAGGTCGATCCGGCTGATCGTGGCGCCGGTCAGGTCGAACGTGGCGGTCTTGACCCCGCCGGCCATCCGCAGGCCCCAGACGATCCGGTCACTGAGCTGCACCTCGACCGGGCTGCCGCCACCGGCCGGGGTCACCCGCAGCACCCCGTCGGTGAACGTCGGCTCGCCGCCGCGGACCCGGAAGTCCACGTCGTCCAGGGTGGCGGTGCGGACCACGAAGTCGGTGATGCCGGAGACCAGCTCGAACCGGGCGGTGCGGATCCGGGCCGGTGGCGTGGTGGTGGTGATGGCCGAGGTCGGCAGCGGCGGGCGCGGCGCGACGGTGGTCGCGGCCGGGGACGGCGCCGTGGTGGTCGGTGCGGGGCCGACGACCGCCGGTGACTCGGACGGGAGCGCCGGCACGGGGGTGATCGCGCGCTGCCGGATGTCGGCGTCGGTCAGCGGCCGGGCCAGCACCACCGTGCCGCCGATCACGAGCAGGGCCAGCACCCCGGTGAGGATGACCGGACGATGGGGGCGACGGGATGACGGCGCTTCCGCCGTACCGGAAAAATCCGGCGAAGCCGGCAGGAACGCCCGCCAACCCGCGGCCTTGGCGGCGGCCTCGACCCGGTGCGGTGCGTCCGGCCAATAATCCGCGATGTTGGGCAGCATCATGCCCGGCGGATTGCGGACCGGCTGCGGTCTTGGTGCCGGATCGTCCAGGTAACGGGCGATCCGAAGGGCTGGGGGAGACTCGCGGTCGTCCTTCCCGTCCACGTGCGTCTCCTCGCGGCGCATCGACGTCGAACTCCGGGAGCCTACTGGCACCTCGTCAACAAACTCAACGAACCCGGCCGACGATCGCGTTGAACGCCACGTCCTCGACCGACGGACGCGGCTGCGACGCCTGCTCCGGCCACCACCGCGACACCGACTGCACGCCCGGCTCGATCAGGTCCAGCCGGCGGAACAGGTGCTCGAGCTGCGCGCCGGTCCGCGCCCGGAACCGCCCGTCGGCGTTCGCGGCCTCCAGCGCCTCGATCGCCCCGGCCGGCAGGTATTCCCAGGTGGAGTGGGAGGCCACCACAAAACTGCCGGGCGGCAGCGCGTCCAGGATGGTGTCGACCACGCCCTGCGGGTCCTCGTCGTCGCGGATGAAGTGCAGGACCGCGACCAGCATCACCGCCATCGGCTTGGTGAAGTCCAGGGTCGCGCGCAGCTCGGGGTCGTCCAGGATGGTGCGCGGTTCGCGCAGGTCCGCGTCGATGTACGCGGTGACACCCTCCGGCGTGCTGGTCAGCAGCGCCCGCGCGTGGGTGAGCACGATCGGGTCGTTGTCGACGTAGACGATCCGGGCCGCCGGGTCGATCCGCTGCGCCACCTGGTGGGTGTTGTCCGCGGTCGGGATGCCGGTGCCGATGTCGAGGAACTGCCGGATGCCCTGCTGCGCCAGGAAGTCCACCGCACGCTGCAGGAACGCGCGGTTCTCCAGGGCGGCGAGCCGGATCGTCGGCATGGCCCGCTCGATCGCCTCGGCCGAGGCCCGGTCGGCGGCGAAGTTGTCCTTGCCGCCGAGCAGGTAGTTGTACCGCCGGGCCGGGTGCGCCACCGTGGTGTCGATCCGGTCCAATGCATGCCGCCGGTCAGCCACCGACGCCTCCTCAGGTCGAAGATCCAGAGGCATCGTAGTACCCGCGCGAGAATCCGTTGTGGACGAGGCGTCAGCCGAACCGGGCGCGCAACTCCGTCACCAGATCGTCGGCGCGGCCGTCGAACGTCTCCAGCGCCGTGGAGAACGTGTCGCTCAGCGCCCGCGCCGGGTCCGGATTCGCCGTGTTGAAGATGGTGATCACTGCCATCGGCGCGCGGTCGATGCGTTCCCGCAGGTCGGCGCGCTGCTTCTCGGTGAGGCGATCACCGATCTGGTCCAGCGGCAGACCTGTCGTCGCGGTCACCAGCGCCGCCGCGGAGATCAGCCGGAACACCGCTCGCCGGTCCGGGAACGGCAGCGGATCGCCGCGGTCGAGGGCGTCCAGGGCCGGGCGAGCCCAGTCCAGCTTGTCCAGCCCGGCCATCTCGAACGCGCGCCGGGCCAGCCAGCGGGACACCTCGCGCTGCTTCTCCGGCTGCCACGACGCGAACTCCTTGGCCATCACCCCGGAGGCCGGATGGCTGCTCGCCGGAGCGGTGGTCGGCTCGGTGATCGGCGCGGGCTTTTCGACCGGCGGGGCGGACCTGCGGTCGGCGCTCAGGGCGCACCGGCGCAGCACGACGGCCTGCAGGCTGCGATCACTGTCCTGGATCGCGTACGCGGTGCTGAACCGGTCGGAGAGATCCTCGCTGAACGCGGCCGCCGCCACGTCCTGCACCGCGTTCATCCCCTGCAGGTCGCCGGTGACGCGTTCGTGCAGCTCCCGCAGCTGGGCACGGAGCTCCGGCGCGGGCCGTCGGCCGTCCTCGAGCGCCTCCAGGATCGCGACGAGCACCGGCTCGCCGTCCAGGTGCGCGTCCTCGGCGATCAGCCGGGCCCGGAACGCCGCCATCGCCGGCACGTTCTCCATGGTCGGCGACGCCAGCATCCGCTGGACGAACGGGTGCTCCAGCGCGGCAAGACCGCGGCCACCCTCCGGCACAAGATCATCTGGTACGAGGGTCAGCACCACCCCGGGCAGATCCTGCTCCATCAGGTCGAACGGCAGTCGTACGCCGGTGATCCGCTCGGCCAGGGCGAACCCGGCGGCCTCGGGGATGGTGTCGTCCTCGTATCCGAACGGCAGCCCGGCCAGCATCGGGTCGAGCAGCTTCGGGTCCTCGCCGGAGCGCCGTTCCGGCCGGATGTGGTCGATCACCGTCTGGGTCCGGTCCCCGCTCAGGTAGCTGAACTCGGAGCGCCCGCTGACGTCGCGGAACACGCTGAGCGCGGCCCCGTCACCGGCCGCCGCGGCCCGGCGCAGCACCTCCGGGCGGCTCCCCTGGCAACCGTTGATCTCGATGGCGACCCGCCAGTCGCCGATCGTGGCGACGACCAGGGTGGCCGGCTCCTCGCCGTACCGGAAGCCGTCGAGCACCTGCGCGAGGTCGGCCGGCGACCGCACCCCGGCCGGGTCGCCGCCGAACGCGGCGATCAGCGCGGCGTCGTCGAGACCCCGGACGAAGGTGACACAGAAGGCCTCGCCCCACTCCGCGTCCACCAGCATCCGGTCGTAGTAATCCGCCGCCTCGTCACCCACCCGGTCACCGTACGATCTGCCGCCGCGCCCCGGAGTCGATTCGATCAGCCGTCGCCCGATAGCGTCGCGATCATGGTGTCGGCGCTCTCCGGATTCGTGCTGATCGGTGCGATCGTGCTGGCCGGCTGGGCGCTGCGCCGGTGGGGCGGGCTGCCGGAGAACGCCGAGGCGGTCCTGGCCCGGGTGGTCTGGCTGGTGCTCACCCCGTGCCTGCTGTTCACCGGGGTGGCCGCCACCGACCTGACCGCCCTGTTCAGCGAGCCGCTGCTGGTGTCGGTGGGCGCCGCGCTGATCTGTTTCGGCCTGCACGTGCTGATCGTCCGCGGTGTCCGGCCGGGCCTACCGGGCCTGTCTGACCCGCCCGGCCTGCCTGACTCGCCTGTTCTACCTGACTCGCCCGGCCTGCCCGGCTCGCCCGGCTCGCCCGGCTCGGCTTTTCGCCGGGTCGGGTCCGGCGAGTTGGTGCTCGGCGCGCTGGGCGCCGGTTATGTCAACGCCAACTACATCGGCATCCCGGTCGCCACCTACGTCCTCGGCGACGCCACCCTGGTCATCCCGATCATCGTGCTCCAGCTGCTGATCATCATGCCGATCGCGCTCACCCTGCTGGAACTCGCCACCACCGGCCACGCCTCGGCCCGCGCCGCGGTGTCCGTCCCGCTGCGCAACCCCCTGGTAGTGGCCACCCTGCTCGGCGGGATCGTCGCGCTGACCGGCCTGCGACTGCCGCCGATCCTGCTCAACCCGCTGACCACGATCGGTCAGGCCGCCGTACCGATGGTCCTGATCGCCTTCGGCATGTCGCTCTCCGGCCGCCGCGTGCTCGCGCCCGGCCCGGAACGCGCCGGCACGGTCACCGCCGTCCTGCTCAAGACCGCCGCGATGCCGCTCATCGCGTTCCTGCTGGCTGCCGCGTTGCGGTTGACCCCACCCCAGACGTACGCGGTGACCGTCCTGGCCGGCCTGCCCACCGCGCAGAACATCTATCTGTACGCCCAGCGCTTCCACACCGGCCAGATCCTGGTCCGCGACACGATCTTCCTGACCACCGTGTCGTGCGTCCCGATCCTCCTAACGGTGACACTTTTATTCCACCTTTGGTGAGTAGGCTTCGGCGTCCCGGCATGGCAGCCTTCTCCGGTGACCGTTCGCCGGATGACGCTTGCCGAGGTGCTCGCCACCTACCGGCCTTCGGTGGGAGGGGACACCTGGAAGTCGGCGATCCCCGACCTGCTCGCCGACCCGGACAGCGCCCAGTGCGTCGAGCTGCTCCGCTCGGAGCTCGTGGTGAACGGCGGCTTCGCCCAGCCGATCCTGGTCGACCCGGAAGCCCGCGAGATCCTCGACGGCATGCACCGGATCGCCGCCGCTCTGAGGAACCGCCACGACTGGCTGAAGGTCGCGGACTCCCCGTCGGACCTCCCGGACCCTCGGCGCGTCCAGGCGACCCTGGGCACCTCGGCGGTGACGTCGACGCTGGTGGACCGGCTGGCCCGGGTGCTGCGCTCGTTCCCGTTCCCCGGCGGCTGGACCAACTGCGACGGCCTGTTCCCGGGCGATGTGACCGTGACAGGCTGGTGGCAGTGCCCGGAGGGCTTCGACGCGGAACTGGCGGCCGAGCTGATCGCCCGTGCAGCCGCCGCCGGCATCAAGCTGGTCCTGCTCTCCCTGACCCCCCTCGACGACCCCACCGCCCTGTAGCCCCCACGCCCCCGCACACCGCTCGCCCTGATCGTGACTTGTTGCGCGGCTCGCGGTTGGTGGGCGGCTGGGGCCTTGCCAGTCGGGGAAGCTGCCGGTCCCGATCCGACGCGCCCGTCGCGCTGGTCGTGGCTTGTTGCGCGGCTCGCGGTTGGTGGGTGGCTGAGGGCTTGCCAGGCGGGGTGGCTGCTGGTCGCGGCCCGATGCGCCGCCCGCGACCGCGGCCGTCCCAGAGGCTGGACGGTGATCCCGGTAGGTGGGCCGCCCCCCTGGCCCAGCCGGCGCTCACAGCCTCCTCCAGACAGGCATAACGGCCGTCAGCCCCAGCCAGACCGTGCCAGCTGGCCGTGAGTGCCGTTATGACCCCTTCATAAGGGCGCCCAGGGCCAGCCGCGCGGTCCGGGCTGGTCGTGAGTGCCGTTATGACGCCTTCATAGGGGCGCTCAGCGCCAGCCGCCCGGTTCCGGCTGGTCGTGAGTGCCGTTATGACGCCTTCATAGGGGCGCCCAGGGCCAGCCGCGCGGTCCGGGCTGGTCGTGAGTGCCGTTATGACGCCTTCATAGGGGCGCTCAGCGCCAGCCGCCCGGTTCCGGCTGGTCGTGAGTGCCGTTATGGGGCCTTCATAAGGGCGCCCAGGGCCAGCCGCGCGGTCCTGGCGAGCGGCCATGGTTGTCTCGAGCCCGCGATAACCACCACCGGCGCTCGCCGAGTCCGGCTGGTGCTCATGGTGGTTTCAGCGGCCGTGATACCACCACCAGCACCAGCTGGATTCGGTCGGCTGAAGCTCATGGTGGTATCAGGAGCCGGGATACCACCATGAGCACCAGCCGGGTTGCACCGTGCCCGGCAGTTTGCCGGGATGGGCGCATCGGACCGCGACCAACGGCCACCCCGCCTGGCAAGCCAGCCCCAGCCACCCACCGACCGCGACACACCAGCGGCACCAGCCCGCAGCGCCCGGCCCGCGACACGAGCCCGCAGCGGCCGGCCCACGAGACCAGCCCGCAGCGCCCGGCCCACGACACCAGCCCGCGGCGGCCGGCTCGGCGGTGCCCGGAACGGCGGTGCCTGGCTCGGCCGGGAGGGGTGTGTCCGTTTTTGAACGGGTGCTGCGGGTGGCTACCATCACGCATGATCATCGGTGGAGTCAGCGGGACCGAGCCGGCCGGAAGCACCGCTGAGCGCCCGCTGCTCCTGGGTGGATACGCCGCCAAGACCTGTCCCCGTGCCGTCCACAACCGGCACGACCGGACCGTCCCGCGCCAGTTCGGGCCGGTGGCCCCGGAACTTCAGCAGCTCTTCGACCTGGGCAACACGTTCGAGTCCGAAGTCCTCGGTGCCTGGGCGGGGTTGAACCTGCCCGGCTACGCGGACCTCAGCGACCTCGACGACGACAAGCCGATGCACATCGGCGCGACCATCGGCGCCATGCGCGCGGGCGCCAGCGTGATCGTCGGCGGGCGGCTCCCCGACGATCTGCCCGGGCACCGTACCGGGAAGCCCGACCTGCTGATCCGGGCGGCCGAGGGCGGTTATCACCCGGCCGACATCAAGGCCCACCGGGTGCTGACCAAGGGGCTGGATGCCCGGGTCAGCCCGCTCCACGCCCCGTCCCTGGCCGCCGCGGTCAGGCTGGAGGACGCGCGGGAGCACGCCGACGAGCGGGACCTGATCCAGCTCGCGCACTACTGGCGGATGCTGGCCGCGTGCGGTCACCAGGCCGCCGAGCCGTGGGGCGCGATCGTCGGCACCGACGGCGCGCAGCTCGTCTGGTACGACCTGCGCCTGCCCCGGTTCATCACGTTCTCCCGTACCTCGGGCAAGGCCAAGCGCAGTGCCCTGGAGCGCTACGACCACGAGCACGACTTCCGGGTGCGGGTCGCGGCGGTGGCCCGGCAGCGGCGCGGACGGCCGGACGATCCGGAGCCCCTGGTCGAGCCGGTCGGGCACGCCGAGTGCACCACCTGCGAATGGGCGCCGGTCTGCGTCGACGAACTGCCGCCGGCCGACCTCAGCGGGGAGCTGCGCGGGGCACTCAGCGTGCGGGAGTACCTGGCGTTGCGGGAGAGCGGTATTCGTACCATCGAAGGTCTTGCCTCCAGTGACCCGGACGACCTCCTGGCCGGAGCCTACGGTCGTGAGGTCGGGCATCTGCCGCAGCGGCGGCATCGGTTGCGGAAGGCGGCCGTGTCGGCGCAGCTGGCCCGCGACGG
This sequence comes from Actinoplanes palleronii, assembly GCF_016862315.1. Taxonomy (GTDB): domain Bacteria; phylum Actinomycetota; class Actinomycetes; order Mycobacteriales; family Micromonosporaceae; genus Actinoplanes; species Actinoplanes palleronii. The sequence goes on along the minus strand of NZ_BOMS01000169.1, from coordinate 11,671 downwards.
CCTGCTGCTGCGGATCAAGGACGGTCCGTTGCCGGTGGTGCCCCGTGCCGACGTGGAGATCGACATCGACGCGGAGTGGGGCGCCGACGACCGGGTCTACCTGTGGGGGCTGTTGGTGACCAGCGGGGGTGCCAGCCGGTACGAGGCGTTCTTCGAGCCGGCGGTGACCGACGAGGCGCGCCTGACAGAACAATGCCTGGCCCGGCTCGACACGCTGGCCGTCGAGGCCGAGGAACAGGGGCGCAGTCTGCTGGTCTACCACTACACGCACCCGGAGCGGACCCGGGCGGCCCGGTTCACCCCGGTGCCGCGGGGCGCCGCGCAGCCGGAGCGCTGGGTGGACCTGCACCGGCTGGTCAAGGACGGCGTCGAGTCCCGGGCCGGGCTGGGACTGAAAGTGATCGCTGTGCACGGCGCCGGTTTCCACTGGCGGGACGACGATCCGGGCGGCCGGCAGTCACAGGACTGGCATCGGGCGGCCCGCGAGGGTGATCGGCAGGCGGCGCGGCGGCTGCTGGACTACAACGAGGACGACGTACGGGCGAACCTGGCCGTCCGGGACTGGCTGACCGCGAGTTATCGGTGACGCGCGGCGGCCCGGCCCGGGCCGCCGCTCCAACAAAAGGTCAGAAGGGCGCTGGTCCGCGACCGGCGAGCGACATCAGGATCTGTGTCGCGAGCAACCGGCGGACGCCGGTGACGGACACCTCGCCGATCTGGTCATAAGGCAGTTCCAAAACAAGTCCTTCGGCTGCGTTACGTACGTCTGTGCTGATCTGGTCCGGCCGAAAAGTTCCGCCCCACCCGTCGATGCCGCCCCGCTGGTTAGTGCTGAGCGAAGCCATGCCGGATACGCGTGTGCCGTCGACGAGCGTGAGACGCGCCGGACCGGAGTAGGTGGTCATAGTCGTCAACCGTAACCGGCCCGGGTAGCGAGCGGCCCGCTAGGGCGCGCGGTGGCCTGCCTGCTCGTCGCACGGTCACGCGTCGGTTACGCACCGCGAACCCTAGCCGATCTTGAGTCGTTCGCAAAGGGCTCGGAGCTCGGTTCCCCCGGCCATCCGCCGGGAACGGTCGAGCAGCGCCCGTGCGGTCTCCTGAACCATCGACGAAGTGTGCACGTGTTGCGGGGCGACCCGCTCGGCCACGATCAGGAAGCGGATCGCCTCCCGGTCCCGGTTCCGCAGCCGGGCCAGGGCGCGCGCGGTGTCGGTGTAGTAGAAGACCTGTCGGAAACCGATCGGCAGGGCGGCCGGGTCGGTGTCCCGGGCGATCTGCGCGGCGCGCCCCGGGTCGTCGCCGTCGATCTCGATGCCGATCCGCCAGATGTCGACGTTGGTGGGGCCGAAGTACAGCCCGAGCGTGCTGGTCTCCCCGGTCCGGCGGGCCAGCGCGGCGGCCTCGGCGGCCCAGGCTCGGCTGTCGTCCAGGCGTTTGGCGCCCCGGCTGGCGTATGCGCAGTTCAGCTGCAGTGAGCCGATCATCTCGGCGGCACCGGGCAGTGCGGCGTGCGGCCGTAGATCGTCGACGGCCTGCTCGGCCAGGGCGTAACCCCGGTCGTAGGACCCGCAGGCGTTGGCGGCGCTGGTCCGCGCGTAGGCGGCGTAGCCGCGCAGGACCGGGTCCTCGGTCGCGGCGGCGGCGTCCCGGCAGCGTTCCGCCCCCAGCCACGCGTCGGCCGGATGTCCGAGATTGCGCAGCACGGAGGAGGCGATGAACGTGACGTCGCAGAGCAAGCGCAGCGCTGGTTTTTCGCTGGCAGAGGCATGCAGGCCGCGGAGCAGAGCAGGGATCAACCGGCTCGCCCCGGCGTAGTCGCAGGCCTGCCGCAGCGTGTCGAGCAGCGCCACGGTCCGTGCCAGCTCGGTCAGCGGTGGTGCCTCGAACGAGCCGGCCACGGACAGGTCGAGATCGACGAGGGCCTGCCGGACGGCGTGCACCGCGGCGTGCGCGGCCACCGCGTCCCGATCACCGGCCGGCACCGCGGTCCCGGCCAGCTCGGCCGGTGAACACTCCAGCGCGGCGGCCAGATCGGCCAGCACGAACCGGTTGTCTGCCGCCTGCAGTCCGCGTTCGATCCTGCTCCAGGTGGCGTGCGAGACCCCGGCCCGGCTCGCGGCGAACCGCATGCTCCAGCCGCGGCGCAGTCGGCGATCCCGGATACGGTCCCCGATCGTCGGGTCCGGCGTCGGTCGTGGCGTCATACCCCGACGCTAAGCCCGCCGTCGATACCCGGCGGTACATGCCGGTACCACCACATTCAAAACCCTATTCGGTACGACTACGGAGCGCCCGTCCGCAGGCTACGAGCCGAGTCCCGCCCGTGAGGCCGCCGCGAGACCGTGGCCACTCCCGGCCGAGGCGCGCCTCCCGATCCCGGCTGGTCCTCAGGGGTGTCTCCGCGACGCGGAGCCACCCCTGGAAGCCAGCTAGTGCGGGCCGACCGCGACGATCTTGATGGCGGCGATGCCGGCCTCGTCGGACTCGGCCAGGTCGATGGTGGCGTCGATGCCCCAGTCGTGGTCGCCGGCCGGGTCCTCGAAGACCTGCCGGACCGTCCACACGGTCGGACCGGCGTCGATGTGCAGCAGCGCCGGGCCACGGGCCGCCGGGCCGGTGCCCATCTCGTCGTACTCGTCGAAGTACTCGTCGACGGCCTTGCGCCAGCGCTCCGCGGTCCAGCCGGACGCCTCCGAGTCCAGCTCGCCGAGCAGGTCGTAGCGGCCCAGCGCGGCCAGCTCCACCCGGCGGAACATGGCGTTGCGGACCAGGACCTTGAACGCGCGCACGTTGCGGGTGACCGCCGGCGGCTTGTCGTCGATCCGGACCTCCTCGATCACGGCGCCCGGGTTGCGCAGCCGCTCCCACTCGTCGAGCAGGCTGGAGTCGACCTGCCGGACCAGCTCGCCGAGCCACTCGATCAGGTCGCCGAGCTCCTCGGTGCGGGCGTCCTCGGGCACCGTCTGGCGCAGCGCCCGGAACGCGTCGGCCAGGTAGCGCAGCACCAGCCCCTCGGAGCGGGACAGCCCGTAGAACGAGATGTACTCGGTGAACGTCATGGCCCGCTCGTACATGTCGCGGACCACGGACTTCGGCTTCAGCTCGTAGTCGGCGACGTACGGGTGACCCTGCCGGTACGTCTCGTACGCGCCCTCGAGCAGCTCCAGCAGCGGCCGGGGCCAGGTCACGTCCTCGAGCAGCGTCATCCGCTCCTCGTACTCGATGCCCTCGGACTTCATCGCGTTGACCGCCTCGCCGCGCGCCTTCTGCCGCTGCGCGGAGAGCACCTGGCGCGGGTCCTCGAGGGTCGCCTCGATCACCGAGACCACGTCGAGCGGGTACTCCGGCGCCTCCTTGTCCAGCAGTTCCAGACAGGCCAGGGCGAACGGCGACAGCGCCTGGTTCAGCGCGAAGTCCAGCTGCAGGTCGTCGACGAGCTTGTAGACACCGGCCTCCGAGCGCTCGATCACCCCGCCGGCGATCAGCGCCTTGGCGATGGCGATCGCCCGGCGGATGTGCCGGCGCTGGGCGGCCGGCTCCTCGTGGTTGTCGGTGAGCAGGTGCCGCATCGCCTCGAACGGGTCGGCGTCGCGGGCCAGCACGTTCAGCAGCATGGCGTGCGACACCTGGAACGACGAGGTCAGCGGCTCCGGGTCGGCGCCGACCAGCCGGTCGAAGGTCGGCCGGCTGTAGCCGATCTGCCCCTCCGGCGGCTTCTTGCGGACCACCTTGCGGCGCTTCTTCGGGTCGTCGCCGGCCTTGGCCAGGGCCCGCTCGTTGTCGATCACGTGGTCCGGGGCCTGCACGATCACGGTGCCCAGCGTGTCGAACCCGGCCCGGCCGGCCCGGCCCGCGATCTGGTGGAACTCGCGCGCCTTGAGCAGGCGGGTCTTCACCCCGTCGTACTTGGACAGGCCGGTGAACAGCACGGTGCGGATCGGCACGTTGATGCCGACGCCGAGGGTGTCCGTCCCGCAGATCACCTTGAGCAGCCCGGCCTGGGCCAGGGTCTCCACCAGCCGCCGGTACTTCGGCAGCATGCCCGCGTGGTGCACGCCGATGCCGTGCCGGACCAGGCGGGTCAGCGTACGGCCGAAGCCCGCGGTGAACCGGAAGCCGCCGATCGCCGCGGCGATCGCCTCCTTCTCGGCCTTGCTGCTCATGTTGATGCTCATCAGCGACTGGGCGCGTTCCAGGGCGGCGGCCTGGGTGAAGTGCACGATGTAGACCGGCGCCTGCTTGGTGGCGAGCAGCTCCTCGATCGTCTCGTGCAGCGGGGTCATCGCGTACTCGAACAGCAGCGGGACCGGCCGCTCGGTGTTGCTGACCACCGAGGTGGACCGGCCGGTGCGCCGGCTCAGGTCGTCGACGAACCGGGTGGTGTCGCCCAGGGTCGCCGACATCAGCAGGAACTGCGCCTGCGGCAGCTCGATCAGCGGCACCTGCCAGGCCCAGCCGCGGTCCGGCTCGGCGTAGAAGTGGAACTCGTCCATCACCACCTGGCCGACGTCGGCCTTCGCACCCTCGCGTAGCGCCAGGTTGGCCAGGATCTCCGCGGTGCAGCAGATGATCGGCGCGTCCGCGTTGACGCTGGCGTCACCGGTCAGCATGCCCACGTTGTGCGCGCCGAAGATCGCGCAGAGGGCGAAGAACTTCTCGCTGACCAGGGCTTTGATCGGCGCGGTATAGAAGGTGGTGCGCCCGTCGGCCAGCGCGGCGAAGTGCGCGCCCGCCGCGACCAGGCTCTTTCCCGAGCCGGTCGGAGTGTTCAGGATGACGTTGGAGCCGGTCGCGATTTCGATAAGCGCCTCCTCCTGATGCGAGTACAGGGTCAGCCCCTGTTCCGACACCCAGGTCTGGAAAGCGTCGAAGACAGCGTCGGGCTCAGCGTTGCCGGGAAGGCGATCGGTCAGCGTCATGATCCTGCAAGTTTGTCAGCTCGCCCCGGACGCTGCGTAAAGGGGACCGCTGGATCGCCTTGCGGAGCGCCGATAGGGTTTCGGCCGTGGGACTTCCTGTGCCGGCGCCGATCTCCGACGGCGACCGTGAACGTGTGGCGGAATTGCTCCAGCGAGCCTGTGGTGACGGCCGCATCACCCTCGAGGAATTCAGCGTACGGGTCGGCTCGGTCTGGTCCGCGGAGACCGACGTCGACCTGACCGGCACCAACGCGTTCAGCTCGCACGAGTTGAAGCTGGCGCCGGTGCCCCGGCTGGCCGGCACCCCGGAGGTCCGGGTGCACGTGAACGCGTGGTTCTCCTCGGTGCGGGTGGTCTCCCGCCGGCCCGAGCTACTCGCTGAGTAGGTCGCGCAGCAGCTGCTCGTCGGTGGCGTCCAGGTTGCCGACGAAGCGGCGCAGCACCGACGCGCGATCCGCTTCGACGGCCAGCAGACGGGTCATCCGGTCCGCGGTGAGACCGGCCGGGCCGTCCGGCGCTCCGTACCGGAAAGCTCGTCCCTCCCGATGCCGGGACGCCGAGCCTTTCTCATAGAGCCGGGTCAGCGTGGTGACCACGGTGCTGTAGGACAATTCGTTCGACGGATCCAGACGATCGCGCACCTCACCGGGGGTGAGCGGCCGGTCCGCGGCGCCCAGCACCGTCATGATCTCGGTCTCCAGCTGCCCGGGCCGGCGGCGGCCGGGTCGCTCGTCGCCGGGGGTGCGTGCGTCGTTCACCTTCTGACTCTATCGATCGACGGCGTCGTGCCGGGAATCCGGCTTGTTCCCAAGTCGCCTGACGCGGCCGGGTTGTGTGGTTTGGTAACAGGGCAAGCGCGTATGCACGAGATCCTCGGGGGACGTCGCATGCCCTGGTTCGCGAACCTGTCGATACGGCTGAAGATCTGCGCGGCGGTGGGGCTCGCCGGGTTGGTGGCCGCCGGCGTCGGCGTGGTCGGCCTGCAGAAGATGTCGGCCATGGCGGACGCCGCTGAGTACCTCTACCACGACAACCTGGTGCCGGTCGCCCAGCTGGGCACGGTCCAGGCGGAGGTCCAGCGCTCCTGGATCGCGCTGCAGGACATGCTGGGCAGCCAGGGCAGCACCGCGATGGCCACCGACCGCACCACGATCGCCGACGCCGACACGAAGGCCGACGACACGTTCGCCGCCTACACCGCCACCGACATGACCGGCCGCGAGACGGTGGTGGGGCAGTACACGACGGCGTTGAAGCAGCTCCGTGACCTCCGTGATCAGCAGCTGGTGCCGCTGGCCGAGGCCGACGACGTCGACGGGTTCAGCAAGATCCGGGACAGCACCGGCCGGACCGCGCTGACCAGCACGCTCACCGCGCTGAACGACCTGGTCACGATCGAGACGAAGGTCGCGGGGGAGAAGCGGACGCAGACCGCGGCCGACTACCGCACTGCCCGGTCCCTGATGGTGACGCTGCTGCTGATCGGGCTGGCGATCACGCTGGGCATGGCCCTGCTGGTGGTGCGCGGCATCATGAGCACCCTGACCTCGGTCGGGCGGGTGACGCAGGGGCTGGCCACCGGCGACCTGACCGTGCTGGCCGGGGTCACCGGCCGCGACGAGCTCGGCCGGATGGCCACTGACCTGGACGCCGGCACCGCGGTCCTGCGCGGCAGCGTCGACCGGATGTCCCAGGTCGCGGTCACCCTGGCGGCGTCGTCGGAGGAGCTGTCCACGATCAGTGCCCAGCTGAAGAACGGCGCGGCCGATGCGTCGGCGCAGGCCGAGAGCGCGTCGCACGCCAGCGAGGAGGTCAGCGCCGGGGTGCAGACGATCGCGGCCGGCGCCGAGCAGATGAGCGCGTCGATCACCGAGATCGCCTCCAACGCCGGCCAGGCCGCCCACGTCGCGCAGCAGGCCATGGCGGTCGCCGCGCGTACCACCGTGCAGGTCGCCACGCTCGGCACCGCGACCGCCGAGATCGGCGACGTGGTCCGGCTGATCACCAGCATCGCGGAGCAGACGAACCTGCTCGCGCTCAACGCCACCATCGAGGCCGCCCGGGCGGGTGAGCTGGGCAAGGGGTTCGCCGTGGTGGCCGGGGAGGTCAAGGAGCTCGCCCAGCAGACCGCCAAGGCGACCGAGGAGATCACCGCCCGGATCGGCGCGATCCAGGACTCCAGCAGCACCGCGGCCGAGGCGATCGGGGAGATCACCGCGGTGGTGCAGCAGATCGGCGACTACACCACCACGATCGCCTCGGCGGTGGAGGAGCAGACCGCGACGACCGCGGAGATGAGCCGCTCGGTGCAGGACGCCGCCACCAGCAGCGGCGACATGGCCCGTACGGTCTCCGGGGTGGCCCAGATCGCGACCGCGACCCTGGACGGCGCGGATTCGACGCAGCAGGCCGCGGCCGACCTGACCCGCCTGGCGAGTGAGCTGACGACGCTGGTCGGCAGCTTCCGGCACTGAGCGGGCTTGCCTGACGCGTAACCCAGTGGTTACGCTTTCCGGGTGGACGAGGTGGCGGCGGCGATCGCCGATCCGGTGCGGCGGGACATCCTGGTGATGTTGCGCGAGCAGCGGCTGCCCGCCGGGGAGATCGCCGACCGGTTCGCGATCAGCCGCCCCGCCGTCAGCCGGCACCTGCGGGTGCTCCGGGAGAGCGGCCTGGTCCGCGACACGCTCGTCGGCCGGCAGCGCCTCTACGAGCTGGATCCGTCCCGGCTCACCGGCCTGGTCGAGTGGCTCGGCCAGTTCACCCGGGCCGACGCCTGGGAGCAGCGCCTCGACGCGCTGGAGACCGAGGTCTACCGCACCCGTCGCGAGCGCCGCCAGGGCGGGCGTGCGGATCAACGACAGGAGAACACGGCATGACCAGCTCACCCATCGGCCGGCTCTTACCCGGCGCCACCGGCCCCGACCTCGTGCTGACCCGTACGTTCCGGGCGCCGATCGAGGACGTCTGGGCCAGCGTGACCGAATCCGACCGTACCGCCCGGTGGTTCGGACCGTGGGAGGGCGACGCCGCCCCCGGTCGTACGATCAAGATGCAGATGGCCTTCGAGGACCAGCAACCGTGGTTCGACGTCCGGGTCGACGCCTGCGACCCGCCGCGCCGGCTGTCCCTGTCGACGAGCGAGGAGTCCGGCGGCTGGCGTCTGGAGCTGGTGCTGTCCGAGGCCGGCGGCCGGACCGAGCTCCGCTTCGTCCACCACCTGACCACCACCGAGGGTGTCGGCGAGATGGGTCCTGGCTGGGAGTACTACCTGGACATGCTGGTGGCGGCCCGCGACGGCCTGCCCGCACCCACCTTCGACGACTACTACCCGTCGATGAAGCCGTACTACGACGCACTCACCCCGAGCTCACCCCCGGGCGACGATTGATCGGCGAACACCCGGGTACGTACGGCCCGTGCTCACACATCCGCCTGACCTGCCCCTACCCGGCCACGGTGCCACCGCGGACCGTCTGCGCGGCCTGATCGGTCTCGGTCGCGCCGACCTGGTCGCCTGTCGGCTCGGTGAGGGCCACGCCGACGCCGTCGCGATCCGCGCCGAGCTCGGCGACGCCGATCCGGAAAACCATGCGTCCGGCGAACGGTGGGGCGTCTGGGCGGCGTCACCTTCTTCGGTACGAGCGGAGCACACCCCCGACGGCTGGACCCTGACCGGCGACCGCCCGTGGTGCTCGGGCGCCGGCTGGTGCACCGACGCGCTGGTGACGGCGGCCGCCGGCGACGGCATCCGGCTGTTCGCGGTCCGCAACACGCCCCCGCACGCGCAGCCCCTCGACGGCACCTGGCCGGCGATCGGCATGGCCGGCAGCGACAGCCGGACGATCCGGTTCACCGCAGCCCCGGCCCGCCCGATCGGAGCACCCGGCGCGTACGTGGACCGGCCCGGCTTCTGGCACGGCGGCATCGGTGTCGCCGCGTGCTGGTTCGGCGGTGCGCTGGGTGTCGCCGACGCACTCCTCGACGCGGCCCGCCGTAAGGATCTCGGCCCGCACGCGCTGGCCCACCTCGGCGCCGTCGACGTGGCGCTCGGCGCGACCCGGGCGGTCCTGGACGACGCCGCCGCCCGGATCGACGCCGACCCGAAAGCCGACGCCCACCGCCTCGCCCTGCGGGTGCGCGCGACCGCGGAGGCCACCGCCACCGAGGTGATCGACCGGGTCGGCCGGGCTCTCGGCGCCGGCCCGCTCTGCCGCGACGCCGATCACGCCCAGCGCGTCGCCGACCTGACCGTCTACCTGCGCCAGAGCCACGCCGAGACCGACCTCGAACAACTCGGCCGCCTGCTGACCACCGAGGACTCCGCCGGGCTCGCCCGGGGCCCGCGGTGGTGAGGGCGATCGCGGGGGAGGGCACCACCGAGTGTGAGTGGCTGGCCTGGGACGCGGTGTGGTCCTGGCCGGCGCTGCCGCTCGACCCGCCCGGGTCACCGCTGGTCGTGGCACCGCACCCGGACGACGAGATCCTCGGTGTCGCCGGGCTGCTGTCCCTGCTCGGCAGCGCTGATCTGGCCGCGGTCACCGACGGTGAGGCGTCGCACCCGGGTTCGACAATGCACAGCCGGGGTGAGCTGGCCGCGATCCGGCGTACCGAGACCGCGGACGCGCTGCGGGTTCTCGGGCTCGGCGGGTCGCGGGTGCACCGGCTCGGGCACCCGGACGGCGGCATCGACGAGGACACTCTCGCCGGGGAGCTGGCGGGGCTGCTCGCACCGGACCGGTGGTGCCTGGTGACCTGGCGGGGCGACGGGCACCCCGACCATGAGGCGACCGGCCGCGCGGCGGCTCGGGCCTGTGCCGAGACGGGTGCCCGGTTGCTGGAGTATCCGATCTGGGCGTGGCACTGGTCGTACCCCAATGATCCTGACGTGCCCTGGCACCGAGCCCGCCGCATTGATCTGCCACCCGCGGCCCGGGCGGCGAAATCGGCCGCGATAGCGGCGTTCCCGAGTCAGATCGCGCCGCTCGGCCCGGCACCGGAGGACGCCGCGATCCTGCCGCCGCACGTGCTGGCCCGCTTCGCCCGACCGTTCGAGGTGATCTTCGAGTGAGTACGCCGATCAGCTACTTCGAGCGGATGTATGCCGCCGACCCGGACCCGTGGAGTTTCGAGACCCGCTGGTACGACGCCCGCAAACACGCGTTGACGGTCGACGCGTTGCCGGCCCGGCGGTACCGCTCCGGGTTCGAGCCGGGGTGCTCGACCGGTCTGCTCACCAGCCGGCTGGCCGCCCGATGCGATCGACTGCTGGCGACGGACGCTGTCGGATCCGCCGTGCAGACCGCGGCCGCGCGACTCGCCGACCGCCCGCACGTCACGATCCGAACCGGTCAGCTCCCCGGGGACTGGCCGGACGAGACATTCGACCTGATCGTCCTCTCCGAACTCGCCTACTACTTCGACGACACCGACCTCGCCACCCTGCTCCACCACGCGGCAAACTCGCTGACCCCAGCCGGCGATCCCGCACCCAACGGCGATCTCGCACCCAACGGCCATGCGTCCGGCGTTCTCGCGCCCGGCGGCCATGCGTCCGGCGGTGATCTTGTACCCAACGGCCTTGCGTTCAGCGATCTTGCGTCCGGCGGTCTTGTGCGAGGCGGTGACCTGGTTGCCGTGCACTGGCGGCACCCGGTCGCCGAGCACGCCCGCTCCGGCGATGAGGTCCACGCCGCACTGGCCGCGGTCCCCGGCCTGCATCGAATGTCCCGGCACGAGGAGGCCGACTTCCTGCTCGAGGTCTTCACCCGCGACCCGCTCGCAGCATCGGTCGCCCGCCGCGAGGGCCTGGTGTGACGATCCGCCGCGTCGCGGTCGTCGTGCCCGCCCACAACGAGAGCCGCCTGCTCCCCGCCTGCCTGACCGCTTTGCATCACGCCATCGCGCGGTCGCCGGTCCCGGTCCTGACCGTCGTGGTCGCCGACGACTGCACCGACGGTACGGCGCGCCTCGCGCTCGCCGGCCACGCCGAGGTCGTCGTGGTCGAGGAGCGCAACGTCGGCCGCGCCCGCGCCGCCGGAGTCGCCCACGCGCTGCGCGACGGCCCGGACGATCTCTGGCTGGCGTCCACCGACGCGGACAGTCGCGTGCCCCCGAACTGGCTTCTCCGGCAGCTCCGGCACGCGGAACACGGCGCGGACCTGGTCACCGGCACTGTCGAAGTCGACGACTGGTCAGCCTGGCCGGACCCGCTTCCGTCCGCCTACGAGCGCCGCTACCGCGAAAGCGTCGCCGGCGCCCGCCACGGCCACATCCACGGCGCGAACCTCGGCGTCCGCGCCACCACCTATCTCGCGGCCGGCGGCTTCCCCGCGCTGACCTGCGACGAAGACCGCACCCTCGTCACCCGCGTCCGCGCCACCGGCGCCCGGGTGATCACCGACGCCCGCGACCCGGTCCGCACCAGCGCCCGCCCGGACGGCCGCGCCCCACACGGCTTCGCCGCCCACCTACTCACCCTGTCCGCCGAATCCTGAAGGCAGTCCCCTCTCCAGACCGCCATTTCCCGGTACGTATCAGGAGCCCCCGCCCGCAGGCCACGACCCAAGCCCGTCCGTGACCCCCGCCCGCAGGCCATGACCCAAGCCCCGCCCGTGACCCCCCGCCCGCAGGTCACGAGCCGAGTCCCGCCCGTGATCCCTCGCAACCCCGAGTCCACCCCCGACCGCGCCCCGGACCCCGGCTGGTGCTGGCGGTCGAGGGCGAACCGGTACGCCTGGATCGTCTTCACG
>NZ_BOMS01000168.1 GCF_016862315.1 Actinoplanes palleronii | reverse complement strand
GCGGACGGGCGCTCCGTAGTCGTACCGAAAGGAAAAACGCAGGGTCCGTCAGGAAACGACGGACCCTGCGTGGCAGAAAATGATCAGTGAGCGACCGGGACCGGGGTCTCGGCCGGCTTGACCGTGGCGACCGCCTTGCCGCCGCGGAGCGGGACGTGCTTGACGAAGACCGCCACCACGACGCCGAGCACCGCGACCGCGCTGCCCCACACGAACAGGTTGCTGATGCCGTCGGTGACCGCGCGCTGGAAGACCTCGCGGACCGCTTCCGGCATGGCGCGCAGGGCCGCCGGGGTCATCGACGACGCCGAGATCGTGCCGCCCGCCGCCGACGCGCCCGAGTCCGCCAGGGACGTGGTCAGGTGGTGTGCGTAGATCGCGCCGAGGATCGAGACGCCGAGGGAGCTGCCCATGTTCCGCAGGAACGTGGAGACTCCGGTGCCGGCGCCCATGTCCCGCATCTCCAGGCTGTTCTGCGCGATCAGCGTGCTGGTCTGCATGATGCCGCCCATGCCGGCGCCGAGGACCACCATGTAGAGCGCGGTGGCGGTCTTCGAGGTGTGCAGGTCGACCGTGCTGAACAGGAACATCCCGGCGACGACCAGGACACCGCCGATGATCGGGAAGATCCGGTAGCGGCCGGTGCGGCTGATCAGGTTGCCGACCACGATGCTGACCACCATGACCGAGGCCATCATCGGCATCAGCAGCAGGCCGCTGTTGGTGGCCGAGGAGCCCTGGACGAACTGCTGGTACTGCGGGAGGTAGCCGATCGCACCGAAGAGCGCGAAGCCGGAGACGAACGCGATGCCACCGGCCAGCACGAAGTTGCGGTTCTTGAACACGCGCAGTGGCATGATCGGTTCGGGCTGGCGGCGCTCGACCACGATGAACGCGGCCAGACCGGCAACGGTCAGCGCGATCAGGCCGAGGATCTGCGGGGAGCCCCAGGCGTATTCGGTGCCGCCCCACGTGGCGACCAGGACCAGCGACGTGATCCAGACGGTGAGCAGGCCGGTGCCCCACCAGTCGATCTTGGCGTGGCCGGTGCCGCGCGGCAGGCGGGCCAGGGTGATCCAGCTGACCACCAGGGCGACCAGGCCGAGCGGCAGGTTGACGTAGAACGCCCAGCGCCACGACAGGTGGTCGGTGATGGCGCCGCCGATCAGCGGGCCACCGATCATGGCGACCGGCATGACCGCCATCATGACGCCCTGGTACTTGCTGCGGTCCCGGGGCGGGATCATCTCGCCGATGATCGACAGCACGCCGACGATCAGGCCGCCGGCGCCGAGGCCCTGCACGGCCCGGAAGGCGATCAGCTCGGCCATGTTCTGCGCCATGCCGCACAGCATCGAACCGACCAGGAACAGCGCGACGGCGGCGACGAACGTGATCCGGCGGCCGTACAGGTCACCGAGCTTGCCCCAGATCGGCGTGGCGATCGTAGTGGCCAGGATGTAGCCGGTGGTCACCCAGGACAGGTGCTCGAGGCCGCCGAGGTCACCGACGATGGTCGGCAGCGCCGGAGCAACGATCATGTTGTCCAGCTGGGCGAGCAGCATCGCGATGACCAGGCCGCTCATCGTCACCAGGATCTCCCGGTGCGTGAACCCCAGCCCGGCCTTCTCTGGTGTCCGGGTGTCCGGTTCCGCCATGGATGGTTCCTTCTCTCGTCTCGGTCGTGCGGGGCCGCCGACGGGTGTTCCATCGGCCGGCCACGGGACCAATTTAGCCTGCCGCCCGGCTAGGTATCAGGTGACGAGAGTCACGCCTCGGGAATCAGCACTCCCTCGGTCAGCAGACGCCGGGTCAGCACCAGCCGGTCGGCGTCATCGGGTAACGGCAGGTCACCGACCCGATGCGGAGAGCCGTCAAGCGACATGCGCACCGCGGACTCGCAGCTGGCCGGCAACTCCAGGGTTCGGCCGGCGAGCTGCAGTGTCACCCGTTCTCCGGACCCGGTCATCGTCCAGCGCAGGCCGCCACGCACCACGATCACGTCGTCCGGGGTGAGCGCGCCGGCGAAATCGAGCTGTCTCATCGGGGAGATCGGCTCCGGGCGCTTCAAAGCCCAGGACCGCTCGCGGAGACGTTCGGCGATCGCCGCCGGGTCCGCGGTCAGCAGCCAGGACCGCAGGGCGGCAACGGTCGCGGCCAGCTCGGCGCCGACCACATCCAGGTCCGTGACATCCATTCCGTACGGCAGGGAAGCCCGCAACCGGGGCTCCGCCGCGGCCGCAGTCAACAGCTCCTCGACCAGGTCGAAGCGGGTCAGCGCGCGCACACCGACCGTCAGGTGCAGTGACCTGCCGCTCCCGGTCCGCGCCGAGTGCAGCCAGCCGCGCGGCAGGTACAGCGCGTCGCCGGGCAGCAGTTCCACGTCGAGCAGCGGTTCACCCTCCGCGGTGGCGCCCACCTCGTCGGCCCGCCCGCCCCACGGCTGCCGCTCGAGCGGATCGGGCAGCACCGGCGGATGCACCCGCCAGCGTTTGGCCCCCTCCACCTGCAGCACGAACACGTCGTGGGTGTCGTAGTGGGTGTCGAACCCCTGACTGGACGGCGGCGACAGGTACGCGTTGGCCTGCAACGGCTGCCGCAGCTCGGCGCCCAGCCGCCCGGCGAAGTCGATCACCGGCGGCCACAGCCGGTGCAGGCCCTGCAGGACCAGCGTGGCACCGCCGGCGAACAGCCGCAGCACCTTGTCGTCGTGCACCTGGTCGGCGACCTCGGCCCCGGCGCCGCCGCCACCGGTGTACTGCCCGGCCGGCAGCACCTTGCCGTGCTGCGCCACCCGCAGGAACGGGGTGCGCAGACCGCGGCGGCTCAGCAGCTCGTCGACCGCGGCCGAGGAGATCAGATCGTGGAAGCCGTCCGGGCCGCCGAGATCGGCGGCCCGGGACAGCAACGGGAGACGCCCCCAGAAGGTGGCGGCGAACTCGTCGCGGTCGGCGGCGACGGCACGGGCCAGGGTGGAGGTCATCCGTTCCGGCCTCAGACAGCCGGTCCGTCGGCGGCACCGTCATGGCCGGCGGCGTTCGCTCCACCGTCCGCCGGACCCTCGCCGGAGGCGCCACCGTCGGCACCGCCGTCGACCGCGTCGGTATCGGCACCGCCGTCGGCCGGTCCTTCCTTACCCGCTCCCCCGTCGGCGCCGCCGTCGCGGCCCAGCGGGTTCGCGCCGCCGTCCGCGGGGCCCTCGCCGGCCTGGCCGGCCGGGTCCGAGCTGATGATTTCCTGGTCGCTGAGTCCCATGCTGATCCCCCATTTTTTCGCGCTGCGTATGACCGTCATGCGATACCCGAAAAGATCAGATTTAACCGAGCTTGTCCCACGGGACCTCGCGCCAGGCCCGCCACAACAGCCCGGTCAGGGGCTCGTGGGCGGCCAGGTCCGTACCGTCCACCGCGGCGATCGGCTGGGCCGGGCAGTGCGAGTTGGCCGCTGCCGCGCTCAGCCCCGCCAGGGACACGGTGGTGAGTACCCGGTGCTCCGCCGGGACGCCGAGCTTGGCCAGGCCGCGGCGCAGCACCTGGATCGTCACGCCGGTCAGCATCGGCGCGTCCGGCCAGATCACCCGCTCGCCGTCGAAGGCCACCAGGTTCCAGACCGAGCCCTCGCGCACGTGCCCGTCGCGTCCGGCGAAGAGCACGTCGTCGAAGCCGTCGCGGCGAGCGGCCAGGTAGTGGTGGGTCAGACCCAGCGTGGCGACGTGCTTGAGCTGCGGCAGCTCCCGTTCGTAGGTGATGGTCCGCAGCCGCAGCGGTGCCTGCGCGGCATCCGGGGCCGGCTCGGTGACCGACACCATCACGGTCGCGCCGGGCAGCACGGTGACCCGTACTGACGCGTCCCGCTCCGCACCCAGCGCGTGCCCGATCAGGTCGAGGACACGCTGGTCGGCGGGCGGCGTCTCACCGGGGAACAGCACGGCCGAGGCCTCCCGCAACCGGCGCAGGTGGAACTCCAGCCCGGCCACCGCCCGCCCGCGCACCTGCATCGAGGTGAAGTGCCCGAAGTTCCAGGTCGCCGCCCGATACAGGGCGTCGAGCGCGGCCGGCGCACCGTCGATCTCCACATGAACCATGCACCGCACCCTAGGCGGCGGGCAGTGGCCTCCATCCGTCGGCGTCGATCAGGTAGGCCGGGTCGGTGCCGGTCAGGGCGAGGATGTCCCGGCCGGTGGACTCCGGGGTCGCGGCCGCGGTCAGCCTTGCGGTGAACTCGTCCCGGGAGATTTTCGAGGCTTTCGCGTACGCCCGGATCGCGGTCTCACCCACCCCGGTGCCGGGCGTGATCCCCGGCAGCACGGTGGTGACCGTGATGCCCAGGTCGCGAGCCTCACCGGCCGCGTAGCCCGCGATCAGCCGGACCGTGGCCTTGGCACCCGCGTACCCGCCGCTGAGCGGGGAACCGCGCAGCTCGGCGGCGCTGCCGAAGACCACCACCCGGGAGCCGGGCGCCAGCGGCAGGGTCAGGGCGGCGCGCAGCCAGGTGAAGGCGATCCGTACGTCGCTGTGCCAGTTCACCGAGAAGCTCTCCCAGGTGTGCCCGGTCAGCGGCAGCATCTCCGGCGCCGCCCCCGCCGTGATCACCAGCAGGTCCGGGCGCTGCTCGGCGAGCACCTTCGCCGCGAAGAGCTCGTCGGTGGCGTCGCCGGGCACCCCGTCGGCCGGGCTGATCCCGCGGGCCACCACGGTCACCCGGGCGCCCGCCGCCCGGGCCGCGCCGGCCACACCGAGCCCCAGGCCGCGGCTGCCGCCGACCACCACTACGGACTTTCCGTTCATCGTTTCCTCCACAGCACTTGTCGGGTCAGCTGTGCAGATCCCGGGCGGCGGCGAGAGTCATCGGGTGGCCGAAGACCGGGAACAGGTCCGGTTGCAGGAAGATGTGGATCCGCCGGATCCCGGCCGGCTCGAGGTCCAGCACGTGCAGGGCGTGCGCCTCGTTGCCCGCGTACATGGCGAACGTGGGCTGGCCGTTGGCGCCCGGCGTCACCGCGTGCATGGTGAACAGGTCCGGCTCGCGCAGCACGTGCGCGCCGAGGAAGCCCAGCACCGGGGTGCGGCCGGCGAACCAGGTGACGTGCGGCGGCATCTCCAGGGTGACGTCGTCGCGGACCACCGTGGCCAGCGCGGTGACGTCGGCCCTTTCGAACGCTTCGACGTACCGTCGCAGTCGCTCTTGATCCTCGAAACCGTCGCGGGAACTCATCAGATCCGGGTCGGGCGCCTGGCGGGCGATCCGTTCGCGGGCCCGCAGCAGGGCACTGTTGACCGCGACCGTCGTGGTGTCCAGCATCGTCGCCACCTGGTCGGCGGGCAGGTCGGCGACGTCGCGCAGCAGCAGGACCGCGCGCTGGCGGGCCGGCAGGTGCTGCAGTGCGGCGGTGAACGCCAGCCGGACCCGCTCGCGCGCACCGGCCTGGTCGGCGGGGTCGGCGGGCAGCGGCAGGATCCACCGGGTGTCCGCGGGCGCGGGGCGCGCGGGCCGGTGCCAGTCCGGTTCCGGTGCGCCGAGCCCGGCCGGGAGCGCGCGACGCCCACGCTGCTCGATCAGCCGCAGGCAGACGTTGGTGGCGATCTGGTGCAGCCAGGTGCGCACTGACGAGCGGCCCTCGAACCGGTCGAAGGCCCGCCACGCCCGGACGAACGTGTCCTGCACCGCGTCCTCGGCGTCGGCCGCCGACCCCAGCATCCGATAGCAGTGCGCCAGGATCTCCCGCCGCAGCGGCCCGGCCGTCTCGGTGAACCCGGCATCCATCCGAACACCCCCTTCGAGGTACGGACCCGCGCGCCGCCCGGAACTCACCGGGTCACGGCGTGCCGAGTTCCTGCTCCAACCGTCGCATCAGGTGCGAGCGCCAGCCCCGGCCCATCATCTCCAGCGCGGCCCGCTGCAGCGGGTCCGACGGGTCGAAGCCCTCGTGGCGCAGCAACAGCCGGGTGCCGTGTCCCTCGGCCTGCAGCGTCCAGGTGACCGTGCTGTCCAGGGTGCCGCCGCGCCACGCCCAGCGCATCAGCCGTTCCGGGTCCAGGGCGAGCACCTCGCAGCGCACGATGCCGTCGAAACCCGGGCGCGGGCCGGTGCGGAAGGTGAACCGGTGCCCGACCGCCGGGGCGAAATCGGTCGGCATCAGCCAGCGGGAGAGCCGCTCCGGGTCGGTCAGCGCCCGCCACACCTTGGCGGGCGGGTGCCGCAGGAACTGGTCGACCTCGATGGTCACGGGTTCAGTCATCCTCGGCCTCCAGCAGGGCTGCCAGGTCACCGAGGCGGGCTGACCAGAAGCTCTCGTACGGCGCCAGCCAGCCGGCCAGCTCGTGCAGCGGTTCGGCGCGCAGCGAGTACACCCGTTCACGGCCGTCCCGGCGCTCGGTGACCAGGCCGGCGTCCTTGAGCAGGCGCAGGTGCTCGGAGAAGCTGGGCCGGCGCATGTCGAACCGGCCGGCCAGCCGGTTCACCGGGTGCGGGCCGTCCTCACGGAGCAGCCGGAGCACCTCGCGCCGGGTCGGGTTGGCCAGCGCGGTGAAGACGTCGACGTCAGGCACGCGGCGGCCGCCCGCTCAGGACGAGGCGGTTGCCGTCCGGGTCGGTGACGACCGCGAACCGGCCCCACGGCGCGTCCTGCACCCCGTCCGGCACCGGCACACCCTTCGCGGCGAGCGCCGCGACCTCGGCGTCGAGGTCGTCGGTGTGCAGGACGAGGCCCTGCAGCGAGCCCGGCGGCATGGTGTCGAACCAGGTGACCAGGGTGATCGAGGTCTGCCCGCCCTTCGGCGCGACCTGGATCCACTGCTGGGCGGGGCCCATCGCGTTCTGCCGGAGCAGCTCGAAGCCCAGAGTGCCGACGTAGAAGTCCCGGGCCCGCTCCTGGTCGCTGACCGGCAGGGAGACCACGTCGAGGTGAGTGATAGCCATGCCGGACACAATAGGTAGGAAAAAACCTACGGGTCAACCCTGCTCCCGCTCGAAGAACTTCTCCGCGCGGTCGGTGGTCCGCTGCCAGCCGTTGATGCCCACCCGGGCGTTCGGGGCGGCCGCGCCGACCCGGTCGGCGAAGTCGACGAGGCCCGGCCCGGCGAGCACGTTCCACGAGCGGCCGTCGCGGTGTTTCACCGAGACCAGGTTCTGCCGGCTGGGCGCGCCGATCGACGCCAGCTCGTCCAGCGGGATCCGCCACCGGCCGAGCAGTGCCCGCAGCCGCAGCTCGGTGCCGGTCAGTTCGAGGCGATAGACCAGCTCACGCAGCGTGTAGAACCACAACAGCGGTACCGCTGTCAGCGGCGCGAGCACACGCTGCCACCATGGCACATCCGGAAACACCACTGCGATCACCGGGATGGCCACGCTCAGCGCGAGCGTGAGCAGGACTATCAGATGAATCCGTCCTCGATAGACAGTCGTCATCATCGTGGGGTTCCCGCCCGGCCCGCCGCTAATCACGGAGGTGGACAGCTTTTGGTAGACCTCTCACGTATGCAACGGATCGTGGTGTTTCTCGCCCTCGCCCTCGTCGCCGTCACCCTCGGCGGCGCGGCACCGGCGCATGCCATCGCGAACGGCGACACCGTGCCCGACGGCACGTACGGCTTCGCGGTCAAGCTGACCGATTACGACATCCCCGTGCTCGGCGGTGGCACCCGGGACAGCTCGTGCTCCGGCGGCCTGATCTCGCCGCACTGGGTGCTCACGGCCGGCCACTGCTTCCGCGACACCCGCGGCAACCGGGTGTCCCGGCCGGTCGCCCGCAAGACCGTCGCCACGGTCGGCCGGGCCTCGCTGAGCGGGTCCGGCGGGCACGACGTCCGCGTGGTCGAGGTACGTCAGCAGGGCACTCTCGACATTGCGCTGGCCCGGATGGACAAGGCGGTCACCGACGTGAAGCCGCTGCGGCTGAGCCGGTCGGCGCCCAAGTCCGGCGCCCGGGTGCGGCTGGCCGGCTTCGGACTGCTGCGAGCGACCGACGCCAAGACACCCAACCGGCTGCGCACCGGCCTGTTCAAGGTCACCTCAGTGTCGAAGACCGAGATCGGCATGACCGGTATTGATCCGGCCGGGAACACCAGCCCGTGCGAGCACGACTCGGGTGGGCCCTACTTCACCGTCGCCAAGGACGGCACCGCCACCGTGGTCGGCGTGGTCAGCCACGGCCCGGACTGCCCGCACACCGGCCCCGACCAGGCCGGCCGGATCGACAAGGTGGCCGCCTGGATCCAGTCGGTGATCCGCGACGACGTGCTCCCGTCCCCGACACCGTCCCGCACCCGGGCCGGCACGTCCCCGCCCGCCGCCGCGGCGGCACCGCCGGACTCGTCGAACAGCCTGGTCGGCTTCGCCATCCCATGGGCGTATCTGGGCGCCGGCCTCGCCGGAGTCCTGTTCTGCATCGGCCTGCTCCAGTCCGCCCGGGGCTCCCGCCGCCGCGCCAGCGCCCGCCGCAAACCCCCGCACCGCCGCCGCCACTGACCGCCGCCGGGCCACCGGCTGGTTGTCAGGGGTGCCTCGGGGCACTTGAGGCACCCCTGAGCACCAGCCGACCCCGCGCTGCCCCAGACCGCGCACCGGGAACGACTACCGCGGGGGGCGTTCGCCGGAGCCGCGGGCGATCAGGGTCGTCGGGATCACCACGGTGCGAGGTGGGCCGGTGTGGCCGCCGATCCGCTCGTGGGCCAGCCGCGCGGCCTGCCGGCCCAGCTCGGTCATGTCGTGGGCGATCACCGTGGTGCCGACCACGTCGGCCAACTCGAAGTCGTCGAAGCCGACCAGTGCGGGTGGCCGGTCCAGCCCGCGCAGGGCCCGCAGCGCGCCGGTGGTGAGCCGGTTGTTCGTGGTGAACAGGGCGGTCGGCGGGTCGTCGAGGGCGAGCAGGTCGCCGATCGTGCGTTCGGCGGTGGCCGCGTCGTGCACGCCGGTGCGCAGGTACGGCTCCCAGTCCGGGTTGCCGGCCGCCGCCATCGCCGCGGTGAAGCCGTCGATCCGGGCCTGCTGCGAGGTGGTGCGCACCAGGTCGGCGACGAGCGCGATCCGCCGGTGCCCGCCGGCGAGCAGGTGCGCGGCGGCCTGCTGGGTGCCGCCGGCGTTGTCGATCAGCACGCTGTCGGCGGCCAGCCCGGCCGGTGGGCGGTCGAGGAACACGAACGGGACGCCGTGGTCGTCCCGGACCCGCTGGTATTCCCGGCTGTCGCCGCCCGGCACCACGAGCAGGGCGCGCACCCGGCGTTCCAGCAGCGCCTCGACCAGGCTGCGTTCCAGCTGGCCGTCCTCGTCGCTGTTCGCGGTGACCAGCAGCAGGCCGTGCCGGCGCAGTTCGCGTTCGACGCCGCTGGCCACCGCCGAGTAGAACGGGTTGGCCAGGTCGCCGCTGATCAGGCCGACCAGTGGCGAGGTGCCGCCGGTGCGCAGGTCGCGGGCCAGGCTGTTGAGGCGGTAGCCGAGCTCGTCGGCGGCCTCGCGGACCCGCTGGCCGGTGGCGCCGGAGACGTACGGCTCGCCGTTGAGCGCGCGGGACGCGGTCTTGAGGCTCACCCCGGCTCGCGCGGCGACCTGGCTGAGGGTGGGCGGCCGGGTGTGCATCCCTGAAGTATGCCGGGTCCACAAGTCACGCTGGTGAATCCGTTGACAGGGCTGTAACTGATAGGGCACTTTACTGACAACGATGTCATCGATGGAGGTCGCTTCATGAAGCTGCTCGGTGTCGCGGCCCTGCTCAGCGGGTTCCTGGTCGCCCTGCCCGCCACTCCGGCAGCCGCGGCGGCGGGTGATTTCAGCTCCGGCTTCGAGACCGGGCAGACCGCGCCGACCTGGAGCAACAGCACCGAGGCGAGTGCCGGGATCGGCGGTTACTGCTGCGCGCTGACCGGGATGGAGAGCGCGGTGCGCACCGAGAGCGCGCACACCGGCACGGCCGCGCTGATGTACTCCGGCAACGACCTGAGCGCGACGGCTTCGTACTCGTACCAGAAAGTCTTTGATGTTGATCTTCCGGTGACCACCGGGTCCACGCTGTCCTACTGGGTCTATCCGCAGTCCGGCGGGCACCTGGACGTGGCCGTGGATCTGGCGTTCACCGACGGCACGTTCCTGCGCGACTCCGGCGTCGTCGACCAGCACGGGGTCCGGCTGCACCCGTCGTTCCAGGGCAACGGCAGCGTGCTCGCGTTCAACACCTGGAACAACGTCACGTCGGCGATCGGCGTCTACGCGGCCGGCAAGACCGTCGACCGGATCCTGATCGGCTACGACCAGCCGGCCAACACCGGAACGTTCCGCGGCTACTTCGACGACATCACGATCCAGCAGAACGAGTCCAGCGGGCGGCTCAGCGACTACGTCGAGACCCGGCGCGGCTCCGACTCGACGAGTTCTTACTCGCGCGGCAACACGTTCCCCGGCGCGACGGTGCCGCACGGCTTCAACTTCTGGACCCCGATCACGAACGGTAACAGCGACAACTGGCTCTACGACTATCCGGACACCACGGTGCAGGGCTTCGGGATCAGTCACGAACCGAGCCCGTGGATCGCCGACTACGCCCAGTTGCAGGTGATGCCGATGACCGGGGCGGTGAAGTCCACGCCGGACGCGCGCAAGTCCACGTTCAGCCACGCCGACGAGGTGGCGAAGGCGCACTACTACCGCACGAAACTCTCCACCTACGGCATCACCGCCGAGATGGCGCCCACCGACCACGCCGGGGTGATGCGGTTCGCGTTCCCGGCGACCAGCGAGGCGGTGATCCTGTTCGACACCGTGGACAGCGCCACCGGCTCACTGTCCGTCGACACCGCCAACCGGGTGATCTCCGGCGAGATCACCCACCGTAACCAGCGGATGTTCGTCTACGCCACGGTCGACAAGGCGATCACCGCGTCCGGCACGATCACCGGGCAGGGCGCGACCAGCTGGGTGCGCTTCGCCACCGCGGCCGGCGAGCAGGTCAGCCTGCGGATGGCGACGAGTTTCATCAGCGTCGCCCAGGCGCACAGCAATCTCGATCAGGAAGTCGGTACCAAAAACCTCGACAGCGTACGGGAGGAAGCCGCCACGCTCTGGGACGCCCAGCTGGGCACGGTGCGTATCGACGGCGCGTCCACCGACCGCCTGATCACGTTCTACTCGAACCTCTACCGCGCGTTCATGTACCCGAACAACCGTTCCGAGCTGGTCGGCGGCGTACGCAAGCACCAGAGCCCGTACGACAACCAGGTCCACGACGGCCAGATGTACGTCAACAACGGCTTCTGGGACACGTCCCGAGCCGCCTGGCCGCTCTACACCCTGCTCACCCCGACACGGACCGGGGAGATGCTGGACGGATTCGTCAACGCGTACAAGCAGAGCGGCTGGACACCCCGCTGGTCCGGCCCGCACAACGTCGGCATGATGGTCGGCAGCAACCAGGACCTGGCCTTCGCCGACGCCTACGTCAAGGGTGTGCGCAACTTCGACTACCAGGCCGCGTACGCCTCGATGGTCAAGAACGCGTCGGTCTACTCGGCGAACAACGCCAACGGCCGCAACGGCACCCAGGTGTCGACGTTCAAGGGCTACGTGCCCACCGACGTCGCGGGTGAGTCGGCGGCCTGGACCCTCGAGGACGCCAACGACGACTTCGGCATCGCCCAGCTCGGCGGCGCGCTCGGCTACACCGAGGACGCGGCGTACTTCCGCAACAAGGCCCTCGACTACGCCAACCTCTACTCGCCGTCGGTCGGCTTCTTCCGCGGCAAGCAGTCCAACGGCGCCTGGCGCACCAGCGACGCCGACTTCAAGCCCGAGCTCTGGGGCTGCGAGTTCACCGAGGGCGCGCCCTGGCACTACGCCACCCCGGCCCCGCAGGACCCGCAGGGCATGGCCAACCTGTACGGCGGCCGCGCCGCCCTGGCCGCGAAGATCGACTCGGTCTTCGCCGCACCCCGCGACTACCTGCCCGGCTGCTACGGCGGCGTGATCCACGAGATGCGCGAGGCCTACGACGCGAACCTCGGCCAGTACGCGCACTCCAACGAGCCGATCCACCACATGATCTACATGTACAACTACGCCGGCGCCCCGGCGAAGACCCAGGACAAGATCCGCACCGTCCTCACCACCCAGTACGGCCCCGGCCCCGGCGGCGGCTACCTCGGCGACGAGGACAACGGCCAGATGTCCGCCTGGTACGTCTTCTCCGCCCTCGGCTTCTACCCGGCGCGGATGGGCAGCACCGACTACACGATCGGCGCCCCGCTGCACCCGAGCGCCACGATCACCCTGGAGAACGGCCGAACGTTCTCGGTCACCGCACCCGGGGTGAGCGACACGAACCGCTACATCCAGAGCGCGAAGCTCAACGGCGTCACGTACCCGAAGAACTTCCTGACCCACGCGGACCTGACCGCCGGCGGCACCCTGGAGTTCGTGATGGGCCCGAACCCGTCGTCGTGGGGCTCGGCCGCCGCGGACCTGCCGCCGTCGCTGACCACCGGCACCGGCGCACCGGCACAGCTCGCCGACCGCGCCACCGGCGGCACGCTGACCGTCACCGGCGAGAACCCGCCCAGCGAGGGCAAGGCCGCCCTGACCGACGACACGTCCCTGACGAAGTGGTTGGTTTCGGCCACCACGGCCACGCTGACGGACCGGCTGGCGGGCAGTCCGGCCGCGGTCAAGCAGTACACGCTGACCTCGGCGAACGACGCTCCCGAGCGGGATCCGCGCAGCTGGACGTTGCAGGGCTCCGCCGACGGTGTGACCTGGACGACCCTGGACACCCGCAGCAACCTGGACTTCACGGATCGGTGGCAGACACGGGCCTTCGTGATCCCGGGCAGCCCGGGCGCCTACCAGCACTACCGCCTCCAGATCACCGCCAACCACGGCGCCCCGCTGACCCAACTCGCCGAGTGGCAACTCCTGTCCTGATCAGCATCGGTCAGTTCCCGGCCGACGGTCCCGTCCGGCCGGGAACCGACCGCCCGGGTTAGCCCGGTTGGTTGCGGACCCCCGGCCGGTTGCCGATCGATTCCGGGCACGGGCATCCCCGAGGTCCGCGTTCGGTCCGGGCAGGCGGTCCGCCAGCCGCCCGCCCGGACCAAAACCCTTTTCCGGTACGCCGTAAGCCCAGGACCCCCCCCGCCCGGCACCTCCCCGGCGAGCGCCCATCGTCGCTACCCGCCTCGAACAAGCACCACCAGCGCTCGCCGACCGACCCCAGCGAGCGCCTGTCATCGCAGCGCGACTCGGATGACCGCCCGGCGGGGCGGCGGGAGTCCGCGCTCGGACCCGAAGGGGCGGCGGCGGTCCGCGGTGGGTGCCGGTGGGGCGGCCGAAGTCCGCGCACGGGCCCGAAGGGGCGGCACGAGTCCGCGGTAGGTGCCGGTGGGGCGGCAGGGGTCCGCGGTGGGTCGGGTTCGGGGGCGGTGG
>NZ_BOMS01000167.1 GCF_016862315.1 Actinoplanes palleronii | reverse complement strand
CCCCGCCCCGCCGCCCGGCCCGCCCGCACGCTCGGCGTTCCCGGCTGGTCCTGAGCGACATGGCGACGGTCCCGGCTGGTGCTCGCGGCCGTCACAACGCCCTCGATGGGACCGTGAGGACCAGCCGAGGGGCGGTAGGCGCGTTGCTGCAGCGTTTCAGCCGATGAGGACCAGGCGGTAGGGGCCGCCGTCGGTGTCGAAGCTGATCCGCAGCTCCTCCGGGCCGGGCACGAAGCCGCCGGAGACCCAGCCGCCGCCCGGGCCGAAGGTGGTCGCGGTCATGTCGACGTCCGGGGCGATCGGGTTCACGACCGTGAACGAGGCTGGGCCCTGATGTGCCGGGAGCTCGACCACGAACTTGCGGGCGGACTGCAGGGCGGCGGCCGGAGCGGCGATACGCGTCATGGCGCCCAGCCTCGGCGACCGGCCGATCGGAGCGGTCCGGAAAACGGCGAATGTCACCCTTGCGGCGCCGACATCGCCAGGTCGGGTGACCGGCCGCGCCGCACCGGCTAGGCACGGGCAGCGCTCCGCGAGCGCGGGGATCAGGAACAGGCCCAGCTACCGGGACGAACTGTCACGCCCATGTCTCCGCCCGCCGAATCCGGGTGACACCATATCGGCAGCGCGGCGTTAGGGTTGGCCATGGAGATCCTGGATGATCTGGTGGCTGAGCAGGATCAGCTGGACACCGTGCTCGCCGGGCTGACCCCGGACGACTGGGCCCGGCCGTCGGCGGCGGAGGGCTGGACCGTCGCGGACGTGGTGCTGCACCTGGCACAGACCGAGGAAGCGGTGGCCGCGTCGGCGGGCGGCGACCCCAGCGGCATCGACTGGCATCGCTTCGGTGAGACCGTGGACGGTGCGATGGACGCGATGGTCCGCGCCGAACGGGACGCGCCGGCCGAGATCTTCGCGCGCTGGCGGGCCGCCCGGCGCGACGCGGTGCGGGCGTTGCGGGCGGCCGATCCCGGGCAGCCGCTGCGCTGGGTCGCCGCGTCGCTGCGGCCGCGCACGCTGGCGACCACCCGGCTGGCCGAGCACTGGGCGCACGCGCTGGACATCACCGGGCCGCTCGGGATCGTCTACCCGGACACCGCCCGGTTGCGGCACGTGGCCTGGCTCGGGCACAGCACGCTGCCGTACGCGTTCCACCTGGCGGGGCGGCCGTCCGTACCGATCAGATGTTCGCTGACCGCGCCGGACGGATCCCGGTGGGAGTTCGGCGATCCGGCCGCGGAGTCGGTGATCGTCGGCGCGGCCGGCGCGTTCTGCCGGGTCGGCGCGCAACGCCTGAGCCCGGCCGAGTCCGGCCTGCAGACCCGCGGCCCGCACGCCGCCGAAGCCCTCCGGCTGCTCCGCAACTACGCGGTGGTCTAGCTCCAGGTGGCCAGGACCCGGGCCTGGCCGCCGGAGCCGCCCTCGTAGGGGATCAGGCCCACGAAGATCGTCGCTCCGTGCCGCGGGATGCTCTCCAGATGGGCGAGGTTCTCGATCCCGTAGCGATCAGCACCGGTCAGCGCGTGATGCGTGTCGAACGTCGCCGACACCCCCGGGTCGATGCTGAGCGTGTCAACGCCCAGGCTGCGGATTCGCCGGTGCCGCAGCAACCATTCGCAGGCGTCCACCCCGAAACCCGGGAAGTGCAGGGTCCCGGCCGCGTCGGTCCCCCGGTACGCGTCGGCGTCGCCGGCCTTCGCACCCCAGCCGGAATACATCAGCACCGCGGCCCCGTCCGGGATCCGGC
This sequence comes from Actinoplanes palleronii, assembly GCF_016862315.1. Taxonomy (GTDB): domain Bacteria; phylum Actinomycetota; class Actinomycetes; order Mycobacteriales; family Micromonosporaceae; genus Actinoplanes; species Actinoplanes palleronii. The sequence continues at coordinate 34,898 of NZ_BOMS01000167.1, read as the reverse complement.
CGTGCCGGCGCTCGAACGCCATCAGATCAGCAACGGTCACCACGGTATCGGCGTCCCGGGCCGCCCGCGCCGCGATGTCGATCACGACGGCCGGCACGACCAGCTCGGCCGGCTGCAGCTCGGTCGAGGTCCGGCCACCCGCGGTGAAGTGCGCGGGCGCGTCGACGTGCGTGCCGATGTGCTCGATGACCCGCCATTCCTGCATGTAGTACCCGTCGTCGGCGATCGTCGCCACGGTCCGGCGCACCGCCTCCTCACCGGGCTCGAACGCCGGGGTGCCCGGCCCCAGCGGGTAGGTGAGATCACGCAGCCCGCGGCGTCCGGCGGCCTGCGCGGGCTCGCCCAGGGCGACGGCCGCGGCGGCTCCCGCGCCGCCGAACAGGGCCGCGCGGCGGCTGAGACCGGGTTTGCTCGGTTCGGTGCACATCAGCTGGACTCCCTCGGGTCGTCGGACCATCACGGTGGCGACGATCAGGGCCGCGACCGGATCCGCCACCCATCGTGCCGGTCCGCGAGCCGCGACGGCAGCCCATCCCCTGTGGAATCCGCGATCTATCAGCCTGCCGCGCGGAGTCTTTTGCGGGTTTCGGCCAGCAGGTCGTCCGCGTTCTTCCCCCGCGCGTCCCGGGCGTCCGCCGGAGCGCCGGCCGCCACCAGCACCGTCATCAGCTCCGCGTTCCCGGCCAGCGCCGCCGCGTGCAGCGCCGTGCGCCCGTCCACGTCCGGTTCCGCGATCGGCAGCCCGGCGGCGAGCAGCACCGGCAACACCCGTCGATGGTCCAGGTGGGCCAGCCAGTGCAGCAGCGTCCGCCCGTGCCCATCCCGGAAGTGCGGATCGGTCCCGGCCGCGAGATCGCTCAGCACGCCGTCGGTGTCACCGTGCCGGGCCCGCGCGAGATGGTGCTGCCGCAACTTGCGGATCTCCTTGGGTACGGACTTCCCGCCGGTACGAAAGCCCGCCCGAGCCCCGGCGCACCCGCTGACCCGTCCCCCGAGCGCCCCGAGCAGCGCCTCCCGCTGCAGCGCCGCCTCGTCGTGGTGCGGCGTGCTCACCGCCGCCCCGATCACCTCCACCACGTGCCACTGCCCACCGCACCGCACTCTGACCTGCGCGTACGGCTCGTGCAGCACCGGCCGCCAGTCCTGCGCCCGCCCCGGGAACAACGCCTCGTGCACCAGCGGGTGCAACTCCTCAGGCGTCAGCACCCCCCAGCGCAGCAACGCCGCGTCCAGGGGCGCCGCCACCCCGAACCCCACCGGCCCGGTCTTGCCCTGTCCCGCCGCCCAGTCCCACGTGCTCACCACGACCGACCCGTCGGCGCGCACCGTGAGATCCAGCCCGCTCCACCCCAACGGCCGGAACGTCGTGCCACCCAGCATCTCCCGGTACCGCCCGGCCAGCCGATGCGCCTCTGCGGACAGCACCGGCAGGTTCGCTTGCGCGCGGGCGAGCGCGTACGAGTGCCAGGCCCGCCCGTTCGGGTCCGCCACCTCGACACCGGCCGACCGGAACAGATCCTCCAGCCGGTCCCCGCCGGTCTCGGCCAGCAGCCGCTCGAACTCGGACGCCCGATCCCCCGGCCCGTCCCCGCCGTCCCAGGGCAGCCGGGACGCCGACGCCCCGTACGCCCAGCGCCGCTCGGTCACCGCCGCGTCGAACCACGCCCAGGCCGGCATGTCCACCCACCACCCGGTGAGCTCATGAACGTCGGCGACCCGCAACGCCAGCCGCTGCGGCGCGTCCATGGTCGGCGGCAGCGTCACCACCAGCACCGGGGTGCCGCGCCGGCGCAGCAGCCGGCCGGGTGTGCGGAACGGCTCCGGCCGGCGGGACAGCACCAGGCGTACCCCGGGCTCCAGCGCCGCCGAGTCGGCCCGGGGCAGGTGCCGGCGCAGGAAGTCCGGCGCGAACCCGGCCAGATCGGCCTCGATCATCGACGCTTGCGCGGTGCCGAACCTGGCGGCCACGTCCCGCAGGTCGACGTGCACGTCCACGCCGGCCGCCGTGCACGCCGCGCGCCAGTCCCCGGCCTCCCGGGCCACGGTGGCATCCATGATCATCGCGGCCGGGGTCGCGTGGGTGAGCTGCCTCGCGTACCGCTCCCGGTCCCGCCGCCGCGTCAGATCCACCCGTGTCCGTTCCGCCGTGTCCTGAGGGTGGCGGGCCGACCGGATTCGAACCGGTGTCCTTCCCCGTGAGAGGGAGACGCGACGACCTCTGCGCTACGACCCGCCACCGCGCAGTGTAGTCACGCGCCCGCGACCGGGATCAGGCGGAAGATCCGGATCGTACGATGCTGGGCCTGATCGCGGTAGCGACGGTATCCCGGCCACTGTGCGACGAACGCCTGCCACAACTGCTCCCGGTCGTCGCCGGTCGCCTCGCGGGCCTCGACGGCCACGTCCCGCCCGCCGATGGTCACCGTGGCCTGCGGGTGGTCGCCCAGGTTGTGCACCCAGGCGGGCGCGGTGGCGCCGCCCCAGTTGGACCCGACCACGACGTAGGTGTCGCCCTCCGCGACGTACTGCAGCGGGTTCTGCCGCGGCAGCCCGCTGCGCCGCCCGGTGGTGGTCAGCAGCAGCGCCGGGGCCATGCCCAGCGCCACCACGCGGCCCCGGGTGAGCCGGCTGAGCCACCGGTCGACGGTGACCGTGCGCCGCGCCAGCGGGGTGAAGACCGACGCGGTGCCGACCGACCGCCAGAAACTCTTCCAGGACAACGCGAGCCTCCACTCGTCACAGCAAACGGCTCAGCGTAGCGGCACAACCGGACCGCACCCGGACGCCACCGGTTTGTCACTTCACCAGGGCGGATCGTTCCGGTCATGGCCACCACCAAGCAGGCCCGCCGGGCCGCCGCTCTCACCGTCGTCACCGCTGCCGCTGTCACGTTCGCCGGTGCGCCGGCGAGTCAGGCGGCCGTCCCCGCGGACCGGGTCGCCCGGCCCGTCACCGCGCAGGCCGACGCCGCCAAACCGACCGCGACCCAGCTCACCCCGGCGTCCGGCGCGCTCGCCGGCGGCACCACGGTCACGGTCACCGGCACCGGCTTCTCCGCGGTGAACAAGGCGAACCCGGCCGCGGTCAAGTTCGGCGACGTCAACGCGTCCTCGTTCACCGTCGTGTCGGACAGCAAGATCACCGCGGTGGCACCGGCCGGCAGCGCCGGCGCCGTCAAGGTCACCGTCACCAGCACCGCCGGGACCAGCTCCGGCGAGGTGACGTTCACCTACAAGTCGGCGCTCGGCGCCCAGTTCGACGCGGTGACCGGGGCGAAGATGGCCGGTGGCACGACCGTGCCGGTCACCGTGACCGGTGGCACCGTCGGTGACACCGCGAAGGACTTCACCGCCGAGAAGATCACCGCGAGGGTCGGCGAGGTCGCCGCGACGGCGGTCGCCTGGGTCGACGCCACGCACGTCCGGGTGACCACGCCGAAGAGCACCAAGGCCACCACCGTGCCGATCACCCTGATCCGCGACGGCATCGCCGGCACCCCCTCGACCGCGACCGTCGGCTACGCCCCGGCGATCGGGCTGCTCGCCCCGGCCAAGGTGTCCACCGTCGGCGGCACCACGGTCACCATCAGCGGTACCGGGTTCTCGGAGGTCAAGGCGGACGACCCGGCCGCGGTCCGGTTCGGCGACAAGAACGCCACCAGCTTCACGGTGAAGTCCGCGACCTCGATCGAGGCGGTCGCCCCGGCCGGCGTCAACGGCGTCACCGCGGTGACCGTGAAGACCGCCGGCGGCGCGGGCAGTCTGCCGTTCGCGTACCGCGCGCCGCTGGGCATCGAGGTCACCGACGGCGCCGTGGTCAAGGCGTCCGGCGGCTCGGTGCTCGTCAAGGTCACCGGCGGCACCGCCGGGGCGACCGCGAAGGAGTTCACCACCGAGGCGATCACCGCCACGGTCGGCACCGCCAAGGTCACCCCGCTCTGGGTCGACGCCACCCACATCCGGGTGCCGGTGCCCTCGTCGGCCGCGGCCTCGGCCGGCATCACCCTGATCCACGACGGGGTGCCCGGCACCGTCGGCACGGTCCCCTACGTGCCGGTGGTGGTGAGCCTGTCCGCCGAGGGCGACAAGCTCACCGGCGGCGCGAAGGTCACCGTGAAGATCGCCGGTGGTGACATCACGACCGCGACCGGCTTCAAGTTCGGTGACAAGGCCGCCGAGTGCACCGCGCAGGGTAAGGCCAGCGGGACCACCTGGCTGTGCACCGTCCCGGCGGGCGCGCGGTCCGGCCCGACCTGGGTGTCGTTCATCGCGAGCAGCGGCACGGCCAGCCGCTTCACCATCGCGGCCGCCTTCTCCTACTCCGACCTGGACTGAGTCCCGGGCGTCACGGCAGCACCCGAACCTCCCCGCCAACTGGCGGGGAGGTTCCGCCGTGTGGCGGTGTGCGGGATCACCGGCCGGCCACAGGATGGTCACACGCTCGCAACACCAGGAGGCACTCGTGACGACCGACATCGGCCCTCCCCCGCCCTTCGACCCCGAACTGGCCGCCGCGCTCGACGTGCTCGCCGTCGGCCTGCCGCCCGCGCTGACCGCCGACATGATCGAGCCGATGCGGTCCGGCTCGCTGCTCGCCGAGGTCAGCGACGACGACCTGGCCCGCGGCGGCGCGTTCACCGTCACCCGGCGCACCGTGCCCGGCCCGGCCGGCGACCCGGACGTCGAGTTGCTGGTACTGACCCCGGCCGGCGCCGGTCCCGGCCTGCCCGGTCTCTACCACGTGCACGGCGGCGGCATGATCCTCGGCGACAACCGGACCGGCGTCGAGATGCTGCAGGACTGGGCCACCGAGGTGCCGTCGGTGATCGTGTCGGTGGAGTACCGGCTCGCCCCCGAGCACCCGCATCCGGCCCCGGTCGAGGACTGCTACGCCGGCCTGGTCTGGACCGCCAAGAACGCCACCGAGCTGGGCATCGACCCGCAGCGCCTGATCATCGCGGGGGCCAGCGCGGGCGGCGGGCTCGCCGCGGCGACCGCCCTGCTGGCCCGCGACCGCGGCGGGCCGGAACTGGCCGGTCAGATGCTGCTCTGCCCGATGCTCGACGACCGCAACGACACCCCGTCGGCGGTGCAGATGGCCGGCCGTGGTGTGTGGGACCGCACCGCGAACGACACCGGCTGGACCGCGCTGCTCGGTGCGGACCGCGGCGGTCCGGAGGTGTCCCCCTACGCCGCGCCGGCCCGGGCCACCGACCTGTCCGGGTTGCCGCCGGCGTTCATCGACGTCGGTTCGGCGGAGACGTTCCGGGACGAGGACGTCGCCTACGCCAGCCGGATCTGGCAGGCCGGCGGCCGGGCCGAGCTGCACGTCTGGCCGGGCGGGTTCCACGGGTTCGACATGCTGGCCCCGCAGGCCGCGGTGTCGCAGGAGGCTCGCGCCGCCCGGGTCCGCTGGCTGCGCCGGCTGCTCGGGAGCTGACCCTTCCTTCGTGCTGGGCGGCGGGAGAGGATGCCACCGTGAGAGATCTCGCCGCCCGGCTCACCGCTCTCGACCCCGACGCGGGCGCGGCGCTGCAGGTCATCGCGTATTTCGACCGCCTGATCGAGGGCCGCGCCGGCCTGCCCGCGATCATCCGGGGCGCCGCCGTCCTGGCCGGCTGCCCGGCCCGGCTCACCGACCCGCGCCGCCGCATCTCACTACGGGTCCAGCCCGACGGCACGGACACGACCCCCGCCCGCCAGCCCGCTTCAGCCCAGGCCGCTGCGGACCAGGCCGCTTCAGGCCGGGCCGCTTCGGGCCAGGCCGCCTCGGACCAGGCCGCCTCGGACCAGGCCGCCTCGGACCAGGCCGCCTCGGACCAGGCCGCGGCCTCCGCGGCCTTCGCCGGATCCGCGGCGGGCGAGGATCCGGGATGGATGTCCGTCGAGGTCACCGACGGTGCCGTCCTCCGGCTGGAACGCGCCGGCCCACCCGGCCCGGTCGACGCAATGATCTTGGAAAGGGCCGCGGCCGCCGCCCGCGCGGTCCTCGACCGCACCCATGCCCCGCTCCCCGACTCCCTCAAGATCGTCGTAAACCCGGACGCCACGGAAGCGGTCCGCCTCCAGGCCGCCACCCGTCTCGGTCTCAAAACCACCGATTTCGTACGGGCAATCGCGCTCCCCGACGCCCGCCCCCACCTGGCCACCGACCGGGATCCCCCACCCAGCCCACAGCTACGAACCGGCGTCGGCCCCCTCGGCCCGGTCCTCGCCCTCCCCGCGTCCTGGGCGGCCGCCCAGATCGCGCTGCGCTTCACCGCCGACGGCACCGAGGCCGACCCCGGCCCGCGCCTGGTGCACGCCGAGCAGCTCGGCGGCCTGGCCCTGCTCGCCGCCGTGATCATCCCGAACGCCGCGCCCGTCCCGGACGTCAGCGCGCTCGACCGGGTCGCGGCCACCGCTCCGTGGGCGCTGGCCACCCTGAACGCCGCCGCCGAGGCACCCAGCCTGCGCGCCGCGGCCTTGCGCATCCACCACTCGACGATGCAGGAGCGGCTTTCCCACATCGACCACCAGCTCGGCTGGGACTTCCGCACGCCCCCGGGGCGACTGCGCCTGCAGCTGGCGTTCGCCCTGCGCCGCCTTCACCGCAACCCCACCGCCGTTTGACCAGCTGATGGGTACCTCGGAGGGGATCGCGGGTGACCCATGACCGGTCAGTGACTTCAGCCGATGGTGTCGCTAGACTAGATGTCGTCCGAACAGTACTTGTCCAGCGACTGGGATAGGTGGTCCGGGATGCCCACCGAGACGGTGCGATACAACTACCGCCTGCGACCGGGCCGCGCAGCACAGGCCGCACTGCTCGCCGAGTGGGGTCGTTGCCGGTGGCTCTGAAATGAAGCCGTCCATCAGCAGAAAACCGGCCGCAAGCCGACATTCCGCAAACTGTCGAAGATGCTGACCGAGGCCCGAGCTGGCAACGCCTGGCTTCGGAGCGGTTCGCAGGTGGCCCAACAGTGCGCCCTGCGCGACTATGGCACCGCTCTGGACGCCTCGATCAAGATCAAGAACCGGGGCCGGCCGAAGGTCAAGCGCCGCAAGGACGCCCAGCCCAGTTTGGGGTACAGCACCCGGGGCTTTTCGATCAGGAACAGGCGTCTCTGCTTGCCCTGAAAAGTCACCATCCCGGTCGTCTGGTCCCGCAACCTGCCGTGCGCCCCAACCAGCGTGCGCGTTTACCGCGACAACCTAGGGCATTGGTACGCGTCCTTCGTGGTACGTCGCGAGATCAGCGAGGCGCAGGCTGCGGACCTGCCGGGCATCGGCGTCGATTGGGGCGTGAAGACCACCGCGACCACCACTGACCCGGCGTTCGATCTACCGCACGTCGGGCACCGCCGGCGGTGCGCCGCTGAGCTGGCCCATCACGCGTTGATCGCTGTCGAGGACTTCAAGCCGAAGTTCTTGGCCAGGACCACCATGGCCAGTAAGGCCGCCGACGCCGCGATCGGTGCGTGCAAAAAGGAACTGATCGAGTCTGGTGTGCGGGCGGGCCGGAAGGTGGTGCTGGTGCCGCCCGCCTACACCACGATGACCTGCTCCGAGTGTGGAGAGAGAGCCAATCTCCGCCTCGGACTGGGCGTACGCATCTTCGAGTGCGCGGCCTGCGGCTTCACCGCCGACCGCGACCTCAACGCCGCGAGGACGATCCTCGCCACGGCTGAACGCCACCGTGCCAGTGCCGACGACGTGAGACATCAGATCACCTCCTTCCGGGAAGGTGGATCAGATGCGGTCCGAGCTGGGAATCCAGGGGCCCGGCCCAGGAGGGAAATCCTACGGATCCATCCGTGCGGACCGTTAACATTCGATGACGTTGACGGCGAGGCCGCCGCGCGAGGTCTCCTTGTATTTGACCTTCATGTCCGCGCCGGTCTCCTTCATGGTCTTGATGACCTTGTCGAGGGAGACGTGGTGGCGGCCGTCGCCGCGCAGCGCCAGCTTCGCCGCGGTGACCGCCTTGACCGCCGCCATCCCGTTGCGTTCGATGCACGGGATCTGCACCAGCCCGCCGATCGGGTCGCAGGTCAGCCCGAGGTTGTGCTCCATGCCGATCTCGGCGGCGTTCTCCACCTGCTCCGGCGTGCCACCGAGCACCTCGGCGAGCCCACCGGCCGCCATCGCGCACGCCGACCCGACCTCGCCCTGGCAGCCGACCTCGGCGCCGGAGATCGAGGCGTTCTCCTTGAAGAGCAGCCCGATCGCCCCGGCGGTCAGCAGGAAGCGGACCACCCCGTCCGGCGACGCCCCCGGCACGAAGCCGAGGTAGTAGGTGAGCACCGACGGGATGATCCCCGCGGCGCCGTTGGTGGGCGCGGTCACCACGCGACCGCCGGCCGCGTTCTGCTCGTTGACCGCCATGGCGTACGCGGTGAGCCACTCCATCGCGTGCACCGCGGGATCGCCGGCCACCCGCAGCTGACGGGCGGTGGCGGCGGCCCGGCGGCGCACCTTCAGCCCGCCCGGGAGCACCCCTTCGGCGTCCAGCCCGGCGGTGACGCACTCCTGCATGACGTCCCAGATCCCGAGCAGCCCGGCGCGCACCTCCGCCTCGGGACGCCACGCGCTCTCGTTGGCCAGCATCAGCCGCGAGATCGAGAGCCCGGTCGACCGGGTCAGCGCCAGCAGTTCCGCGCCAGACGTGAAGGGGTACGGCTGCGGCGTCTCGTCCGTACGCACATGGAAACCACCCTGACCCACGATGAACCCGCCGCCGACCGAGAAATAGCTCTTGCGCAGCAGCTCGGCGCCGTCGGTGCCGAGCGCCGTGAAGGTCATCCCGTTGGGGTGCTCGGGCAGCGACCGGCGCCGGTGCAGCACCACCTCGACGGCGACGCTGCGCCCGGAGGGCAGGGTGATCCGCCCGTCGGCCGGTGGGTCGAGCGTGGTGTCGACCGTCTCCGGGTCCTCACCCATCAGCCCGAGCAGCACCGCCCGGGGCGTCCCGTGGCCGTGCCCGGTGGCGCCCAGCGAGCCGAAGAGCTCGGCCCGGACGCTGACCACGGCGTCGTCGCAGAGGCGGGTGAACATCCGCGCCGCCCGCATCGGGCCGACGGTGTGCGAGCTGGACGGCCCGATACCGATCGAGAACAGGTCGAAGACGGAGACGGCCATGTCGTCAGTTCCTCAGGTCGCGCGGTCGGATGGACGGGGTCATGCGCTGTCCCCGGCGGTCAAGGCGGCATAACCGGCCTCGTCGAGGGTCTCCGGCCCGCCGGTGACCCGCAGTCGGTAAAGCCATCCGGCGCCGAACGGATCGCTGTTGATCAGGGCGGGGTCGTCGATGACGGCCTGGTTGACCTCGACGATCTCGCCGTCCGCGGGGGCGTAGATCTCGCTGACCGACTTGGTCGACTCGATCTCGCCGGACGGGTCGCCGGCCGTGACGGTCGTGCCCGGTTCGGGCAGCTCGACGAAGACGACGTCACCGAGCGCGTCCGCGGCGTAAGCCGTGATCCCGACCGTCGCGACCTCGTCCTCGGTCAGCCATTCGTGGTCCTTGGTGTAACGCAACGGATGCCTCTATCGCTTGTAGAAGGGGAGCGGGACGATGTCGGCTTCCTCGCGGGTGCCACGCACATCGACCAGGAGTTTCGTCAGGTTGAGGCTTTTCGCGACGTAAGCCATCGCGATCGGGTGCCCGAGCGTCGGCGACGGCGCGCCGCTGGTCACCTCGCCGACCTTCTCGCCGGTGGCCGGGTCGAGCACCGCGTGCCCGGCGCGGGGCGATCGGCGGCCCTTGGTGACCAGGCCGACCAGCACCGATTCGGGTTCCACCGCGCGCAGCGCCTCGGCGCCGACGAAGTCACGCTTGTCCAGCGCCACCACCCGGCCCAGCCCGGCGTGCATCGGCGTGGTGCGCACGGTCAGTTCGTGGCCGTAGAGCGGCATGCCGGCTTCCAGGCGCAGCGTGTCCCGGCAGGCCAGCCCGGCCGGGGCGGCACCGGCGGCGGCCGCCCAGTCCCAGATCGCCTCGGCGTCGGCGTTCTCGCAGTAGATCTCGAAGCCGTCCTCGCCGGTGTACCCGGTCCGGGCCAGCAGCACGTCCCGGCCGGCCAGCCGCTCCGGCTTGATCGCGTAATAGCGCAGGTCGGGGTGCTCGCCGACGATCGTGGCGGCCTGCGGGCCCTGCACCGCGATCAGCGCCCGGTCGGCGGCCGTGACGGTGACGGTGTACCCGCCGGAGTGTTCCCCGAGCATGGCGAGCACCACCGGGGCGTTCGCGGCGTTCGCCACGACCAGGAAGTGCTGCTCGGCGAGCCGGTAGACGACCAGGTCGTCGATGACCCCGCCGGTGGTGTGGCACAGCATGGTGTATTTCGCGCGGCCGACCGCCACCGCGGAGAGCCGCCCGACCAGGGCGTAATCCAGGAATGCGGCGGCCTCGGGGCCGGTGATGTCGATCTGGCCCATGTGACCGAGGTCGAACAGGCCGGCCGCTTTGCGGACCGAGTGGTGTTCGGCGACGTCACTGCCGTACCGCAGCGGCATCTCCCAGCCGGCGAAGCTGGTCAGGTTGGCGCCGAGGCGCCGGTGGACGTCGTGCAGCGCGGTGCGTCTCAACAGGGAGGCTCCTTGGTCGTCGGGCCTCCCTCGCTCTGTCACGGATGCCTGAGAGGTTCACCGCCCGGCGTCGGGCGGCTTGCACCTTGGGCGCAGCGCCCTGGGAGGGCGCTGACTTTCCAGAGTCGCCTGACCGTTGCGGTACCGTTTGCCTGAGAGATTCTGAGGGAGAAGTTGCTCCTTCGGCGACCCGCCCGGTTTCGGCGAGTGCTCTCCCGCAGCGGTTGTCGCGGCGAAAATCTTCACTTGTGGCACGGAAACTATCAGGCCCAGCCAGCCCCATCAAGATCGACTGCCCGCAGCGCCCGTCTGTTCCCCCAAAGTTCTACCCGCCTCCCCCACCCCTGACCACCGGCGGCCACCGCTAGCCGGCGCTTTCTTTCTCGCCTGCCTCGGCCAGGCGGGAAAGGGCCGGCAGCGCCTGAACGATCGCCGCGCTGTCGGCCGCGTCCAGCTGCTCGAAGAGCCGGTCGAACGTCGCGGCATAGTGCGCGTAGGTCCGGTCCAGCAGATCCCGCCCGCCCTGGGTCACCTCGACCAGCACCCCGCGCCCGTCGTTCGGATCCGGCACCCGCCGGACCAGCGCGGACTTCTCCAACCGGCCGACCAGCTGGGTCATCCCCGGCTGCGACGCCCGGGTCAGCCTGGCCAGATCGGTCACCCGCCCCGGCCCCTCGTCGACAAGCCGGCGCAGCACCGAGAGCGCGATCGAGCTCGGGTTGTCCGGCCCTTCCAGCTGGCGCAGATAGCGAACCAGTTGCGCGAGCACCGGCAGCAACTGTGACCCACGACTTTCCCCGGCCACCATGTCCATAACCTCATTACGCATTCAGTGTCGAGCCACGGCGGCCCCACTCGCCACCGACCCCGCTGCGCGGAGGCGATCCCGGTCCACCATTGTTCCCACAGCCCCACACGGTCTCAGCAGTCGCCTTCACCCCCGGGCCGACGCCCGGCCCTCACCCGTCCCGGGCGACGATGTGGCGCCTCCCGAGGAAGTAACCTGGACGCGAACCGTTCAGCAATCCGGGAGGTGGCCGCGGTGAGCGCTGCCCCGTCCGGCCCGGGCCGGCCACGGGACCCCGAGGTCGACCGCCGGATCACCCAGGCCGCTCTGGACGTGTTCGGCGAGGCAGGCTGGGCCGGGTTCGCGATGGAGACCGTCGCCCGCCGCGCCGGGATCGGCAAGGCCACCCTCTATCTACGCTGGAGCAGCAAGGAGCTTCTGCTCACCGACGCGCTGACGGCCGGCCTCCCCCGGGTCTCCGACGTCGACACCGGCACCCTGCACGGCGACCTGGTCGAGCTGGCCACGCAGATCCTCACGCTCTACATCGGCCCGGGCAGCCGCGCCGCCCTGCGCCTGAACCTCGAGGCGGCCACCATCCCCGGCATCGCCGAGCACTACGCCCGGATCCGCTCCTCGCAGATCTCGGCCGCGCGCGACATCGTCCGCCGCGGCGTCACACGCGGCGAACTCCCCGACTCGGTCCCGATAACGCTCCTCGTCGACACCCTCACCGGCGGCGCCATGATGCACGCCCTCACCACCCCACCCGACGAGCGAGCCACCCGCCTCAAGGCCGCCCCCCGCCACGCCCACCAGCTGGTCGATTTCCTGCTCCACTCCGTCAGCTGACCGCGCGGGTCGGCGTTTGGCTAGTCCTCCGGGGTGTCTCAGCGAACCGGAGACACCCCGCAAAGCCAGCCGGCTGGGTCGGGCTGGTTTTCGGGGGTCCCTCAGCGCTGGGAGACACCCCTGTGGACCAGCCGGGGGGCCGGGAGGCGCGCAGCGGTCCCGGGCGGCTGCGGGCGTCGCGCCGCCTCACGGGCGGGACGTGGCTCGTAGCCTACGGACGGGCGCTCCGTCATCCGTACCGGAAAGGGTTGGCCGTGAGACGACGGCTACCTCGCGCGTTCCGGTGGGCTGGGCGGGAATCGGCGGGCCGGGGTCCGCGACGGTGCGGATTTGCCGAGGTGGGCCGCGATCCCGATGAGGGTCGCGGCCCGTCGGCATTTCGGGACGGTGCGGAATTCAGGCGGGCCAGTGGTGGGTGCCTTCGGTCAGCTCCACTGGGGGGTGACCGGTGAGGGAGAGGAGGCCGGTTACTCCGGGTGGGAGCGTCGCGGTGACCTTCAGGGTGCCGCCGGTGAGGGTCCAGGACACCTCGATCCGGCCGTGGCGGGTCTCCAGGGAGGAGCGGCACCAGGTCAGGGCCCCGCCGGGGCGCGGCGCGATCGACACTCGCGCATATCCGGGGGAAAGAGGAGCGATACCCCCGACGGTACGGTGCATCCAGTCCGCCACCGCCCCGAGTGCGTAGTGGTTGAAACTGGTCATCTCCCCCGGGTTGACCGAGCCGTCGGGCAGCATCGAGTCCCATCGTTCCCAGATCGTGGTCGCCCCCATCGTGACCGGGTAGAGCCACGACGGGCAGGACCGCTCCGTCAGCAGCCGGTACGCGTCCTCCAGGTGACCGGTCCTGGTCAGCGCCTCGGTGATGTACGGCGTCCCCGCGAACCCGGTCGACACCCGGTACCCACTCGCGGCCACGAGCGCCGCCAGCCGCTGCCCGGCGGAATCCGCAGCGGCAGTGGAGAGCAGCCCGAACACGATCGCCAACGTGTACACCGTCGTGCAGTCGGAGCGGATCGTGCCGTCCGCCGCGACATACTCCGCATGGAACGCCGCTCGGGTCCGCTCGGCCAGCGCACCGAACTCCGCGGCATCCTCCGCAAAGCCCAGCAACGCGGCCGTCGCCGCCGCCGTCGTGAGCGACCGGTAGTAGGCCGCCGTCGCCACCACCCCCGGATCGGCCTTGGCCTTGGCCGGCGCGTCCGGCGGCGCGTCCGGGTCGAGCCAGTCCCCGAACTGGAACGACCCGTCCCACACTCCGGACGGCGACAGCAGCGTACGCACCCGCCGCACGTGCGCGGCCATCGATGGATACTGCCGTTCCAGCAGGTCACGAGACCCATACGCCTCCCACAGCGTCCACGGCACCCACACCGCGGCGTCCGACCAGAACGCGGTGCTGTCCGGGTCGGGGAACTCCGGCGGGTGCGGCTGGAACTTCAGGATGTCCGGGATCACGAACGGGACGAGCCCGTCGGCGGCCTGCTGCTCGGCGGCCAGGTCGGCGAGCCAGTCGGCCAGGAACGCCTCGACGTCGAACAGGTACGCCGCCGACGGGGCGAAAACGGCCAGGTCACCGGTCCAGCCGAGCCGCTCGTTGCGTTGCGGGCAGTCGGTGGGCAGGTCCAGGAAGTTGCCCTTGGTGCTCCACACCACGTTGCGGTGCAGCTGGTTGAGCAACTCGTCGGAGCAGGCGAACTCGCCGGTGCGCCGCAGCTGGGAGTGCACCACAACGGCTTCCAGCTGATCGGCTTCGGCCAGCGACAGGCCGGTGACCTCCACGTACCGGAAGCCGTGGAACGTCATGGTCGGCTCGAAGAAGTCCACGCCGCCGCTGCGGATGAACCGGTCGGTGGCCTGGGCGTCGCGCAGCGGCCGCACGCCGAGCTCGCCGGCCTCGAGAACCTCGGCGTGCCGCAGCCGGACCTCCGAGCCGGCCGGTCCGGTGGTGGTGAACCGCACCCAGCCGACAAGGTTCTGCCCGAAATCGATCAGGATCCGCCCGGTGGGCGACTCCCAGACCTTGCTGGGCGCGACGAGATCCTGCCGGGTCACTGCCGGTCCGATGTACGGCGTGAGCCGCCGCCGATCGAAGTCCAGCACCCGCACCGGCAGCGACCACCCCGGCGCGGTCGTACGGCGGCGCGCGTCGATGGTCTGCCCGTCGTACAGATCATCGGCGATGACGTCGGACCCGCCGGCGGTCCAGCTCTCGTCGGTGACCACCACCTGCCGGTGCCCGTCCGCGAACCGGATCTCGAGGTCGGCGATCACCCCGAGCCGGTCGCCGTAGAACGCCCGGCCGCCCATGAAGCCCAGCCGCCCGCGGTACCACCCGTTGCCGACCTGCACGGTCAGCACGGAACCGGCCGTGAGCAGCCCGGTCACGTCGTGGCTCAGATAGCGGAGCCGGTGCTCGTAGGAACTCCAGCCCGGGCTGAGCACGTCGTCGCCGACCGGCTGCCCGTCGATCCGGGCCTCGTGCACGCCCAGGCTGCTGATCCGCAGTGTCGCCGCGACGACGTCGCCGTGGCCGGTGTCGAGGTCGATCTCGGTCCGAAAGCACGGGGCACTGCCCAGCTCGGTGGCTGGCGTGATCATCCGTGCGGTCGAGTCGTGCATCGTGAAACCTTTCATCGACAGGCCCTAGCCCTTTACCGAGCCGGAGACCATGCCGGAAACGATCTGCCGCTGGAAGATCGCGAACAGGATCAGCGGCGGGATCGTCACCAGCAGGACGTCCATGAACAGCAGGTTGTAGGCGTTGTTGTACTGGCCCTGGAACGTGAAGAGGGTGAGCTGCACGGTGGCGTTCTCGTCGCCGGGCAGGAAGTACAGCGGGCTGGCGAAGTCGTTCCAGATGAACACCGACTGCACCACCACGACGGTCACGATGATCGGCCGCAGCAGCGGGAACACCACCCGGAAGAACAGGCTCACCGGCCCGGCCCCGTCGATGGTCGCCGCCTCGTCCAGCTCGCGCGGGACGCTGGCGATGAACGCCTGGAACAGCAGCACGCAGAACGCCATCGCGTAGGCGATCTCGACCAGGATCAGCCCCGGCATGGTCTTGAACAGCTGGGTCTTCTGCAGCACCCAGATGGTCGGCACCACGGCCGGCGGGATGACCAGCCCGGACAGCACGATCAGGTTGAGCGCGCCGGTCCAGCGCGACTTGCGCCGCTGCAGCACGAACGCGGCCATCGCGGCCAGGACGACCACCACGGCGACGCTGACCACGGTCAGGATGGTGCTGTTGATGAACGCGATGATCAGCAGGTAGTCGCGGGCCTCGATCACGGCCTGCAGGTTCTGCACGAACGCCCACTGGGTGGGCCAGGAGAAGTCCAGCAGCGCCGACTCCGACTGGGTCTTCGCGGCGGTCAGCAGGATGAACGCGAACGGCACCAGGAACACCACGGCGAACAGCACGATCGCGAACCCGCTGAGCGGAATCCGGGAACGATTCACGACTCCTCCTTGCGGTTGACCAGCCAGAACAGCGGCAGCACGATCAGGATGACCAGCAGGAACAGCACCACGTTGCCGGCCGTGGACAGCCCGTAGAAACCGGCCTGGTACTGCTTGTAGACCACCGAGGCCATCACGTCGGACGTGAAGCCCGGACCGCCCTTGGTCATCGCCCAGATCAGGTCGAACTTCCGCAGCCCGCCGATCAGCGACAGGATGATCACCGAGATGGTGGCCGGTTTGGCGAGCGGCAGCGTGACGTGCCGGAACCGGTGCCAGGCGCTGGCTCCGTCCATCTTGGCCGCTTCGAAGTACTCGCCGGGGATGGTCAGGATGCCGGCCATGTAGATCACGGTGGCCAGCCCGACGCCCTGCCAGACGTCGACGAGCGCGACCGACAGCAGCGCCCAGCTCGGGTCGACCAGCCAGGCCGGCCCGTCGATGCCGATCACCGCGAGTGCCTGGTTGATGATCCCCTTGGTCGGGTGCATGAGCACCTGGAAGGTCAGCCCGACCCCGATCGTGCTGACCAGCACCGGGAAGAACGCGACCGAGCGCATGAAGCCGCGCCCGATGATCGGCCCGGTCAGCAGGATGGCCAGGGCCATCCCGAGGACCACCTTCAGCCCCGAGGTGACCAGGGCGTAGATCAGGGTGTGTGTCAGCCCGGAGGCCAGCGCCGGTTCCCGGAAGAACTGGACGTAGTTGTCCAGGCCGATGAACTCCTGGTCGAACAGGGTCCACCGGGTCAGGCTGAAGTAGAACGCCATCACCGACGGGACCAGGAAGAAAACCGTGAAGATGAGCCCGCCGGGGATCAGGAACCAGTACGGGTACGTACTCCGCCGACCAGCCGTCGCGGTCGCCATCACCAGCCCTTGAGGCCGAGCTGCTGGGCCTGCTTCTTGACGTCCTCGTCGTACAGTTTCGCGCCGGCCTCGGCGGACCGGATCCCGGACCCGACCTCGACGGTGATCTGCTCCAGCGCCGGGCCCTTGATCGGTGAGAGGAATTCGAGCGCGGGACTGGCGGCGCCCGCGTCGACGTACGCACTCAGGTCCTTGACCGCGGGAGCGACGTCGTCGGGCAGCTTGCAGGTCTTGACCGCGAACGGACCGCCCACCGGGGTGGCGGCGGCCTGGGCCGCGCAGCCGTCCGGGGAGGCCAGGAACGCCTGGAACTTCTTGGCCGCCGCGAGCTTGTCGCCCTCGGTGCTCTTCGGGATGTAGATGCCGGACGGCTCCCAGAGCGTCACGCCGTTCTTGGCCGCGTCGGTACCGGGCATCGCGAAGAAGCCCACGTCACCGACCTTGCCGGGCGCCGCCGTCTCGATCGCGGTGACCCCGAAGGTGATCATCGGGTAGTGCCCGGCCTTGCCGGTGGCGACGGCGGCCAGGCCCTCGTTGTACTTGGCCGAGGCGTAGTCGGCGTTCCAGTACCCGGCCTTCTTCAGCTCCTCGAGGCGCTGGAAGCCGGCCAGCGCCTGCGGCGTGGTGGCGAACTTGGCCTGGTTGTTCGTGTACTTGTCGGCGAAGCCGGGATCGGCGGCGGCCACGTTGTGGTAGTCGGCGAGCACCAGCACCTGCGAGGTCCACGACTCGCTGTAGGTCTGCTCGACCGGGGTGACCCCCTCGGCCTTGAGCTTGGCGTTGTTGGCCATGAAGTCGGCCCAGGTCTTGGGCACCTGCAGGCCGAGCTTGGTATAGAGCGGCTTGTTGTAGAAGATCCCGCCGCCGGTGATGTTCTGCCACGGCGAGCCGTAGACCTCGTTGTCCGCCGAGACGACCTGCTTGAACGTGGGATCGAGGTCGCCGACCCAGGACTCGCCGGTGACCGGGGTGAGGTTCGCCTGCGGCGCGATGGCCTGGAACAGCGAGCCGGAGTTGTATTCGAAGACGTCGGCCATGTCCCCGGTGGCCAGGCGGGTCTTGACGAGGTTGTCGCCCTCGCTGCCCTGCGGCCGGGTGTCCAGCTTGACGGTGACGTCGGTGTTCTTGGCGGCGAAGGCGGCGATGACCCCTTCGGCCACCTTCACGTTCGCCGGGTCGTTGTTGGTCAGGAAGGTGATCGCGGTCTTGCCGGACCCGTCGTCGTCGTTCGACCCCAGCGAGCCGGCGCTGCAGGCCGACAGGGTGAGCACGCCCGCGAGCAGAACCGCGGCACTGTATCTCATCGGTGAACCTCCGGTTTCGCGCATGTTTGTAGATCGGTCTCCGCGTGTAACTGGCGTCACAGTAGACCGATCTACGCATGGCACACAAGGGCGATTTCGAAACGTTTCAAAAGATGCGGAGCGGTCTACAGTTGCGGCTATGTCGATCACGAAGGGCCGCTCGGTCACGATCAGCGACGTAGCTCAGACCGCGGGCGTCTCCCGGGCCGCGGTCTCCAAGGTGATCCGCAATGCGTACGGCGTGAGCCCCGCCATGCGCGAACGTGTCGAAGCCGCCATCGGCGAGCTCGGCTATCGCCCCAGTGTCGCCGCCCGGGCCCTACGCGGCTCCAGCTATCGCCTCGGGCTGGAGATACCGCACGTCAGCGCCCGCTTCATGACCCAGATCATGGAAGGCGCCAAGCAGGCCGTCGCCGGCACTCCGTACCAATTGGTCCTCGCCCCGGCGCACGGCCCGGAGTACGACACCCTGGAATCGCTCGCCGACGGCCTCGTCGACGGCATCATCGCGATCTCGCCGCTGGTCGACCCGGCCTGGCTGGAGGACCTGGGCCGCCGGATCCCGGTGGTCATGCTCGGCCGCCACGACCACCCGACCGGCTACGACACGGTGGTCGGCGACGACATCGGCGGCACCCGCGCGATCATGACGCACCTGTTCGACCTCGGTCACCGCCGGATCGCCCACCTGACCGAACCGGAGGCCGTCACCCGCCCCGGCTCGGGAACCCCGCACGCGGTCCGCCTGGAGACCTACCGCACCGTGATGACCGAGGCCGGTCTCGCCGACCTGATCCAGATCGCCCGCCGCGAGGACGTACCGGACCTGGCCCGCGCCGCCACCGCTGACCTGCTGGCCCGCCCGGAACCGCCGACCGCGATCGTCGCCGGCCACGACGACATCGCGATGGGCGTGCTCGCCGAGATCGCCGCCACCGGCCGGCACGGCGAGATCGCGGTGACCGGTTATGACAACACCGACCTGGCCGCGCACCCCTTGATCGACCTCACCTCGGTCGACCAGCAGGGCATGGAGATGGGCGCCCAGGCCGCGACGATGCTGCTCGAACGCCTGCAGGGCCGCACCGAGCCGCGCCGCTACCGCGCCACCGCCACGCTGCAGGTCCGCGGCTCGTCGGTCCGGTCAGCCGGGTAGCGCGGCCACCACGGTTTCCGCGCCAGCCGCCGCCGCGGCCTGCCGCAGGGTGCGCCCCTGCGGATCGCGCAGCAGCTGATCACAACCGGCCGCCAGGTCCGCCAGGACGGTCGCGGTGTCGCCGTGGACCAGGCGGGCGAAGAAATGCCGCCGCCACTTGCGGATCTCTTTGGGCATCGGTTTCTGTCCGGTACGGAACGCGGCCAGCGCCGCCGCACACCCGGAGCTGCGTCCCCCGAGCACGGCGAGCATCGTCTCCCGCCGCACCTCGACCTCGTCGTGGTCCGGCAGTCGCAGGCTCGCCCCGGCGATCTCGACGAGGTGCCAGTCCGCCCCGCACCGGACCCGGATCGTCGCGGACGAGTCGTGACCGACCGGCCGCCACCGCTGCACCCGCCCGGGGAACAGCGCCTCGTGCACCAGCGGGTGCAGCTCGTCGCGGCTCAGCGCGCCCCAGCGCAGCAACGCCACGTCCAGCGGCGCCGCGAGGCCGAGCCCGTAAGGACCGGGCGGGCCGCCCCGGCGTCGCCGCCGGTTCCAGATGCCGACCACCGGCGTCCCCTCCTCGGACACCCGCAGCTCCAGCCCGCCGGCGACGAGCGTCGGGAACACCGTCGCCAGCTCGCCGTACCGGCCGGCCAGCCGCCGCGTCTCGGCGGCCAGCAACGGGAGCCGGTCCTGCTCGGCGGTGAGCAGCCGCGAGTACCACTCCGATCGGTATCGGTCATCGGTGTCGAGGCCGGCCGACCGGTACAGCTCCTCCATCCCCTCCGGCGCGATGGCGCGGAGAAGCCGCTCGAACTCGGCGGCGCGATCCGGCGCCGGGTCCACGGTCCCTCGCAGGTCCGCCGGGGTCGAGGTTCCTCGGGGGTACGCCGTTCCGTCCGCGAAGTGCCACGCCGCCCGCTCCGCAGAAGCCCCGTACGCCCAGCGCCGGTCGGCCACCTCACTCGCGTGCCACGCCCAGGGCGGCAGGTCCAGCCAGTCGCGGTCGAGCTCCGCCAGGCAGCTGACCGTGAGCTCCAGCCGTTGCGGCGCCGTCACAGTCGGCGGGGTGGTCAGCAGCAGCACCGGGGTGCGGGGTTCCACGGTGGCCCGCCGGGACAGCACCACGGACAGGGCGGGCCGCACCGCGTGGTTCCCGGCCCGGGGCAGGTGCCGGCGCAGCAGGTCGGGTGCCAGACCGGCCAGATCCGCCGCGAGGAAGGCCGCGTCGCTCGGGTCGATGCGCACCTCCACCCCGGAAGCCGCACAGGCGCCCCGCCAGTCACCGGCGAGCCGGGCCGCCGTCGCGGCTGCCACCATCCCGGGCGGCGCCGCGTAGGCGAGTTCCCGCGCGTACCGTTCCCGGTCCCGCCGCCGTTCCAGATCCACCGCTACCTTTTCGCTTCGGGTCGGAGGTGGCGGACCGGCCGGAGTCGAACCGGCGTCCTTCTCCTTTGCAGGGAGACGCGACGACCTCTGCGCTACGGCCCGCCACCGCGGGAGTCTAGCCAGCCGCCGATCCGACCGCTCCGGCTCAGGAGCGCTCGGTGAAGGCGGCGCGGGCGGCCAGCAGGTCGCCCATGTGCTCGGCGCACCAGGCGCGGGCGGCGGCCACCAGGTCGAGCATGCTACGGCCCAGCGGGGTCAGCGCGTATTCCACCCGCGGCGGGTTCTCGTCGTAGGCCGTGCGGGTCACCAGGCCGTCGCGTTCCATCGCGCGCAGCGTCTCGGCGAGGACCTTCGGCGTGACCGTGCGCAGCGGAACCCGCAGCTCGCTGAACCGGCGTGGCCCGTGTTCCAGGCACAGCACTACCATCGCGGTCCACTTGTCACCGATCTGGAACGGCATCACGGTCGTCGGGCAGGCCGGGTCGAACATGTCCGGGCTCAGGCTGGCCGTCATCCCGCGAGCGTAACGCCGTACCGCACCCTGGTCACCGAGCCGGCGCACAGGGCCGCCCGCCAGGGTCCTGACCGACATCGACAGACGATTGCCGACGACAGGCCGGGCTTCATTTCGTACGAAATAAGCAAGCGTCGGCGGACGAACCCGCCGCCGTGAAGGCGGTCTCGGGGTTCGGGCATTCATGGTTGTCCGATCCACACGGAGCCTGGGAGGCCCGCCTCGTGAACCATCTGTGACCGCCCTCGACGCCCACCGGCTGCGGCACGACCCGGTCAGCAGCGACCCGGACGTCACCACCCTGCTCGGCTCGCGGGCCGACCCCGACCTGTTCGCGGTGCTGTTCGACAGGTACTTCGCCGAGCTGCGGCACTACGCGGCCAGCCGGCTCGGTGGCGAGCGCGGCGACGACCTGGCCGCCGAGACGTTCCTGGTCGCGTTCCGCACCCGCGAACGGTTCCGCACCGACGGGCCGGGTGGCGGCAACGTCCGCGCCTGGCTCTACGGCATCGCCACCAACCTGATCCACCGGCAGCGCCGCGACGAGCAGCGCCGTTATCGCGCGCTGGCCCGGGCCGGCGCCGTCGCCGACCGCGGAACGTCCGGTGACGACGCGACGGTCGCCCGGGTCACCGCCGGTGCGCTGCAACCGGCGCTGGCCCGCGCACTGGCCGCCCTGCCCGCCCGGGACCGCGACGTGCTGCTGCTCACCGCGGTCGCCCAGCTCGACTACGCCGAGGTGTCGGCCGCGCTCGGTGTGCCGCCGGGCACTGTCGGATCCCGGCTCACCCGCGCCCGCCGTGCCGTCCGCGCGGCGTTCGGCGGCGACGACCCCACCCGCATCGACGAAGGGAAAGCATGATGCACACCGAAGACCATGTCATCCGTACGCTGCTCGCCGAGCCCCCGGCGGCCGCGCACACCACGGCGGCCGCCCGCCGGCAGCTCACCGACGCGATCGCGGGCCGGCGACCGGCGCGGCGGCGTGCGCCGTCGTGGCGGGTGTCGCTGACCGGTGGCGGCCTGGTCGCGGCGGCCGCCGGGGTCGCGCTGGTGATGGCGGCCGGCACCGGCGGCCCGGCCGGGCTGGGCGCGACCGGCAGCGGTGGCGCCCCCGGGGTGGCGGCGCCCCCGACCGGCCCGCGCGCCGACGCCGGCGCGCCGCAACTGCTGCTGGCCGCGGCCGAGCGGGTCGAGGGCACGGCCGGCACCGGCCGGTACTGGCGGGTCGCCACGGTCGCCGAGGGCGCGCTGTACCTGCCGGTGCGCGTCAAGGGCGAGACGTTCCATGTCGCCGAGCGCCGGCTGACCGAGACCTGGACGCCGCGCGACCCCGGCGGGCAGGCCTGGGAGGGCCGGCAGTCGCTGGGCTTCCAGCCCCGCACCGCCGACGACGAGGCCGCGTGGAAGCGCGCCGGTTCGCCCCGCACGTTCGACCTCGGCCCGGCCGACTCCCCGCAGGGCGGCCACGTCATCCGCCGGATGGGCCCGGGCAGGGCCGAACTGACCCGGTCCACCGGTGACAGCGACAACGCCGGGCTGGCCGCGCTGCCGGCCGACCCGGCGAAACTGCGCGCCGAGGTGGACACGCTGATCACCAAACAGGGTGGTGAGCCCACCGATGCCGCGGTGTTCGCCCTGCTGGGCCACCTGCTGACCGAGGCGCCGGCGCAACCGGAGCTGCGCGCCGCCGCCTTCACCGTGCTGTCCACGCTGTCCGGCGTGGTCAACGCCGGGTCGCGTGCCGACGTCACCGGGCGCACCGGGGTCGCCGTGGAGCTGACCCAGACCGCGGGCACGTTCGTCAACCGGTCCTGGCTGATCCTCGACCCGACGACCTACCAGCTGCTCGGCGGCGGCATGCAGGGCGCCACCCCTGGCAAGGACGGCAAGCCGGACCTCAGCAGGGGCGGCAAGGAGTCCGCAGCGGCGGTGCTCACCGCCCAGTGGACCGACCAGACCCCGGCCCCGCCGCAGGGCCGCTGACCTGAGCCGATCTCGAGCTGGTTTCCAGGGGTGTCTCCGAGCCCTCGAGACACCCCGGGAAACCAGCCGAGACGCCGTCACCGGGCCGGACACTAAGCTGGACCCGATGACCAGTCCCGAAGTACGACCTGTTGCCTCTCCCGCTGTGCTGGCTCGGGCGGAGGAGTCGCTGCGGCGGCTGTCCGTGGCGCCGCAGAAGCTCGACATCGCGGCCAAGCGGGTCGGCCGAGGCGGTGGTGTCTACGCGTGGTGGGCCGCGCCCTCGGTCTTTCCCGAGCTGCCCGGCACGCCGAACCGGGCCGTCCCGGGGCTGCGCCTGCTGTATCTCGGGCGGGCGACCAGCCTGCGCGGGCGGATCGTACGCAATCATCTGCGGCGGTCCGGGAGTTCGACGCTGCGTCGTACGCTGGCTGGTCTTTTGATGTCCGAGGGCTATCGGACGACCTGGACCGACCGCGTGGTCCTGGTGCCCGAGGACGAGGACCGGCTGACCGCGTGGATGTCCGCGCACCTGCTGCTGACCTGGGCCGAGGACGAGCAGTCGGTGACCACCGAGGCCGAGCTCGTCCGGCGCCTGCACCCGCCGCTGAACGTCAGCGGCGTCGACCCCGAGCACGTCCAGGCGTCCGTGGTCGCCGCGAAGAACGCCTACAACGCCTCCAGTCAGGCACCCGAGCCGACGCCGTGATCAGGCGACGACGATGACGGTTTTGCCGAGCAGTTTGCCGGTGCTCGCGTCCTGATGGACGGCCGGCAGCTCGGCCAGCGGGCGCCGGTCGGCGATGTGCAGCCGGAGCACGCCGCGGTCGATCCGGGAGACCAGGTCGGCCAGGTGGGCGGCGTCGGGGCCGACCCAGACCCCCGCGGTACGCACCGCGCGCGCCTCGTCAGCCGGCACCGGGCCGGCTGAGCTGACCACGATGCCGCCGTCGGCCACGTACCGGGTCAGCTTCGCGAGGTCGTCGGGGGCCAGCCGGACGTGGTTGACCACCACGTCGAACGGGCCGTCGACGGCGGCCGGGCCGGCGTCGAGGTCCAGCGGGCCGACGACCGTCGCCGCGCCGTAGCCGAGCAGGCGGGTCGCGTGCTGCGCCCCGTCGACGGCGGTCACCGTCGCACCGGCCTCGACGGCGAGTTGGACCACGAGGCCACCGACCGCGCCGCCGGCCCCGTTGACCAGAACCGTCTGCCCGGCGGTGATCCCGGCGAGCTCGACGGCGGCCTGGCGGGCGGCCAGCCCGGTCAGCGGTAGCGCCGCGGCGTCGGCCAGGGTGATGCTGCCGGGCGCGGCGGTGACCAGGTCGGCCGCCACCAGGGCGTACTCGGCGGCGCCGCCGTGCTGGTCCAGCGGGAACATCGCGATGACCGGGTCGCCGACCCGCAGCCCGCTGACCCCGTCGCCGAGCTCGGCGACGGTGCCGGCCACGTCGAGGCCCGGGGTGATCGGCAGCCGGGTGGGGATCATCGCGGCCAGGACACCCAGCCGGATGTGGTCGTCGACCGGGTTGAACGAGGTGGCCGCCACCCGCACCAGCACCTGGCCGGCACCCGGGACCGGGCGCTCCACCTCTTCCTGACGCAGGACCTCGGTGCTGCCGAACTCGTGGTAGCGAATCGCCTTCACGGCGCTCTCCTCATGGTGTCTCGCACCCCGGCTGACTTGCCTGGGCAACTGAGGACGAGTGTTTATGACTTGCCCAGGCAAGTCAAGTAGGCTGTCGGCATGACCGGTTCACCGCACTGGCTCGACGACGAGCAGCAGAAGCTGTGGCAGGATCTGCGCACCGTGGTCGTCGCGCTGCCGATGCTGCTGGACCGTCAGCTGCAGCGGGACGAGGGCATCTCGAACTTCGAGTACAGCGTGCTGGCCCGGCTGTCGATGACCGAGGCGCACACGATGCGGCTCAGCGACCTGGCCGCGCAGTGCGACAGCACGCAACCCCGGCTGTCCAAGCTGATGGTCCGGTTCGAGCAGCAGGGCTGGGTCACCCGCTACCCCGACCCGGACAACGGCCGGTACACCCTGGCGACCCTGACCGACACCGGCCTGCGCAAGGTCGAGGACAGCGCCCCGGCGCACGTCGACAAGGTCCGGGAGCTGGTGTTCAGCCCGCTCGACGCCGCACAGCAACGCCACCTCGGCGCCGCACTCGCCCCGATCGCCGCCCTGGTCCGCGAACATCTCGACGGCCGCTGAACGGCCCGGCGAAAAATGCGATGGTGAGCCGGTGACGGAACAGGCCGTGCAGATCGGGCTGG
The DNA here is from genome assembly GCF_016862315.1 of Actinoplanes palleronii. Classification (GTDB taxonomy): domain Bacteria; phylum Actinomycetota; class Actinomycetes; order Mycobacteriales; family Micromonosporaceae; genus Actinoplanes; species Actinoplanes palleronii. The sequence continues at coordinate 9,761 of NZ_BOMS01000167.1, read as the reverse complement.
ACCTCGACGGCGAGGGCCTGCCGACGAGCGAGCAGGTCGCGGCGGTGCGCCGGCTCGAGCGGTCGATCGAGGCCGCGATCGCGGCGGACGACACCGGCGAGCTCGACGGCGACGAGTTCGGTGGCGGCCAGGTGACGCTGTATCTCTACGGCCCGGACGCCGACCGCCTGCTCGCCTCGGTGGAGCAGCTCGTCAAGGACTTCCCCGCCGCCGATCGCTGGGCCGAGCTGCGCTACGGCGACCTCGACGACCCCTCAGCCCTGGAGCGCCGCATCCAGCTGTAGCGGCGTCCACTGGTAATGCGTCGACGTGGTGATGTCGTGGAAGCCGCAGCGGCGCAGGATCGGGGCGCTGGCCGGGGACGCGTCGACGTGCAGCAGCCGGAAGCCGCGGGCGGCCGCTTCCCGGGCCCGGGTGGCGAGCAGCGCCCGGTAGATCCCGCGGCCCCGCCACTCTTCCAGGGTCACCCCGCCCAGCAGCGCCGCGAACTCGGTGCCCGGGTTGTAGATGACCCACGCCGAGCAGACGACCCGGCCGCCGGCCTCGGCCACCAGGATGCTGATCTGGCCGGGATCGGCCGAGACCCGCGAGTGCAGGTCCTCCGCGACCCAGGACAGGTCGATGCCCAGCACCTCGGTCTGCAGGTCGGCGATGCGGCGCAGGTCGTCGGGCGCGCTGACCGCCCGCAGCGTCACGCCGCCGGGCAGGACCGGGTCGGCGGCCACCTCGGCGGCGACGCCGACCAGTACCGCCGACGGCGACTCGGTCACGAAACCGGCCGCGAGCAGCCGCTCGGGCAGTTCCGCGGGCAGGTCGTGCGCCCGCACCTTCCACTCGACGCCCTGACCGCGGGCCTGGAAGTAGTCCCGCTGGCGGGCGATCAGCCGGTCCAGGGCAGCGCCGGTGACGCCGACGTCGCGCGGCGCCCGGATCCGCCCCACGTGCCCGCCGACGATCCGGAGCACCGGTCCGTCGTACTCGTGGGTCACGCCGGACGGGACGGCGCCGGGCGGCATCCGCATCTGCGCGTCGTAGGCGGCCAGCAGCGCGGCGACATCAACCATGGCCCATGCGATCACTTCTGGCCGAGCACGTGCAACAGAGAAACCATGAAGTGGCGTCTTCCTGAGGCAGATGACCGACACGACCGAGCCGTCTACCGCTCCGGACTGTCGGCGCATCTCGTCTCCCTCACCACGAACGCTGGTACTTCACCTGGCCGGGCGCCTACCACCGGGACCGCCCGTAGGGGTCGCACCAGGGATCCGCGGCATTGACTGCTGTCACTGGCAGTGGCAGCGTCGGCTGCGTCAACGTCGCTCGGGGGGAGACGCATCATGCCCAGTCGTCGCACTGTCCTGGCCGGATCCGCGGCCGCCGCGTTCGTTGCCGGCGCGGGAACCGCCGCACCGGCCGCAGCGTCGTCCGGCGGGCTGGACCGGGAGGCGTTACAGGCCGCCCTGGACCGGATCGTCGCCACCGGGGCGACCGCCGCGCTGGCCCGGGTGGACAGTCCGGCCGGCAGCTGGCGCTCGTCCAGCGGGGTGGCGCAGCTGGGGCGGCCGGCCCGGCCGGTGGTCACCGGGCAGTTCCGGGTCGGCAGCATCACCAAGACCTTCGTGTCCACCGTGATCCTACAGCTGGTCGGTGAACGGCGGCTGAGCCTCGAGGACACCCTCGAACGGTGGCTGCCGGGCGCGCTGCCGAACGGCGCGCAAATCACGGTCCGGCAGCTGATGCAGCACACCAGCGGGGTGTTCGACTACACCGAGGCGCTGTTCACCAGCGTCGAGGACATCCTGCGTGTGCGGTACAAGACCTTCCGGCCGGAGGAGCTGGTCGCGCTCGCGGCCGGGCAGCCGCCGGTGTTCGAACCGGGCACCTCCTGGTCGTACTCCAACACCAACTACGTGCTGCTGGGAATGATCGTGCGCCGGGTGACCGGGCACGCGTACGGGAAAGAAGTCGACCGGCGGATCCTGCGGCCGCTGCGCCTGCGCGGTACCGAGGTGCCCGGCACGGATCCCACCATCGACGGGCCGCACGCGCACGGGTACGAGCCGATCGAGCAGGACGGCGTGGTCGTGCCGCTGGACTTCACCGATCTCAACCCGTCGATGGCCTACTCGGCCGGCGAGATCGTCTCCAGCACGGCGGATCTGAACCTGTTCTACCGGTCGCTGCTCGGCGGGCGGCTGCTGCGCCGGGCGCAACTGGCCGAGATGCTGGCGAATCCGGTGGGCGAGCTGAACTACGGCCTCGGCATCTACCAGCAGCCGCTGCCCGGCGGCCCGACCGTGTGGGGGCACACCGGCGGCATCTTCGGGTATCTCACCTACTCGTTCACCACCGCGGACGCCGCCACTCAGGCGACCGTGTCGGTCAACCCGTGGCTCGGCGACTTCAGCGCCGCCCTGATCGACCTGCTGCTGATCGCGTTCGGTGCCACCGCACCGGTCGCCAGGGCCGCCGCGCCGGCCGGGCTGCTCCCGGCGCCGGGTTTCCGCCTCCCGGACGCATGACCGTCTTCACCGTGGACTGATCGTGGTCCGGCCGCCCGGCGCTCCGTAGAGCCACAGGGTGCCGGGCGGTGGGCCGGGCAGCGCCCCGCGCAGCAGCAGCGCCAGGGCCCGGCCCAGTTCCGCGACCGGCCCCGGCTCGTACGCGTGGTCCCCGCGGAAGATCAGGTGCCAGTCGTCGGACTGCCCGGGGGTGCGCGGCGGCCGTTCGAGCAGCCGCGCCGCGCTCTCCTCGAACAGCTCGGCCAGCTCCTCGCGCCCCTCGGCGTCCAGGTCGAGGGAGACGTCGAAGAACAGGTCACTGACCATCGCCTGCCGGCGCAGTTCCTCTACGCCGGACACCCACCAGAGCGGGCGGTGTTCCGGCGGGATCCCCTCGACGTCGCGGAGAAGCTGGGCGAGCAGGATCGACAGGGCGCCGTCGTACGCCCAGATCTCCCGCCCCGGATCCGGCAGATCCGGTGGCGGCCCGCCATAACAGCCGATCGACCTGGTTTTGCTCACCGTTCCATGGTCGCCCATCAGCGCCCGCAGGTCACGGCATGAGAATCAACCGGATCGGGTTGTTCTCCTTCGCGTCGAGCTGCCGGACCGCCTCGGCCGCCTGCGCCAGCGGCAGGGTGCCGCTCACCGAGCCGGAGAACTCCACCCGGTGCAGCGCGACCAGCGACAACAACTCCAGGACGTGTTCCGGGCCGGAGCCGTAGTGCCCGCGGATCTGCTGCTCCAGGAAACTGAACCGGGTGCCGTCCGGGACGGTCAGCGGCTGGTCGGTGAGCCCGACCAGGATCAGCTTGCCCCACCGGGCGAGGGACCGGGCCGCCTGCACCCGCACCCCGGCCACTCCGGCGAAGTCGAACGCGTACGCCAGACCGGTCCCGCCGGTGGCCTCGCCGACCAGGCCCGCGAACTCCGGGTCCTCCGGGTCCAGGGCCAGGTCGGCGCCGAACTGCAGGGCCCGTTCCCGCGCCGAGGGCAGCGGGTCGATCGCCACGATCGGGGCCGCGCCGATCATCCGCAGCAGCTGGACGGCGTGCGCGCCGAGCCCGCCGACGCCCCAGACGCCGACCGCCCGGGCCGGTTGCACCCCGGCGGTCGCGGTGATCGCCGCCCACGGCGTGGAGACCGCGTCCGGGATGAAGCAGGCCTGCTCGAACGAGAGCGTGTCCGGAATCGGTACGACGGTGCCGGCGGTCGCGACGGCGTGCTGCGCCCAGCCCCCGTCGTAGTCCACGCCGCGGGTCAGCACCGACCCGCCGCGGATCTCGCCGGCCTGCAGCAGCACCCGCTCCCCCACGGTCAGCCCGTGCACGCCCTCACCGACCTCGTCGATCACCCCGGCGGTCTCGTGTCCGAGAGTGACCGTGTCCCCTTGCAGGTACAGGGGTTTGAGGATGCCCTGGATCAGGTGCACGTCGGAGAGGCACACCCCGGCTGCGCGCACCGCGATCCGGACCTGCCCGCGCCCGGCGTGCGGCTCGTCCACCTCCTCGACGGCGAACTTCCCGGTGGACACGTTCAGACGGCCTGCCAGCATGCTGCGACTCTCCTCAAGCCTCGACGTCGCTTGATCACATGCGTACCACGAAAGACGCGGCAAAACCGGGTATAACGCCCGCGTGCCAGCACCGTGCCAGCCGTTTGGCAGGGCGCCCCGGCACGCTGCGGCGATGACGAACGCGAACTGGCAGGCCGGGCGCACCACCGCGCCGGACGGGACCGCCGTGACGTTTCTCGAGGTCGGCGCCGGGCCCGGGCTGGTCGTGGTGCCCGGCAACAACCGGCGCGCCCACCACTACCGGGAGCTGGCTGTCGCGCTGGCCGACCGCTACCGGGTGACCGTGATCGATCGGCGCGGCCGGGGCGCCTCCGGACCGCAGGGACCGGACTACAGCGTCGAGAGCGAGGCCGGCGACGTCCTGGCGGTGCTGGCCGCGACCGGCGCGAAATGGCTGTTCGGGCACAGTTACGGCGGCCTGATCGCGCTGCACGCCGCGCTGCGTCAGCCCCCGGCCGGGCTCGCGGTCTACGAGCCCGGCGTCAGCCTCGGCGGGTCATTCGACGCCGGCTGGCTGCCCGCTTTCACCCGGCTCGTCGAGCGGGGCCGGCACCACGCGGCGATGACGCTGTTCCTGCGGCGGACCCGGCTCGCCCCGGTCGGCAACGCCCCGGCGCCGGTCTTCCACGCGCTGGCGTTCCTGCTGCTGCACGGCTCGGACGGCGCCGACACCAGGGTGATGATGGCGACCACGCCGCGGGAGATCGGCGAGGTCGTCCGGCTGGACTCCGACGGGAGCCGCTACGCCGCCGTCACCTGCCCGACCCTGCTGCTCGGCGGGGGCCGCACCCCGGCGTATCTCACCGGCGTACTCCCGCTCTTGTCGCACATCATCCCGGACGCCCGCCTGGAGATGCTCGACGACCTGGACCACAACGCGCCCGACCTGAACGCCCCCGCCCTCATCGCCGCCCGCCTGTCCGGGTTCCTGCATTAAAACCCTTTTCCGGTACGGCGTGGAGCCGCGTGTCGTGCCCGCCGCGGGCGTGCTAAACAGTCCGGATGCCCGCATACACGCCGCATTCGGAATGGACCGCTGACGCGCTGACGGTCGTCGCCCGTGCCGAACGGGAGGCGGTCACCCGCGGTCACCGGTGTGTGCGCTCCGAGCACTATCTGTACGCGCTGCTCGAAGCGGACGGGCCGCGCACCGTGCTGGCCACGCTGGACGTGCCGGTCGACCGGCTGCGGCACCGGGTCGGCGAGGTGCTCGCCGGTGAGCTGCCCGGCACCTCCGACGTGCCGCGGGTGCTCGAGGCGGCGCGGTTCGAGATGGACCTCGAGGAGATCCGGTACCTGAGCACCGAGCATCTGCTGATCGGCGTCGCGGTCGAGGGCGACGGGCTGCTCGACGAGGCCGGCGCCACCCCCGACCGGCTGCGCGAGGGCACCTACCAGGTGTTCCGCTCCGCGGTCTACGGTCCACCGCCGGCTTTCGGCCACCACGCCGTGACGGTCCCGCCGGCGCTGCGGGCGCTGGACGACGAGCTCGGCGTGCTGGCCCGGCACCACGAGGCGCCCGACGACGAGTTGCTCGCCCGGCGCCGTGACCTGGTGAGCGAGTGGTCCGGCTGGGTGGACACGGTGCGGGTGGTCCGGGAGGCGGAACTGCTGCGGGCCGAGGTGCGGCGTCTGCACCGCTTATTGCGTACGCATGGGGTCGATCCTGGTCGTTGACATAATGGGTCGGAAATGGTGGCCGGGTGCTGCTACGGTTCGCGACGGAAAGGGGACCACCGTGCCGAAGCTGAACCAGATCATCGCCGTGGAGAAGGGCGTCAAGAGCAAGGCGTTCGCTGATCTCAGCGAGGCTCACCACGCCGTGCAGAAGACCGGCCCGCTCGCCGGCATCTCCCGGACGTACCAGCCGAAGGACGAGGAGGGCGAGCAGCTGCCCGCCGAGTCCACCCGGGTGCAGATCAAGGCCGAGGACGTGCTGCGGGACGTCGGGGTGACGCTGACCCGGCTCTTCGACGTGACCGCGACGAAGGACTGGACGAACTGCGTGGCCCGCGCGGACGTGGTGGTCGACGGGCGCACCATCGCCGCCCAGGTGCCGGTGACCTATCTGCTATTCCTCGAGAAGCAGCTGGTCGACCTGCACACGTTCGTCAAGAAGCTGCCGGTGCTGGACGCGGCCGAGACCTGGGTCCGCGACGACTCCACCGACAGTTGGCGGACCGAGCCGGTGCGCACCAACCGGACCAAGAAGGTGCCGCGCAACCACGTCAAGGCCGAGGCCACCGAGAAGCACCCGGCCCAGGTCGAGGTGTATTACGAGGACGTCACGGTCGGGTACTGGACGACCCTGAAGTTCTCCGGTGCGCTGCCGGCCCGGCGGGTCAACGAGATCCTCGAGCGGGTCCTGGCGCTGCAGACCGCGGTCAAGTTCGCCCGCGAGGAGGCGAACAACAGCGAGGTCACCGACCAGCGGGTCGGCGCGGCCGTCTTCGGTTACCTGTTCGGGTGACCTTCATGATCTCCCCGTGGGAGCGCGGGGTGGCGCCGGGAATCCGGCGTGAAGCTGACAGCTGAGGCTGAAACTGAATTGACCGGTGACAGTGTGGGTTCGAGTCCCACCCCCCGCACCACGCGCGGGGGTAGCCCAACTGGCAGAGGCAGCCGGTATGAGACTCAGATTCTCGCTCCAACGTCAGCATTCACCACTGATCACCAGATCAACCGAGTCGGGACGGAGACAGCGGATGCCGGTTCAAGTCCGGCCCGCCGCGCTATCGAGCGGCGGTAGTTTAACGGCAAAACCCGTATGTCATTATGAATGATCCCGGCTGTTAAACGTGCTGGTGTGTGCAATTCAGTGGTAAACGGAGGCCCGGGGATTGGCCATATCCCCGGGCTTCACCAATTCCTGGCGCTTATTGGAATCGCGCGAACTTGGCGATCGCGGCCGGCGCGACCGGGGTGAACAGGTTGACCAGGGTTCCGCTCGGGTCGCGCACCAGCATGGACCGGTTGCCCCACGGCATCGTGGTCGGCGGCAGCAGCACCGCGGCGTCGAGCCGCTCGTGCACGGCGTCCACGTCATCCACCAGGAATTCCACGATCTTTTCGTCCGCCTTGACCGATTCCGGCACCGTCCTGGTGCTGGCGATCGCGAGCGTCGCGGCGCCGGTGGTGATCTCCGCGAACTCCGGGGTGATCTGGTTCGCCTTGATCCCGGTCACCTGCTCGTAGAACGCGATGAGGCGGGCGGTATCGGCGGTGATGGCACGGATCGAAACGAGGTTCATGCCGGAGACGCTAGAACTGATACTGGACAGATTCCGCCCAGTATCAGATTTACGGTGAGCCGATGACCCGCCCGACCGCCCGCGTGCTCACCCTGCTGGAATTGCTCCAGTCCGGTGGCGTCCGCACCCTGGCCGACCTGTCCGACCGGCTCGGCGTCGACCGGCGCACCGTGCGCCGCTACATCCAGCACCTGATCGACCTGGACGTCCCGGTCGAGTCGGTCCGCGGCCGCTACGGCGGATACCGGGTGGCCCGGGGCCACCGGCTGCCCCCGCTGATGCTCGCCGAGGACGAGGCCCTGGCCGTCCTGCTGAGCCTGTCCGGCCTGACCAGCGGCACCGGCACGGCCGGCGAGACCGCGGCGGCCAAGCTGCGCCGGGTCCTGCCCGCGCCACTCCAGCTCCGCCTCGACGCCGTGCTGGTCACGGCCGCGACCACCGCACCGTCCGCTCCCCCACCGGACGCCGCAATCCTGCTGCCCCTGGCCGCCGCCATCCGCACCCACCAGCCCATCCGCCTCACCTACGCCACCCCCGCCGCCGCCACCACTCCCGGCGCTCCCGGCACGCCCAACTCCCCCGGCACGCCCGGTTCGCCGGACTCCACCGGCTCTCCGGGTTCTCCCGGCTTATTTCGCGAGCGGGCGCTGCATCCATATGGGCTCGTCGTTCACTCCGGGCGCTGGTATGTGATCGGCCTCGACCCGGCGGTCGGCGAGGAGCGGACCCTCCGCCTGGACCGCATCGGCCAGGTCCGCGCGGTGCCCGGTTCGTTCGAGCCGCCGACCGATTTTGATCCGGCCGAGCGGCTGGTCACCGGCTTCGCCACCGCGAACTACCGCTACGACGTGCGCCTGCGCATCCAAGCCACCACCGCCCAGATCCGCACCCGCCTACCCGCCACCGTCGCCACCATCCACGAGTCCCCCGGCCCCTGGCTGCGCGTCGACATCCGAGCCGAGAGCCTGACCTGGATCCCCGGCGTCCTCGCGTCGCTCGACCACCCCTTCGTCGTCGACCAGCCCGCCGAACTGCGCACCCAGATCACCGCCCTCGCCACCCGCCTGACCGCTTCCGCGAACCGCCCCGAGCCCTGAGTGCGCCAGCAGAGATCAGCCCTCCCCAGAGGGGCGGTACTGGTCCTCAATCGACCGACGCGTGCCCCCACCGCCCCGGGGTGGGCGGCAAACGTCCGCACAACGCGATCGCGTCCTGCCGCCGCCCCTCACACCGCGCGACCGACGCACAAAAAGCCCAATCGCGGACCCCCACCGCCCCGCCGACACCGACCGAGTACTCCAACCGCCCCGCCGACATCGAGCGCGGACCCCCACCGCCCCGCCGACGCCGACCGAGTACTCCTACCGCCCATCGATGTCGAGCGCGTGCCCGCCCGCCGCCAAGAACGCCGCCGCGAACCACCCTGAGCCCTGTCCGCCCGCCCGCCCTGACGGCGCCACCCCCTCAACACACCGCGATCTTGGAGATCAACACGGCGCCAGGCCCAGACAGGCGCAGGCAGGCGAGAGGTGGGTCAGTGGGCGGCCGTGAGTTCGCGTTCGCGGTGAGGAGGGGACGGCACCCGCAGCGGCGGCGCTTCGGGGAGGTCGTCCATCGGGCGGGCCGGGGCGCGGCGCAGGCCGAGATACGTGATCAGGCCGATGGGCAGGATCAGCCAGAAGGACAGCAGGCGGTAGACCAGCACCGCGGCGGTCGCAGTGGCCGGGGCGGCGCCCAGGCTCAACGCGGTGACCAGGCTGGCCTCGACGAAGCCGAGCCCGCCGGGGCTGAGCGGGATCTGCCGCACCACCTGGGCGATCAGGTAGGCCGCCCCGATCGCCTGCCAGCTCACCGGCAGCGCGACCGCATGAGCCGCGGCGATCAGGCAGAACGCGTCAGCGGCCCAGTTCAGCGCGGACCAGAGGATGGCCGCGGCCGCATCGCGGGGACGGATCGACCGGGCCGCGATCAGGGCGGCCCCTGCTTCCTTCCGGATCCGGCCCACGATCGGCCACCCAGAAATCCCGCGCACGGCCGCAGCCCCACGATCCGCCAATCCCCGGACCGCTCCGCCCCAGCCACCGCCAGCAGTCCGGCCCGCAAGCACCCCGCGCCTCATCGGCCGCTCCGCAGCAGTGCCATCAGCGCCGAACTGCCCCGCAGCCATGCCGTCGACAGCGGACCGCCCCACAGCGGCGCCCCCAGCGCCGGGCCGCCCCGCGGCAAGATCGTCGATGGCGGACCGCATCGCGGTCGCGCCGGCAGCGCCGGGCCCCGCCGGGGCACCCGCGTCGACGACGGAGTGTGACGGTTTGATGCCGTGGGCGAGGCCTGCTGCCCGCAGTGACTGGTCGAATTCGGAGACCGGGTGGGAGCGATCGACGCCGGCCGCTCGGCTTGTCTGGGCGAAAGCGGTCGCCGGCCGGGACCTAA
>NZ_BOMS01000166.1 GCF_016862315.1 Actinoplanes palleronii | reverse complement strand
TCAACGACGTGGGGAGTTCGGGTGCGCAGTGCACCCGAACTCCCCACCGTCATTTCTGGACCGCAGCGCCCTTCTTGGCCAGCTGGATCTGCTCGTAGACCCGGGTCCGCAACGCGACGAACTTCGGATCCGCCCGGGTGTGCAGCTGGTCCCGCTCGGCCGGCAGGTCCACCACCAGCTCGTCCTGCACCACGGTCGGCGACGACGACAGCATCACCACCCGCCGGCCCAGGTACACCGCCTCGTCGATGTCGTGCGTCACGAACAGCACGGTCACCTTGAGCCGCTGCCACAGCGACCGGACCAGGTCCTCCAGGTCGGCCCGGGTCTGCGCGTCGACGGCCGCGAACGGCTCGTCCATCAGCAGGGTCTCCGGTTCGTACGCCACCGCGCGGGCGATCGCCACCCGCTGCTGCATGCCACCGGAGAGCTGCCACGGGTACGCCTTGCCGGTGCCGGTCAGCCCGACCGCGTCGAGTGCCTCCTCGACCAGCTGGGTGCGGCGCGCCTTCGGCACCTTCTTCTGCTTGAGCGGCAGCTCCACGTTGTCCCAGACGCTGGCCCACGGGAACAGGCTGCGGCCGTACTCCTGGAAGACCACCGCCATCCCCGGCGGCGGACCGGTGACCGCGTTGCCGTTGACCTTGACCGAGCCCCCGGTCGGCGTCAGCAGACCGGAGATGCACCGCAACAGCGTGGTCTTGCCGCAACCGGACGGGCCGACCAGGCAGACCAGGTCGCCGTTGTCGACGGTGAAGGTGAGGTCGCGCAGCGCCTCCACCTCCCGGTTGCCTGAGCTGTAGACCTTGCGCAGGCCTTTCACTTCGAGCATCGTGGCCCTCCTAGCCGGCCCGGCGCTGCGCCGCGCGCAGCCCCTCGTACCACCGCAGCGCCCGCCGTTCGGCGAGCCGGAACAACAGCGAGAGAGCGAAACCGAGCAGGCCGAGCAGGATGATCCCGCTCCACATCTCCGGGATCGCGAAGCTGCGCTGGAACTGCACGATGGTGAAGCCCAGCCCGTTGCTGGACGCGAACATCTCGCTGATCACCATCAGGATGATCGCGATGGAGAGCGCCTGCCGCAGGCCCGCCGCGATCCGCGGTGAGGCCGACGGGAGGATCACCCGGGTCAGCCGGGCGGGCCCGGTCAGCCCGTAGGCGCGGGCGGTGTCCAGCACCACGCTGTCCACCGCGCGCACCCCCTCCACCGTGTTGAGCAGCACCGGCCAGACGCAGCCGAACACGATCACGATCACCTTCATGCCGTCGCCGATCCCGGCGAACAGCATGATCACCGGAACCAGCACCGGCGGCGGGATGGCCCGGAAGAACTCCAGGACCGGTTCCATGACCGCGCGCAGATTCCGGTTCAGGCCGATCGCCACGCCCAGGGCGATGCCGATCAGCGAGGCCAGCAGGAAACCGGCGAACAGCCGGAGCAGGCTGGGCACCACGTCGGCGAGCAACCGGTCCGGCTTCCAGGTGTCGCCGAACGCGGTGAGGATGGTCCGCAGCGGCGGCGAGTAGAAGCTCTCACTGCCCTCGCTGAGGAAGAACCATCCGGCGAACAACACCGCAGGCAGCCCGACAACAAACAAGATCCTTTTTAGTACGACCATCAGGCTGTGCCTCCTTGGGCATGCCCTCGTGGCCCTCGCCTGCGAGCCCGTGGGGGCGCTCCACGCGGGTGCCGCTCGGTGCAGTCGGTCATACCGCTACCTCGCCCCTGATCGACTGGTGCCAGGCGAGCAGGCGGCGCTCGCCGGTACGAGTCAGCAGGTTGATCACGACACCCAGGGCGCCGGTCACCACGATCAGGGCGTACATGGTCGCCACCGCGTCGGAGTTCTGCGCGGTCGCGATCTCCTTGCCCAGCCCCGGCGCGCCGATCACCAGCTCGGCGGTGACCGCCAGGACCAGGGCCACCGAGGCCGCCAGCCGCACGCCGGTGAAGACGTACGGCAGGGCGGTCGGCCAGAGCACGTGGCGAACCCGGCCCCAGGTGGAGAACCGGTAGCTGCGCGCGGTCTCCTCGGCGACCGGGTCGACGTCCGCGACGCCGTACAGGACCTGGACCAGGACCTGCCAGAACGCGGCGTAACAGACCAGGATCAGGGTGGAGCCCAGCTCGGTCCCGTAGAGCAGCACGGCGAGCGGGATCAGCGCCACCGACGGGATCGGCCGCAGGAACTCGACGGTCGAGGCGGTCAGCGCGCGCAGCACCGGCACCGACCCGATCACCAGGCCGGCCAGCACGCCGGCGACCACCGCGATGAGCAGGCCGATCGCCCAGGCGTACAGGGTGTCGCCGAGCGACTGCCAGAACGTCGCGGTGGCCGCCTCGTCGGCGAGCGCGGCCGCGATCCGGCTGGTCGGCGGCAGGTACCGCTCGTTCACCAGGCCGAGTCGCGGCAGCAGTTCCACAATGAGGAGCAACCCGGCCAGCCCGGCGGAGCCGAGCAGGACCGGGTTGCCACGGTGAGCCGTCGTCACGGCAGCAGCTTGTCCAGGTCCGGAGCGCTGGCGAAGATGCCGTCGGTGGTACCGAGTTCGGCCAGCTTCTGCACCGACGCCTTGTTGATCTCGGTGGGCCACTTCGGCAGGACCACCTGCGCGCGGGCCTTGTCGTCGATCTTGGTGTAGGTGGACAGGATCTGCCGCACCTCGTCCGGGTGGGCGTCCGCGTAGGTCAGCGACTCGTTCATCGCCTCGGTGAAGCGCTTGACCAGGTCGGGCTTGTCGGCGAGCAGCTTCTGCGAGGTGAAGTACGCCGCGATGGTCAGCTTCGGGTCGGTGTCCACGAACGTCGAGGCCACCTCCCGGCCGCCGGCCGCCTTGATCGTGCTGAGCTGCGGCTCGACCACCCAGGCCGCGTCGATGTCGCCCTTGTCCAGCGCCGCCGGCATGTTCGGGAACGGCATCTCGACGAACTCGATCTTGCTGGGGTCGCCGCCGGCCACCCGCACCGACTCGCGGGTCACGGTGTCACCGATGTTCTTCAGCGTGTTCACCGAGATCTTCTTGCCGGCCAGGTCCTTGGCGGTCTTGATCGGGCTGGCGCCCTTGACCACCACGGCGCCGAAGTCCTTGCCCTGCACGCCGGTCGTGGAGACGCCGGCCGCGACGGCCTTGATCGGCACGTTCTTGGTCTGCGCGATCATCAGCGAGGTCAGGTTGCTGAACCCGAACTGGAACTGGTTGCTGACCACACCGGGCACGATGGCCGCGCCGCCCTGGCCGGCCTCCATCTTCAGCTCGATGTTGCGGGTCTTGAAGAAGCCCTTGGACTGGCCCAGGTAGATCGGCGCGACGTCGATGATCGGGATGACCCCGACCGTCACGTTGTCCACGCCACCCGACGAACCGCCGGAATCGCCTGAGCCCTTGTCCGAACCACAGGCCGTGACCGTGCTGGCCACCATGGCCAGTGCCACGCCCGCGATCAAACGCCGCCGCATATCCCATCCTCCAGTAAATGTGTGCGCATAACGAACGGAAGTTCTCATGCAGAACGCTAAGATGTGGCTCGTGTCACGTCAATCATTTGTGTCGATCATCCGATGACGCGGGAACCGTACTACGTCCAATCGCTCGAGCGGGGGCTCGCGGTGATCCGTGCATTTGACGCGGAACACCGCGAATTGACCCTCAGTGACGTGGCTCGGCAGTGCGGTCTGACCCGGGCGGCGGCCCGCCGGTTCCTGCTCACGCTGACCGATCTCGGCTATGTCCAGACCGACGGCAAGCTGTTCTCGCTGACCCCTCGGGTGCTCGAGCTCGGGTACGCGTTCCTCGGTGGCCTGACCCTGCCCGAGGTGGCCGAGCCGCACATGGAACGCCTGGTCGGCGAGGTGCGCGAGTCGTGCTCGCTCTCCGTGCTGGACGGCGACGACATCGTCTACGTGAGCCGGGTGCCGACCAGCCGGATCATGCGAGTGGCGATCAACGTGGGCACCCGGTTCCCGGCGTACGCCACCTCGATGGGCCGGGTGCTGCTCGCCGCGTTGCCCGCGCCGGAGCTCGAGGCGTACCTGGCCCGGGCGAAACTGGAGCAGCTCACCGACCGCACCGTCTGCTCAGCCGCCGAGCTGCGCGCCGAGCTGGACCGGGTCCGGGCGACCGGCCACGCGGTGGTCGACCAGGAGCTGGAGGAGGGGCTGCGGGCGATCGCCGCGCCGATCCGGGACCGCTCCGGCGCGGCCGCGGGGGCGCTGAACATCTCGGTGCACGCGGCCCGGGCGACGATCGAGACCGTACGCGAGCGCCTGCTCCCGCCGCTGCTCGCCGCGGCCGCCGCGATCGAGGCTGACCTGCGGATCGCGTCACCGCGCCGCTCCGGGTAGTCACCTTGCGGAGCGCCACGATGATCATGGCCATGCGGAAGACCCTGGCAGCCCTGATATTCACAGGTGTGGTTTTCGCCACCGTGGTCCGGCTGGTGGACGGCGGGCCCGCGCCCGGCGACACCGTCCCGGACGGGCTGACCCTGCCGTGGATGTGGCAGGCGACCGTGCAGCAGGACCCACCCGGGCCGGCCTCGATGCTGGCCGGCGGGGACAGCCTGGGCTTCCGTGGCGTCGAGGACTACGACGCCGAGGGCAAGGTGGCCGCGGTCGGGCGCGGCGGCGACTACCGGATGCTGCTCTACGCCGGCTGGAGCACCGTCACCCCCGGCCAGGACGTGCTGCTCTCCCCGGACGGCCGGTCCGCGGCACAGGGGTACCTGGCCGGCTCGACCGCCGGCGAGTACGCCGAGGGCCTCGACGTCGTCGACCTGACCACCGGCCGCAGCACCAAGTACACCGGCGGGCTGCCGGCGGTCGCCATCGGGTACGGCCTCACCGCCGCGGGCTGCTGCGCGCCGGCCGCCTGGGCGCCGGACGGCCGGTCGCTGCTGGTCGAGACGACCGCCGCGGACGTCCGGAAACCGGGCACCGCCACGCTCGAGTCCCGCAGCCGCCTCGGGCTGCTCGACCTGGCCACGAACACGGTGCTGCCGATCGGTGCGGAGCGCCCGGCCGACCCGGTCCGCCAGGCGTCGCGCGGGGCGTTCGCCCCGGACGGGCAGCACCTGGTGGTCAGCGAGGGTGACCGGCTGCGGCTGATCGACCGTACCGGAAAGGAGAGCTGGACCACGACGCTCGGTGACCGGAGGTATCTCGCCGGCGCCGGCGCGTTCAGCGCGGACGGCGCCCGGATCGCGATCGCCGAGCTGACCGGCTGCCTGGACCGGTGCGACCGGGACGCCCTGGCGGCCCGGACCTGGGAAGTCTCCTATCTGGACGCCGCCACCGGGCAGCCGGCCACCGGCCCGGACCTGCCCGCCGTGACCGCGATGGCGATCCGCGCGCTCGGCTGGACCCGGTCCGGCGACGTGACCACCATGGACGTCGCCGCCGACCTGGTCCGGGCCGGCAGCTTCGGCGGGCCGGCGCCGCGAGCCGCGGCCTTCCCAGCGCGCCCGGTCGTCTGGTGGGTGGTGGCGCCGGCCGCGGTCCTGACCGCCGTGGCGCTGCTGACGGTGTGGCTGGTCATCCGCCGGCACCGACGTCCGGTTTTGATCAGCGATTGACGTTGCGTTGTCAATAGTTGCTTTGTAGATCGAATCTGTTCGATGATGGGCGCCTGAGGGGAGGCGTCCATCATGTCGCTTATGACCGCGCTCGACCGCGAGCACACCGTGGCCCCACCGGGGTTCAACCGCTGGCTGATCCCGCCCGCGGCGCTCGCCGTGCACCTGTGCATCGGCCAGGTCTACGCCACCAGCGTCTACAAGAACTCGTTCATCGCGCACTTCGGCGTCAGCCAGACCGCGATCGGGATCATCTTCAGCATCGCGATCGTGATGCTGGGGCTGTCCGCCGCGTTCGGTGGCACCTGGGTGGAGAAGAACGGGCCGCGCAAGGCCATGTTCGTCTCCGCGAGCTTCTGGACCACCGGCTTCCTGGTCGGCGCGCTCGGCATCGGCACCGGCCAGCTCTGGCTGGTCTACCTCGGGTACGGCGTGCTCGGCGGGATCGGCCTGGGCATCGGCTACATCTCGCCGGTCTCCACGCTGATCAAATGGTTCCCGGATCGGCCAGGCCTGGCCACCGGCCTGGCGATCATGGGGTTCGGCGGCGGCGCGCTGATCGCCAGCCCGGCCTCCCGGCAGCTGCTGTCGTTCTACGACGCGGATTACGACCCGAGCGTCTCCACCTCGGTCGCCGACGGCCACGCCCTGGTCCTGCTCTTCCTCACGCTGGGCGCCGGTTACTTCCTGATCATGATGTTCGGCGTCGCCAACATCCGGGTGCCCGCCCCCGGCTGGCGGCCCGAGGGCTGGGACCCGGCCACCGTCGCGGCCAAGCCACTGGTCACCACCGCGCAGGTGTCCGCCGCCAACGCGATCAAGACGCGCTCGTTCTGGCTGCTCTGGGTGGTGCTGTTCTGCAACGTGACCGCCGGGATCGGCATCCTCGAGCAGGCCAGCCCGATGATCCAGGACTTCTTCCGGACGTCGTCGGGCTCCGCGGTCACCGTGGTCGCGGCCGGCGGTTTCGTCGGGGTGCTGTCGCTGTTCAACATGGCCGGCCGGTTCGCCTGGTCGTCGACGTCCGACCTGATCGGGCGCAAGCCCATCTACCTGCTCTACCTGGGCGTCGGCATGGTCACGTACCTGCTGCTGGCCACCGTCGGTGACTCCGCGATCCCGCTGTTCGTGCTGCTGGCCGGGGTGATCCTGTCGTTCTACGGCGGCGGGTTCGCGACCGTGCCGGCATACCTGCGGGACCTGTTCGGCACGTACCAGGTCGGCGCGATCCACGGCCGGCTGCTGACCGCCTGGTCGGCAGCCGGCATCGCCGGACCGCTGATCGTCAACGGCTTCCTCGACAACGAGGGCAAACCCGGAACGCTGACGTCGTCGGCCTACCAGCCGGCGCTGCTCACCATGGTCGGCGTGCTGGCCGTCGGCTTCGTCGCCAACCTGCTGATCCGCCCGGTCCCGGTCCACCATCACGAGGCCACCGCCCCGTCCGAGAAGGAGAGCGTCGGATGAACGCCCGCCTGGCCGTCTCCTGGCTCCTGATCGCCGTCCTGCTCGGCTACGGCATCATCCAAACCGCCATCACCGCCGCCAAACTGTTCTGAGTCCCGGCGACCGGCGTGTGCGGTGGGGTTGCTCCCCGCGACGCCGGTCGCGACCGGCTCCCGGCCGCCGGCTTCCGATCGTCGGCTCCCACAAAGCGGACAATCGATCCCGGCAAGTGGTCCAGCGACAGCACGCACCCGACCCGGCTGGTGCTCAGGGGTGTCTCCGAGCGGTCGAGGCACCCCTCACTGCCAGCCGCGCGGTCTCGGCTGGTGCTCAGGGTTGTCTCAACGCCTTTGAGGCACCCCTCACTGCCAGCCGCGCGGTCTCGGCTGGTGCTCAGGGTTGTCTCGGCGGGCTTGAGGCAGCCGCCAGCGCCAGCCGAGGCCGGGACGCGGAACGGCTCGTGCTCACCGTCGTACCGTAGAAGTGTTCTGGTCTGAGGAGACCTCGCGCCGGATCGCCTGCCGGGACCGGACGCCTGCCTTCTGGGAAGCCGGCGACCAGAAGCGGTCAGCGCCGGGCGCAGCGGCCGTGACCGGCCGCGATCAGGCAGCGGACCGGCGCGCCAGAGCCGCCAGTACCGGGTCAGCCGTGCCCGCCGTCGGTGGCCGTCTCGGCACGAAGGATCGCCACGTCGACCGGTTCGTCCCGGTCGGCGCGGTTCAGCAGGGTCTGCGTCACGAACGCTGCCTCCTCGTCGTCGCTCCACCGACCCATCGGGAACTACCGGCTGGGCAAAAGCGGTCCCGGCCCCCGGTCCTAGTCCCGGGGGCGGAGAGCCGCCCGGAAGATCCGATCACAGGGGGAAGGCGGCGCGCCGCGACGTGCGAACACTGAGCGGACCGCTGACGAGGAAAGCAGGTTCCGTTGTTCCCCCATCTCTCCGGCCGTGCCACCGCGGTCACCTTCGTCGTGCTGGTCCTCGCGGTCTCCGCGGGCACCGCGACGATCGCCGAAGGTCTGGTCCTGGCGTTCTCCCCGCTGCTCGTCACGCTGCTGATGATGCTGGTGGTGACCCGCGAGGGGTATTCCCGGGCCGGGTGGCGCCGGCTCGGTCTGGCTCGGCTCGGGCTGCGCCACTGGCCGCTGGTGCTGCTCACGACCGCGGGCGTCTCGCTGGCCGCGGTCGCCACGACCGTTCTTCTGGGGTACGCCCAATGGACCGCCCCGGGCGCCGGCTGGTGGCGCGACCTGCTCGCGCTCGGCATCACCGGGCCGGTGCTCGCCCTGGGCGAGGAACTCGGCTGGCGCGGCTATCTGCAGCCCCGGCTGAGCTTCCTCGGCGAGCGGGCCGCGATGCTGGTCGTCGGCCTGGTCTGGGTCGCCTGGCACGTGCCGTACATCGTGTTCACGCCGTACTACGACGCGGACGGGAACCGATGGCTGGTGTTCGCGCTGTTCACCGGCTCGGTGCTGGCCTTCTCGGTCCTGTTCGGCCGGTTCCGTGCCGTGTCCGGCAGTGTCTGGCCGGCCGTGCTGGCCCACGTCGCGCACAACGTCACGTTCGCGGTGCTGAGCACGTACGCGATCAGCACCGACCGTCCGGTGCTGGTCAACGAGTACCTGGCCGGCGACACCGGGCTGCTGGTGCTGCTCGGCACCGCGGGGTGCGCGGCGCTGATCGGGCTCAGGGCGCGGGCCGGTGCATCGTCTGCGCCACGATGACCGCCTGCACCCGGTCACGCAGCGCGAGTTTGCGCAGCACCGATCCCAGATGGGTCTTGACGGTCGACTCGGCGACGCCCAGCCGGGCCGCGATCTCGGTGTTGGTCAGGCCCAGCCCGACCGCGGCCAGGATCTCCCGTTCCCGGGCGGTGAGCCGGTCCAGACCGGCCGGGAGCGCCGGGCGGGGGACCGGCTCCGGCGGCGGCGCGGCCAGGAACGAGTCGATCAGCCGGCGCACCAGCCGGGGTGAGACCGGCGCGTCACCGGCCGCGGCGGCCCGGATCGCGGCCACCAGCTCGGCCGGCCCGGCGTCCTTGAGCAGATAGCCGGCCGCACCGGCGCGCAGCGCGGCGACCAGCAGGTGGTCCGCGTCGAACGTGGTCAGCATGACCACCCGCGGCGGGTCCGGCAGGGCGAGCACCTGCCGGGTGGCCGCCACCCCGTCCAGGCCCGGCATCCGGATGTCCATCAGGACGACGTCGGCCCGGGTGCCGGGTTCGCGCAGGCGGGTGATCGCGGTGTGCGCGTCCCCGGCCGAGCCGGTGACGAGCAGGCCGGGGGTGGCCCGCAGGATCATCTCGAAGCCGGCGCGGACCAGTTCCTGGTCGTCGACCAGGAACACCCGGACGGGCTCGCCGCCGCTCACCGGTCACCGCCGCCCGGCTGGCTGTCGGGGGTGCCTCGAAGGTCTCGAGGCACCCCCGACGACCAGCCGGGGTCCGGACCGAACACGCCGGGGAGGGTGAGCGAGACCCGGAATCCGCGGTCCGGCGCCGGGCCGGTCTCCAGCACGCCGTCGAGCGCACCCAGCCGCTCACGCAGGCCGGCCAGCCCGTGGCCGGGGGCTGCCGGTCCGTGATCGGGGCCGGTGAGCTCGGAGCCGGGCACGGAGCGGCCGGGTGGTGGCGTGGCGTCGGGTCCTCGGCCGTCGTCCTCGACGGTGGCCCGGACGGCGTCGCCGTGGCGTTCGACCGTGAGCCGGGCGGTGGCGTCCCGGCCGGCGTGCTTGAGGACGTTCGTCAGTGCCTCGCGGACCGTGCGGAAGACCGCGAGCCGGACCGCGGCCGGCACCTCGTCGAACCAGGCGGGCGGGCCGGTCACCACGACCGGCAGCCCGGCGGCGCGCACCGCGTCGACCAGCCGCCGGAGGTCGTCGCGGTGCACCGCGTCACCGGGCGGCTCCTCGGCGGCGTCCGGCTCGTGCAGCATCGTGATCACCCCGCGCACCTCGGCGAGCGCGGTGCGCGCGGCGCCCGCGATGGTGTTGAGCACCGCCCCGGCGTCGGCCGGCCGCCACGACGGGGTGGTGCCGGCGGCGTACCCGCCCGCGTCGGCCTGCACGATCACGACGGTGAGCGAGTGCGCCACGATGTCGTGGATCTCCGCGGCCGCGAGCATCCGCCGCCGCTGCTCGGTCAGCCGGTCCCGCTGGCGCCGGGCCTCGTGCAGCTCCCGGACGTTGGCCCGGCCGCCGCGCACCAGCTCGCCGATCACCGCGATCAGTACCGAGCAGACCGCGAGCGTCACGCCGATGACCAGGGCATTGCGGGTCTGGTCCGGCGGGGTGCTCCAGCGGAGTCCGCCGGCCAGGCAGCCGGTCACGGCAAGAGCAAGAGCCAGCATGCGTACGACCGGCGAACCGACGTGCGCGGCCACCGTGTAGACGACGATCGCCTGCGCCGCGTTGGCCGGCAGCGGGATCGGCACGAGCAGCAGCTGACCGGCGAACGCGGCCGCCGACCAGCACAGCACGACGACCGGGAACCGCCGCCGGAGCACCAGCGGGGCGATCGTGACCGTGGCGACGAGCAGCCCGGTGACACCGGCCAGGGCGGCACCGGGCAGGCCCAGGACCAGCCAGGTCAGGGCGGTGAGCAGCAGGTCGAGGCGTACCGGGCGGGCTCGGAACCACCGGTCGGCGCGGGCCGCGAGGAACGTGCGCTGGTCCACTGTCCCCCTCGTCGCCGTACCCTCGCCCGGACCGTGCCCCGAGCGGCGCAGCCAGCCTAATGTCCGCCGAAATCCGCGATTCGGCACCCAAACCTTTGTTTCCAGTTGATTTCGATTCGGTCCTTGACAACGTTGTCATAGCGGGGTGAGGCTGACGATCTCTGATCCAGGTGTCCACTGTGCCTGCCTCCTTTGGAGTACGCATGACGTTGATCGGCGGCCCCCTCGCTGCCTCCCACCCGCCTCGACGATGGATCTCCGTCGCCGGTGCGCTGCTGCTGCCGCTCGGACTGCTCGCCGTCCCCTCGGCGGCCACCGCGGCGCCCCGGCCCGGCGACTTCCGCTCCTCGTTCGAGTCCACCGACCCGCAACCCGCGGCCAGCACCGCCGAGCTCGACGCGAAGGGCGCGCCGCTGCAGGGCAACCTGACCGGCTCGATCCGCACCGGGCTGCCCGGCAGCGTGCTCGACAAGGTCACCGCGGTGACCGCGAGCGCCGAGAACGCGCCGAACGAGACCGCGGTCAAGCTCAAGGACGGTGACAGCTCGACCAAGTGGCTGGTGTTCAGCCGGACCGGCTGGGCCGCCTACCAGCTGGCCGCGCCGACCACCGTGGTGAAGTACTCGCTGACCTCGGCGAACGACGCCGCCAGCCGCGACCCCAAGGACTTCGCGCTGCAGGGCTCGGCGAACGGCGCGGACTGGACCGACCTGGACAAGCGCACCGGCGAGAGCTTCAGCGGCCGGTTCGCGACGAACACCTACACGTTCACCAACACCACGGCGTACGCGTACTACCGGCTGAACATCACCGCGAACTCCGGTGACTCGCTGATCCAGCTCGCCGATTGGGACATCAGCGACGGTACGGACGTCCGCCCGCCGGCCACCCCGATGGTCAGCACGGTCGGCGCCGGACCGGTGCGGGGCTCCAACATGCTGCCGAGCGCCGGGTTCAGCGGCGTCGCGTCACTGCGGTACGCCGGTGGCGCCGACACCGCCGGGCGCTCGTACGCGACGAACCGGCTCTTCGACGTGAACATCCCGGTCGGGCCGAAGTCCCGGCTGAGCTACCGGATCTTCCCGGAGCTGACCGGGGAGAACCTGCAGTACCCGTCCACGTACGCGGCGGTCGACCTGCACTTCACCGACGGCAGCTACCTCAGCAAGCGGTCACCTGTCGACCAGCACGGTAACGCGCTCACCGGGTCCGGTCAGGGCACGTCGAAGGTGCTCTTCGCCGACGAGTGGAACGCGGTGCAGTCGGACCTCGGCGCGGTCGCGAACGGTAAGACGATCGACCGGATCCTGCTGGCGTACGACAACCCGGCCGCCACCGCGACCACCCGCTTCCAGGGCTGGCTCGACGACGTGACGGTCACCGGCACGCCCGCGCCGATCGACGGCTCGAGCCTGACCAACTTCGTCGACACGCGCCGCGGCACCAACGCCTCCGGCGGGTTCTCGCGCGGCAACAACCTGCCGATCGCGGCGCTGCCGAACGGCTTCAACTTCCTCACCCCGGTCACCAACGCGACCTCGAACTCGTGGGAGTACGTCTACCAGCGCGACAACAACGCGGCCAACCTGCCGCTGTTGCAGGGTCTCGCGGTGTCGCACGAGCCCAGCCCGTGGATGGGCGACCGCAACCAGATGTCGGTCATGCCGGTCCCGGCCGGGGGCAACCTCACCGGGGCGCCGGGCACCCGGGCCCTGGCGTTCAGCCACGACGACGAGATCGCCCGGCCCGACTACTACCGGGTCGGCCTGCAGAACGGCCTGGTCGCGCAGATGGCGCCGACCGACCACGGCGCGATCATGCAGTTCGGCTTCCCGGCCGGCGGCACGACCGGCAGCCTGGTCCTGCAGAACGGCACGTTTGTATTCGGCACAGGCACCAGCGGTACGGACGGCACCGTGACCGGCTGGGTCGACAACGGCAGCGGGCTGTCCGCCGGCCGGAGCCGGATGTTCGTGGCCGGCACGTTCGACCGCGCGCCGACCGTGACGGCGGCCGCCTCGGCCACCTTCGACCTCACGTCGAGCCCGCAGGTCACCCTGCGGTTCGCCACGTCGTTCCTCTCGGTGGACCAGGCTCGCAAGAACCTGGACCTGGAGGTCACCGGTCGCAGCCTGGACCAGATCCACGCCGCCGCGACCGCGGCCTGGAAGGACCGGCTGGCCCGGGTCGAGGTGCGCGGTGCGACCGAGACCCAGCAGGTCACGCTCTACTCGAACCTGTACCGGCTGAACCTCTACCCGAACTCCCAGTCGGAGAACACCGGCACCGCCGCGAAGCCGCACTGGCAGTACGCGAGCCCGGTGTCCGCACCGACCGGCACCTCGACCGCGACCACCACCGGCGCGAAGATCGTCGACGGTCAGATCTACGTGAACAACGGCTTCTGGGACACCTACCGCACGGTGTGGCCGGCCTACTCGCTGCTCTACCCGGACGTGGCCGCGAAGATCGCTGACGGCTTCGTCCAGCAGTACCGCGACGGCGGCTGGGTCGCCCGCTGGTCGTCACCGGGATACGCCGACCTGATGACCGGCACCAGCGCGAACGTCGCGTTCGCCGAGGCGTACCTGAACGGGGTCAAGCTCCCCGACCCGCTCGCCGCGTACGACTCCGCGGTCAAGGACGCCACGGTCGCCTCCGGGCGCAGCGCGGTCGGCCGCAAGGGCATCGAGACCTCGCTGTTCCTCGGCTACACGCCGACCTCGACCGGCGAGTCGGTGTCCTGGGCCCTCGAGGGTTTCATCAACGACTACGGCATCGGCAACATGGGTGCCGCGCTCGCCGAGGACCCGGCCACCCCGAAGGCCCGGCGCGCGCAGCTCAAGGAGGAGTCGAAGTACTTCCTCCAGCGGGCCCGCAACTACGTCAACCTGTTCGACCCGAAGTCGAAGTTCTTCCAGGGCCGGGACGCGGCCGGTACGTTCCTGAACGGTGACCCGCTGGACTGGGGCGGCGTCTACACCGAGACCGACGGCTGGAACTACGCGTTCACCGCCCAGCAGGACGGCCAGGGCCTGGCCAACCTGTACGGCGGCCGGAAGGCGCTGCAGGACAAGCTCGACGAGTTCTTCGCGACCCCGGAGAAGGCCGACCGCCCCGGCGGTTACGGCGGCACCATCCACGAGATGCTGGAGGCCCGCGCCGTCCGGCTGGGTCAGCTCGGCATGAGCAACCAGCCCTCGCACCACATCCCCTACATGTACGACTACGCCGGTGCGCCCGCCAAGACGCAGGCCATCGTGCGGGAGATCATGCAGCGGCTCTACGTCGGCGGCGAGATCGGCCAGGGCTACCTGGGCGACGAGGACAACGGCGAGATGTCCGCCTGGTACGTGCTCAGCTCGCTGGGCCTCTACCCGCTGCAGAACGGCTCGGAGAACTGGGTGATCGGCTCGCCGCAGTTCAGCCAGATGACCGTGCACCGCAAGACCGGTGACATCGTGGTCAAGGCGGAGAACAACAGCACGAAGAACGTGTACGTGCAGAGCGTCGAGGTCAACGGCCGGACGCAGCGCGGCGTGTCGATCGACTCGTCGGTCTTCACGCGCGGCGGCACCGTCGAGTTCCGGATGGGCCCGAAGCCGTCCTCCTGGGGCACCGGCAGGAACGACGTGCCGGAGTCGCTGACCAAGGGCACCGAGGCTCCCCAGCCGCTGCAGGACACCACCGGCCCCGGTCTGGGCACCGCGACCGCGACCGGCGGCCAGGACGCCGCGAAGCTGTTCGACGACTCGTCGTCCACCCAGCTGACGTTCGCCGACGCCACGCCGAAGGTCACCTGGGCGTACCGCGGCGGCAAGCAGGCGCCGACCTATTACACCGTCACCTCCGGCGCCAAGGCCGGCGACCCGGCGGACTGGAAGCTGCAGGGCTCCCGCGACGGGATCACCTGGACCACTGTGGACTCCCGCAAGGGTGAGGTGTTCACCTGGCGCAACCAGACCCGGCCCTTCAAGATCGACCGGCCGGGCCGCTTCAAGCAGTTCCGGCTGGCGGTCAGCAGGACCACCGGCGCCGAGCAGGCGAACCTCGCCGAGATCGAGCTGCTGGCCGGCGGCGACGTCCAGATCGGCGGCGGCTCGGTGACCGTGGACGGAGTGGCCACCGTACCGGCCCGCTCCGGTACCGCGGTGTCGGTTCCGCTGGCCACCGTCACCGGCGGCACCGCGGAGGAGTACCAGGCCACCGTCGACTGGGGTGACGGCACGCCGGCCACCACCGGCACGACGGTGCTGAGCTCGCGGGCGGTGTACCGCGTCAGCGGCACGCACACCTACGCCAAGCCCGGCTGGTACCAGGCCTCGGTCACCGTGGCCGACGGGACCAGCCAGGACTCGGCGACGGTCGGGGTCGACGTGGCCTACACGCCGGAGTCCGGTCTGACCGCCGCGTTCGACACCGTCTGCATCGGTGACGACGGGGTGCTCGGCGTCAACTGCGACGCGAAGACCTGGGCGTACTCGCGGGCCGCGCTCGCGGCGGCCGGAGTCACGCAGGGCAAGCCGGTGACCGTCCCCGGGACCGGGCTGCGGTTCACGCTGCCCGCCACCCCGGCCGGGCAGCCGGACAACGCGATCGGCAACGGCAGGACGATCGCGCTGAACCTGCCCGCCGACGCCACGAGCATCGCGTTCATCGGCGCCGGGACGCAGGGCAACCAGAGCACCACCGGCACGGCGACGTTCAGCGACGGGAGCACCGCGAGCATCCCGATCCAGATGAGCGACTGGACGCTCGGGGGCAACCCCAACGGCACTCCCTCGTACGGGAACGTCGTGGTGGCCAAGTCGGAATACCGGCTGCACGGCTCGGACCGGGACAGCGCGCAGCCGTTCCTGTTCGCGACGGCTCCGTACGTCGTCCCGGCCGGCAAGACGCTCGTCTCGGTGACCCTCCCGACGCAGTCCGGTGACCCCGGCTCGGCGGGACGGATCCACGTGTTCGCGGTCGCCGACGACGGCACCCCGCGTACCCCATTGGTCGTCTCGGCGGCGAAGGACCAGACAGCGACCGCGGGTCAACCGCTCACCGCGACCCTCGGCACGGTGACCGGCGGGGTCGCCGGGACCACCGGCTATCACGCCCGGGTCCAGTGGGGCGACGGCACGGTTCCGGAGGACGCCACGGTCGACGCGGCCGGAGCGATCAGCGGGACCCACACGTACGCCCAGCCGGGCACCTACCCGGTGCACGTCACCGCGTGGGACACGCTGACCGGCAGCACGGTGACCAGCACGGTGACCGTCGGCAAGGCCACCACGGCGTCCGCGAGGGCGGCCACCGTCGACCTGACCGGTGAATCCGCGCCGCCGGTGTACGCCCCGCAGGTGACGCTCTCGGTCACCGAGGGACCGCGCGGTACGGCGATCACCGTCGACGGCTCCGGTTTCGCGCCGAACGAGCCGGTTACCGGCAGCTTCGGCGCCGGGCTGACCGTCACCACCCTGCGGGCCAACGGCGACGGCGTCGTCTCCGGCGCGACGGTGAGCGTGCCGGGCGCGGCGACACCGGGCGCCACCGGGGTCACGCTGGCCGGCACCGACTCGGCGACCACGGTGGAGGTGCCGTTCACGGTCACTGACTGACGGTTTCCCCTGCCCGCCGATGGGCCAGCCATGATCATGGCTGGCCCATCGGCCTGTTCACCGAGCACGCTGGAAGATGTGGCTGACCTGGGGTGGCTGCCAGAGTCGGCGCATGGCATACATCGATCTCGGCGTGGACGAGAAGACCTTCCCTGGCATCACCGGACCGATGAGTTACCGGCCGGAGACGGCGAAGCCGCTCAACGAACTGGCCGAGGTGCTGCTGCGGGCGCCCCACTCGCTGCCGGCCGCGGACCGGGAGCTCATCGCGGCGTACGTGTCCGGCCGGAACGAGTGCGAGTTCTGCTGCAACTCGCACACCGCGTTCGCGGTCGCGCAGTACGCCGCGGCGGACACCGCCGACGGCGCCTCGATCGTGGCGCAGGTCCGCGCGGATCTCGACAGCGCGCCGGTCACGGCCAAGCTGAAGGCGCTGCTGCGGATCGCCGGCGCGGTCCAGCAGACCGGCCGCGCGGTCACCCCGGAGCTGATCGAGGCGGCGCGGGCCGAGGGCGCCACCGACCTCGAGCTGCACGACACGGTGCTCATCGCGGCCGCGTTCTGCATGTTCAACCGCTATGTGGACGGCCTCGGGACGTTCGCGCCGCCCGCGCCGGAGGACTACACGCCGATGGCCCAGCGGATCGTCGAGCAGGGCTACGGGATCCCGGTGCAGCTCTGACCAGGACTTGAACACCCCTGCTAGCCTCCCTCGAAAACGTCGCGGCGGAACGGACCCGTCCCAACGTAGAAAATCAGGCTCGCGCGCCCTACAGTGTGCGAACCGATCGATCGAGGAGGGTTCCGTGGCAGAGCCGCCACCCGAGCAACGTATTCCGACGGATGCCGCGAGACCCGCGGCGACCGAGGCGCCCCAGCTGCTGGTGATGCCCCCGACCGACGCGATCCCGTCGATGGTCTGGCCCGGTGCGGACGGGGAGACCGCGTGGGCGATCCCGGTGCAGATCCCGGCCGGGACTCGGGGGTATGCGCTGTTCGTACCGATGGTCGCGCTGCAGCCCGCGGCGGCGGCCGAGCCCGCGGCCGCCGCGCCGCCCGCCGCGGTGCCGCGGGTAACCGAGTCGGTGCCCGCGCCGTCGGTGGTGCCGGCGCCGGCTGCTCCCGAGGCCCCGGTTGTTGCCGAGGCCCCGGCTCCTCCTGAGGCCCCGGCTGCTCCCGAGGCCCCGGCTGAGGCTCCCGCTGCCGCTGCCGCTGCCGCCGCTCCTGCTGCTGCCGCTGAAGACGAAGTGGACGAGGCGAGGCCGGCTGTTTTCGCTCCGGTTCCGGCGCGGGTCTCCTCCGCCCCCGGCACCCGGCCGAACCCGGCCCGCGAGCCGGTGCACCCCTACCGCCGCTACGAGCCGGAGCCCACCGCCTGGCAGACGTTCCGGGAGAAGCACTGGCCCGGCCCGGTCGCGGTCAAGGGCTGGACCGTCCCGGCGGGCGTGCTCGCCGGCGCGCTCGGCGTCGCGGCGTTCGTGCCGCTGGGCCGGACCGGCATCGGCTGGTTCCTCGGTTTCCTGGTGCTCGCCGCCGGTGTCGTGGCCGCCGTCCGGCGCTCCGCGGACCTGCCGCACTCCGAACGCTGGATCCGGTCCGGATGGGCCGCGGCGGCGCTCGCCCTGCTCCTGGTCCCGGCGTTCCGCAACGCGTGGTGGCTGGTGACCTTCAGCGTCCTCGGCGCGCTCGGCTGCGCGGCCCTCGCGATCGTGGGCGGCCGGCTCGTCCGATCGATCCTGTTCAGCCTGGTGGCCGCACCGTACGCGGCGTTCCGCGGCCTGCCGTGGGTGCGCAAGCACGTCCGGGCCAGCCGCAACACCGGGATCGCCCGGCGGATCGGCTTCTCGGCCGGCCTCACCCTCGTGGTCCTGTTCGTCTTCGGCGCGCTGCTGTCCTCCGCCGACGCGGTGTTCTCGGAGTGGCTCGACGACGCGGTGCCGGACTTCAACGTCGGTTCGGTGTTCCAGTGGATCTTCCTGGCCGTGGTCGGTGGCCTGGTCGCGGTCTCCGGCATCTACACGCTGTCGGCGCCGCCCGCGACGTCCAGCCTGGACACTCCGGGCCGGGGCCGGTTCGGCCTGGTCGAGTGGGCGCCGATGGCGTCCGCGCTGGTCCTGCTGTTCGCCGGGTTCGTGGTCGTGCAGTTCACCTCGCTGTTCGGCGGTTCCGGGCACGTGCCGAAAACCTCCGGGCTCAGCTACGCCGAGTACGCCCGCAGCGGCTTCTGGCAGCTGGTCGCGGTCACGCTGCTCTCGCTGGCCCTGCTCGCCGCGCTGGCCCGGTGGGCCAAGCGGGACGAGCCGATCGAACGGATCCTGCTCCGCGTCCTGCTCGGCCTGCTCTGCGCGCTGAGCGTGGTCATCGTGGTGTCGGCGCTGTCCCGGATGTGGGAGTACCAGCGGGTCTACAGCTTCACCGGCGAGCGCATCTTCGTGATGTCGTCGGAGATCCTGCTCGGCGTCATCTTCGTGATGATCGCGGTGGCCGGGATCCGCTGGCAGGGCCGGTGGATCCCGCAGACCACCGTCGCTCTCGCCGTGCTGATGCTGCTCGGCCTCGCGGTCCTCGACCCGGAGGGCTACGCGGCCAGCCGCAACGCCGTCCGCTACGAGGCCACCGGCAAGATCGACGCCTGGTACCTGCGGGCCCTTTCCGCCGACGCGACCCCGGCTCTGACCCGCCTGCCCGACCCGGTCCGGCGCTGCACGCTGAGCTGGATCGCCGACGACCTGAAAGAGCCCGACCCCTGGTACGCGTGGAACCTCGGCCGCGCGCGGGCCCGGGAGGCCCTCGACAAGCTCGGCAAGTCGGCGATCGGCAATCACGCCGACTGCCGGGCCGCCGACCAGTTCGACCTGCCCAAGAAACGCCGCTGACCCACCCGCTCACCCTCGGCGAGCCCGGCCTCCGCTTTCAGCGGTCCGGGCTCGCCGCCTGTCCGGCCCGCGCTCCGGACGGTCACCCCGGTGATCTCATGCGGTCTCCAGGACGGCCGATTGTCGGGGGCATGACGTCGGCCACCTCGGGGGGCGTGATGCAACCGTGATCGGGTCGGGGACGTCAGGGAGTCGTGAAAACAAGTCGCGTATCGGCTCTGGCCGCGCTCTTCCTGCTGGCCGGCTGTGGCACGGCGGTGCAGGCGGGCGGTCAGCGGCCGCCCGGCCCGGCACCGTCGCCCGCGGTCGTCCCGGCGTCGGTCAAGCCGACCCCGCGGGCACCGGCCCGGATTACCTACCCGGCGTCCGGGAGCGGCAAGTTCACCGTCGCCGCGGGGGAGTCCGCGGCACCGGCCGGCAAGAAGGGTGACCTGCTCCGCTACCGGGTCGTGGTGGAACGCGACATCCGCGGGATCTCCGCCGCCCGGTTCGCCACCGTGGTCACCGCGACGCTGCGGGATCCGCGCAGCTGGACGGCGGGCGGTGAGTGGCGCCTGCAGCGGGTCGGTCCCGGCGCCGAGGCGGATTTCACCGTACGCCTGGTCACCCCGAAGACCCGCGACGCGATCTGTGCCGGCGCCCCGGACGGCTACACCTCCTGCCGCACCCACGACGACGTGGTGGTGAACGTCGCGCGATGGGCGAAAGGCGTGCCCGGGTACGGCGCGAGCCTCGACGCCTACCGCCAGTATGTGATCAACCACGAGGTCGGCCACCGGCTCGGTCAGGCGCACGAACTGTGCCCGGCAGACGGCGGCCCGGCACCGGTGATGCAGCAGCAGACCCTCGGCCTGCACGGCTGCACCGCGAACGCGTGGCCGTACCTGAACGGCGAACGGCACCGTGGCCGGATCGGTGCCTACGACGACGAGGTGCCGCCCCGCGACCGAGGCCGGGACTGACTTTCCCGCGCGGATCCGTGATGCTCCTAGGGGATCCACCGATATCGGTTTCGACCCGAGGGAGCCGCATGCATCCGATGCTGCAGCGTCTGGACGATCTCGCCGCCCACCTGGCCACCCGTGCCGACACCGTCGCGCTGCTCGGCCTCGGCTCGGCCGGTGCACAGCGGGGCCGCCTGGACGACCACTCCGACCTGGACTTCTTCCTGATCGTCGAGGACGGCGCGACCACCCGGTACGCGACCGCGACGGACTGGCTGGCGGTGCCCTGCCCGGTGGTCTACAGCTTCGCGAACGAGCGGCACGGCCGGAAGGCGCTCTACGCGGACGGCATCTTCGTGGAGTACGCCGTGTTCACCGTCGCCGAGGTGCACCGCGTCCCGTTCCGCGGCGCGCGGGTGGTGTGGCGCCGCGCGGACGCCCCGCCCGGCCTGACCGAGTCGGACGCCCCGGTGCCCCGCCCGCCGTACGACACCGTCGAGTACCACCTCAACGAGGCGCTCACCAACCTCTACGTGGGACTGCACCGGGAGTTGCGCGGCGAGCACCTGAGCGCGGCCCGGTTCATCCAGGGCCACGCGGTCGATCGGGTGATCGCGCTGTTGCGGCTCAGCGAGGGCGAACCGCCGTACCGTGATGCCTTTGATTCAAGCCGGCGCGTCGAGCGGACCTATCCGCCGCAGGTTCTTCCGCTCGCGGCGATGGTCCCGGGCTACCGCGGCAACGTCGCGGCGGCCCGGGCGATCCTGGACTGGCTCGGCGACCGGTTCCCGATCCCGGCACCGATCGGTACGGCCATCGACGGGCTGCTCAGTAGCTGATCGGCAGTCCGGCGTAGTTCTCCGCCAGGCCGGTCGCGCCGGCCTGGCTGGAGGCCACCCACCGCAGCTGGGACAGCTGCAGCTCGGCGTCGAACGGGTCACCCGAGGTGTGCAGCATGGTGGTCATCCACCAGGAGAAGTGCGTGCACCGCCAGACGCGTCGCTGCGCCGCGTCCGAATACGCGTCGGCGAGCGCGTCGTCACGCTCCTTCACCCGCGCGACCAGGGCCTTGCTGAGCAGCGCCACGTCGGCGATCGCCAGGTTGAGGCCCTTGGCGCCGGTCGGTGGCACGATGTGCGCGGCGTCGCCGGCCAGGAACAGGTTGCCGTGCCGCATCGGGGTCTGCACGTAGCTGCGCATCGGCAGCACGCTCTTGTCGGTGATCGGCCCGGGGTTCAGTTTCCAGCCGTCCTGCCCGTGCCCGAGCCGGGTGGCGAGCGCGTCCCAGATCCGGTCGTCGGACCAGGACGCCGGGTCGGTGCCGTTGGGCACCTGCAGGTAGAGGCGGCTCACGGTGGCCGAGCGCATCGAGTGCAGGGCGAAGCCGTCCGGGTGCCAGGCATAGATCAATTCGTCGGTCGAGGGAGCGACGTCGGCCAGGATGCCGAACCAGGAATAGGGATAGACCTTTTCGTACGCGGTGGCAGCCGGCACCGCCGCCCGGGACGGCCCGAACGAACCGTCACAACCGGCGATCACCGCGGCGTCCAGCCGTTGTTCGTGCCCGCTCGCGTCGAGAAACGTCACGTAGGGCCGGTCGGACGTCACGTCGTGCAGGGCGACGTCGCCGACCTCGTAGTGGATCTCCTGGCCGGCGGCGCGACGGGCCGCGATCAGGTCCTTCTGCACCTCGGTCTGGCCGTAGACCCAGACACTGCGCCCGGTCAGGTCGACGAAGTCGAGGTGCTTGCGTTCGCCCGGCCACTGGAGATGGATGCCGCGGTGCTCGTCGCCCTCGGCGCGCAGCCGGGCGCCCAGCCCGGCCGACTCGAGCAGCTCGACGCTGGAGTGCTCGAGGATGCCGGCCCGGATCCTGGCCGCCACATACTCCTCCGAGCGGGTCTCCAGGACCACGGAGTCGACGCCGCCCTGGGCGAGCAGATGGGACAGGAGGAGGCCGGCCGGGCCCGCGCCGATGATGGCGACCTGGGTACGCATGCCCCCAACCTGCCCCGGCGGTCAGCCGCGGGCAAGGCCCTGTTTCCACTGAACGGAAGCCAGCGTCCGGCCGATCCCCTGCGCGGCCACCTGCAGCGCGGACACCAGCCGGGGCAGCTGCCGGCGCAGGTCGGGCACCACGATCCCGAGCGCCGCCACCACCTCGTCGCCGTTGCGCACCGGCACGGCCACCGAGCACGCGCCCAGGGTCATCTCCTCGCCGGTCGTCGCGTACCCCTCGGCGCGGACCCGGCGCAGCTGCTCCAGCACCCGGGCCGGCTGCGTGATCGTGTACGCGGTGACCCGGCTCAGCCGGCCCAGCGCGGCCGTCCGCACCTCCTCCGGCGCGTACGCCAGCAGCACCTTCCCGACCCCGGTGGCGTGCAGCGGCAGCCGCGAGCCGATCTTGCTGATCACCGGCACCGACACGTGCCCGGCCAGCCGGTCGATGTAGAGCACCTCCACGCCGTCCCGGACGGCCAGGTGCACGGTGGCCAGGGTGGCGCCGTAGAGGTCGTGCAGGAACGGGCTGGCCACGGTGCGCAGGCCGGTCTGCACCGGGGCGAGCAGGCCGAGCTGCCAGATCCGGCGGCCGATCACGTACTCGCCGGTCGGCTCGCGGGCCAGGGCGCCCCACTCCCGCAGCTCGCCGACCAGCCGGTGGGTGGTGGCGAGCGGGGTGCCGGAGCGGCGGGCCAGCTCGCTGAGGGTGAGGGCGCGGTGCTCCGCGTCGAACGCGCCGAGCAGGTCGAGGGCGCGCGCTGTCACACTCTTCGCCACTCGCGCGGTCCCCCTTTTTCCACTCAGCGGAAGAACTGTATCGCCGTGGGGCGGCCGAGCGCCTAGCGTCCCGAGGGTGAACACGCAGTCGGACATCAACCAGGAGATCGCCGCGGCCGCGCAGCAGCCGGGCGGCCCGCAGCCGAAGATCGACTATCCGCCGTATCGCAGCAGCGCCCTGCGGCACCCCAAGCAGCCGCTCCAGCTGATCGACCCGGAGTCGGTCGAGCTGTGGGCGCCGGCCTTCGGGCACCGCGACGTCGCCGACGACGAGGCCGACCTGACCATCCAGCACGCCGGCACCCCGCTCGGCGAGCGGATCGTGGTCACCGGCCGGGTGCTCGACGGCGACGGCCGCCCGGTGGCGAACCAGCTCGTCGAGGTGTGGCAGGCGAACGCGGCCGGCCGCTACCGGCACCAGCGGGACCAGCACCCGGCGCCGCACGACCCGAACTTCACCGGGGTGGGCCGGATGCTGACCGGGCCGGACGGGACGTACCGGTTCCAGACCATCAAGCCGGGCCCGTACCCGTGGCGCAACCACCTGAACGCGTGGCGGCCCGCGCACATCCACTTCTCGCTCTTCGGGTCCGACTTCACCCAGCGCCTGATCACCCAGATGTACTTCCCGGGCGACCCGCTCTTCCCCTACGACCCGATCTACCAGTCGATCACCGACCCGAAGTCCCGGGAACTGCTGATCGCCCAGTACGACCACGACCTCACCACCCCGGAGTGGAACACCGGATACCGTTGGGACATCGTGCTCACCGGCACCCACCGCACTCCGCTCGACACCGAGGACAACGACTCATGAGCGCGGTTCCGGGCCAGACCGTCGGCCCCTTCTTCCACCTCGGTCTGGCGTACCCGCAGATGAACGAGCTGGTGCCGCCGGCGCATCCGCGCGCGGTCCGGCTGCACGGCCGGGTCACCGACGGCGCGGGCGCCCCGGTGCCGGACGCGGTGATCGAGATCTGGCAGGCCGACCCGCAGGGGCACGTGGTGCGCCGGCCGGGCTCGCTGCGCCGCGACGGGTGGACGTTCACCGGGTGGGGGCGGGCCGCCACCGACCCGGACGGGTTCTACTCGTTCGCGACGCTGGAGCCGGCGCCGACCGAGACCGGGAAGCCGGCGTTCTTCGCGGTGACCGTGTTCGCCCGGGGGCTGCTCGACCGGCTCTTCACCCGGGCGTACCTGCCGGACGACACGGACGCGCTGGCAGCCGACCCGCTGCTGTCCACGCTCGGCCCGCAACGCCGCGCCACGCTGGTCACCGAGCGGTCCGAGCAGTCACTGCTCTTCGACATCCGGTTGCAGGGCGACGGCGAGACGGTCTTCCTCAGCTATCCACGGCTGCGGGACGCCTGGGCGTGAGCGACCTCCTCTGGCCCGGTGACCACCGGGCCGGCGACCTGTTCACCGACGCGGCCGTGATCGCGGCCATGATCCGCGTCGAGCACGCCTGGCTCACCGCCCTGGCCACCCAGGGCCTCGCCGACATCACCGTCCCGGACGACCTGGCCGCCCTGATCACCCCGGACGACCACCCGGCCCTGGCCGTCGCCGCGGAATCCGGCGGCAACCCGCTGATCCCGCTGCTCAAGCTGCTCCGCTCCCGTCTGCGTGGGCGCAACACCGCCGCGGCCGGCTGGCTGCACAAGGGCCTGACCAGCCAGGACGTCGTCGACACCGCGCTGGTCCTGTGCCTGCGCGACGCCGTCACCCGGATCCGCACCGACGTGCGCGCCCAGATCGGCACGCTCGCCCGCCTGGCCGGCGAGCACCGGGAGACCCGGATGGCCGGCCGGACGCTCACCCAGCACGCGATCCCGATCACGTTCGGCCTGAAAGCGGCCGGCTGGCTCACCGGCGTCCTCGACGCGCGCGAGCAGCTCGCCGCCGCGGCGGCACTGCCGATCCAGGTGGGTGGCGCGGCCGGCAGCCTGGCCGCGCCGACCGCGGTGGCGGGTGACCCGGGCCGGGCGCGGGCGCTGGTCGCGGTCACCGCGGAGCACCTCGGCCTGCCGCTGCGCGAACCGTGGCACACCAGCCGGGCCCCGCTGACCCGGGTCGCCGACGCGTTCGTGACCTGCACCGACGCCTGGGGCCGGATCGCCAACGACGTGCTTGTCGGGTCGCGCCCCGAGGTGCACGAGCTGATCGAGGGCGGTGCCGAGGGCAAGGGCGGCTCGTCGGCCATGCCGAACAAGCAGAACCCGGTGCACGCCGTGCTGATCAAACGGGCGGCGCTGGCCGGCCCGCCGTTCGCGGCCCTGGTCCACGCGGGCGCGGCGGCCGCGGTCGACGAGCGCCCGGACGGCGGCTGGCACGTGGAGTGGGCCACCCTGCGGACGCTGGCCCGTCGTACCGTGGTGGCCGGCGCGCAGACCGCCGAGCTGCTGGCCGGTCTGCGGGTGGACACCGGCCGGATGCTGGCCACCCTGCACGACGCCCGGCCGGACATCGACGCCGAACAGCAGTCGATCAGCCCGGGAGCGCCGCCGGACCAGCCCTATCTGGGCGCCACCGACGAGATCATCGACGCGGTCCTGGCCCGCGCTAAGGAGACTCCGTGGAAATTGCACTGACCGCGACCGTCTTCACCGACGCCCCCGGCCGTCCGCTGCTGCTGCTCGGCTCGTCCGTCGGCACCTCGGCCGAGACGCTGTGGGCACGCTGCGCCGACCGGCTCTACGGCCGCTACCACGTGGTCGGCTTCGACCTGCCCGGTCACGGCCGCAGCGCACCGGCGAGCGGCCCGTTCACCATCGCCGACCTGGCCCGCGGCGTGCTCGCCCTGGCCGACGGTCTCCGGCCCGGCGAGAGTTTTCTGTACGCGGGCGACTCGATCGGCGGCGCGATCGGCCTGCAACTGCTGCTCGACGCGCCGGCCCGGGTCACCGCCGCGGCCGTGCTCTGCACCGGCGCCAAGATCGGCGAGGCGGACCTGTGGCACGAGCGGGCCGCGCTGGTGCGGGCCAAGGGCACCGACGCGGTGGTGGCCGGCTCGATCGAGCGCTGGTTCGCCCCCGGGTTCCTGGACCGCTTCCCGGCCGAGGGTGAGGCGCTGCTCGGCGCGCTGCGCGCGACCGACGACGAGAGCTATGCGCAGGCGTGCGAGGCGTTGGCCGATTTTGACGTACGGGATCGGCTCGCCGAAATCGCCGCGCCTCTGCTCGCCGTCGCCGGAGGTCAGGACCGCCCCACCCCGCCGGACGGTCTGCGCCTGATCGCGGACAGCGCCCTGCGTGGCCGCCTGGTCGTCCTCGACGAGGTCGCCCACCTGGCACCGGCCGAGTCCCCGGAGGTCGTGGCGTTCCTGCTCGACCAGCACTTCGACGAGTCCCGCGCGGCCGGCATCGCGGTCCGCCGTGAGGTCCTCGGCCCGGCCCACGTCGACCGGGCGACCGCCGCCACCACGGCCTTCACCCGCGACTTCCAGGACCTGATCACCCGGTACGCCTGGGGCGAGATCTGGACCCGCCCCGGCCTGGACCGCCGTAGCCGCTCCCTGGTGACGCTGACCGCGCTCGTCGCTCTCGGCCACCACGAGGAGCTGGCCATGCACGTCCGCGCCGCCCGCACCAACGGCCTGACCGTCGAGGAGATCCAGGAAGTCCTGCTGCAGACCGCGATCTACTGCGGCGTCCCCGCCGCCAACACGGCCTTCCGCATCGCCCAGTCCGCCCTCACCGACGTCTGATTAGTAGCGCCGGCGATACTATCGGCGGCGATAGTATCGCCGCCGATAGTAATGTCAGGCGGGTTGTTCGGCGACCGGGTGGCGCAGGCCCGGGTGGCCGGCCGGGAGGGTGCGCTGGATGACCCACCAGCTGACCGCCAGGCACGCGGCGACCAGTGGCCAGCTCAGCACGATCCGTGCCCCCGCGAGGGCCCCGGTCTGGCCGGCGGCGTAGAGCGGCAGGAAGACCGCGACCCGGATGACGTACTGCAGCACCCAGACCCAGCTGGCCCGGGAGTACGCCTTGAGCAGCTCCGGGTCCCGGCGCCAGCGGGTCCGCTGGCCCAGGACCGCGCCGACCACCAGGCCGAGCAGCGGCCAGCGGACCACGATGCTGAGCACCCAGACGAGCACGCTCGCGCCGTTGCTGAGCAGCTGGAGCAGGAAGAAGTCCTCGGCCTTGCCGGTGTGCAGCGCGATCAGCGCGGCGACGCACACGCCGAGCAGACCGATCAGGACCGCGCGGGGCTTGTCACCACGCCGCAGCCGCCAGGCGACCACGCCGAGCGCGCAGATCAGCGCGCCGGCCGCACCCGCCCCGATCGAGTGGAAGAGCAGCCAGCCGGCCAGGTAGCCGACGGCCGGCCACGACGCGTCGACGGCGGCGCGCCGCCCGTTGAGCAATTCCGCCAGTGATTCCGGCTGCGCCATCTCCACCCGCCCGTTCCGAAGTTAGGCGAGCCTAACCCCCGGTCGTGTTCCGGAACCAGACCGGGGTTCCGGCGCGTCGCGCAGGTACGCGTCCAGATCGCCGTCCGGCATCGGCGCACCGACGTGCCGGCCCTGCGCCAGACCGAATCCGGCTTCCCGTACGCCTCGGGCCTGCGCCGCGGTCTCCACCCCCTTGGCGACGGCCTCGATGCCCAGGCTGCCGGCCAGTCGCGCGACGGCCCGCGCCACCGTGGCGTGCCGGCCGTCCTCGGTGATCCGGGCGGTGAACGCCGGGTCCAGTTTGATCACGTCCACCGGCGCGTTCACCAGCAGCGACAGCGACGATCGGCCGGTGCCGAAGTCGTCAAGGGCGATCCGGACGCCGAGCGCGCGCACCCGGTGCAGGGTCGCCAGCACGGTCTCGTCCTCGACCGCTGCCGACTCGGTGACCTCGATGATCAGCCGGCTCGGCGCCAGGCCGGTCGTCGCGAGGGCGGCGGCCACCCGGTCGGCGAACCGGGGCTCGCGCAGCTCGTGCGCCGAGGTGTTGAGGTAGGTCGCCGGCGGGCCGGTGCGGCGGCAGACGGCGCCGAGCATCCACTCGCCCAGCGCCGCGATCAGGCCACCGCGCTCGGCGGCCGCTACGAACTCGGTCGGCGGCACCCATCCCCGAGCCGGGTCCCGCCACCGGGCGAGCGCCTCCACCCCGCTGACCTGCCCGTCGTCGAGCCGGACGATCGGCTGGTAGTGCACCGACAGCCGACCGGCGGTGAGCGCCTGGCGCAGCGCGGTGAGCATCGCCGACTGGTCCACGACCCGGGTCCGCATCCCGGGCCGGTGGTACGCGTACCGCCCCTTGCCGCCGTCCTTCGCCTCGTACAGCGCGATGTCGGCGTGCCGCAGCAGGTCGTCACCGCTGTCGCCGGGCCGGGCCTGTGCCACCCCGATGCTGGCGCGCGGGGTGAGCGGGTGCCCGCCGGCGTCGACGGTACGGCCGAGCGCCGCCGTGATCCGCCGTACCGTGCGTGCCACCTGCCAGCGGCTGCTGTCCTCGAGCAGCACGGCGAACTCGTCGCCGCCGAGCCGGGCCACGGTGTCGCCGTCGTCCAGCCCGTCGTGCAGCCGGGCGGTCACCGCGATCAGGAACTGGTCGCCGACGTCGTGGCCCAGGCTGTCGTTCACCGCCTTGAAGTCGTCGAGGTCGATCAGGAGCACGGCCGGCGGGTGGGTGCCGGCCCGCGCGACCGCCTCGGTCAGCCGCCGGGTGAACAGGGCCCGGTTGGCCGCGCCGGTGAGCGGGTCGGTGTCGGCGAGGACCCGGAGCCGGTCCTCCAGGGCGCGCCGCTCGGTGATGTCCAGCATCGCGCCGGCCAGCCCGCGGACCGCGCCGTGCTCGTCGGTGAGGATGCCCTTGTAGAACGTGACGTCGTGCAGGGTGCCGTCGGCGTACCGGACCTGGGCCTCGTAGACCTGTTTGCCGCCCGCGTCGAGCAGGGCCTGGTCGGCGGCGGCGTACACGTCGGCCATCTCGGGTGACCAGATCTGGTGCACGGTGCGCCCGATGATCCGGTTGCGGGGCACACCCACGTACGCCTCGAAGGCCGTGTTGCACGCGCCGTAGGCCCCGTCGGCGTCCTTGCTGAAGATCGGCGCGGGGATGTTGTCGATCGCGGTCTGCAGCTGCTGCACGGTCCGGGCGGCCTGCCGGGCGGCGTCCTCGGTGAGCAGCACCCCGGCGGTGCCGGTGAACCCGGCCGCGCGCAGCCCGGCGAGCTTCTCACCGGCCTGGCCGAGGTCATCGGCCTCGACCACGACGTGCTCAGGCGCGTGTGTCATGGGCCGCCCATCGGCGCGGCACCGGGGCACATGAGGGGAGTGGTGGGTGAGGAACGAGGCTGGGCGGCCCCGTTCCCCACCCTGGGGATTCACTACAGCACTGCGCGGGGAAACGGTTGTAGGGGACGGATGGGAGCGCTCCCAGTTAACAAGACTGTAGCAATGGTCACCGGTCTCCGCGAGGGGTCACACCGCCGCGCAGGTCACCGCGGGGGTGCTGGGCGTCCCGCCGGCGATGAAGCCGAACGTGGTCGACCCGCCGGCGGACAGGGCCCCGTTGTAGGCCGCGTTCGACGCCTGGATCTGGCTCCCGCTGGTCAGCACGGTCGCGTTCCACGACTGCTGCACGGTCTGCGCCGCGCCGTAGGTGAGCGTGACCGCCCAGCCCTTGACCGCCGCGCTGCCCGCCGTGACGGTCACCGTCGCCTGGTACGCGCCCGACCACTGCGACGCCACCGAAACCGCCGCGCTGCAGGCGCCCGACGGAACCGGCGGGGTCGACGACGGCGAGGTGGAGGGCGAGGCGGAGGGCGAGGTGGAAGGTGAGGTGGAAGGCGTGACGGAAACGGACGGCGTCGGCGAGCTGACCCCGCCGAAGTTCACGTCACTGCAGAAGTAGTAGGACTGGTCCAGGTGGCTGGCCTGCCAGATCGTGTAGACCATGGCCCGGCCGGACCGCCCCGGCACGCTCACCGGGATGTCCATCTGCACGCCGTTGCTCAGCTGCTGGGTCCACTGCGCCGCCGGGGTGTTGCCGACCGTGCTGACCAGCTCCAGGTCCGACCATTTCAGCGCGGTGGTGACCGGGTTGTAGGACGCCTTGGTCACGTACACCCGGATGTAGTCCGCGCCGTGCCGCGCGCCGTCGAACAGCCCGAGCGTGAACGAGTTGGCGACGGTGGTCGCCTTCCAGTCGCCGATCGTGTCCATCGCGGCGTACCGGCCGTTCTGCGTCTTCCCGGCACTGCACAGCTGCCCGTCCGGGATGGCGCCCTGGTGGTTTCCGGCGACACCCTCGCGGTACAGGCCGTTCCAGTTCCACATCGCCTGCGGATCGGCCTGCCACGCCTGGTAACACATCGGGTCCTCGGTCGCCATCTCCGGCGCCTGGAACTTGTCGCCCCAGCGCTCGAAGCAGCCGTAGTTGCGCGAGGCCGGGCTCAGGACGTTGCCGTGCGCCGCGGCGGGCGAGCTGGGCAGCGCGAACACGGCGAGAACAGCGGCCAGCAGGGCCACCAGAGCAGAGATCAAAAACTTTTTGGGTACGACGTTGAGCATGCGAAACCAGCACTCCTGAGCTGATGGCCGTGCGCGCGTGGCGACGGCCGGCTGTGGGGGACGGCGGAAGCTGCCCGGGCTTCCGTGGTGCCGCGTGACTCCGGCGGCAGTGCTGTGCCGCCCAGGGTGCCAATCCGATCGAGTTAAGTCAATGCGTACGCAAAAATGGGGTGCCTCGTCGTGCCGGGGTTCCTAGGTTGTGGGGATGTCCGCTGAAGCAGCCCGCGCCGCCGAGCTCCTCACCCAGCTGTCCAACCCCGCCCGCCTGCGCGCCTTCGCCGAGCTGGTCCGCCGCGGCAAGGAGGGGTCCTCGCTCGCCGAGATGTCCTTCCACCTGGACATCTCCAAACCGGAAGCCGGTGAGGCGCTGGGCCGCCTGGCCGGGCTCGGACTGGCCACCGGCAGCGGCGACGGGTATTACCGCGCGCAGCCGGACGTGCTGCGCGAGGTGGCCCAGGCGCTCACCGCGACCCTGCCGATCGTCCCGCTGCTCCGGGAATATCCCCAGCTCAAGAGCTATTTCGCGCACGGCCGGCTGACGAGTCTGCCGCCGACCATGAGCGAGCGGTACCAGCAGACCGCCGAGCTGCTGGCCCGGTTCCTGGCCGTCGAGGGCGTGCTCACCGAGGACGAGGTGAACCGGCGCCTGGCCGCGGTCACCGACGACGTGGCCGCGGTGCGCCGGATGCTCGTCGAGTCGGGCTGGCTGGAACGCGACCGGGCCGGCACCTCCTACGGCTCGGCCCGGAAACTGCCCGCCTAGATTTGACGGCATGGCGAATCGCAGCGAGGTCCGGGACTTCCTCACCGCCCGCCGGGCCCGGATCACCCCGGAACAGGCGGGCCTTCCCGCGTACGGCAGCCGCCGCGTCGCCGGCCTGCGCCGCGGTGAGGTGGCCGTGCTCGCCGGGGTGAGCGTCGAGTACTACACCCGGCTCGAACGCGGCAACCTCTCCGGCGTCTCGGACAGCGTGCTCGACGCGCTGGCCCGCGCCCTGCGCCTGGACGACCTGGAACGCCGCCACCTCTACGACCTGGCACACACGCCGGTCGCCCGCCGCCCGCGCCGCCCCGCCGCGCCCGAGGTCCGGCCCACCGTGCTGCGGCTCCTCGACGCGATGACCGAGGTCCCGGCGTTCGTCCGCAACGACCGCTTCGAGATCCTCGCCGCCAACCCGCTCGGCCGCGCGCTCTACGCGCCGATCTTCGCGAGCCCGCACCGCCCGCCGAGCACCGCCCGGTTCATCTTCCTGGAACCGCAGGCCACCGGCTTCTACCCGGAGTGGGACCGGGTGGCCCGCGACGCGGTCGGCGCCCTGCGGATAGCGGCCGGCCGCCACCCGGACGACGACCGCCTGATCCGCCTGATCGGCGAACTCTCGACGCGCAGCGACGCGTTCCGCACCTGGTGGGCCGAGCAGAACGTGTACCGCCACGGCGCCGGCGTCAAGCGCTTCCGCCACCCGGAGGTCGGCGACCTCGACCTGTCCCACGAGTCAATGTCCCTGGCCGACACCGCCGGCCTGACCCTGGTCACCTACACCGCCGACCCGAACTCACCCTCCGCCGACGCCCTACGCGTCCTGGCCAGCTGGTCCGCCACCCCCGCCACCCCATCGCCGGCCGGGCAACCCGGCCACTGACCCACCCCACAGACCCCGCCCCGCCCCGCGGACCACGCCCCGCCCCGCGGACCACGCTCCGGGTCGCGGACCACGCCCCGCCCCGCGGACGACGCCCCGCCCCGCGGACCACGCTCCGGGTCGCGGACCACGCTCCGCCCCGCGGACCACGCTCGCGGGTCGCGGACCACGCCCCGCCCCGCCCCGCGGACCACGCCCCGCCCCGGGCCGCGGACCACACCTCGGCCGGGCCCACGTTCCTGTCGTGTGACATGTCCAGGCCGCGGACCATGTCCAGGCCGCGGACCATGTCCAGGCCGCGGACCATGTCCCGGCCGTGGGACACGCCCCGGCTGCCGGACCCGCTAGGCCGCCGAGCGCCGGGTTGCGCCCAGCGAGCAGTTCCTGGTCGTGGTGCAGGGTCCGGCC
Organism: Actinoplanes palleronii; assembly: GCF_016862315.1. Taxonomy (GTDB): domain Bacteria; phylum Actinomycetota; class Actinomycetes; order Mycobacteriales; family Micromonosporaceae; genus Actinoplanes; species Actinoplanes palleronii. The sequence goes on along the minus strand of NZ_BOMS01000166.1, from coordinate 19,837 downwards.
CCGGCCGCGTATGGCTGGGGTTTGCTTGCCAGGCGGGGAGCCGTCGGGTCGCGGTCCGCAACGCCAGTCCCGGCCGCCACCAGTCCCGCCATCCCGCCAGGTGGTCCCCGCTCCCGGCAGGCGGTCCGCCCCGGCCCGCTTCGCCCAGCGCCACCCTCGTGTGCGCCCCAGTCACGCTCCCGGCCAGCAGCCGCCCGCGCTCCAACCCTGGCTGGTGCTGGTGGTGGTATCCCGCCTCCCGATACCACCACCACCACCAGCACCAGCCACTCACTGCCAGCTGGTGCCCATGGTGGTATCCAGCGCGCTGATACCACCACCAGCGCCAGCCGAGCCCGTCGGTCGGCTCCTGCCCGGACCTATAACGGCCGCCAGGACCAGCCGAGCCCGCCGGGCTGGTCCTGGCGGCCGTTATTCCGGTCCTATAAGGGCCCCTGTGGCCAGCTGGGGATGTCGGGCTGGTTCTGGTGGCCGTTTTGCAGCCTCTTAACGGCCGTCAGGCCCAGCCGAGCGGGTCGGGCTGGTCCTGACGGCCCTTATGCACCCCGGGGTCAGCGCCGGGCCGGGCTGGGCCGGGTCGGGGGTGGGCTGGGTTGGGGGCGCGGGGCGGTCCGGGGTGGCTGCGGTCTTGCGGGGGCACGGGCGGGACGTGGCTCGTAGCCTGCGGACGGGACTCCTTGTTCGTATCGGAAAGGGCTCGGACCGGCGTCGGTATTGCGCGTTCGGGGGTGGTCTTGATCTTGGAGGGCCTGGCGGAGCGGGCCTTGACCGATAAGGGCTGGCGTGGCGAGCGGGTCTTGGCCTTGACCGATAAGGGCTGGCGTGGCGAGCGGGTCTTGGCCTTGACCGATAAGGCCTGGCGCGGCGAGCGGGAGCGGGGCCTGGCCGCTGTGTAGTGCCCCGGTGCCAGGTCCCGGCTGAGGGGGTGGGGATCTGGGGTGGGGTCAGTCCTGGGTGATGTTGAGGGGGGTGGCGGAGCGGGGGACGATCAAGGGGGTGGCGGCGGCCAGGACGGCGGTGGCGAGGCCGAGGGTGCCCAGGGCTGGGCGGAGGCCGCCGGTGGCTGCGGACAGGGCGGTGATCAGGAGTGGGGAGAGGAATTCGCCGATGAACAGGGTTCCGGTCCAGAGGCCGGTGCCGCGGCCGCGTTCGGCGAAGGTGAGGCTGTTGGTGGCCCAGGTCAGCAGGGTGGGTAGGAGCAGGCCGGTGCCGGCGCCGGTGAGTACCGCGCCGGTGGTGATCACCGGGATCCGGTCGGTGGCGGCGAGGACCAGCAAGCCGGCGGCGGCGAGTCCGAAAGCGATCGGCAGCAGGCGGCGGGGGGTCTGCGCGGAGAGTCTGGCGAAGGAGCCGGCGGCGAGCGCGGTGGCCAGGGACATCAGGGCGCTGAGGGCGCCGATGGTGGCGGTCGCGGTGACGCCGACCTCGTCGAGGACGAAGGAGAGTTCCACGATCAGGGCGTAGAAGACCACGCCGCCGGCCAGGGTGACCAGGCACGGAGTCCGCAGCCGGCGCCAGGGGAGCGGCGGGAGCCGCCGCACCGGAACCGCACTCGCCGCACTCGCCGCACCGGCTGCACCGGCCGCACTGGCTGCACCGGCCGCACTGGCTGCACTGGCTGCACTGGCTGCACTGGCTGCGCTGGATGCGCCGGATGCGCCGGGTGTGCTGGATGCGCCGGGTGTGCCGGGTGTGGTGCTGTGGCCGGCCTGGGGGAGTGCGGTGGAGAGTGCAGGGGAGAGCGCGCCCGTGGTGCGGGACGGCTGCCAGATGAGCAGGGCCATCGGGACGGACAGGAGCAGGGCGACGGTGTACAGCCAGAACGGGGTGCGCCAGCCGGAGCTGCCGAGCGCGCCGCCGAGCCCGAGGAAGACGGTCGCGGACAGCGAGGCGAGCAGGGTCTGCAAGCCCAGGTAGCGGCTGCGCCTCGGGCCGGACCAGTAGTCGGCGATCAGCGTGGTGCAGCAGGTCATGATGGCCGCTTCGCAGAGTCCGACCAGGACCCGGCTCGCGATGATCGCCGGGAGGGTGGCCAGGTAGAGCGGGGCGGTGCCGCAGATCGCGTAGCCGACCATCGCGGCGATCAGTAGTCGTTTCCGGTCGACGGCGTCCACGATGTAGCCGGCGAACGGTGCGGTCAGGCCGATGATCAGCGCGGGCACGGTGAGGACGATCGGTACCAGGACGCCGGCGCCGGCGACGCCGGTGAAGTGGTCGGTCATCTGCGGCAGGACCGGCGCGATGAGCACCGCGCCGAGGACCGACAGGCAGCTGCCGGCCAGCAGCAGCACGAGTTGGCCGGCGCCGGCGCGGCGCAGGGTGGCGGCTTCGGGCATGGACGGGCCCTCCAGGGGAGTGGTCGGAGAAGCCGGTGGTCCAGGTCACATCCGGCGGCCTGACTATGTGCGGCCGCGGGGCATCACGGAAGACCGCATCCGCTGATGACCACCATCAGCCGGACTGATGGCGGAGCGGAGCGGCCGCGGCCACGATCAGGGTGCGGAGCCAGGCGTGGGCCGGGTCGTTGCGGTACATCGGGTTCCACCAGAAGGCCTCGGCGACCGGCACCACCTCGAACGGGCAGTCCAGGATCCGCACGCCGGTGACCGGGGCGAGCTGCCGGGCCAGCCGTTCCTGGATGAGCGCGACCCGCCGGGTCCCGGCGACCAGGAACGGCATCTGCGCGAACCCGTCCACCACCACGTCGACCCGGGCCTCGATGCCGAGCATCCGCAGCTGACGGGCGGCCGGCGCGAACGCGGTCGGCCGGTCGAAGATCGCCACCCAGGGGAGGGTGCCCAGCTGGTCGAGGGTCAGGGTGTCGCCGACCGACGGGTGGTCGTGGGACACGATGCACACCCAGCGGTCCTCGAACAGGTCCAGATAGGGCAGGTCGGTGACGAAGCCGTGCGGGATGATCAGCCCGTCCGCGGCGCGCAACGTGTCGGCCGCGTGGTCCACCGCGTACGGCGTGGTCTGTTCCAGCCGCAACCGGACGCCCGGCGCGAGCCGCCCGATCTCCCGGGCCACCAGCGGCGCCAGCACCGTCGCGGCGTAGTCCGAGATCACCAGGGTGAACTCGCGGTCGAGCCGGGACGGGTCGAACTCGGCGGTCGTTTCGAAGACCCGGCGCACCCCGGCGATGGCCGGCCCGGTCAGCGCCGCGACCCGGGCCGCGAGGGCGGTCAGCTCGTACCGGTTGCCGACCCGGGTGAGCAGCGGGTCGTCGAAGTGCCGGCGCAGCCGGGCGAGCGCGCCGCTGACCGCGGGCTGGCTGACCCCGAGGTGATCCGCGGTCCGGGTCACGTTCCGCTCGCGGAGCAGGGTGTCCAACGTGATCAGCAGGTTCAGGTCGAGGTTGGCCATCAGCCGGTCGATCGCCATGCGGCCACTATAAGCACGGCCGATGGCTGCCATCACCAAGTCGACCTTCCGTAATACCCGGGCCGGGCCGGACAGTGGTCCCAGTCACACGAAACGGGAGGGAAACCGCCGTGCCAGCAGTCCGTAACGTTCTGGTCGTCGGGGGTGGCGCGGCCGGCGCCGCCGCCGCGATCCGGCTCGCCGAGGGTGGTGTCGCGGTCGACCTCGTCGACCTCAAGCCCGACGTCGCCGCGCTCGGTTCCGGGATCACCCTGCAGGGCAACGCCTTGCGCGTGCTGCGTGAGCTGGGCGTCTGGGAGCGGGTCCGGGCGCAGGGCGCGGCATTCGACACGTTGGGGCTGCGCGCTCCGGACCCGGCCGGCACGCTGCTCGCCGAGCTCACCGACCTCCGCACCGGCGGTCCGGATCTGCCGGCCACCCTCGGCATGTACCGCCCCGCGCTCGCCCGGATCCTGATCGAGCGGGCCACCGAGGCCGGCGTCCGGGTCCGCTTCGGGACCGGACCGACAAGCCTGGTCCAGGACGGCGAGACGGTCGCGGTCACCTTCGGCGACGGTTCCCTTTTCCGGTACGACCTGGTCATCGGCGCCGACGGCATCCGTTCGTGGACCCGCGCCGCGATCGGCATCACCCTGGAGCCGCAGCCGGTCGGGATGGGCATCTGGCGCGCCTTCACCAGCCGTCCGGCGAGCGTGACCCGCACCGACCTGTACTACGGCGGCCCCTGCCACATCGCCGGCTACTGCCCGACCGGCCCGGACACGCTCTACGCCTACCTGGTCGAGGACGTCCAGGACCGGTCCGGGCTCACCCCGGAGCAGGCCCTCGCCACGATGCGGGACCTGAGCGGGGCGTACCACGGGCCGTGGGACGACATCCGCGAGGTGCTCACCGATCCGCGCCGGGTGAACTACACCGCGTTCGAGAGTCACGTGCTCGACGGCCCGTGGCACCGGGGCCGGGTGGTGCTGATCGGCGACGCCGCGCACAGCTGCCCGCCGACCCTGGCCCAGGGCGCCGCCCAGGCCCTCGAGGACGCGTCGGTGCTGACCGAGCTGCTGCTCCGCGATCACGAGGTGAACGACGACGCGTGGTCCGAGTTCACCGCCCGCAGGCTGCCCCGCGCGAGAGCGGTGGTCGAGGCGTCCCTGCAACTGACCCGCTGGCTGCTGGCCCGCGAGCGCGGCGACGTCCCCGGCCTGATGGCCCGGATCGCGCACCTGGTCGCCGACCCCGCCTGAGAAGCGGCCGGTCCGCCGGAGCGAAGAACCGAGAAGCGGCCGGTCCGCCGGAGAGAAGAACCGCTCCCGCCTGAGAAGAGAGGACACCATGACCGACGAACGACTCATCACCCACCTGCGGCACGTGGACCTGGCCGTGCCGGACTACGACCGGCAGCTCGGGTTCTACACCGGCATGTGGGGGCTGGACGCCGAGACCACCGACGAGGGCCTGGCGTTCCTGGCCGCGGCCGGGTCGCCCGAGCAGTACTCGGTGCGGCTGCGGCGGGCCGCCGAGAAACGGCTCGACCTGATCGCGTTCGGCGCGGCGAACCAGGCCGACGTGAACGCGCTCGCCGAGCGCCTCGGCCGGGCCGGGGTCACGCTGGTCACCGAGCCCGGGACCCTGCACACCCCGGGCGGCGGATACGGCTTCCGGTTCTTCGACCTGGACGGTCGTACCGTCGAAGTCTCCTGTGATGTCGCGGTCCGCAAGCACCGGAAGCTCGAAGAAGGCGAATCGGTCCCGGTCAAGCTCTCGCACGTGGTGATCAACTCGCCGAACCCGGAGGCGACCGTCCGGTTCTACGGCGAGCACCTGGGCTTCGCGCTCTCCGACACGCTCATGCATCCGCGGATGGGCGAGATGATGTGGTTCCTGCGGACCAACCGGTGGCACCACAGCCTCGCGGTCGCGCGCGGCCCGCACGTCGCGCTGCACCACGCGTCGTTCGAGCTGCGCGGCATCGACGAGTACATGCGCGGCACCGGCCGGCTGCTGCGCGGCGGGGTGGAGAAGGTGTGGGGGCCCGGCCGGCACCTGGCCGGGAACAACACGTTCAGCTACTTCCTCGACCCGCACGGGAACACCGTCGAATACACCACCGAGCTGGAGGAACTCGACGAGGACAGCTGGCACCCGCACCTGTACGACTTCTCCGACCCCACGGTCAGTGACCAGTGGGGGACGGCGAACCCGATGAACGAGTTCGTCGCCAAGCAGTCGTTCAACGACGTGGACCGCGGCGTGTTCGTCGCCCCGCCCGTCTGATGCGCCTGATCACTTACCGGCACGACGGCCGGATCGGAACGGGCATCCTGCAGAACGACCAGGTGCGACCGTTCGTCGGGGAACCTGCCATGACCCAGGTGATCGAGCAGGGGATCGGTGAGGTAGCGGACCAGGAAATACCCCTGGAGGACATCCAGCTCCTGGCGCCGCTGCGACCCACCTCGATCCGGGATTTCGTGGCGTTCGAGGAGCACGTCGAGGGCGTCCGGCGCAGCATCGACGGCGCGACCGGCGTGCCGGAAGCGTGGTACGACGCGCCGGCCTTCTACTTCACCAACCCGCACGCGATCTACGGCCCGGACGACGACGTGCCGTTCCCGGCCGCGTCGGTGGCCCGGGACTTCGAGCTGGAGGTGGCCGCGATCGCCGGCCCGGACCGGACGATCTTCGGGTACACGATCTTCAACGACTGGTCGGCGCGCGACCTGCAGAGCCGGGAGATGACGATCAATCTCGGCCCGGCCAAGGGCAAGGACTTCGCGAGCAGTCTCGGCCCGTGGATCGTGACCGCCGACGAGCTGTCGTCGTACGAAAAAGACGGTTTTCTCGATCTGTGGTGCTCGGCGTCGGTGAACGGGACCGAGGTGGGGCGGGACCTGCTCAGCAACATGGGCTGGACGTTCGAGGCGATGCTCGCGCACGCCGCCCGGGACAGCGTGGTGCGGCCCGGTGACGTGCTCGGCTCCGGGACGGTCGGCAACGGCGGGTGCCTGGCCGAGCTGTGGGGCCGTAACGGCCGCCAGGCGCCGCCGCCGCTGACCGACGGCGACGTGGTGACGCTGACGGTCGAGGGGATCGGCAGCCTGACCAATCGGATCATTTCCGGCCCTGAGCACGGTCCGGCGGTGCCCGCGCGGCGCCGCGACCCGGCCCGGGCGCGACACGAGAGGCAGCACTGAATGTTCGAGTACTTCCCCGGCAACTATGTCTGGAACCTGGGCGTGGTCGCCACCCTGAACAGCGGCGGCCTGATCGACGAGGTGGACCGGGCCTGCCGCCCGATCCGCGAACTCGCCGCACAGGGCGCGGATGTCGGCACGGCCGAGTTCATGGCCTCGTGGGCCGCGGTCGCGGAGGATCTGGCGGCGCAGGCGGCGGCCGACGAGGCGGCCGGGCACCCGCGCACCGCCGGGCAGAAATACCAGCGGGCCACCAACTACCTGGCGCAGGCCGAGCGGATGCAGAGTGCCAAGGCACCCGGTCGCCGGGCCTTCTACCAGCGACTTCTCGACCTGCAGCAGAAGGCGTTCGATCTGGTCGACCCGGCCACCACGCGCGTCGCGGTCCCGTTCGAGGGCGCGCTGCTCCCGGCGTACTTCACCAGGGCCGCCGTCGACGGGCCGGCGCCGACCGTGATCCTGTGGAACGGGCTCGACTCGACCAAGGAGCACATGTACGCGTCCGGTTTCGCCCACGAGATGGCCGCGCGCGGCGTGCACACGCTGATGGTGGACTGCCCGGGCAGCGGGGAGGCGCTGCGGTTCCTCGGCCTGACCGCCCGGGTGGAGACCGAGGACTGGGCCGCGGCCTGCGTCGACTACCTGCTGACCCGTGACGACGTGGCCGCCGGGAAGATCGGGCTGGTCGGGTGGTCACTCGGTGGCTACTACGCGCCGCGGGCCGCCGCGTTCGAGAAGCGGCTCGCGCTCTGCGTGGCCTGGGGCGCCAACCACGACTGGGGCGCCGTGCAGAAGCGCCGCCTGCAGCGCGAGGGCGAGAACCCGGTACCGCACTACTGGGACCACGTGCTCTGGGTGTGGGGCGAGAACGACGTGGACACGTTCATCACGAAGGCCGCGGCGGTCAACCTGGACGGCGTGGTCGAGCAGATCACCGTCCCGTTCCTGATCACGCACGGGGCGAACGACCGGCAGATCCCGGTCGAGTACGCGCACCGCTCCTACGAGCAGGCGGTGAAGGCGCCACGGCGGGACCTGCGGATCTTCACGGCGGCCGAGGGTGGGGCCGAGCACATCGGGCTTGACCACTTCGCGCACGTGCAGACGTTCATCGCGGACTGGATCGGGGACGTGTTCCGGTGAGGGACGCCGAAGCCGCCATCGCCGCGGCCGCCGGGCGCTGCTCGAACTGGGGCCGGTGGGGTGCTCAGGACGTACAGGGAACGATGAACTTCCTGACCCCGGACCTCCGCAAGCATGCCGCGGGCCTGGTGCGGCGCGGTGTGTCCTTCTCGTTGTCGCAGTCGTTCGACGCGAACGGCCCGCAGAAGGGCTGGCGGCGCCGGACCAACCCGGTGCACACCATGCTGGACACCGGAACCGACGCGGTCGCCGGCGTGCAGGGCTTCCCGCACGGGCTCGGCGGCGCCGACGACGTGATCACGATGCCGCTGCAGTGCTCCACGCAGTGGGACGGCCTCGGGCACATCTTCGACCACGGCCGTGCCTGGAACGGCCGGCCCGCCGAGACGGTGGTGACCAGCCTGGGCGACGGCGTCACCGGGATCGAGACGGTGGCGTCGGTGATCGCCGGGCGCGGCGTGCTGCTCGACGTGGGCCGGGCGTTCGGCACCGGCGGCGAACTGCCGGACGGCTTCGCCATCACGGAACAACACCTGGTGGAGACGATCGCCGCGCAGGGCCCGACGTCCGCTGTGGGTCGCGGTGACATCGTTCTGGTACGGACGGGCCAGCTGTCCCGGGCCCGCCGCGACGGGTGGGGCGACTACGCCGGTGGGCCGGCGCCCGGTCTCTCCTTCACCACTGCCGACTGGCTGCACCGCACCGAGATCGCCGCCGTCGCGACCGACACCTGGGGCTTCGAGGTGCGGCCGAACGAGTTCGACGACGCGTTCCAGCCGCTGCACCAGGTGGCGATCCCGCACATCGGCCTGTTCCTCGGCGAGATGTGGGACCCGGACGCGCTCGCGGCCGACTGCGCGCAGGACGGGGTGTACGAGTTCTGGCTGACCGCCGCGCCGCTGCCGATCACCGGGGCGGTGGGCAGCCCGGTGAACCCGATCGCGGTGAAGTAGCGCCCCCCTCGCGCCGGCCCGGTTCTGACAGGATGCTGGGCCTGACGACTGCGCCCGATCCCTCCGGAATCACGCGGATGCTCGCCGATGTCTCGGCGGCGCTCGGCTCGTTCCAGGCGCCCGCCGGTGTCCCGGCTGCCGACCAGGAGCCGGTCGAGGGGACGGGTGAGGCCCTCGACGGCGCGATCGTGGCCACCGCGGCCGCGCCCGGCCGGGTGACGTCGGGCGGTGTGCACGTCACGCCGGACAGCCTCGACGCGTCCGGGCAGCACCTGGCGGCGGTGGCCGAGCGGTTCGCGTCCGCGCTGACCGCGTTCCAGGCGGAGATCGCCGGCTACGGCCAGCCGTGGGGCGCCGACGACATCGGTTCGCTGATCGGGGCCGCGCACGACGAGGTGGCGTCGTTCGCGTTCGAGAGCTACCAGGACGCGCGAGATCGTCGGCAACCTGATCCAAGAGGTGATCTTCACCCTCCTGGAGGGCTGATCCCATCAGGGCCCCGCAGAGTGCTGTCGCCCCGGGCCCGGCCGAGCGCGGATTTCCACCGCCCGTGGCTGCGCGCGGTGCCATCGCCGGCCGGCTCACCGCGTACCGGGAAAAGGGCCGGCGGCGCAGCGCGGTCCGGAGCCGGGGAATGACGGCGGGTCAGGCGGGGGCGGGCTCGGCGATCGGGGCGCGGCGCCTGGTGACCCAGCGTTCGAAGAGCAGGGTGGTCAGCGGGGGGATCGAGGCGGCCAGGGCGAAACCGGTCCGCCACAGGGACCACCGCTCGGTGCGGGCCACCCACAGCGTCGCCGCCAGGTAGGCCACGAACAGCGCGCCGTGCACCCGCCCGAACAGCCAGACGCCCGCGTCGGTGGTGTGTGAGACGTGTTTGAGGTACATCCCGACCAGCAGGCCGGTCCACGAGAACGCCTCGGCGACCGCGGTCACCCGGAACACCCGGAACGCTTGCACCCGCGCCCCCTTTCGTTTGATCGGCCCCGGACGCTACCGGTCCCTGGTTGAGCGTTTCCTGGCAACGCGGGTTGTCCACAGGCGGTGCATCTATGGATCACTATCGGCCGGGGAAAGATCTACATTCCTGGCATGTCGCTGCAAACGCATCGAAGCCACACCGGGCCCGGCGGGAACCGCCCGGTGCTGGCGCCACATCTGCAAGAGGTCATTGAATCTCTTGCCGCCGGAGAGACCGCTCGGGAGATGGCAGCCCGTTTGTGCATCTCACCGAACACCGTCAAATCCCGGCTGAAGACGCTGTATCAGCAACTCGGCGCCCGCGACCAGGCACACGCGGTCGCGATCGGATTCCGGATCGGCGTGCTCGGAGCGACCGGCGGGGCTCCGCCGGTCCGTGAACGGCCGGACGACCGGAGACAGCCGGTGCTGATCGGCAGCCTCGACCCGGAGGGTCTCCGGGACACCATCGCCGACCTGTCGGCCCTGCTCCGGATCGTGGAGCGGGTCCGATTCCCAGGTGGGCCCGTTCCATCGGAGGAGGTGACCTCACCGGATGTGACCGAGCACCTGCTCCGGCAGGTGGGAGAGTTGGCCGGCCGCCCCGACGGCGACCCGCGCGACGCGCTGGCCCGGATCGCCGAGATCGCGGCGGCCGCTGTTACCGGCGCCGATCCGGGCGCCGGGTCGCGGCGCCGCTGATAATGGACGGGTGGGTGATCTTCCGGTGGATCGGATGCGTCCCTGTCGTCGTTGCGGTCACCCGACCAGGGTGGACCGGATGGTGCAGGGCTACGGGCGCAACTGTGCCGCCGCGCTGGGCCTGATCGGCGGCACGGTGGACACCGGCCACACCGGGCCGGACCTGCTCGATCTGCTCGAGATCGAGCCGGAGGACTGCTGCGACGGGTGGGACCGCCCCGCCGACAGCGACGTCACCGGCGGCCGACGCCGACCAGGGTGAGGAACGTGGCCGGGTTCTCGACCGGCTCGTCGTCCGGATCGGGATGCCACCTCGGCCCGTGAACCACCCCTGGCGCCACCAGCTCCCATCCGTCGAACAACGCGGCGAACTGCCGTTCGTCGCGCGGCACGAGCGGGGTACCGGTCCGGTTGTAGAGGTCGGCGACCCGGTCCACCGCCGCCGGATCGGCCCCGCCGGTCGCGTGCGAGACCGCCAGCAGGCTCCCCGGCGCGACCGCCTCGCGATAGCCGCTCAGCGCCGCGTCCAGAACCGCGCCGTCCGGTATGAAGTGCAGCACCGCGAACATCAGAATCGCGGTCGGCTGCCCGAGATCGATCACCGCTCGCAGCCCCGGATCGGCGAGCACCGCACCCGGCTCCCGCAGGTCGCCCAGCACCACCACGGTGCCCGGGTCGTCGCCGAGCAACTCGCGGGCGTAGAGCACCGCGGTCGGGTCGACGTCGACGTAGGCGACCCGGGCGCCCGGGTCGGCCGCGAGCGCGACCTCGTGGGTGTTGCCCTCGGTCGGGATGCCCGAGCCCAGGTCGACGAACTGGCGGACGCCGTGCGCCACCGCGTGGCGCACCACCCGGTGCAGCACCGCCCGGTTGGCGCGGGCGATGGCGCCGATCTCCGGCACGAACTCCATGATCCGGCCGGCCACCGACCGGTCGACGGCGAAGTTGTGCGTGCCGCCGAGGAGCGCGTCGTACACGCGGGCGGAGCTGGGCCGGTTGGGATCGATCGGCGGGGTGCGCATCCTCGGAAGATGCCCCGAATCGATCGGAGTCATACCCGGAATTACCGAAATGAGTTACTTTAGGGGTGGAGGGGACGGGTGTGGAGTCACGCAATGAGCTGCCGGGGCTCCTGATCGACACCGCCCCGGACGCGATCATCGTCAGCCGCTCGGACGGCGCCATCACGATGGCCAACCGCCGGGCACACGACATGTTCGGCTACCCGGCCGACACCCTCGTCGGCGTCTCCGTCGACGTGCTGGTGCCGGACGAGGTGCGCTTCAAGCATCCGGCACAGCGGGCCTCGTACCTCTCCGGTGGCCACCCGCCGCTGCGCCGCCTGCCGCTGCGTGGGCTGCGCCGCGACGGCACGGTCTTCCCGGTCGAGGTCTCGCTGTCCGCGGTCGCCGTGCCGCAGGTCGCCGGCGGCGCCGAGACGTACGTGACCGCCGTGCTCCGGGACGACACCGCGCACCGCCAGGCCGCCGCCACCCGCGCCCTGCTCGCCTCGATCGTCCAGTCCTCGCACGACGCGATCGTCACCACCGACGTCGACGGCCGGGTGCTGTCCTGGAATCCCGGCGCCGAGCTGCTCTACGGCTTCCCGGCCACCGCGATGATCGGGACGTCGATCGACGAGATCATCCCACCGGACCGGCGCGCCGACGAGGCGCAGATCCGTCTGCTGGTCCGGCTCGGCGGCCGGGTGGACCGCTACCGGTGCACCCGGGTCAGCGCGTCCGGCCAGCTGATCGCGGTCTCCATGCTGGTCTCCCCGCTGCTCGACGAGGCCGGTGCGCTGGTCGGCACGACCAGCACGGCCCGTGACATCAGCGAGCGTGAGCGGGCCGAGGCCCGGGTCCAGGCGATCCTCGACGCGGCCCCGGACGCGCTGCTCGGCGTCGCCGAGTCCGGCGAGGTGGTGCTGGTCAACGCGGAGGCCGAGCGGCTGTTCGGCCATCCCCGGCACGACCTGATCCACATGCTGGTGTCCCGGCTGCTGCCGGACGGGCTGCCGCCGGTCTCCGCGGTGCTGCGCACCGGCGGGGACTCCACGCCGCTGGACACCGTACGGACCGGTGACGGCGAGCAGCGCTGGGTCAAGCGCCGGGCGGTCCGCAGCGACGGCAGCACGTTGCCGGTCGACATCGCCTGCAGCGCCCTGCACACCGACACCGGCACGGTGATCGTGGCCGCGGTCCGGGACATCACCGACCGGCTGGCCATCGAGGCCGAGCGGCGCCGGCTGCGCGAGGAGACCGATCGGCAGAAGCTGGAGGCCCGGATGCAGCAGACCCAGCGGCTGGAGAGCCTGGGCCAGCTGGCCGGCGGCATCGCGCACGACTTCAACAACCTGCTCGCGGTGATCCTCAACTACGCGGCGTTCATCATCGAGGACGCGGCCGGCACCCCACCGGCCGCCGACGCCGAGCAGATCGCCCGGGCCGCCCGGCGCGGCAGCGACCTCACCCACCAGCTGCTCGCCTTCGCCCGGCGGGAGGTGATCCGGCCCCGGCCGCTGGACCTCAACGCCGTGGTCACCGAGGTGCACCAGATGCTTGACCGCTCGCTGGGCGAGCACATCACCCTGACCGTGCGCACGACCGACGCGCTGCCGGCCGTGATGGCCGACCCGGGCCAGCTGGAGCAGGTGCTGGTGAACCTGGCGGTGAACGCCCGGGACGCGATGCCGAGCGGCGGCCGGCTCACCGTCGACACCGCCGAGGTGCGCGTCGACGAGGAGCACTCGGCCGCCCGGGCCGGGCTCAGCCCCGGGCGGTACCTGCGGCTGCGCGTCTCGGACACCGGCACCGGCATGCCCCAGGACGTGATCGACAAGGCGTTCGAGCCGTTCTTCACCACCAAGCCCAGCGGCCAGGGCACCGGGCTCGGCCTGGCCACCGTCTACGGCATCGTCACCCAGGCCGGCGGCACCGTGCAGATCTACTCCGAGCCGGGCATCGGCACCACGTTCACGATCCTGCTGCCGGTCACCGACGTGCAGGCGCAGCGGATCGTCCCGGAGGAGGTCATCGCCGGGCTGGCCGGGCACGGCGCGACCGTGCTGGTGGTCGAGGACGAGGACGCGCTGCGCGAGGTGACCTGCCGGATCCTGCGCCGCGGCGGGTACACCGTGCTGGCCGCGAACGGCGGCGAGCAGGCGCTCCGGGTGGCCGCCGGGAACAGCATCGACGTGCTGCTCACCGACGTGGTCATGCCGGGGATGCTGGGCAAGGACCTGGCGGACGCGATAAGCACCCGGTACCCGCGGACCAAGGTGCTGTTCATGTCCGGTTATGCCCAGCCGGTGCTCACCGACCACGGCACCCTGTCGGCCGACGTGCACCTGCTGGAGAAGCCGTTCACCAGCGCCGAGCTGATGCGCGCGCTGCACGACGAGCTGCAGGCCAAGCCCTGAGGGCGGTCGTCGCGCCCGGCCGTGCCGACGATGCCCAGGCAGCCGCAGACCGCGAGCACCGCCGCGACCATCAGCAGCGCCACCGCCAGTGCCAGACCCGGGTACCGCTGCGGCGGCGGCCCGAGCGCGCCGTGCAGGAAGGCCAGCAGGGGAGCGCGGTACTCCAGCTCGGTGGTCCGGCCCGGCAGGGCGACGACGGTGGTCTCGGCCCCGCCGAGCCGGGACGGCAGCAGGTACGGCACGTGTACGTGCACGTGGTGCTCGCCGAGCGCCACCGGGGTGGACACCCGTCCCCAGCCGGCCGGCACGCCGCGCCCGTCGATCTCGAGCACCGGGGTGAAGAGGCCGAGCAGGAAGGCGGGCGGCGCGTACCGCAGGGTGACCGCGATGGTCGCGCCGCCGTCCCCGCGCGCCGGGTCGAGCGGCGGGAAGCCGGGGGAGGAGGGCCGGTACGGCGGCGCGAGGATGGCCACGCTGCAGGATAAGCCCGCGAGCCCGCTCCTCGTGTCCACAATGGAGATCGATCAAGGGTGATCCGGCTAGGATGGCCCGCGTGACGAGCGACCAGGTGGATCCGCACACCGTCTCCCCGGCCCGCCGCTGGAACTACTGGCTCGGCGGCAAGGACCACTACCAGGTCGACCGGGACTCCGGTGATCAGATCGCGGCGGTGTATCCGGCGGTCTGGACGGCGGCCAGACAGGGCCGGGCGTTCCACAACCGGGCGGTCCGGTACCTGGCCGCCGAGGCCGGGATCCGCCAGTTCCTGGACATCGGCACCGGCCTGCCCGCGCCCGGCAACACGCACGAGGTGGCACAGCAGGTCGCACCGGACGCCAAGGTCGTCTACGTCGACAACGACCCGATGGTGCTGGCGCACGCCCGGGCGCTGATGGTCGGCGGCACCACCACGTACGTCGACGCCGACCTGCGCGACCCGGAGAAGATCCTGCGGGCCGACGAGCTGACCGCCACCCTCGACCTGTCCCAGCCGGTCGGCATCCTGCTGATCAACGTGCTGCACTTCATCGCCGACGACGAGCAGGCCCGCTCCGCGATCGGCGCCCTGCTGGAGGCGGTCGTCCCGGGCAGCCACCTGGTCGCCACGGTCGGTACCCGGGACTTCGTGCCGCCGGAGGTGTCGGCGCGGATCCTGGCCGCACAGGACTCCGGCCGGGCCGAGCTCTGGCCGCGGGACCGGGCCGGTTTCGCCCGCTTCTTCGACGGCCTGGACCTGGTCGAGCCGGGCATCACCGCGGTGTGCGACTGGCGGCCCGACCGGGAGGACCGGCCGCAGCCGATCGAGGTGTCCTCGTACGGCGCGGTCGGCCGGAAACCGTCACACCGGTAGGCGTCCGCGTCATCGTTCCGTAACGCGAGGGATAGAGTCCGTTCGGGTGCCGATATGCCTCAACCTCGGGAGACAAACTCATGACTAAGACACCGGTCACCGTCACCGTGACGGGCGCAGCCGGCCAGATCGGCTACGCGCTGCTGTTCCGCGCCGCCTCCGGCGCTCTGCTCGGCCCGGACGTGCCGGTACGCCTGCGCCTGCTGGAGATCCCCGCCGCGGCCCGCGCCGCCGAGGGTGTCGCGCTGGAGCTCGAAGACGGCGCGTTCCCGCTGCTCGACGGCGTCGACGTGTTCGACGACCCGAAGGCCGCGTTCGACGGCGTCAACGTGGCGCTGCTGGTCGGCGCCCGCCCGCGCACCAAGGGCATGGAGCGGGGCGACCTGCTCGAGGCGAACGGTGGCATCTTCAAGCCGCAGGGTGCCGCGATCAACTCGGGCGCCGCGTCCGACGTGCGGATCCTGGTCGTCGGCAACCCGGCCAACACCAACGCCCTGATCGCGCAGAGCCACGCGCCGGACGTGCCGGCCGACCGCTTCACCGCGATGACCCGGCTCGACCACAACCGCGCCCTGGGTCAGCTCGCCAAGAAGCTGAACACGCCGGTCGGCGACCTGCGCAAGGTCACCATCTGGGGCAACCACTCGGCCACCCAGTACCCGGACGTCTTCCACGCCGAGGCCGCCGGCCGTCCGGTCAAGGACCTGGTCGACCAGGCCTGGATCGCCGACGAGTTCATCCCGCGGGTCGCCAAGCGCGGCGCCGAGATCATCGAGGTCCGGGGCGGGTCCTCGGTCGCCTCCGCCGCCTCGGCCGCGATCGACCACGTGCACACCTGGGTCAACGGCACCGCCGAGGGCGACTGGACGTCGGCCGCGATCGTCTCCGACGGTTCCTACGGTGTCCCGGCCGGCCTGATCTCGTCGTTCCCGGTCGTCGCGAAGGACGGCAAGTGGGAGATCGTCCAGGGCCTGGAGATCAGCGAGTTCTCCCGCGCCCGGATCGACGCCTCGGTGGCGGAGCTCCAGGAGGAGCGCACCGCTGTCCAGGGTCTCGGCCTGATCTGATTTTTTTGATCGTACGAACGGGCGGCTCCTCCGGCGAGGGGCCGCCCGTTCGGGTCAGACGCCGGTGACGTAGAGCTTGCGCAGCGGCTCGGTCACGGTCCAGACCGTCGCCGTGCCCTCGGCCAGGCGCACCAGGTCACCCGGCCCCACCGGGTACGTCTCGCCGCCGGTCGCGATCGTCGCCCGGCCGGACAGCACCAGGAACGCCTCCTCGGCCTCCACGTCCCGGACCGCGCCGGCGCTCATCTCCCAGATCCCGGCCTCCACGCCCAGACCGTCGAGTGTGGTGACGGTGACCGCCCCGGTGGTCGGCGCGCCGGCCACCACCTCGTCCGGGTGAACCGGCTCGTGGGGGACGACGACATCGGCGAGGCTGTAGACCGTTACTGGCTCCATGACCTTGCACGATAGTCGTACGCTGCCTGGCAAGATCGCCTGGCTGAAGGCCTTCTCAGCGTTCATTCAGGCGGCGTTGTTAGTTTTCCGAGGAAATCGGGCTGACGCACAGGAGAGGCATCGTGGTGTTCAAGAAGTTGCTGGGCGCGATGGGAGTCGGTGGCCCCACCGTCGACACCGTGCTGGCCAACCCGAGCACATATCCGGGCGCTCCGCTGACCGGTCAGGTCAACCTGGTCGGGGGCACGAACGACGCCGACATCGAGCACATCACGCTCGCCCTGGTCACCCGGATGGAGGTCGAGGGCGGTGGCGGCGACTACTCGGCCACCGGTGACTTCTACCGGCTGACCGTGAGCGGCCCGATGCGCCTGCACGCCGGCCAGCAGCTGGCGATCCCGTTCCGGATCGACATGCCGTGGGAGACCCCGGTGACGACGGCGTACGGGCAGCAGCTGCGCGGCATGGTGATGGGCGTGCGCACCGAGGTGTCGATCGCGCGGGCGCTGGACAAGGGCGACCTCGACCCGGTCTACGTGCACCCGCTGCCGATCCAGCAGCGCATCCTGGACGCGTTCAACCAGCTCGGCTTCCGCTTCAAGTCGGCCGACCTGGAGCACGGTCAGATCTACGGCGTGCACCAGACCCTCCCGTTCTACCAGGAGATCGAGTACTGGCCCGCCTCGCAGTACGCGCACGCCGTCAACGAGGTCGAGCTGACGTTCGTGACCAGCCCGCACCAGGTCGAGGTGGTGCTGGAGTTCGACAAGCGCGGCGGCCTGTTCCACAGCGGCCAGGACACGTACGGGCGGTACACCGTCTCCCACAACGACGCGGACACCACCGACTGGCGTTCCGTCGTCGACGGCTGGGTCCGCCAGGCCGTCGACCAGCACAAGTCCCGCCCGGGCTACGGCGCCCCCGGCGGCCACGGGGCGTACGGCGCCCCCGGCTACCCGCCGCCCCCGCCGCCCGGCTACGGCCAGCCGGCCTACGGGCACGGTGGCGGCCATGGCGGCGGTCACGGTGGTGGGTACGGGCACCACGGCCACTACCGCGGCGGTCACGGCCACGGCGGTCACGGCAGCGGCCTGGGCGGCGCGGCGCTCGGCGCGGTCGGTGGCCTGGCGGCCGGCTACTTCATCGGCGAGGCGGTCGAGGACGTCTTCGAGGACTTCGGCGGCGACGACTGACCGGTAGGTCCTGAAAAGGGCGGGAGCGCCACGGTGCTCCCGCCCTTTTTCGCTCCCATATCCCACTCGCTCGATGGGAAATGTATAAACTGAGGGGACTGACGTAGCCAGAAGGGATCTCGACATGAGCATCGACATCACGCGCATCGGTGGCCGGATCGGAGCCGAGGTGTCCGGCGTCGACCTCACCGCCCCGGTGGACGAGGTCGCCGCCAAGGAGATCCACGACGCCCTGGTCGAGCACAAGGTGCTGGTCTTCCGCGGTCAGCACCTCGACGACGACCAGCACCAGCGCTTCGCCGCGATCTTCGGCACGTTGACCCTGGCCCACCCGACCGTCCCGTCCGTCGACGGCCAGGCCAACGTCCTCGAGGTGGCCGCCGGCCCCGGCGCCCGGGCGAACGCCTGGCACACCGACGTCACGTTCGTGGTCGCCCCGCCCAAGGCCACCACCCTGCGCAGCCTGGTCATCCCGCCCTACGGCGGCGACACGCTGTTCTCCAACACCGCGGCCGCCTACGCCGATCTCCCCGACCACCTGCGGTTCCTGGCCGACCGGCTGTGGGCCGAGCACTCCAACGAGTACGACTACGCCGAGCACCCGCAGTTCCGCTCCGCCGAGGTCGACGACTACCAGAAGGTCTTCGCGTCCGTCCGGTACCGCACCGCCCACCCGGTGGTCCGCGTCAATCCGGATTCCGGCGTGCCGAACCTGTTCATCGGCAATTTCGTCACGAGCCTCATCGGCCTTTCCAAAACCGAGTCCCGGGACATTCTGCGACTCCTGCAGTATTACGTCACCCGGCCGGAGAACACGCTGCGCCACTCATGGCAGGTCGGCGATCTGGTGGTCTGGGACAACCGCAGCACCCAGCACTACGCCGCCGACGACTACGGCGACCTGGCTCGCAAGCTGCACCGGGTCACCGTGGCCGGCGACGTCCCGGTCGGACCGGACGGCACCAAGAGCTACATTCTCGAAGGCGACGAGGCGACCCACTACACGCCTCAGATCCAATAACAAAACATTTTCATGGTACGAATACGAAGTCGCCGCCCGTGTCATGCGCCCCCGGGCGGCGCCTTCCCGGCGGTCAGAGGATCGCCTGGGCGCTGCTCTGCTCGGACAGTTTGCGGGCCTCGTGCACGCCGGCCATCAGCTCGTCCCACTCGGGATCCTCGCGGAACCGGGCCATCGTGATCCGGCTCGCCGAGCGTGCCGACGTGTACTCCCACCACGCCGCCACCCGGACCGGCCAGAGACCGACCCGCACCGCGCCGGCCAGGAAGCAGCGGTGCGCGGTCAGCGTGGCGGCGAGCACCTCCGGCCCCAGCTCGATGTCCGGGTCGTCGAGCGCCGCGCCGAGCGCCCGCACGTCCCGGTGCATCTCGGAATACCCGATCAGGCTGGGCATGGCCGGCACCAGCAACTCGTCCTCGGGGTCGATCAGATCGTCGGCGTAGGCCGGGGTGAAGACCACGTCGTCCACGGTCACGATGAGCGGGAGCGACTCGTGCTTGCGCCGCAGATCGATCTGGACGGCCGGGGCGCCGGTCGGCACGTGCACCCAGTCCGCGTCCAGCACGTCGCGGAACGGGATGCGGAGGGTGTCGCCGAGAGCGGGCATGTGCACCGTGACGAGTCCGGGGCCGGCCTCCACCTCGGTGCCAGGGATCTCCCGCAGCATCTCGGCCAACTCGTATGTGCGCATGTGCTGGTTATACGCCAGCGGCGCACCCGGCGCGCGCCCGTCCAATCCGGCTCGTTCCGGCCGGTCCCACGGCCCTCCGCAGGCTTCACCCTTTGGTGTGACCGCCGTCTCAGTGTGTCGGCTTGGTGTTGTCCGGGTGGCCGGGTAATGTTTTCCGAGCCGCCAGGGTGACGGGCGAGCGAACGAGACCTGCGAAGGGCTCGGAGCGGCCGTCCTGACGGAAATCCTCCAAGATCTGACGATCTAGCATCGTGTGCTTTTTGGGTGGGTGCTGCTCACTATTTCTCGGTGTCGGTTGAATTCGGGTTGCGAAACGCGGATTTGACGAAACGAGAATGGCGAGTAAAGTAGTCCAAGTGCCCCGGGG
>NZ_BOMS01000165.1 GCF_016862315.1 Actinoplanes palleronii | reverse complement strand
GGGCAACCGGGACGGCGAGAGCCACAACCGGTCCTGGAACTGCGGCATCGAGGGTCCCACCGAGGACACCGAGGTCGTCACGCTCCGTGAACGGCAGAAGCGCAACTTCCTGGCCACCATGCTGCTCAGCCAGGGCGTCCCGATGATCGTGCACGGCGACGAGCTGGGCCGTACCCAGCAGGGCAACAACAACGTCTACTGCCAGGACAACGAGCTCAGCTGGATCGACTGGGAGAACGCCCGCGAGGAGGACGTGCTCACCCACTTCGTCCGGCTCCTCACCAAACTCCGCGCCGACCACCCGATCTTCCGCCGCCGCCGCTTCTTCACCGGCGACCCGGCCGGCGACTCGAAGCTGCCCGACATCGCCTGGCTCCGCCGCGACGGCGAAATGATGAACGAGGAAGACTGGAACACCCGCAGCGGCATGACCATGACCGTGTTCCTCAACGGTCACGGCATCCCGGAACGCGACGCGCTCGGCGAGGAGATCATCGACGACTCGTTCCTGCTGTTGTTCAACCCGCTCGACGAGGACGTGGCCTTCACCCTGCCGGCCCGCGAATACGGCAAGACCTGGGAGGTCGTCGCACACACCGCCGACCCGCTGCTGGCCCGCCGCCGCAAGACCGCCCGTTCCGGCAGCAATTTCGAGGTGGTGCGCCACGCCTTGGTCGTCCTCCGCTGCCGCTACTGACGGCCACCACCAGTCACCACCCGAAGGCCATCCCGCCGCCCGCCAGCGACGCGCGCAGGCCGGGGAGGTGACCGGATGAGGGTTGGTTCGCCGGTCATGGCCGCGACAGTTCGGCGGGCCGGGCCGTGGGTGGTGCGGACCGCGGCCCGGCTGCAGACCGCGGCTGGCTCCCAGGGGTGTCTCCGCGACCCGGAGACACCCCTGGAGCCCAGCCGGTGCCCGGTTGTGGGCGACCTGCGCCGGCTCGCCGAGCGGGCAGCCGTCCGGTCATGACCCGCCGCGCCGGTCACCTGCCCGGGCCGGGATCGTCGGAGCGGCGAGACAGCCCCGCGCCGTTCCACGCCCAGATGGCAGCAGCCCCAGCCGGCTCTGAGCGGCAACCGCCTCGTTCACGGTCGAGGCCCGCCAGATCGGCCGGGCTGGCTCTGGCGGCCGTTGTGCGTGTGTTTTAGCGGCCGTCACGCCCAGCCGGGTTCGTCGGGCTGGCTCTGGCGGCCGTCACGGCCGTCACGCCCAGCCGGGTTCGTCGGGCTGGTTCTAGCGGCCGTTATGCGTGTGTTTTAGCGGCCGTCACGCCCAGCCGGGTTCGTCGGGCTGGCTCTGGCGGCCGTTATGCGTCCGGTTTGAGGGCCGTCAGGACCAGCCGGGCATGTCGAGCTGGTCCTGACGGCCCTCATGCGCGCGGGAACCACCGCTCTTGCTCGCCGCACCACCCCGGTGAGCGCCCGTCGTGGTTTCGCGGCCGTTTTGCCTCGGTGGGTGCTCGCTGGGTTGGGTTGGCGAGCGCTCGTTGTGGTTTCGGGGCTGTTTGCCACCGTGGGTGCTTGCCGCGTTGGGCTGGTGAGCGCTCGTTGCGGTTTGGGGTGCCGCTAACGGCCGGGGCTGGTTCTCGCGGTTGCTCGGCGATCTCGATACCGGCCGCCGGGACCCAGACTGACCCGCCGGGCGTTGCTCGGTGAGACCCAGTAGTCCGGCCTGCGGGAGCGCCGTCAGCAGCCGCGTGGCGCACCGCGACCCACCGACGGCTCTGCCTGGCCGGCCCCGCCGCTGGTAGCGCTTTCGAGCCTCGGTCAGCGGGCGCCTGCGACGTGCGGGCGGGCCGGGAGGCGGGTGAGGAGACCGGGGAGATCGGTCATGCTGGTGAACGTGTAGCTGGCGCCGGCCGCGAGCAGGACCTCGGGCGCGTGGTGGGCCGGGCTGCCGGGCGGGCAGTAGCCGAGGACTACCGCGCCGGCGGCTACGCCCGCGTGGACTCCGGTGGCGGTGTCCTCGACGACCGCGGTCCGGGCCGGGTCGACGCCGAGGGCGGCCGCGGCGGCCAGGTAGACGTCCGGGGCGGGCTTGCTGCGCGGCATCTCCATACCGCTGAAGATCTTGCCGGCGAAGACGTCGGCCAGGCCGACCTTGGTCAGTTGCAGCTCGACCTTGAAGCGATCGGCGCCGCTGGCGCAGGCCAGGCTGCCACCGAAGATCCGGTCGACCTCGCGTGCGGCGGCGACCGCGCCCGGGATCTCCTGCAGGTCGGACAGCAGCGCCTCGTTGCGGCGCTGCCGGAACTCGGCGATCCAGTCCTCGGTGACGACGAATCCGGTGTTGGCGGTGATCACGCCGAGTTCGTCGTGCAGCGCGCGTCCGACGAACAGCCGGAAGCAGTCCGCCTCGCTGACCGCCCAGCCGAGCTCGTGCAGCATCGCGCGGAGCACCGAGTTCGTGATCCACTCCGAATCGACCAGAACCCCGTCACAGTCGAAGAGCGCGGCGTCGACCGGGAGTGCGGCGTTGTCCAACATGCCGCCGACCCTAACCGCCGACCCGCCCACCCGCCGTGGCCGCGACCACACCACCACCGCCCGATCTTGGCGATCACCAGCCGAAATGCCGCCCCAAGTCGCCAAGATCGCGCGAGGCCCGGGAGGCCCGCGAGGCCCGGGAGGCCCGCGAGGCCCGGGAGGTCCGCGTCGGTCCGGGAGGTCCGCGTCGGTCCGGGAGGTCCGCGTCGGTCCGGGAGGGTGTGGTGGGGAGCGGGAGGGTGGGTGCGGTCTGGGTCAGTCGCGGATGGAGGCCAGGGTGGCTGGTGGGGTGCGGAGGAGCAGGGCGGCTGGGATGAGGCTGGCGGCGAAGGCGACCAGGGCGCACAGTGCCGTCACTCCGATGATCACCGGCCAGGGGGCGGCGATGCCGGCGTGCGGGATGAGTTCGGTCAGGCGGGCGCGGAGGCTGAGCAGCAGGCCGGCCGAGACGGCGGCGGCGAGCAGGACGGCGACCCCGACGACGATGCCGGTCTCGGTGGCGATCAGGCCGAGGACCTGCCGCGGGGTCGCGCCGCCGAGCCGGAGCACGGCGATGTCCCGGGCGCGGTCCGCTGTCGACATCACCAGGGTGTTCGCGATGGCGATCGTGGTGTAGAGCAGGGTCAGGCCGAGCAGGGCGAGCATCGCGATGTCGTTCATCCGGTTGGCCTCGGCGGCCTGATCGGCGAAGTAGGCGTCCGCGGTCGCGACCCGCCCCGCGGACCCGGCGGCCGCGGCGAGAGCAGCCGGGTCACCGTCCCCGGCGAGATAAACCGCATCCGCACCGACGCCGACCCACGCCGAAGCATCAGGCAGCGCAGCGGCGGCGGCTGCGGGACCGGACGGCGCGGTGGTGGTTGTGGGAGCGGGCGACGAGGCGGTTGTGGGACCGGGTGGCGCGGTGGTGGTTGTGGGACCTGTGGGCGTGGTGGTGGCAGCGGACAGGGCATAGGGGAGCAGGACTGCCTGGCCCAGGTCCAGGCTGGGTGGCAGGACGGTGACCACGCGCAGGGTGACCGGTGTCGTGTCGGCGAGCCACAGCTGGATCTCGTCGCCGGCGGACCAGTGCCGGGAACGGGCCAGCTCGGCGCCCACCGCCACGGTGTCGGTGCCGCGCAGGGCGCTCACCGTGGGCGGCAGGTCCCAGACCTTCTCGATGCCCGGGCCGGCGTAGCGCGCGGGGATCAGCTCGATGGTGTCGGCGGTCAGGACGAAGGCGGAGCTGCTGCGCACCGGGACCGCTGCGGTCACGCCGGGGACCTGGGCCAGGGCGGACACCACGGTGGCCGGCAACCCGACCGGGTCGACCGCGCCGACCAGCGCGGACGCGGTCACCCGGGAACGGGAGGCGAGCTGGTCGGCCTGCTGGGCGGTGGCGCTCGAAGCCAGCAGCGACACCGCCAGGCCGACCGTGACCAGCATCGGCGCCACCGTGGACGTGGTGCGCCGGAGCGAGGTCAGCGCGTTGCCGCGGGCGATCTGCACGGTCACGCCGGGCAGCAGGCCGGTTGCCATCCGGATCAGCAGCGGGGCCAGCAACGGGGTGAACAGCACCGTCGCGATCAGCGCGAAATACGCCGCGAAGAACGTCAGCGCGATCGCGTCCTCCCCACCGGCCGCTCCACCGGCGGCGACCATGGCGATCGCCCCGCCGCCGAAGAGCAGCCCGAAGATCCAGCGGGACGGGGTCATCACCCGCCGGTCCAGCGCCGCCTCGCGCAGCGCCTCGACCGGGCGGATCCTGCCGGCTCGGCGGGCGGCCACCCACGTACCCAGAAGTGCCACCAGGAATCCGGCGCCGGCCGCGATCAGCAGCGCCCACGGGTTGAAAGCGACGGTGAAGTCCTCCGGCGCCAGCCCGTGCGCGGCCATCCAGCGCCCGCACCACGGCGCGACGAGCAGCCCGAGCGCGCATCCGGCGACGGCGGCGAGCCCGGCCGCGATCATCGCCTCGCCCAGGACCAGCCGGCGCACCTGACGCGGGGTCGCGCCGGCCGACCGCAGCAGGGCCAGCTCGCGCCGCCGCTGGCTGACCGCGAACGCGAACGTCCCGGCCACCACGAAGATCGACACCAGGACCGCGATGCCGGTGAACGTCCCCAGCAGCGACACCACCACGGTCAGGGCCTCGCCATCGACGTCCGGCTCGGCGAGGCTGCGGCGACTCCCGGTGAGCTTTTCCCAACCCCTTTCCGGTACGGCCTGAGCCGCCGTCCCGTCCCGGAACGCGATCGCGTCCACCCGCCCACCGGACAGTCGCGCGGCCTCGGCGTCACTCACGTACACCGCGTCGGGCCCGGTCACCACCCCGGTGACGGTGGCGGTCCAGGTGCCCTGCGCCGTACGTACCGGGAGAAGATCGCCGACCGCGCGCCCGGAAGCGACAGTGACCACCGCATCGCCGGCCTCGATCGGCGCCCGCCCGGAGAGCAGCGCGGCCGGATGCAGCGCGGCGCTCGCCCACGGGTGCACGTCGGTCGCGACCTCGCCGGCCATCGCCGGCACCTGCCGGTCGACGACCGCCCCGGGCAGCGCGGCCAGCCGGGCCACCGCGGCCGCCGGGAGAGCCGGTCGCACGTCGGCGGTGTTGGAAGCCGTATACGCCTCGTCGCCGGACCCGACCCGCGCCGAGACGGTGTCGGGGGCGACCGCGACCAGGGCGGCGCCGGAGAACCAGACCGGCACCCGGTCGCCGCGGAGCGTGGCGGCGGTGGCCAGCCCGGTGACGGTGAGCAGGCAGACCCCCAGGGTGAGCGCGACGAACACCCCGGCGAACCCGGCCCACCGGGCCCGCACGGTCTGCGCGGCGAGCCTCAACACGGCAGGACCACCGCTGAGGCGGCCGGGCCGGTGGGGAGGCCGGACTCGAGGCCGGTCATCAGGTCGGCGACGGTCTGCGGGGTCATCGCGCCGCGGTCGTCGGCGACCCGGCCGTCGACCAGGAAGACCACCCGGTCGGCCCGGGCCGCGGCGACCGGGTCGTGGGTGACCATCACGATGGTCTGGCCGTGCCGGTCGACCATGTCACGCATCAGGTCGAGCACGCCGCGCCCGGTGGTCGAGTCCAGGGCGCCGGTCGGCTCGTCGGCGAAGAGCACGGTGGGCCGGGTGACCAGGGCGCGGGCGATCGCGACGCGCTGCTGCTGGCCGCCGGAGAGCTGGGCCGGCCGGTGCCCGCCGCGCTCGGCGAGCCCGACCGCGGCCAGCATGTCGCGCACCTGGCCACGCGCCGGTCGACGGCCGGCCAGGCGCAGCGGGAGCGCCACGTTCTGCTCCGCGGTCAGGGACGGGAGCAGGTTGAACGACTGGAAGACGAATCCGATCCTGTCGCGGCGCAGCAGGGTCAGCTCGGTCTCGGACAGCGTGGTGAGCTCGGCGCCGTCCAGGGTGACCGTGCCGGCGTCTGGTTTGTCCAGACCGGCCGCGCACTGCAGCAGGGTGCTCTTGCCCGAGCCGGACGGGCCCATCACCGCGGTGAAGGTGCCGGCCCGGAAGCCGAGGGTCAGCGAGTCGAGCGCGGTGACGGCGCCGGCGCCCCGG
Source organism: Actinoplanes palleronii (assembly GCF_016862315.1). Classification (GTDB taxonomy): domain Bacteria; phylum Actinomycetota; class Actinomycetes; order Mycobacteriales; family Micromonosporaceae; genus Actinoplanes; species Actinoplanes palleronii. Next base: position 46,369 of record NZ_BOMS01000165.1, on the reverse strand, counting down.
CCGTGGCGGCGGCGGACGCCGCGCAGATCGAGCAGTGGTTCCATGCGTCAATCCTGGAAGAACCCGCCGCGCGGTTCACTACCGTCACCGTGACACTTCACGGTAATGCCAGCACTACCTACGACAACTCCTTCACCCGGTTCTGCCACTTGAGGACCACGGCGCGGGCGCCGGCCCGGTCAGCGGCGGTCGCCATCTCGTCGGCCTTGGCCTGTCGCAGGTCCTCCCGGGCCGAGGCCAGGTAGGCCCGCGCGCCGCGCAGCTCGAGGGCCTGGTGGAAGGTGCCCAGGGTGTCACCCTTGAGATCGGCCAGGTGCTGCTTGGCCGCCGCCAGCTCGTAGCGCGCCACGGCCAGATCGGCCGGGGAGGTGCCCTGGTCGCCGCGGATGTCGTTGAGCTCGCCCTGCCGCTGGGCGACGTCGTTCGCCGCGGCGGCGAGTTCGTCGGCCGACGCGGTGTAATCGGGCGCGGGCAGCGGCGCCGGGGTCGCGGCCGGGATCGGCCCGGCCGCGGCGACGGCCTTCGCCTCGGCCGTCACGGCGGTGCCCAGGCCGGTGGCGAGCAGGCCCTGTGCCGGCAGGCCGCACTCGGTCTGTGCCTGCTTGAAGTGCTCGTCGACCGACTGGAACAGGGCCATCAGCTGCGGCAGGTTGGTCGGCCCGGTGCTCGCGTCACCGACCGTCCGCAGCCGGGCGGTGTCGGCGGCCAGCAGGTGGACGGCCTTCTCCAGCTCCCGGTTGAAGATCAGCAGGTTGGCCTGGTCGGTGAGGATGCGCCCGGCCTCGGCGAGGGAGCCGTCCGACGCGACGAGGGACACCGCACCGGTCGGTGTGACGGCGTTCGCGCCGATGCTCGTGATGCTGGTGCAGACGGTGTTCTTGGTGTGGCGCGCGACGCCGTACACCGCGCCGGACGCGACCAGGGCGAGGGCGGCCATCCCGGCGGTGGTCCAGATCAGGCGGGCGCGCCAGAGCGGACGTTCCTCGGGAACCGCCTGCGCGGGCTGGTGCTCGCCGACCGGCCGTTCCGCGAAGGCGAAGAGGTCGCGAGGATCGTTGGCATTCACACCGCCCCAGGTCGGCAGCGGTGCCACCGGATCTGAGGAACGCCGGGAAGTCTAGGTGTCCGACCGGCCGGATCCGGCGATCCGGGCGATGTGGCCGCCCGGATACCCGGGGACCGAGCGCCGGGCGGCGCCGAGACCGCTCACCCCCTCGACGGCGACCTCGACGATGTCCGCGTCGGTCAGCACGGTGGTCTCGCCGCCGGCCGGCATGCGCAGGATCAGGTCGCCGTGGTCGCGGACCTCACCGCCGGCCGTGGTCAGCCCGGTGACGCCGGTGACGAGGTATCGGTCCAGGTGCGGGTGGGGGGTGGCGACCAGGGTGGCGCCGCGTACCGAAAGGGTCCAGGGAACGCTGAGCCGGCCCGCCCACACCGGGCCGTCGCTCTCCGCGTCGCCCACGCGGGCCAGCACACAGCGGCGGCCGGCCGCGTCGAGGAACGGCGCGGCCGGTCCGAGCCGGCCCCGGCCGAAGACGCCCCAGACGCGGGCGGTGAAGTCACGGCCGTCATAGGAGCCGATCGCGTACGACGCGTCGGCGCCCGCCACCAGCAGCACCCATTCGCCGTCCAGCGCGAACAGCCGCGGGCAGCCCCAGCCGCTCTCCGCCCGGGCGATCAGCACCCCGTCGTAATCCCAGGTCAGCAGGTCGCCCGAGCGATACTGCAGGACCGCCGACCCGCCATTTTCCGGTACGGCGGCGACCAGCATCCGCCACCCGTCACCCGCCGTGAAGACGAACGGATCGCGCAGGCCGGTGAAGCCACCGGGCGGCGGGCCGAGCACCGGACGGTCCGGCGTGGCCTGCCAGCCGTCCCGGTCCGGCACGGTCACCGCGCGCCGGACCCCACCCCGTTCCGCCTGGGAATGGAACAGCACCGGGCCACCGGGACCGTCCACGACCGACCCGCAGAGCGGTGTGACGGTCGCGTCCGGCGCCGGGGCGACCGCCCGCTCGTGCCAGATCACCAGGTCGTCGGAGACCGCGCAGCCCCAGCCGGGCGCCCGGTCGGCGGCGGTGCGGTGCTCGTAGAACAGGTGATACCGGCCGTCCAGCCGGAGCACCCCGAAGAGATCGCCGACCCGGCCGTCGCGCGGGGTGAAGTGCATCCGGGGCCGCAGCCCCACGCCCGGTTCACCGTCCATGCGCTCTGCGTAACACCACCGCAGGGCCGGCGCCAGCCCGCGGAGCTGCCAATCAGGTGTCGAACTCGCCGTCCTTCGCGCCGCCGAGGAACGCGGACCACTCGGACGGGGTGAAGAACAGGATCGGGCCGTCGGGGTTCTTCGAGTCGCGGACCGCCCGCCCGCCGTCGGGCAGCTCGGCCACTTCGACACAGTTGTCCGAGTAGCTGCGGGTACTCCGGCGCCAGGCCGCCCTCTTCCGGTCAAATCCCGCAGCGTAGGTCTTCTCTGTCATCTCGCACCTCCGGGAACATTCTCAGCATTCCTCCAGGGTGGAGACTGTCCGAGATCCGTCTCACCTGCGGGAACGGCACGATCGCTGCACGTGCTTCCGACCGTGCAGTTCTAGAACAGCGTGAGCGGCTCGTCCTCGACCGGCAGCGGCGCCGGCGCGGGCAGCCCCGGCAGCTCCGGGACCAGGACGCGGACCTCGTCGTGGAACCGGCGGGCCAGCTCCGGCGCGTCGGCGTTGTCCGGGGTGTGCAGGAACACCGTCGGTGAGCGGCCCTCGCGCAGCCAGCCGGCCACCGTCGCCACCCAGGGCTGCCAGCCGGCCACCGTGCGGGCGGTGTCGTCCCGGCCCAGGTAGCGGACGATCGGGTGGTCGGTCAGCGCGGTGTCACGGCGGGGCATCCGCGGCTTCTTGGTCCAGGCGTCCCGCTCGGCGTCGCTGGTCGGCGGGGTGTCGAAGAACGCCGTGGTGTCGAACGGGATCCACTCGGCGCGCAGGGGCGCCAGCACCGCCTCGAGGGCCCGGGGGTCGGCGAAGAAGTCCGGGTGGCGCACTTCCACCGCGTACCGGAAAGAAAGCGGCAAGGTGCGCAGGAACCTGGAGAGAACAGCGAGGTCGTCGGGTCCGAAGGACCCGGGCAACTGGATCCAGAGAGCGGACGCGCGGGGGCCGAGTGGCTCGATCGCGTCCAGGAAGATCCGCAGCTCGTCCTCGCCGCCGGACAGTCGCAGCTCGTGGGTGATCCGCTTGGGGATCTTCGGGATCAGCCGGAACTCCGGGCCGGTCTGCTGCGCCCAGCTCGCGGCGGTCTCCCGGGGCGGGATCGCGTAGAACGTGGTGTTGCCCTCGACCGCGTTGCACCAGCCGGCATAGGCCCGCAGCTTCTCCCCGGACGGCAGCGGATGCGGGGTGAACCGCCCCTGCCAGGACTTCAGGGACCACATCGCGCAGCCCACGTGCAGGGGCTGAATACGGGATCGCACGGACCAACGCTATCGGGTACCGCGCGTAGCGCCCTTATTAGGTACGGTCGGCGTCCGGGAAACGTGGGCCGAGGGGGAGCCGTGCCGTACACGCCGGGTGAGGTCGCCGGGAAGATCGGCGTCAGCATCGACACGCTGCGCTACTACGAGCGGATCGGGCTGCTGCACGGCATCGAACGCTCCTCGACCGGTCAGCGGGTGTTCTCCGACGACGACCTGGGCCGGATCGGTCTGCTGCGCTGCCTGCGCGACTCGGGTATGCCGATCGCCCGGCTGCGGCGCTTCGCCGAGTTGCTGCACGACGGCCCCGGCGCTGCTGAGCAGCGCGTCGAGCTGCTCGCCGAACACGACCGGGAGATCGACGAGCGGGTCGCGCAGCTCCGGCACGAACAGGCTCGCGTCCGCGACAAGATCGCCTGGTACCGTGCCGAGACCGTTCGCCAGAGGGAGGCCACGTGAGCCGGGTCGTCATTCGTGCCGCCTCCGTCGTGCTGCTGCTCGCCGGCACCGCCGGCGGCGTCTACATCGGGCAACAGCGCCCACCGGCGACCACCGACGTGGCCCTGGACTCGGTGCAGGCCGAGGGCGCCGAGATGCAGCTGCTGAAACAACGGCAGAACGAGCACGCGGTCGCCCGCGCCCGGGTCACCCAGGCCGAGGGCGCCGCCGCGCAGAAGGCCGCCGTGGTCGCCAAGACCGCCGCCGGGTACGCCAAGAACCTGGACAAGAGCGTCGCCGCCGCGAAGAAGGCCGCCCAGCAGCAGAGCAGCGGCCCGGTCGCCTACGCCGGCCCGATCCCCACCTCGTGCAACGAGTTCAGCGGCAGCCGCGCGATCGGCTGCGCCCTGACGCTGTCCGCCGGTTTCGGCCTGGACCAGTTCGCCTGCCTGAACAAGCTGTGGAACAAGGAGAGCGGCTGGAACTACCGCGCCGAGAACCGCAGCTCCGGCGCGTACGGCATCCCGCAGTCCCTGCCCGGCTCGAAGATGGCGTCCGAGGGCGCCGACTGGAAGACGAACCCGGCGACGCAGATCAAGTGGGGGCTGGGCTACATCAAGGGCCGCTACGACACCCCGTGCAAAGCCTGGACCAACTCGGAGTTGCACAACAGCTACTGACATGACCGGCCCGTCCGGCACCGGTTGCTTCGCCGAGATATCCGGATCCGACCTGGCCGCAGTGGACTCGTACGCCGACGTCGCACGCATCGTCGAGCAGATGCGCGGCGACCTCCGTGCGCACCCGGATACGTGGGAGAACCCGACCCTGGACCGGTTCCTCGACGCCCTGGCCGCGAGCTTGGAAGCCCTGGAGCCGCTGCACACCAATCGGGGTGAGGCGCTGCCGGCCCAGCCGACCTGGAAGCTGCTCGCCGAGGTCCTGGTCATGGCGACCGGCTACGAATAGGCGCCGGTCGGCCTGTGTGGAGGTTCGGCTTGGCGAAGATCGAGTCATCACTCCCAGGGGGTCACTCTGAGCTATTAACATCTTCCGCTGCGTGATGCTCTGGGCTACGGTCATGCCTGTCTGTCGGGAGCTTGCGGAGGATGTATGGCGCGACGTAAAGGGCTTTTCGCTCAGATGCTCGATGCCCGCAAACGGGCCAAGGAGCTTGAGGCCCAAGCCGAGGCACGCAGGCATCGTGAGCTGATCGCCGAGCAGAAACGCCAGGAGGCGGAGGCGAGCCGAGAGGCGCGTCAGGCTGAAGCCGCGGCGAAGAAGGCCGAAGTCGCGCGACTGCGCCAGGAAGTGCAGGCGCAACGCCTGGCTGATCAAGCGGCTGCGAAGGCTGTTCGGGAGGCGTCACAGCGGGCGCAGGCGGAGGAACGGCGCCAAGCCGCTGAAGCTCGGGCGAAGGCGCAGGAGGCGGCTGCTGCGGCGCGGCAGGAGGAACAGGAGGCCCAAGCCCGGATGGCTGCCGAGGCAGAGTTTCGCACCGAGGCCGTAGCGACGAGGGTCGCTGATTTCGCCGACCTTCTGGCCGGTAGGAATCGGCGGGCCACCGATGCGGTCACTGAACTTGACGGCGCGGCGGCCAACGGTGGTCCAGCCGTCTTCGTCGAACGTCTGCAGCGTGTTCTGGCCCAGTCCCGATACCCCGAAGGCCTTACCGGGCGAGCCGCGGCTCACTACGACCCAGCCTCCCGCGAGTTGCTCATCGAATACGAGCTACCGCTCCAGGGCGCAGTGCCGATCGTCGTCGCCTACCGGTACACCAAGGCGAAAGGCGTGACGGCTTTGCCGCGTAAGGAGCCTGAAACCAAAAAACTCTACGGCGATCTCCTCGCGCGGTTGACACTGCGTACCCTCGCCGAAGCATTCGGGGCAACCTCGCCACACCTGGTCGACGGCATCGTCTTCAACGGCTATGTCTCCACCAAGGACAAGGCGACCGGCCGGGCGATCCGTCCACTTCTCATCAGCATTGATGCGCGACGCGACAAGTTCGCCGAGATCGAACTCGACGAACCTGAACTCGATCCGGTGCTGTGCCTCCGTGGACACCTCAACGCCATCGTCTCTCCGCATCCGTACGACCTTGAAGCGGTCCGGCCGGTGGTGTCTTTCGATCTGTCGAAGTACAAATTCGTCGATGAGATGGACGTGGTCGCCGGAATGGACAGCCGCACCGATCTGCTGACGCTGTCCCCCGGCGCGTTCGAGCACCTGATCCGTCGGCTCTTCGAAGCCATCGGGATGGAATCCTGGGTTACTCAGGCGTCCAAGGACGAAGGTGTTGACGGTGTCGCCTTCAACAAGGATCCCATCGTGGGCGGGCTGTGCATCATCCAGGCCAAGCGGTATAGCAAGATCGTCGGCCTGGAGGCGGTCCACGCTCTCGCCGGCGTGATGGACCACAAGCGTGCCGCGAAGGGTGTCCTCGTCACGACCTCATGGGTGGGCAAGGCTAGCCGTGACTTTGCCGTGGCGAACGGGCGGATTGAAATCATCGAAGGGCGACATCTCAAGTATCTGCTCAAAGAGCATCTCAACCTCGATGTCCTGATCGGGCTTGAGAAGCTCCCGCCGGGTTGGCAGCAGACGGATCTGACGTGAATCGGCGTCGCCATCGACTGCGCCCTCTTGTACCGGCCTCTTGATACAAAGCGGCCCGGTCGCTACCTTGTACCAAGTTGCCGGTACAAGGGGGATGGTCATGGCGGTCAGTGAGCGATGTCGCGCGACGGGGATCGCGGTCGGGGTCGGGGTGGGGTTCGCGCTGGTCCGGACTATCTACTTCGAGCTGGCGCCGGTGGTGCTCGCCGTCGCGACGGTCGTGGGGATGCTGGCCGGTGAGGCTGTCTCGCCGCGGCCGGCTCGGCGGTCCGGGGGTGCCGGCCTGCGGGTCCGGCGGATGAGCGACTACGTCGCCGCTGGGGATCTCGTGGTGATCGGGCTGCTCGCCGCCGGGGTCGCCGGATTCGTGGCGTCTTATCACTACGTCGCTGGCTTCACCGCGTTCCCGCAGCCGGACCGGCCCGGACACGAAGTGGAGTACTACGGCACCGCGGCGCCGGTGACCCTCGTCGGCACCATCGCGACCTTGGGAGTGGTCGCGGTCCTGGCCGCGCTCGCCGTGTGGCGGGTGGTGCGCAGCCCGCAACTCGGCCTCGACGAGGCGGAGCACGCCGCCGACGGGATGTGGCGACAGGCCGCCGTACGGCGGATCGTGCATGGCTGCGGTGCGATTTTCGCGGTGGTCCTCACCTCGCTTGCCTTCTGGTACGCCGACGACCAGCTGGATTGGCGCGGTGCCGGCTCACCGCCGTGGGGTTACACGCTGAGCCTGCTGGCCGCCGCCGGCCTGGTGACGTTCGCCCGGTTCGCCGGCACCCTGGTGACGCCGCCTCAAGAAGCCACAGGACCGGCGCGCGAGGAAGCGGCGGTGCGGGAGAGCGCAGCGGCGCGATGACCGCCACGCCGCTCATCCGGGTCGATCCGGGTTCGGCGGTGCCCCCGTTCGAGCAGGTCAGGCAGCAGATCGCGGATCTGATCCGGCTCGGCGGACTGGTCGCGGGGGAGAAGCTCCCACCGGTCCGGCAGCTGGCCGGCGACCTGGGGCTGGCGAACGGCACGGTCGCCCGGGCGTACCAGGAACTCGAGGCGGCCGGCCTGGTGGTCACGAGACGGGCCGCCGGGACCCGGGTCGCCGACCTCCCCGCCCCGCTGTCGGAGGACCTGGCCACCGATCTCGCCCGGCGTGCCCGCGACTACGTACGCGCCGGGCGCCGTGGGGGTGCCACCGACGCTGAACTGGCCGAGGCGTTCGCCGTGGCCCTCGAGGAGCCACGGCGCTGACCCACGATGGGGAGTGACCTGGGTCACCGATGTCACGGCTCGGGGCGGGCCGGTGTCTTGCGGGCGTACCCGGTGGAAACGAGGAGGCTGTCGTGGATGTGGGGCTGTGGATCGCCGGTGGGTTGTTGGCTCTGGTCGCGCTGGCCGGGGGGATCAGCAAGACGTTTGTACCGAAGGAGAAGCTCGCCGCGCACCGCGGTGGTGAGTGGACCAGAAACGCCGCGGCGGGATTCGTGAGGACTCTGGGGGTTCTCGAACTCCTTGCCGCGGCCGGTCTGATCCTGCCCGCGTTGACCGGGATCGCGCCGGTGCTGGTGCCGATCACCGCCGCCTGCTGGGTCGGGCTGATGGTCGGCGCGATGATCACCCATCTCCGGTACGACGGTGGGTGGAAGTTCGCGATCGGCAACCTGGTCTGGCTGGCGGTCGCGGTCTTCGTGCTCTGGGGCCGTCTCGGTCCGCAGCCGTTCACCACCTGAGGGGACCGCGCATGAGTGAGCCGGCGACCGAGGTCTTCGTCGCGCACCGCAACCTGCTCTTCACCGTGGCCTACGAGATGCTCGGGTCGGCGGCCGACGCCGAGGACGTACTGCAGGAGACGTGGCTGCGGTGGGTGGCCGTGGATCTGGAGCAGGTCCGCGACCGGCGCGCCTATCTGGTCCGGATCACCACCCGCCAGGCGCTCAACCGGCTGCGCACGGTGACCCGCCGCCGCGAGGCCTACGTCGGCCCGTGGCTGCCCGAGCCGATGCTGACCACCCCGGACGTGGCCGAGGACGTCGAGCTGGCGGAGAGCGTGTCGATGGCGCTGCTGCTGGTCCTGGAGACGCTGTCGCCGACCGAGCGGGCCGTGTTCGTGCTGCGTGAGGCGTTCGCCCTGGACTACGCGGAGATCGCCGAGGCGGTCGGCAGGAGCACCGAGGCGGTACGGCAGATCGCGCTCCGGGCCCGCCGGCACGTCGGCGAACGGCGCCCGCGGGCCGCGGTCCCGGCGGGGGAGGCCCGGGCCGTGGTGGCGTCGTTCCAGCGGGCCGTGACGAACGGCGACCTGCAGGGCCTGCTCGACGTGCTGGCGCCGGACGTGGTGCTGATCGCCGACGGCGGCGGGGTCAAGCAGGCCGCGGTGCGCCCGGTGACCGGAGCGAACCGGGTGGCCCGGTTCGGCCTCGGCGGCATCAGCCGGCACCCGGCGGCGATCACCTTCGAGCTCGCGGCGGTGAACGGTTACCCGGCCCTGGTGGTGAGCCTGGACGGCGAGCTCGACGGGGTGATGGCGGTCCGGGTGGTGCACGGGCGGATCACCGGTCTCTACTACGTCCGGAACCCGGCGAAGCTGACCCGGGTGCACACGGCGACCCCGCTGACCCGTCGATGAGGCGCCTGACAGAGTCGACCCATGCCGGATTCGATCTACGACGTCATCCACCGCCGCCGTGACGTGCGCGGCGAGTTCACCGGGGAACCGCTCGCTGACGACGTACTGGAAAGGCTCCTCGCGGCGGCGCACGCCGCGCCGAGCGTCGGTCTGTCGCAGCCGTGGGATTTCGTGGTGATCCGCGACCGGGGGATCCGCGGCGAGTTCCACCGGCACGTGCACGAGGAGCGCGAGGTGTTCGCCGCGACGCTGACCGGCGAGGCCGCCGACCGGTTCGCCCGCATCAAGATCGACGGGGTGCTGGAGTCGACGCTGTCGATCGTGGTCACCTACGACGCGGAGCGGGGCGGGCCGGCCGTGCTGGGGCGGCACGCGATCGCCGACGCCGGGCTCTACTCGGCCTGCCTGGCCGTGCAGAACCTCTGGCTGGCGGCGACCGCGGAGGAACTCGGTGTGGGGTGGGTGTCGTTCTACCGCGAGGAGTTCCTCGGCAAGCTCCTCGGCATCCCGGACGGGATCCGGCCCATCGCCTGGCTGTGCGTGGGCCCGGTCAGCCGGCTGAGCGACGTCCCCGACCTGGAGCGGCACGGCTGGCGGAGGCGGCGTCCACTGGCGCAGGCGGTGCACCAGGATCGGTGGTGACCGGGGCGCGCATCTGCCACGCGTCGGTGACCAGCTCGGTCAGGCGCGGCACGTCCACCGCGGCGAGCCGCACCATGACCAGCGGGAAGCCGTCGTAGCCCGGGGTGGTGAAGAACAGGTCGGGCTCGCCGAGCAACAGGGCCTGCTTCTCCGCCTCGTCGCCGACGTAGAGCACCGCGATGTCGGTGCGGATCACCCGCGGCTTGCCCGGGACCCGCTCCGGGTATGACCAGATGAAACCCTTGTTCGCCACCCGGAAGTCGAAGCCGTCACTCGCGATCTCGACCACGCCGGGGAGTGCCAGCGCGAGCCGGCGTACGTCTTCAGCGTCAGCCATGCCGTTGAGGATAGGGAGCCGAGACGATCACCTCCACCAGGCGTGACTGATCGTTCACGGTGTTCCCGGCGAGCGTGACGATCCGCAGCGATTTAGTGGTTTCAGAGGGAAAAATAGCTAAATTTCGGACAGCAGTGTTGCCCCGCACCGAAGCGACCGTCGACCATCCACCCGCCCCGAGTACCTGCACATCCCAGTCGCGCAGCCCCCACACTGCCGTCGTCGCCACCTCCACGCGGCCGACCACCTGCGCACGATCCCACGACATCTGCCACCAGTCCGGCCACCGCTTCCCGGTCCCGTCGTTCCACATCGTCGCCGGATCCCCGTCGATCGCCGCGCAGGCCCCCGACCCGGCCCGCGCCGACGACGCGCTCACCCGCGACGCGAGCCGCATCAGATCCGCCGACGGATCCGGAGCGCGCACCGTCACCGGCACGTCCCTCCCGCTCACCCGTACGTGATAGACCCCGGCCGGCGTGCCCGGCGCCGCACGCACCGCCACCGGCACGCTGCGGGTGTATCCCGGCGGCAGCCAGCTCGAGATCATCTTCCGGGGCAGGTGCAGTGCGGCGGGCGCCTCCAGGAACGCGTCCGCGTAGATCGGCTCCGGCCCGTCGTTGGTCATCCGGACCACCAGGTCGCTGCCGTTGCACTGCCCGGTCGTGATCGCCAGGGCGCCGGGATCGACCGAGACCAGCAGAGCCGCCACGAGCCCGAGCGCGATCACGCCGCCACCAGCCCCGGCCGCTCCCGCTCGGACACGAACGACGCCCGGGTGGACACCGTCCCGCCGCGCCGGGTGACCTCCGACATCACCCGGTAGTCGGCGCGCAACCGGTCCCGGGTCAGCTCGCACCGCAGGTATCCGCGCTGCGCGTTCGCGAACCGCAGGTGCGGGTTGTACTCGCGCTGCAGGTCCAGCTGCGGCGTGCTGTCGCTGCCGTCCCCGGCGCTGGAGATCGACGTGCCGACCAGTTCCACGGCGACCGGCCGCTCGTCCGGGCGCAGGTGCAGGTCGGCGGCGTAGTTGTAGTGCAGGTCGCCGGAGAGCACCACGGTGCCGGGGGTGCGGGCGGCCTGCTCGAGGATCCGCTGCCGGTCGGGAGGGTAGCCGTCCCACTTGTCCATGTCGCGGCGGTCGGCCGGGCCGCCGTACCGGCACTCGGCCATCATGACCTGCTGGGCGAGCACGCTCCAGCGGGCCTCGGAGCGGCCCATCCGGTCGAGCAGCCAGTCGCGCTGCGGTGCGCCGAGCAGCGTACGCCCGGGGTCCTCCCGATCGGCGCAGCCGGACCGCAGGTTGTCGCCGCAGACCTGGTCGGAGCGGTACTGCCGGGTGTCCAGCAGGTACGCCTCGGCCAGGTCGCCGAAGCGGAACCGGCGGTGCAGCGACATGTCCGGTCCGGCCGGCGCGTGTGACCGGCGCAGCGGCTGGTTCTCCCAGTAGGCGCGGTAGGCGTCGGCGCGCCGTACCAGGAAGTCCTGCGCCGGCACGTCCGGGAAGCGCGACGCGGCGTCCGCGTAGTTGTCCTGCACCTCGTGGTCGTCCCAGGTCAGCATCCACGGGAAGGCGGCGTGCGCCGCCTGCAGGTCCGGGTCGGTGCGGTGCAGCGCGTACCGCATCCGGTACAGGTCGAGGGTGTCGGTCTCCAGCTCGAACGTGTCCGGCAGCGCCAGCCCGGTGTCCGATCGGCTGCCGCCGACGCTGTCGATCGCGCCCTCGTAGATGTAGTCGCCGAGGAAGAAGACCACGTCGAAGTCCTCGGCCGCGGCGTGCCGCCACGCGTCGTAGTAACCGTCCGCGTAGGACTGGCAGGACGCCACCGCGAACCGCAGGGCCCGGGGCGACGAGGTCCGGGCCGGCGTGGTCCGGGTCCGGCCGGCCGGGCTGAGGTGGCCGCCGGTGCGGAACCGGTAGTGGTAGTCGCGTCCGGGCCGCAGCCCGCGCACGTCGACGTGGACGGTGTGGCCGAACTCCGGCGCGGCGGTCGCGGTGCCGCTGCGGACCACCCGGGTGAACCGGTCGTCCTCGGCCACCTGCCAGCCGACCGGGTAGGGCACCGGTGGCAGGCCGCCGGCCGGTTCCAGCGGGCGGGGCGCGAGCCGGGTCCAGAGCACCACGCCCTCGGGCAGCGGGTCGCCGGACGCGACGCCGAGCGTGAACGGGTCCGCGATCCGGGGCCGGGGGAGGGCTCCGGCCAGCGCGGCTCCGCTGAGGGCCAGGAATCGACGGCGCGGTAACCCCACAGTGAAAACTCCTATTTCGGAAAATTCAGGACAGCTGAGGCTACTTCCGGGTCCGGGTGGCTAGGGGATGACCTGGCCGGATGTTTCCTCTCCGTACACACGCCCGAAACGGTCTTCTTGTGCGGGAAACAAGGAGTTCACGTCAAAACCCATCCACGGTCGTCGAACTCCCGTAATTCTTCGGTGTCCCGTTTTCATCCCCGATGGGAGCACCAGATGCGCGTTGTCACCCGTCTCCTGGCGACCGTAGCCACCGCTGCGATCGCCGCCGGCCTGCTGGCGTCCCCGGCTCAGGCCACCCCGCCGAACATCCCCACGAAGGCCACCGCACAGACCGAGCTGAACTCGCTCACCGTCGCCGCCGAGGCGAACGCCAGCACCTACGACCGGGATCTCTTCCCGCACTGGATCACCATCAGCGGTACCTGCAACACCCGCGAGACGGTGCTCAAGCGGGACGGCTCCAGTGTGGTCGTCAGCTCGGCCTGCGCCGCCACCAGCGGCTCCTGGTACTCGCCCTACGACGGCGCCACCTGGACCGCCGCCAGCGACCTCGACATCGACCACGTCGTCCCGCTCGCCGAGGCCTGGCGCTCCGGCGCCGACGCGTGGACCACGGCCAAGCGCCAGCTCTTCGCGAACGACCTCACCCGTCCGCAACTGATCGCGGTCACCGACAACGTCAACCAGTCGAAGAGCGACCAGGACCCGTCGACCTGGCAGCCGTCGGTGTCGTCGTACAAGTGCACCTATGCCCGCATGTGGATCGCGGTCAAGTACTACTGGGCCCTCAAGCTCCAGTCCACCGAGAAGACCGCCCTGCAGACCATGCTCAACACCTGCAGCTGACATTCCCCCTGGTCACGGCCGCCGTTCCCCTCACGGCGGCCGTTTCCACAAACCCCATATGGTACGAATACCGAGCGCTCGTCCGTAGGCTACGAGCCACGTCCCGCCCGTGAGGCTAGGGTGTCGGCACACGCATCCACGTGAATGTCCCCGGGGGAACCATGACCGTGCGCCGCCGTCTCGTCCTGCTCGCCCCGGTGGCCGCCCTGCTGGCCGGCTGCACGACGTCCGCGCCCGAAACGCCCGCCCCGTCCACGCCGGAGGCGTCGCCCCCGCCCGCAGGCAGCACCGTCCTGACCGCGCTGGATCAGCTCCGCACGAGCACCTACCGCTACCTCCTCACCGTCGACTCGGCCGCCGGGCCGCGCTTCGAGGCCAGCGGCGCCCACGACCCGGCGCGGCAGCTGTTCACCCGGGAATACCAGGCTTTCACCGGTGCGGATGCCGGCTCCGGTCAGGTCATCACGATCGGCGACGACGCCTGGACCCGGGTCGGCAAGACCACGACCTGGTCCCAGGTGCCCCTCGCGCTCTTCGACGCGAAGAGCTTCCTGCTCGGCGTCGACTCGTACGATCCGGTCGGCCTGCTCGGTCTCAGCAAGGTGATCGGCGCGGTGACCCGCACCGGACCGGCCACGTTCACCGGCACGGTCGACCCCACCCGCGACGACGGGCGCTTCCTCCCGCTCGGCGCGCCCGGCCTCGACCTGACCGGTTCCGACACCGCCACCTGGACCGCCGAGCTCGACACCGCCGGGCGACTGACCTCGGTTGTCGTCACCGCGAACCCGGGACCCGGTCCGATCACCATGACCACGACATTCGCCGGTCAGGGCGAGCCGGTCACCATCACGAAACCGCAGATCTGACCCGTTCGGGGCACCTGCCGCAATTGGTTCGAGACGGTACGACCGGGTAGCCTTCGCCCCGCCATGCCGATCCCGTCCCGCGCCCTCCCGCCGCCGCCTGCCGTCGCTCTGCCCACCGCCGCACCGGTCCCGCCTGCCGGCGCACGGGTCCCGCTCACCGCCGCACCGGTCCCGCTCGCCGGTCACCCGTCCGGCCGCCGCCTGGCTCTGGTCTTCGGCGCGGTCCTGGTGATCCTGGCCGCGGTCAACGTCGCCGACAAGTACGGCCCGCACCACACCGGCCTGGTCGCCGGCCCGGTGGTCGCCCTGGCCCTGGTGCTGATCTCCCGGCACGCCGGCCTGACCTGGCACGACCTCGGCCTGTCCCGGCGCACGTTCCTGCCCGGCGTGAAGTGGGCCGTCGGCGCGGTCGCCCTGGTCGCGGTGGTCTACACGATCGGCGCCGCGATCCCGGCCACCCGGATCGCGTTCCACGACGTCCGCTACCACCTGCACCCGGGCGCCGCCCTGCTCACCGCGTTCGTCGTGGTCCCGCTCGGCACCGTGCTGCTCGAGGAGGTCGCGTTCCGCGGCGTGCTGCTCGGGCTGGTTAACCGGCACCGCGGCGCCACCTGGGCCAGCATCACGTCGTCGGTCCTGTTCGGACTCTGGCACATCCTGCCGTCGCTGCGGCTGGCACAGGTCAACGCGGCGGTCGGCGCCACGCTGGGCTCCGGCCCGCTCGGCAGCGTCCTGGCCGTGCTGGCCGCGGTCGGTTTCACCGCGCTGGCCGGCCTGCTCCTCTGCGAGCTGCGCCGCCGCTCCGGCAGCCTGCTCGCGGCCGCCGCCCTGCACTGGGCCACGAACGGCCTCGGCCTGCTGATCGCGACGGCCCTGGCCACCACCAGCCTGACCTGACCGTCTCGGCGCGGCACCGCGTGGTGTCCTCGAAACCGGCGCGCGGCCGGTAGTAGGGTCGGCCCATGCGTGTTCCCACTGCTGTGATCACCGCGGGCTCCCTGATCGGCGGGTGGCAGATCGCCCGCCGCACCGGCATCCGCCCGCTCGGCGCCGTCGTCCTGGCCGCCGGTGGCGTGCTGGCCGGCCGGGAGTGGTCCCGCCGCACCAGCCCGGCCGTCACCACCGCGCTGGCCGCGACGTATCTCGGGGCCTTCGGCCTGTCACACCCCCTGGCCAGGAAGATCGGTCCCTGGCCCGCGGTCCTCGCCGTCTCCGCGCTCACCGCCGCGGCCTCGTACGCCGCCGCCGACCGCCGCGCCCCGCGCTGAGACCATGCGGGAGACCCCGGAGGAGCTCGCCGAGCTGCAGCGCCTGCTGGACGTGTCGCTGTCCGGCTCGACCGCGCACCTGAAGTCGATCGTCGCCGAGCGCACCATCACCGCCGAGCAGCTCGCCCGGGTGCTGACCGGCATGTGCACGCTCGCGCTCTCCACCGTGACCGCCAAGGGTGAGCCCCGGATCAGCGCCGTCGACGGCCACTTCCTGCACGGCGTCTGGATCTTCGGCACCGCGCCGGCGGCCGCGAAGGCCCGCCATCTGGCCGCCCGGCCGGCCGCCAGCGTCGCCGACCTGCGCGGCGAGGAGCTGGGCGTCTTCACCCACGGCACGGTGGCGACGCTCGACATGGCGGCGGGACCGGAGCTGCTGGCGTACCTCAAAGGATTTTATGGCGACGACGCGTTCGACTGGGCCAACGAGGTCGTCTACTACCGCCTGCGCCCGCACTGGATGACGGTGTACGCCCCGGACCTGGACAAGCTGCTGCCGGGACCGGCCGGAGCCGGCCCCGGCGCGTGACCTACTGGTAGACGTGCACGTAGTCGACGAGCATCTGGCTCGGGAACGGGGTGGTGGCGTCGATGGGGCCGGGGAAGTCGCCGCCGACCGCCAGGTTCAGGATCACGTAGAACTGGTGGTCGTAGATCCACGGGCCGCGGGTGTTCTCCACGGTGTCCTTGGCGGCGTAGAAGACCTCACGGTTGTCGAGCAGGAACCGCATCCCCTTGCTGTCCCATTCGACCGCCCAGACGTGGTAGTCCTGGGAGAGGTCCACCGTCGCGTACTTCTGGCCGTATCCACCCGCCCCGTTGTAGGCCGGGGCGTGCAGCGTGGAGTACGCCTCGGACGTGTTGCGGCCCAGCACCTCCATGATGTCGATCTCCCCGTTGTACGGCCAGGGCCGTCCGTTGAGGAAGTCGGCGCCCATCATCCAGAACGCCGGCCAGAGCCCGTTGCCCTTCGGCACCTTGATCCGGGCCTCGACCTTGCCGTACTGGACGTGGAACTTGTTGCTGGTGTTCATCCGGGCCGAGGTGTACTGCCGGCCCTCGTAGTCCTGCTTGCGGGCCTGGATGACCAGTGAGCCCGACCCGTTCATCGACGCGTTCTCGCTGTTCGGGGTGTAGTACTGGACCTCGCCGTTCTGCGGGACGCCCGGGTCGTAGGTCCACTTCGCGGTGTCCGGCTTGGACCCGGCCGCGCCGTTGAACTCGTCGGCGAAGACCAGGCGGGTGGCCGGGAAGGTCGGGTCGGCGGGCTTGGCGGGCGGGTCGACCGGGTTGCCGCCGGTGCCGTAGACGCTGAACTCCCAGAGCGAGTAGCCGTAGGCGCTGCTGCGGGCGGTGCCGTACATCCGCACGTAACGGCCGGTGCCGGTGGCGTTGATGACGTCCTTGAGGCCGTCACCGGTGGTGGTGGAGTAGATGCTGGTCCAGTTCACGGCGTCGGCGGAGACCTGGATCTGGTAGGCCTTCGCGTACGCCGGGTCCCACTGCAGCACCACCTGGCTGACCTGCGCGGTGGCGCCCAGGTCGACCTGGATCCAGCCCGGGTCCACCCAGCCGTTCGTCGAACTCGTCGCCCAGCGGCTGGCCGGGTCGTTGTCGAACGCCTTGTCGGCGGTGCACGGGTTGCAGTTCACGTCGTTCTGCTCGGTCGAGGCGCGGGCCGGCTTCGCGTAGGAGAGCAGTCGCGCGCCCGGCGTGGTGGTGCCGCCGCCGGAGAAGACCTGGAACTCCCAGAACGAGTAGCCGTAGATGTCCAGGGCCCGCTGGGTGAGGTTGATCCGCACGTACCGGGCGGTGCCGGAGAGCGGGATGCTCTGCGCGCCGCCGGTGCCGGTGGTGGTCGCGTAGGCCTGGGTGTACGCGCTGCCGTCGGTGGAGAGCTGGATCGTGAACGCCTTCGCGTACGCGCCCTCCCAGTTGATCGCGACCCGGCTGACCGCGGTCGGCGCGCCGAGGTCGACCTGGAACCACTGTGCGGCCGCGAACGCGCTCGACCAGCGGGTGCCGTTGTCGCCGTCGACCGCGGCGCTCGCCGGCGTGCCGGCCCACTCCGACGACGACGCGGTGGCGGGCTTGTTCTGCGAGACGAGGGTTTCCGCGGCCTGCGCGCCGCTCGGTGCGGAGAGCAGCACGGCCACCAGGCCGGTGAGGGCGGCGGTCGCGGTCAGCAGGCGTCTGAGGGGTCGGTGTTTTCGGGCAGCAGGCATCGACATGGGGACTCCTGGAGGATGTGACGAAGCGGTTTCCACCTGGGGAACAAGCTGTGAAAACGCTCTCTTGCCGGACACTGTGAACTCGCCGTGAAGCGGTGTCAATATCCCGCCGGAACCGGTTCCGGCGACCCTTGCGGCATCGATGCAGGTCACGACCGAGGTGGGTGCCGGTCCGGCGGCGAGGTTCCGGAACTTTTATGTACGGGCGTACGCATCATGTGTACGCTCGTACGCATGACCACGTCTCCTGACACGCGTTCCATGCGTGAGCGGATGCTCGCCGGTGACCTGTACATCGCCGACGACCCGGAGCTCGGCGAAGCGGCCCTGCGCGCCATGGACCTGACCGACGAGTTCAACGCGACCCCGATCCGGAACTTCGACGAGCGCCGCCGTCTGCTCGGTGATCTGCTCGGTGAGCTCGGCGAGGGCGTGGAGATCCGCCCGCCGCTGCGCGTCGACTACGGCTCGCACCTGCGGATCGGCGCGCGCACGTTCGCCAACTTCGGCCTGATCGCGCTGGACGTCGCCCCGATCACCATCGGCGCGGACGTGCAGATCGGCACGAACGTCCAGTTGCTCACCCCGACGCACCCGATCGAGCCCGGCCCGCGCCGCGACAAGTGGGAGGCGGCCAAACCGATCGTGATCGGCGACAATGTGTGGCTCGGCTCCGGCGCGATCGTCCTGCCCGGCGTCACCATCGGGGAGAACACCGTGGTCGGCGCGGGCTCGGTGGTCACCCGGGACCTGCCGGCGAACGTGGTCGCGGCCGGCAACCCGGCCCGGATCATCCGCACCATCACCCCGGAATGACCGCCGACCCGGTTCCCTCCCGCCGGCCCGGCGCCGCGGGGGATCCTGTGCCTGTCCATCGGCCCGGCGCCGCGGGGGATCCTGTGCCTGTCCATCGACCCGGCGCCACGGGGGATCCGGCGCCCGCCCGGCGGTCTCGGCGCCATGATCCGGGCCGCCGCGACCGGCTGATCGACGCGACCCTGCGGGTGATCGCCGAGCGGGGTGTCGCCGGCACCACGCACCGGGAGATCGCCCGGGCCGCGGACGTCCCGCTGGGCTCGATGACCTACCACTTCGGCTCGCTCGACGAGGTGCTCGCCGAGGCGTTCACCCGGCATGCCGAGGCGGCCGCGAAGGTCTTCGACGAGCGGCTGGGCGCGGCCACCGACCGCGACGGCGCGATCGAAGCCGTGATCACCCTGGTCCGTGACGACCTGCTCGGCTCCCCGGACGACCTGGTCCTGGCCGTCGAGCTCTACGTCGCCGCGGCCCGCAACCCGGCCCTGCGGGCGGTCACCCAGGGCTGGATGCAGCGCAGCCGCCGAGCGCTGGAACGCCACTTCGACCCGACCACGGCCCGTGAGGTGGACGCGTTGATCGAGGGGCTGGTGCTGCACAGCGCGCTCTCCACCGACCCGATGACCCCCGACCAGATCCGGCACGCGATCGAGCGCTACCTCCGCTGACCACTCCCTTGCCCGTCCCACCCGGACACTCCCTTGCCCCACCCGTTCCACCATCCCGGAGATCGCTGTGTCCAGCACCGTCGCGACCGGCCCCACCCGTCAGGCCCGTCAGGCCCGGGCCGCCGTCGCCGCCCTCTTCCTCACCAACGGCGCCGTCTTCTTCAACGTCGTTCCGCGATACCCGCAGATCAAAGCGGACCTCGACCTCAGCAACGCGCTGCTCGGCGCGTCTCTGGCCGCCTTCCCGGTCGGTGCGCTGCTCGCCGGTCTGCTGGCCGGCGCCGCCATCCGCCGGTTCGGCTCGGCCCGGGTCGCCTCGTTCGGCATCGTGCTGACCGCCGCGGCCACGCTGCTCATCCCGTTCGCCCCGCACTGGATCGTCTTCGCCGCGGTGCTGTTCGTGGTCGGCGCCCTCGACTCGATCGTCGACGTCGCCCAGAACGGTCACGGCCTGCGCGTCCAGCGCCTCTACGGCCGCTCGATCGTCAACTCCCTGCACGGCGTGTGGAGCATCGGCGCCGTCCTGGGCGGGATGATGGGCGCCGCCGCGGCCGGCCTCGACCTCCCGCTGGCCGTCCACCTGACCATCTCGGCCACCCTCTTCAGCCTGGTGGCCCTGGTCGCCTACCGCTTCACACTGCCCGGCCCGGAGGACGCCGAACGTACCCCGGAAGCCGTCACCGCCCCCATCGGCGAACCCGCCGCCGCCACGCCTCCCTCGCCCCCGGCCGACCCGCTTCTCGCCGCCGCGCCTTCCGCGGCATCGGCCGATCCGCGCGCCGCGACCGTCGCGTCTTCCGCGGCCCCGGCCGAACCTCGCGCCGGGTGGCGGTCGTTCGGCGGCGCGGCCCTGCGGATGCTCGCGGCGCTGGGCGTGCTCGCGGCCTGCGGCGCGCTGGTCGAGGACGCCGGCTCCTCCTGGGGCGCGCTGTACCTGACCGACCTGCACGCCTCCGCCGCCACCGCGGGCCTGGCCGTGGTCGCCCTCCAGGTCGCCATGACCGCCGGACGGCTGACCGGTGACCGGGTCGTCGACCGGTTCGGCCAGCGCACCGTGGTCCGGGTCGGCGGCGCCCTGGCCGCCGTCGGCATGGGCGCCGCCCTGGCCGTCCCGTCGGTCCCGGCCGCGCTGGCCGGGTTCGCGCTGGCCGGACTCGGTGTCGCCACCCTGGTCCCGGCCGCGATGCACACCGCCGACGAACTTCCCGGCCTGCCGCCCGGCACCGGCCTCACCATCGTGAGCTGGTTGCTCCGCGGCGGCTTCCTGCTCTCACCGCCGATCGTCGGGGTGGTCGCCGACCTCACCAGCCTCCGGGTCGGCCTGCTCACCGTCGTACTGGCCGGAGTGCTCACCGCGATCCTGGCCCGAGTCCTGGTCAACCGCCCACCGGCCCACTCGTAGGAGACCTCCGTGGAACAGCTCAGCAGCCGAGTCGTCTACCGCAACCCGTGGATGACCGTCCGCGAGGACGAGGTCCGCCACCCGGACGGCACCCCCGGCATCTACGGCGTCGTTGAGAAACCCGACTTCGCCCTGGTGCTGCCCCGCTGGCGGGACGGCTTCTGGATGGTGGAACAGTTCCGCTACCCGATCGGCCGCCGAGCCTGGGAGTTCCCCCAGGGCAGCTGGGGCAGCGGCGGCCAGGGCGGCGACCAGCTCGCCCTGGCCCGGCAGGAGCTGGCCGAGGAAACTGGCCTGCGCGCCGGCTCGATGACCCATCTCGGTCACCTGTATGAGGCCTACGGCTATTCGACGCAGGCCTTCGACGTCTACCTGGCCACCGACCTGACCGAGGGCACCCCCAACCGCGAACCGACCGAGGCCGACATGACCCACCGCCCGGTCACCGACGCGGAACTCACCAAGATGATCCACACCGGCCGGCTGGCAGACGCCCCATCCCTTGCCGCCCTGACCCTCTACCACCTACCCCGCTAGCCCAGTCCCGCCCCACCGACCCCAGCTGGCGCCCAGGGGTGTCTCGCGGCTCGTGAGGCACCCCTCAGCGCCAGCCGCGCGTTTTCGGCTGGCGCCCAGGGTTGTGTCGTGGGCTGTGAGGCAGCCGTCAGTGCCAGCCGGGACCGGGCGGCGGGCGGGCTGCTGGATGCGAGCTGGAGTCGACCAGGCTGCGGTGCGCGCCATGCGTAGGGGGAGGGTGGTCAGGCGGGGAAGTCGGCCAGTTCGCGGACCGCGGTGTCCAAGGACGTGTCGACGCCGGCGGTGAGCATGGCGCGGTAGGTGGGGTCGCCGGCCGCCGCGGTCCGCCGGAGTCGCTGGGCAGTCTCGGTCACCCGATCCCGCACTAGGTCGACGAAGCCGGCCGGGTCACCCGCCCAGCCGTAGGCGTCCAGGAACAACCGCAACCGACGCGGCCGGTCGGCGAACGCGGTGAACCCCTCGGCCGCCACCACCTCCCGGGCGGTGCAGCGGCACCCAGGCGAACGCGACGAACGCCAGATCCGCCACGGGTTCGGCCGGCCCGGCCAGGTCCCAGTCGAAGAACCCGGTCAGCCGCCCGTCGGACCATGCCGCGTTGTACGGTGCCGCGTCGTTGTGGCCGATGATCAGTCCCGGACGCCAGCTGCCGCCCTCCCGCCAGACCGCCCCGGCCGGCGGCACGAAGCCGGCCACCGCGGCGTGATAGTCCCGCACCCAGCCGGCCACCTGCCGCAGCGCTTCGTCGCTGTGCGCCCACCCCGGCCAGGGCCGCGCCGTCCCGATCACCGCGCCGGGCAGGAACGACAGCGTCTCCCGCCCCTGCTGATCAAAGCCGAGCACCCGCGGCGCCTGATCGAATCCGGTCGCCTCCAGATGCCGCAGCAGCGCGTGCACCGCCGGAGTCCACGGCCCGGGACCCCGCCGCACGGTGCCACCCACCCGCACCGCGCCGCCGTCGAAACCCCCGGCCAGCCGCTGCTCTTTCGCCATCACCACTCCTCCGCCCAGCTCAGCGAGCCGCGCCTGCCCCACCCCAGGCCCGGCGGCGAACGGATGCGCGATTTCCGCCCGGTCCCGCGGTGAGCGGATGCGCGCGATATTCCGCACCGGTCCCGCCGGTGCCGCGCGCCCCGCCGCCGAGATCACCACCCTCGCAGAACCACCCACCCGCCGCCGCCCCGCTGTGGTGGGGCGGTGAACGTCCGCGCTGCGTCATCGCGTCCTGCCGCCGCCCTCATAGGGGCGCCACCCGCACGCAATCCCCGACCGCGTGCCCCTACCGCCCTGAACTCGCCAGACCGCGTGCCCCTACCGCCCTGAACCGCCTGACCGCGTGCCCCTACCGCCCTGAACCGCCTGACCGCCGGGAGTCGCGCCGTGGCCGCGAGCAGCGGCCGCCTCGCGTGATGAGCCTCGCGGAGCGCAAGACGCGGCCGCGGCCGTGACCCGCGCGGGCCCGGCGCGAGACCACCACGGGACGCGGCTCGTAGCCTGCGGACGAGCGCTCCGTATCCGTACCGTATGAGCTCGAAAGCCGAAGCGACCTCGCGCGTACCGGTCAAAAGCGGTCGGGAGCGGAGCGGACCTCAGGCCGCAGCGGGCTGAGGCTCCAGCGACTCCTGCCAGATCGCCCACCGGGTGGCCGGGCCGAGGGCCTTCGCCCGGTACATCGCCAGGTCCGCGCGGTGCACGATCTCGTCGTGGGTGAGCTCGCCCGGCGCGGACACCGCCACCCCGATGCTGGCGGCCAGCGAGATCAGGGTGCCGCCGATCAGCACCGGGCCCATCACGGCGGCGATCCGACCGGCCACCTCATACGCCTGCTCCGGGTAGTCGAGATCGGTCAGGACCACGGAGAACTCGTCGCCGCCCATCCGGCAGGCCAGTCCCGGCGCGGTCACGCACTGGCGGAGCACCTTGGCGAACTCGATCAGCACCAGGTCACCCGAGTGGTGGCCGAGCGTGTCGTTGACCTCCTTGAAGCCGTTCATGTCGATCACCAGGACGGCCGAGTGCTTGCCGGTGCGGGCGGCGCGGGCCAGGTTCCGGTACGACGTGAACCGGAACCGGGACCGGTTCGCCAGCCCGGTAAGTCCGTCGGTCAGCGCCTGCTCGTCGCTCTCCCGCTGCACCAGCGTCTGCCGGCACAGCACCAGCACGCTGAGGACGGTCCCGCCGACGGCCAGCCCGCCCCACGGGTAGAGCGAACCCTCGTGGAACGCCGCGACCAGCATCAACGCGTGTGCCATGGCGACCGCCACGAACGGCAGGTGCTTGCCGAACCGGGTGCCGTCGCGCATCTCGCGCGGGCCGGCGGCCAGGGTCCGGCACTGTTCGGCGGCGGCCGCGGCGAGCAGCGCGTCGGCGGTCAGCCAGCAGACGAACTGCCACGAGGAGTGCATCTCGATCTGATTGTGCCCGTGCAGGTATCCGTGCACGCCGTCGCCGGCGAACAGCACCAGCGTGCCGGCCGCGAGCAGCCGCATCGGCCGGAGCGCGGACTGGTCGGCGCCGCGCAGCAGTCCGCGGGCGATCAGGAAGAGCAGGGCCAGGTCGACGATCGGGTAGACCCCGGCGGCTACCACGCTCAGGGACAGGCCGTGGGTGTCGACGTACGGGCCGAACGACGTGTACCAGAGCAGCACCGTGCCGCTGACCAGTACCGTTCCGGCGTCCAGCGCGGTCTTCCAGGAGTCCCGGCGGTTGGTGGCGGCGAGCGGGAACCGCTGCAGCGCGACGAGCAGGGCCACCACGAACGCGATGTGCGTGACGTCGTCGGCGACCTCGATCCCGGCCGGGCGCAGCGCGGCGATCAGCAGCGGCGAGGCGACCAGCACCGCGAAGCAGACCGCGATCGCCCGCCACGCCTGCCGCAGCCGGGGGAGCAGCGCCGGCTCCCGGGCCGCCCGCAGCGCCGCGACCAGGCCGATCGTCCCGAAGACCATCCGGGCGCCCTGGCCGACATGTTCGTTGTCGGACAGAGCACCGGACAGGACCAGCATGGCGGCGTAGAGCAGCCCCAGCACCAGATGAACCGTCGGAACACGCTTGGTCCAGATACGCACTTGCCCTCCCTCCGCCGCGGTGACCTGCGTTTGATCGGTCGCGGAGCGGGTCACTTGAGAAAGGCCGCCGATCGTAGGATCGGTGGATGTCCGTTCCCCAGACGCACGACGAGGCGGTCACCGCCGCCCACCGGCTCGCCGCCGAGCTCACCCCCGGCGCGATCCAGCGGGACCGCGACGGCGCGACGGTGATCCCGTCCGACGCCCTCGCCGCTCTCGACGCCTCCGGCCTGCTGGCCGTCACGGTCCCGGCCACCGACGGCGGGCCGGGTCTCGGCCCGCGCACCCTCGCCGAGGTCGCCCGGATCGTCGCGGCCGCCGACCCGTCCGTCGCGCAGGTGCCGCAGGCGCACTTCCTGCTGGTCGACGTGCTGGCGGTGCACGGCAGCGCGGACGCCCGTAAGCGGCTCTTCGGCGAGGTGCTGGCCGGCCGCCGGTTCGGCAACGCGCTCGCCGAGCGCGGCGGGAAACACGCCCAGGACCTGCGCACCAAGATCACCGGCGGACGGCTCGACGGCGTGAAGTACTACACCACCGGTGCCCTGACCAGCGCGTGGATCGCGGTCAGCGCGCTCGACGAGCAGGGCCGGCTGGTCCTCGCGTTCGTCGCCCGGGACGCCGGGGGCGTGGCCGTGGACACCGACTGGGACGTGATCGGGCAACGGGCCACGATCAGCGGCACGGCCACGTTCACGAACGTGCCGGTCGAGCCGGGGCTGCGGATCGACTACGCGGGGGCCTACCAGGTGCCGCAGCAGCTCGGCGCCCGCGCCCAGCTCTACCACGCCGCGATCGAGGTGGGGATCGCCGGCGCCGCGCTCGCCGACACCCGGCAGTACCTGCGGACCACGGCGCGCCCGTCCACCGAGGCGGTCCGCTACGGCGCCGGGTCGGCTGCCGAGGACCCGCACGTCCTGCACCGTTACGGCCGGCTCGCCTCCCGGATCCGGGCAGCCGAGGCGCTGCTCGACTCCGCCGCTCGTACCCTCGAGGAAGTGACATTGACCCCGGCGGACGCCGACGCCGCGGCACGGGGCTCACTCGCCGTCGCGGCCGCGAAGGCGTTCGGCAGTGAGATCGCGGTCGAGGCCGGCTCGGAGCTGTTCGCGATGTGCGGCACCAGCGCGGCCGCCGCCAAGCACGACCTGGACCGACACTGGCGCAACGCCCGCACGCACAGCGTCCACGACCCCCTGGACTGGAAATATCACCACATCGCGGCGTATGAACTCTCCGACATCTCACCGCCGAATCACGGCCAGATTTAACCCCATATCGTACGAATGGGGAGCGCACGTCCGTAGGCTACGAGCCACGTCCCGCCCGTGAGGCCACCGCGAGGCCGCAGCCACTCCCGGCCGCGGCGCGGCTCCCGACCCCGGCTGGTCCTGAGGGGTGTCTCGCGCATCCGGAGGCACCCCTCAGGACCAGCCGAGTTCCTGGGCGCGCGGCCGCAGCCCGGCCCGGGCGGCTCTGGGCGGCGCGGGTCAGGCGGTGGGGACGTGGCGGAACGAGGCGAAGACCAGGTTGGCGCTGTGGTTGAAGCCGAGGCGCTCGTAGAGGCGGATCGCGTTCTCGTTGTCGTGCACGGTGTGCAGGAACGGCAGCTCGCCGCGGGCCAGGATGCCGGCCGCGACGGCGAGGGTCAGGCGGGCGGCCAGGCCCTGGCCACGGAACTCCGGGTCGGTGCAGACCGCGGACACCTCGGTCCAGCCGGGCATCCGGATCCGCTCGCCGGCCATCGAGATCAGCCTGCCGTCCGCGCTGCGGATGCCGAAGTAGCGGCCGAGGTCGATGGTGCGCTTGCGGAACGGGCCGGGCTGGGCTCTCGCGACCAGCTCCAGCATCTCCGGGACGTCGTGCTCGGTGAGCGGGACCGCCTCCGGGTCCGCGACCGCGGTCATCGCGGTGCCGACCATCTGCACGCCCATCGTCCGCTCCTCGAGCACCCAGCCGGGCGGCGGGCTGAGCGCCGGGCCGACGAGCAGCGCGTGGTCGGTGAGGGTGCCCAGGTCACGCCAGGCCTCGGGGTCGGCCGGGTCGCTCACGGCGCAGAACGGGGAGATCTCGGGCTGGTATCGGGCGGCGTCTCCGGCAGCTTCGGCATAGCCGGCCTGCGGTCCGGAGAGGGCGGCCCACACGGGATTGTTCAGCACCCCTGTGACCCTGCCCCCTCCCGGCCGGTCGCGCCAGTGGATAAGCACCGCGCTCACCCTGTCAGTGAGTGTTCGGTTACCGACAGTCAAGAATTAACCGGACTTCCCATGCCTACGGTGGATCGTTACGTGGTCGGCGGCCCCAGGTCTCACGCGCTGACCGCGGCCGGCCGGACCGACGCGGTCATCGCCGGGATGTCGGCCGGCCACAGCGGCCTGGCGAAGTGGTACCCCTGGCCGTAGTGGCAGCCCATGGCGTCCAGCGCGAGCATCTGCCCGGGCTCCTCGATGCCCTCGGCCACCACGGCCAGGTCCAGGTTACCGGCGAGGGTGACGATCGCGTCGACGAGCGCGTGCTGCTGTCGACTGGTCAGAATGTCGTCGATGAACGACTTGTCCAGTTTAAGGACGTCCACCGGCATCTGCCGCAAATAGCTGAGCGAGCTGTACCCCGTACCGAAATCGTCGATCGCGACCCGGACCCCCATGGCGCGCAACGCGCGCAGATCCTGGACCACCTTGTCGGCGTCCTTGAGCACCAGGCTCTCGGTGATCTCCAGCAGCAGCCACTCGGGACGCGCGTCCGCCTCGATCAGCGCGGCGCGGACCTGCTCGACGAAGTCGGCGGCGCGGAACTGCCGCGGCGACACGTTCACGCTGACGTAGCGCAGCGTGGTGTCCGGGTCGGCGGCCTTCCACGCGGCGAACTGCCGCAGCGCCTCGCCCAGCACCCAGGCGCCGATCCCGACGATCGCGCCGCTCTCCTCGGCCGCCTCCACGAAGTGGAACGGGCCGAGCAGCCCACGGGTCGGGTGCTGCCAGCGGACCAGCGCCTCGACGCCGGTGACCCGCTGGTCGGCCAGCTCGACGATCGGCTGGTACTGCAGCATGAACTGCTCGTCCTCGATCGCCTCGTGCAGCTGGGTACGCATCTCCAGCCGCTGCACCATGGCACTCGCCAGGTCGCTCTGGTACCGCTGCCAGTCGCCCTTGCCCATCCCCTTGGCCAGGTAGAGCGCCAGGTCGGCGTGCCGGAGCAGCTCGGTGGCGCCGTCCGCGTCCCGGTTGGTGGCGACGCCGATGCTCACCGCGCCGCTGACCAGGTGGGTGCTGCCCTCGCCGTCCGGGACCTCGAGCGGTGAGTTCAGCGCGGTCACGATCCGGGCCGCCACGTCCTCGGCGGCGTCCGCGCTGTCGGCCTGCTCGACCAGGATGGCGAACTCGTCGCCGCCCATCCGCGCCGCGGTGCTGCCGGCCCCGATGATCGAGGAGATCCGCCGGGCCACGGCGAGCAGCAGCTGGTCGCCGATCGCGTGCCCGAGGGTGTCGTTGACCTCCTTGAAGTCGTCCAGGTCCACGAAGAGCACACCCAGCGTCGCGCCGTCCCGCTCGGCGACCATGTACGCCTGCTCCAGCCGGTTGCGGAACAGCACCCGGTTGGCCAGCCCGGTCAGCGAGTCGTGGAACGCCTGATGGGTCAGGTCGTCCTCGAGGCGGCGCTGCTCGGTGACGTCGCGCATGGTGATCACCAGGCCGGCCACGGTCGGGTCGTCCCGCAGGTTGCGCAGGTCGCACTCGATCAGCATCTGGCGGCGGCCGGGGCCCTGCGCGGTCAGCTCGACGCCGTTCAGGTCGCCGTTCCCGCGCTCGAGCCGGGCGAGCACGTCCCGCAGCGCGTCCTGGCCGTCCGCGGTGATCAGCGCGGTCAGCGGGGTGCCGGCCTCGACGATCGCGCCGAACAGCTTGGTCGCGGACGGGCTGGCGTACCGGACGGCGTCCTGCTCGTCGAGGATCAGGATCACGTCGGCCGTGCTCTGGATCAGGGTGCGGAAGTACGCCTCGCTGTCCCGCTGGTTGACCTCGGCGGTCAGCGAGATCCGCTCCAGCACCACGGCGATCTGCGCACCGAGGGTCTCCAGCGCCGGCCGCAGCGCGTGCAGCACGTCCTCGGCGGCGCCGACGATCATCTGGCCGTGCCGGGTGCCACCGGGCAGCGGCTGGGTGGCGAACAGCACCAGCGGGAACCCGCCTGCGCCGACGCCCTCGGGCAGGTCCGCGGCGGCCCGCCACTGCACGGACACGTCCGCGTGGCCGGGCACCGGCCTGGTCAGCTCCAGGTGGTAGGCCTGGTTCGGCGGCATCAGGCGGTCGACGGCCCGGCGGATCGCCTCGATCACGTCGTCCTCGGTGGCGGCGGTGAAGAGCAGGGCGCCGGCCTCGCGCAGCGCCCGCTCCCGGGCGCCGGCCTGCCGCTGCGCCAGCGCCAGGTCCGCGACCCGGGCCAGCACCAGCAGGAACATCACGGCCGCGGCGGCCGCGATGATCGGCGCGTCGACGATGCCGCCGCGGGCGATCTCGGCCGGCCGGCCCTGGACGTACTCCAGGCAGAGCACCGCCGGGGCGATCAGCGCGGCCGCGGTCAGCCAGCCCAGCCGGTGCCGGCCCATCACCACGCGGGACCGCTCGGCCGGCTCGGTCATCTGCCGCATCGACGGCTGCAGCGCGGTGTAGCCCATCATCGCGTAGAACACGATCCAGCCCAGGTCGACCGGCCCGCCCAGGGTCCAGTCGCTGCGCAGCTGGGACTGCCCGTAGAAGATGTCCGAGACGAGCAGGCCGACCATGGCCACGGCCAGGCTGGTCAGCGCCTTCGGCCGGGTGCCGATCGCGGCGAGCATCCGCAGGATCATCGCGAGCACCAGCACGTCGCCGAGCGGGTAGCCGATCGAGACGACCTTCTCCAGCACGTTCAGGTCCTGCGCCCGGGTGAACGGGGCGATCCAGTACACCCAGGCCAGCAGGCCCAGGCCGACGGTCGGCACCAGCGCGTCGAGCAGCGCCGCCCTGTTGTCCCCGCGGCCCGAGCGGGACCTGATGAACAGCAGGAACGCGCCGGTCAGCAGCGGGTAGACGAGCAGATAGAAGACGTCGGCCAGCCCCGGGAAGCCGGGCCGGCGGCCGACCGCCAGGATCAGGTTGTACCAGGTGTCACCGGTGGTGAAGAACGCCAGCGCGGCGCTGGTGAGATACCAGGGCAGGCGCCGGTCCGGCCGGTGCAGCCGGGTGCCGACCAGGATCGCGGCCGCCGACGAGTACCCGAGTAGTGCCCAGGTGTACAGGTGGGCGTCCGGGAACGCGTAGTAGAGGACGACCAGCGCCAGGATCCAGGCGCCGAAGCACGCGCGAGCGGTACGCGTCGTCATGCCTACTCCGTTCGGTGAGTGGGTCCAGCACTCGCGTTATCGGGGCGGACGGGCCCGATCTGAGTGTGGCGCGCAGGGTCGCACCCGGTTGGCAACACTGACCCTTTGCCTGTCGCGTTTCGCCGGACGGACGGCCGGGCACACCTGGGGCATGTTTCCGGCGGAGAACCTGCGTGAATGGCGAGGCCACAAGGTCATCGACCCATCCGGCGACAAGATCGGCGAGCTGGAGGCGGTGTACGTCGACACCGCGAGCGACGAGCCGTCCTTCATCACGGTGCGGGTCGGCTTCATCGGCCGGCACCGGCTGGTCTTCGTGCCGCTGGCCGGCGCGACGGTGAAACCGGACGCGCTGCGGGTCCAGTTCCCGAAGAAGCTGGCCGGGGAAGCGCCGTCGATCGACGTCGACGGGGAGCTGACGGCGGTGGACGAACCGACGGTGTTCGCCCACTACGGGTTGCCGTACGTGCCGGGTGCGGGCGGCGAACGGCGCCTGGGCCGCCGCTGACTCAGCCGGGCTGCCGGGTGATCGGTTCCTGGCCGCCCCACAGTTCGACGACGGTGCCGCCGCGTCCGGTGCTGATCAGGTCGAGCACCACGGCGACCACGTCGGCGGGCGGGATCAGCGGCGGCGTCGCCGCCCGATCGGCCGGGGTCCGCGCGGCGAGCTGCGCCTGGGCCCGTTCCAGGCCGATCCAATCCGGGACGGCACACATCACGCGTACGCCGTGCTCGGCGTCCAGCCCGCTCAGGCTCGTCGTGAGGCGCACCAGCCCGGCCTTGGTGGCCGCGTACTCCGGTGAACCGTAGGCGGCCTCGCCGGAGCCCGCACTCGACCCGATGGTGACGATCGCGCCCCCGCCCAGCCGCCGCATCGGCTCCAGCACCAGCTGGGTGAGCAGCATCGGCGCGGTCAGGTTGAGTGCGATGCTCGCGATCCAGTCGTCCGGAGCCGCCCACGGGTACTGCTGCTCGCCCGCCGTCCACCCGCCCGCGTTGTTGACCAGCACGTGCGGCCCACCCCGCGCGACCGCGGCGTCCACCACGCCCCGGGCCTGCTCCGGCTCCCGGATTGTCGGCCCGCATCGCTAGGGAACCTCGCCCGGCCGCCCGTGCGCTCTCCTCGGCGGCGGCCAGGTCGACATCCGCGACCACCACGGCGAACCCGGCGCGTGCCAGCCCGCCGGTGATCTCCCGGCCGAGCCCGGACCCGCCCCCGGTGACGATCGCCACCCGCTCACCACTCACGCCGCGCACCTCTCGCTCCTGCGGAGTCCCGGAACACGCCGCGCACCTCTCGCTCCTGCGGAGTCCCGGAACACGCCGCGCGCCCGGCGGGGATCAGCCGGCCAGGGCATCCACCAGGCGGCGGGCCGAGCCGGCCAGGTTCCACCGCTCGGCCAGGGCCAGCAGCGCCTCCGGGTCGCGGGGCGCCTTCGGCAGGGCCGGATCGAATTCCGGAAGCTTCACGTCGAGGGCCACCAGGCACACCGGCAGGGCCTTCGCCAGATAGTCCCGCCCGGCGTTCAGCTTGGTGCGCACGCCCGGCGCGAACCCGGACTCCGGGTCGTCGAGCGCGGTCATGATCTCGGCGATCCCGCCATACCGCTCGATCAGCCGCGCCGCGGTCTTCTCGCCGACGCCGGCCACCCCGGGCAGCCCGTCGCTGGCGTCGCCCCGCATCGCCGCGAAGTCCGCGTAATACCGCGCCGGAACCCCGTATTTCGCCTGGACCAGCGCCTCGTCGGCGTCCTCGAGCTTGGCGACGCCGCGCCCGCAGTAGAGCAACCGGGTGCCGCGTGCGTCGTCGACCAGCTGGAACAGGTCACGGTCGCCGGAGACCACCTCGACCGGCGCGGGCTGGGTCGCCGCGAGCGTGCCGAGCACGTCGTCGGCCTCATACCCCGGCACGCCGAACGCCGGGATGCCGACCGCCGCGAGCACCTCGAGCAGCACCGGCACCTGCCGCTCCAGCGACGCCGGCACCTCCTCGACGTCACCGTGGGCGACCCGATGCCCCTTGTACGACGGCACCAGCGCCACCCGCCAGGCCGGCCGCCAGTCGGCGTCGAGCGCGCAGACCAGCCGGTCGGGCCGCCGGGTCCGCACCAGCTGGGCGATCATGTCGAGGAACCCGCGGATCGCGTTGACCGGCTCACCGGCCTCGGTCTGCGCGGCCTTCTCCGGGATGCCGTGGAACGCGCGGAAATACAGGCTCGGGGCGTCGACGGCGAGCAGTGGTCGAGTCACGCGCTAAACCCTGCCACACGGGTACGACAATGTCCGTACGGCGTCCGCCGGTCACCGGCCGGACCTGATCTTCCGCACAGCATGCCGGCCCGAGCCCCTGGCCTTCCGCCCGCTGTCAGCCGGCCCGGAGGTCACGGCGCGTGCTGCCGGCCGCTCCGAGCAGGACCAGGACCGCACCCGCCGCGATGAGCACCAGCAGCGGCGTGACGTGCGGGTCGGGGCCGGCGACATCCGGCACGTGCCGGAAGAATCCCAGATCTTGAATGCGCCGAGGTACGCCGAGCAATTCACCGAGCAGCGCCAGTCCGCTGCTGGCCAGCAGCGGAAGCCAGGCGAGCCCGGAGAGCCGGGGAAACGCGCCGACCAGCAGGGTGGCGCACCCGATGCTCGCCATCGCCGCGGGCCACTGGCCCACGGTGTAGGCCAGGCTGCGCGGGCCGATGTCGTCACCGTCGAGCACGCTCGGGGTGATCAGCGCGCTGATCACCCCGGTGATGGTGAGGACCACGAGGCATCCGGCTGCCGTGACGACAGCTTGCGCGGCCGTCGGCGCCCACCGGCGGACGCCGGTGACCAGCACCAGGCCGGTCCGGCCGGTGTCCTCGGCGCGGAGGCCGGCCAGAATCGACAGGATCGCGTAGGTGGACACGACGATGCCGACGACCGTGCCGCAGTAGGCGAGGTACTCGGCGGCAGGGTCACCGGCGCCGAGCTGGCTGCCGAGGAACCCGCCCACCTCGCCGTCGCGCTGCTGCTCGACAGTGCCGGAACCCATGGCGGCGAACAGGGTGCCGATCGCGGCGACCGCGACGGTCCAGGACAGCAGCGCGGGCCGGGCGAGCCGTGCGGCCAGCCCGACGGTGGTCCGGATCCGCAGCCGGCCGCCGCGCCGGTCACGGCGCGGGAGCAGGCCCGCCCCGAACTCGCGGCGTGCGCACAGCAGCACGGCCGTCCCGCCGAGTATGACCACGGCGAGCAGCCCGGGGAGCAGAGCACCCCACCGGTCCTCGGTGAACGGCCCGGTCACCGCGCGTAGCCCGAGCGGGCTCAGCCGATTGAGGGTGCCGAGGTGCCTGGTGTCGGCGATCGCGCGGGCCGCGAACGCGGCGCCGAGCGCGGTGAAGCCCAGCAGCCGGGCCTGCCCGGCGGTCGCCGCCACTTGGGCCAGAAGCACGGTCACCGCGGCCACCGTCGCGAAGGTCAGGCCGACGACGGCGCCGAACGCGGCCGCTCCGGCGCCGGTCACCCCGTCGGCGGTCCTGGAGGTGGCCAGAACCGCGCCGGTGCAGGCGACGGCGAGCACTCCCGACTGGACGGCGAGGATGACCAGCGCGCTGTGCAGCGGCCGCATCGGCGGGACGCCGCAGCCGCGCAGCAGTTCGAGGGAACCGTCGTCCTCGGCGGTACGGGTCAGTGTCACCGCGACGACCACCGCCATGATCGCGGTGAGGATGGTGACGAACGCGCCGATCTCCCACGCGAACATCTGCGCCGCCGTGCCCGGATCGGGCAGCCGGCCGTAGACCAGGGTGCTCGCCGGATTGTTCTGGGCCAGCACGACGGCCGTCCGGCGCTGCTCGGCGGTGGCGTACGCGCTCTGATACGCGGACGGGGTGCTGCACAGCGCCGTCACCAGCGCCGTCCAGCAGAGCAGCGGCAATCGGTAGCGGCGCACCAGGAGCCAGGTCATCGTCATCGCGGCGCCACCACGTAGTGCCGCAGGAACAGGTCCTCCAGACTCGCCGGGGTGCAGGTGATGTCGGGGGCGTCCGCGTCGGCGAGGATGGCGAGTACTGCGGGCACGAGGTCGCGGGGCACCGCGAGTCGTACCGTCCCGGCGGTGGTCTCGCCGGTCAGGCCGGTCTGGCGGAGCCGCGCCATGACGGTGGCGGCGTCCCGGCCGGGCAGATGGGCGGTGACGACGGACGCCGCGAGATGCCGCATGTCGGACAGCTGGCCCGACTCGACCAGGTGCCCGTCCTTGATGATGGTCACCGCGTCGCACAGGTCCTCGACCTCGCCGAGGATGTGGCTGGAGAGCAGGACGGTGCGACCGGCCGCGGCGGCATCGCGGACAGCTCCCTGGAACACCTCCTCCATCAACGGGTCGAGACCTGACGTGGGCTCGTCGAGGATGAGCAGGTCGGTGCGCGCGGCGAACGCGGCGACGAGCGCCACCTTCTGGCGGTTGCCCTTGGAGTACGTGCGGACCAGCCGTCCGGTGTCCAGGGCGAAGGCGCCGGCGAGGCGCTTCTCGGCGGCCTTGTCGCGGCTGCCGCGCAGTCCGGCGAAGGCGTCGAGGATCTCCTGTCCGGTCAGGTTCGGCCAGAGGGTGACCTCGCCGGGGACGTACGAGATCCGTCTGGTGACCTCGGCGGCCTGCCGGGCCGGGTCACGCCCCAGCACCCGGACCCGACCCGCGTCGGCGTGGTGGAGCCCGAGCAGTACCCGGATCGTCGTCGATTTGCCGGCGCCGTTCGGGCCGAGGAAGCCGTGCACCTCGGCCGGCCCGACCCGCAGGTCGAGGCCGCCGACAGCGGTGTACCCGCCGAAGCGTTTCACCAGACCGGAGACGTCGATGGGCGGTTCCGTCACGATGCGTGTCCCTTCTCGATGGTGGTCAGCACCGCGTCGCCGATCACCCGGGCGAGTTGCCGCTGACCGGGGTCGGCCAGCCGCACGTAGAGGTCGACGGCCCGCTGGGCGACCTCCTGGTCGATCGATCGCACCAGGCGTGGCATGTCGCCCCCGAGACGCCGCGCGATCCGGTCCACCACCGCCGTGGCGATCGCGTCCATCTCCGGCTGCTCGAGGCGTTCACCGCGTCGTACCCGGTCGGCGATCTCGTCGAACAGCGCCGAGCTCTCCGCGAGACTGGCTTCGGTCAGACCCTCGTACGCGAGCACCGATTCCGGCGGCATGTCGCCGCGGTAGAACGCCAGCTCCAGGAAGTTGCGTTCCCTGCGGATCACCCGGCGGGTCTGCGGATCGGTGGCCCCGGCCTGCATCCGGTCGTAGAACCGGGCCATCGCGACCGGCATCGGGGACAGCCGGCCATCCGTGTCGACCGTGTCGATCAGCCCGGTCAGCCGGTCACGTTGCCCCTGCAACCGTCGCATCTGCTCGTCCACGGCATCGACGGCGGCCCGCAGGTCGGCCCGGATCGCGCCGGACGCCGGGTCCGGGTCGTCGAGCATCGCGCCGATCGTCACCAGCGCGATCCCGGCCCGCGCCAGCCAGCGGATCCGTGCCAGCCGGGCCAGGTGCGACAGGTCGTAGTCCCGGAAGCCGTCCTGGCACGCAGGCACGGGCAGCAAGCCGATCTGGTGGTAGTAGCGGATCGTCCGGACGGTCGTGTCGGTGAGATCCGCCAGTTCTGCGATGCGCACCCGGTCAGTGTCCGCTGTGACGTGACGTCACAGTCAACCGTCGGGCGACCCGGTCAGCGAGGCACTCCGGCCTCTGCGAGCCGCGCCGGCCCGGGGCCGAAAGTCCGGCGATCCTGTGCCACGCACCTGACGACCGCCTGCGGTACCCGCGCGCCCGGGTGTCGTCGTCAGGCCGGTCGGCTCCAGCCCTGCATCACGTCCATCATCCGTGCGGTCTTCGCGGGATCCCGGTCGACCAGGTCACCCAGCACGCCGTCGATGCCGGCGAGCAGATCGTCCGGCAGGCGGGTACCGGCCGCACCGGCGTTCTCGGTCACCTGCTCCGGCCGGGTCGCGCCGATGATCGCCGAGCTGACCCCGTCCTGCCGTAGCGTCCAGGCGATCGCGAGCTGGGCCATCGACAGCCCGGCCGCGTCGGCGAGCGGGCGCAGCCCCTGGACCCGCTCCAGCAGTTCGCCGCCGAGCACCCGCCGGATGAACCGCGGCCCGCGTCCGCCGCTCACCGCGCGGGACCCCTCCGGAGCGGGCCGGCCGGGCTGGTACTTGCCGGTCAGCACACCCTGCGCGAGCGGCTGGAACACCACCTGGCCGATGCCCTCGTCGCGGCAGAGCGGCAGCACCTCGGGCTCGATCACCCGCCAGAGCATGTTGTACTGCGGCTGGTTGGCCACGATCCGGCTGCGCAGCCCGAGCTCACCGGCGAGGTCGAGCGCGCCGCGGATCTGCGGGGCGGTCCACTCCGAGACGCCCAGGTAGAGCACCTTGCCCTGGCGTACCAGGTCGTCGAAGGCGATCAGCGTCTCGTCCAGCGGGGTGCCGTCGTCGAACCGGTGGGCCTGGTAGAGGTCGACGTAGTCGGTGCCGAGCCGGGTCAGCGAGGCGTGGCAGGCCTCCATGATGTGCTTGCGGGACAGGCCGCGGTCGTTCGGCCCGTCGCCGGTCGGCAGGCACACCTTCGTCGCGATCTCCACCGACGAGCGGCGCACCGGGCGCAGCGCCTCGCCGAGCACCTGTTCGGCCGCGCCCTGGGCGTAGACGTCGGCGGTGTCGAACGTCGTGATGCCGGCGTCCAGGGCGGCGCGGATGCACTCCAGCGCCGGTTCCCGGCCGACCAGCTCGCCGTGGGTCAGCCAGTTGCCGTAGGTGATCTCGCTGAGGTGCAGGCCGCTACGCCCGAGACGTCGATGATCCACGGGAGTCGATCTTACCGGGGGAGGCCCGGGCGGGATGTCCCGTCCGGGCACCGAGCGCCCGGGGCAGTCCCGCGGGCCGGTCCGGCGCAGGCCCGGCGGCCTCACTCGTTGTGCAGCACCTGCGCGATGCTCACCCGGGCCGCGGCGCGGGCCGGCAGCAGCGCGCCGAGCACCGCGATCAGCACCCCGCTGAGGACCAGCAGGGCGAGCAGCCCCGGCCGCCACACCCGCAGCACCTCGCCCGGCAGCCGGATCGCGGCGGCCCTCGCGGCGAGCGGCACGATGAACCGGTGCGCCACCATCCCGAGCGGGATGCCGGCCAGCCCGCCGGCCACCCCGAGCGCGGCCACCGAGGTGACCATCATGGCCACCACCTGGCGCGGGGTCATCCCGATCGACTTGAGCATGCCCAGGTCGCGGCGCCGGTCGTGCACGGTGAGCGCGACGGTGTTCAGCACGCCGAGCGCGGTCACCACGGCCAGCAGCACCGACACCACGCCGGCGAAACTCGTCACGACCACCGCGAAAGAGCTGTCCCCGGCGTCGTTCCACGAGTAGAGCCCGGGATCGGCGGCCCGGACCGCGGCGGCGTACCCGTCCAGGTCGGTGCCCTCGGTCACCTGCACCTGGTAGCGGTACTCGAACGGGATGAGCTTGCGGCCCGGGTCGAGCTGGTCGAGCAGCTGCCAGTCGGCGAACAGGCCCACCGGCCCGGGCGCGCCGCTCATCGTCTCGCCGACCACGGTGATCGCCCGGCGGCCGCCGCCGAGCACCACGGTGAGCTGGTCACCCACGCGCAGGCCGCGACGGTTGAGCAGCTGGGACGGCGCCACCACCTGGTCCGGCCCGTCGATCCAGTGGCCCTCCAGCAGCTGGGCTTCGTACCCCATCGCGGCGACCTCGCCGCGACCGAAATTGACCAGGATGGGCTCGCTCGACCCGACCACCGACACCGACTGGTTGAGGTAGGTGGCGATCCGGGCGGTGCCGGGCATGCCGCGCAGCAGCTCCTCGACCTGGGCATCGGTGCGGGTGGTGGTGGCGCGCTCGTCGGTGTTGTAGGCGCGCACCCCGATCTGGCCGGCGGCCTGGTCGCCGAGGCCGGTGATCCGCACGACCGAGTCGGACAATCCGACCGCGAAGGTGACGGTGGTGACGCCGAGCACCAGCGTGGCCAGGGTCAGCGCGGTCCGGCCGGGCCGGGCGAACGGCAGGCCCAGGCCGAGGCTGACCGAGCGCGGCAGCCGGGTGGCGCTCAGGGCGCGTTGCACGCGCAGGCCGTGCCCCCGGCGCGGCGCGCTGCCGGCCGAGATGACCTCGGCCGCGGAGAGGCGGTGGGCACGGCGGGCGGGCAGCAGCGCGGCCAGCAGGACGATCATCGGTACGCCGATCAGCCCGGCCGCCCACACCCACGCCCGGGTACCGGCCTCCTGCCCGAAGCCCAGCCCGCGGAACGTGCTGACCAGCATCGGCTGCGCCGCGTTCGCACCGAGGAGCGTGCCCAGCACCGCCCCGGCCACCGCCGGCACGCCGACCATGGTCAGGTAGACCGCGACCACCTGGCGCGGGGTGAAGCCGATCGCCTTGAGCACGCCGATGTGCCGGAGCCCGGACACCACCGCTCCGCTCACCACGTTCCCCACGATGATCACGGCGACCAGCAGGCCGAGCACGCCGAACGTGGCCAGGAACGGCAGGTAGGTGCCCGGCTGGGCGGCCGCCTTCTCCTTCAGCACCAGGTACGGCTGGGCCGAGAGCAACGCGCCGCCGGGGAGCCCCGTGGCCACCCCGGCCACGCGGGCCTTGAGCGCGTCCCGCGTCGCCACGTCACCGGCGAACCGGTACAGCATCTGCGTCGCGGTCGGGTGCAGCGCGGCCGCCTGGGCCGGTGTCACCCAGCCGTCGGCCGAGCCGCTGATGCTGAACGCCCACCCGACCACCCGCAGGGTCACCCGGCCCGCGGTCACCGTGGTGGTGTCGGCGAACGGCCCGAGGTCGTAGTCGTCCGGGTGCGGCTCGGCGGCCAGCACGATCTCGCCCGGCCCGGACGGCCACCGGCCGTGCCAGAGATCCAGCTGATCGACGGCCCCGCCCGGGTCGGCGCGCCCGGCCACGGTGAGCGGGCGGCCGCCGAGGAACGACCCGGCGTCCCCGGCGGGCTCGATCACCACCTGGGGGAACGGCCCGGCGATCGCGGTCAGCCCGGTGCTCGCCCCGATGAGCTGGTCGTCGCTGACCCGGGCCGGATCGTAGGTGGCGACCACCTGCGCGCCGCGCTGCGCCTCGAACGCCCGGTCGAACGGCGCGGACACCGCGTCCAGCAGGGCCAGCGAGACCACCCCGGTGGCCGTGCAGAGCAGCACCACCAGGCCGATCACGAAGGTCTGCAGTTTGCGGCGGTGCACCGCGGCCCGCGCCGCCCGCCAGACCGCGCTCACAACCGCTCCAGGGCGGACTCGCGGACGACCGTGCCGTCGCCCAGCTCGACCAGCCGGCTCGCGCAGCGGTGTGCCAGCCGCTCGTCGTGCGTGACGATCAGCAGCGTCTGACCGATCTGGTTCAGATCCAGCAGCAGGTCCATCACCTGCTCGCCGGCCTTGCTGTCCAGGGCGCCGGTCGGCTCGTCGGCGAGCAGCAGGGCCGGCCGGTTCATCAGCGCCCGGGCCACCGCGACCCGCTGCCGCTCGCCGCCGCTGAGCGCGGCCGGATAGACGTTGCGCCGGTCGGCGATGCCCAGCTCGCCGAGCAGCTCCAGGGCGCGCTTGCGGGCCGGGCCGGCCTTGCTGCCGGTGAGCTGCGCGGCCAGGGCCACGTTGTCCAGCGCGGGCAGGTCGTCCAGCAGGTTGAAGAACTGGAAGATCATCCCCAGGTGGTGGCGGCGGAACAGCGCCAGCCCGGTCTCGGTCATCGTGTCCAGCCGCTCGCCGTGCACCTCGACGGTGCCGGCGGCCGGCCGGTCCAGCCCGGCGATCATGTTGAGCAGCGTGGACTTGCCGCACCCGGACGGGCCCATCACGGCCACCGCCTCGCCGGGGTAGATCTCCAGGGACACCCCGTCCAGGGCGGCGGTCTCGCCGTACTCCTTGCGCACCCCGTCGAGGCGCACCACCGGTCTCTCGGTCGTCATGGCCGGAACGCTACGAAAGACCCGGCGCCGTCCGCATCGGACCGTGGTCTGACATTCCCGGGGCGTCATACCAGGGATGTAGGCGCCGTACGTGCAGGGGTGGATGTGCCCGCGGCGGCCTTCTGCCAAGGTGTGTCCCGTGGGAACGATGTGGCTGGCGGGTGCGCTGGCGGTGGCCTGCGCGGCCGCCGCCGGGCTGGGGTTCGCGCTGGTGCGCGCCCGGGGCCGGCACGCCCGGGCGATGGGGGAGCGGGGCTGGCTGCTGGAGCGCGAGCGGGAGATCGCGTCGCGGTCCGCGGTGGAGCAGGAGCGCGCCCGGATCGCCCGCGAGCTGCACGACATCGTCTCGCACAACGTCAGCGTGATGATCGTGCAGACCACGGCGGCCCGGGAGGTGCTGACCTCGCTGCCGGAGGCGGCGGCCGGCGCGCTCACCGAGGTGGAGCGGGCCGGCCGCACCACGATGACCGAGCTGCGGCACCTGCTGGGCCTGCTGGCGCCGGACGCCGGCGGCGCCGACGACCCGGTGTCCGACACCGATCTCGCGCCCCAGCCCAGCCTGCGGGCCTTGAGCCGCCTGGTCGACCGGATCGCGTTCGCCGGCCTGCCGGTCGAGGTGCGGGTCTCGGGCGAGCCGCGGCCGCTGCCGTCCGGTGTCGACGTCACCGCCTACCGCATCGTGCAGGAGGCGCTGACCAACGCGCTCAAGCACGGCGCCGGCGGCAAGGCCGAGGTCACCATCCGGTATGCGGATCGCGCCCTGCGCGTCGAGGT
This sequence comes from Actinoplanes palleronii, assembly GCF_016862315.1. Lineage (GTDB taxonomy): Bacteria > Actinomycetota > Actinomycetes > Mycobacteriales > Micromonosporaceae > Actinoplanes > Actinoplanes palleronii. The sequence continues at coordinate 6,206 of NZ_BOMS01000165.1, read as the reverse complement.
GCTCACCACCGGTCCCAGCGTGCTCACCGGGGATGGCGCGCCGCCGGGCGGCGATCGGGACGGCGGCGGGTCCGGTCGCGGTCTGCTCGGCTTGCGGCAGCGAGTTTCGGTGTACGGCGGTGACCTCGACGCCCGGCGCCGCCTCGGCGGAGGGTTCCGGGTCCGGGCCCGCATCCCGCTGGAGGGGCCGTGACGTCGTCCCCGCGCGTGCTGGTCGTCGACGACCAGGAGCTGATCCGGGCCGGTTTCCGGCTGATCCTCACCGCCCGGGGCATCGACGTGGTCGGTGAGGCCGCGGACGGCGCCGAGGCGGTCAGCGAGGAGCAGCGGCTGCGCCCCGACGTGGTGCTGATGGACATCCGGATGCCGGTGCTGGACGGTCTCGAGGCCACCCGCCGGATCCTGGCGCGGGGCCCCGGCTGCCGGGTGCTCATGCTGACCACCTTCGACCTGGATCGGTATGTCTACGCCGCGCTCGCCCTCGGCGCCAGCGGCTTCCTGCTCAAGGACGTGACCGCCGACCACCTGGCCGCCGCGGTCCGGCTGGTCGGCACCGGCGACGCGCTGCTCGCCCCGTCGATCACCCGGCGCCTGGTGCAGCGGTTCGCCGCCGACCCGGCCGCCCGCCCGGCCGTGCACCGCGACCTGTCCCCGCTCACCCCGCGCGAGACCGAGGTGCTCGCCCTGCTCGGCCGCGGCCGGTCCAACACCGAGCTGGCCGCCGATCTGAGCCTCAGTGAGGCCACGGTGAAGACCCACGTGGCCAGGATCTTCGCCAAGCTCGACCTGCGCGACCGCGCCCAGGCGGTCGTCCTGGCGTACGAGACGGGCCTGGTCACCCCAGGTGGCTGAAAACTGTCGGACCCGTGTCCTAGGTTGCCGCACATGGGGAGCCTGAGTGGGGACGTGCTCGACGAGCTGGCCCGCGCCGGTCGCATCGACGCGGTCCGTGACCTGCTGTGTGCCGCCGGCGAGGCCGAGCGGGTGGCCTTCGGCCCCGAGGTCGCCGCCCGGCTGCGGGCGATGCGGGCGGCGGACTGGCAGGCCGAGTTCGACCCGGCCGGGTCCTACGTGCTGGCCGTGCTCGGTTCGGCGCCGGCGGCCGCCGCGGCGGAGACCCTGCTGTGCCGCCGGGACCTCCGCGACAAGTGGGGCCGCGTGCCGGTGGGGCACGTCCTCGCGGTGCTCCACGCCCGCAAGCCGCCCTGGTGCGGCGAGCTCGGGGTCCGGCTGGGCGCCCGGCTCGGCGGCGACGACCCGTGGGCCCACGGCTGGCAGCTGGTGGCAGCCCTCTGCGCCGAGGGCGGGGTGACCCCGCCGGCGCCGAGCGGCGTGATCGCCGGCTGGATCGGCCATCTGCAGTGGCCCGGGCTGGCCGCGTCCCGGCTCGTCCCGTTCGCCGGGCGGCTCCGCGCCGATCCGCACCTCGACCTGCTGCTGCCCGTGGTCTTCGAGACCGACCGGGCCGGTGTCGACCTGACCGCCGCCGACTGGGATCCGCGCACCAAGTCGCACGTCGGCCCGCCGGCCTTCCCGGCCGCCGTGGCCGGGCTGGTCGCCGAGGGCCGCCTCGATCGCGGGCGGATCCTGTCCGCCACCGTCGCACGGCTGGCCCGGGGCGGCAGCGCCACCGAGCTCCGGGCGTTCGCCCTGCTGCACGCCGCCCTCGCGCCCACGGTCCCGGAGCTGGCCGCGCACCTCGGTGGTTATGCGCGGATGCTGACCACCGCCCCGGCCCCGGTCGCCGGCCTGGCCCAGCGCTGCCTGCGCGCCGTCGACAAGGCCGGCCTCCTCGACCTGGACACCGTGCTGTCCGCCGGGGCACTGGTGCTGGCCGGCCCGGTGAAGTCCCTGGCCAAGGCCCAGCTGGTCTGGTTCGGCACGCTCGCCACCCGGGAACCCGCCCGGCTCGCCGAGATCCTGGAGACCGCCGCGATCGCGCTCGACCACCCCGCGCCCGAGCTCAGGGAGCGTGCGCGCACCCTGATCGAGCAGCACACCGCCCGGTCGGGTCCCGGCGCCGCGGGTGTGCCATCAAACAGACCGGAAGCGTTCCTGCCTGTCCCCGCGGGTGAACGACCGTTAAGCTGACCCGGTGACCGTGGATCGAATGCTTCCCACCCCTGAGGCACACGACCTGCTCGACCTGACCAGTGAGCTCGCCACCCGTGAGCTGGCCGGCAAGGTCGACGACTATGAGGCGCGGGGCGAGTTCCCCCGGGAGGTCCTGCGCACGCTGGGACGTGCCGGACTGCTCGGTTTGCCGTACCCGGAAAGCGACGGAGGCGCTGCCCAACCGTACGAAATCTATCTTCAGGTTTTGGAGATTTTGGCCGGGACCTGGCTCGGCATCGCCGAGGCCGTCAGTGTGCACACGTTGTCCTGTTTCCCGGTCGCGGCCTTCGGCAGCGAACGACAGCGCAAAGCGCTGCCGGAGATGCTCGGCGGCGAGTTGCTCGGCGCCTACTGCCTCTCCGAGCCGCAGGGTGGCTCGGACGCGGCGAGCCTGACCACCCGCGCCGTGCCGGACGGCGACGACTGGCTGGTCAACGGCACCAAGGCGTGGATCACGCACGGCGGTTTCGCGGATTTCTACAACATCTTCGTGCGCACCGGCGGGCCCGGGCCGAAGGGCATCTCCTGCCTGATCGCCGACGCGAACACGCCGGGTCTGCTGCCGCAGGCCCGCGAGCGGCTGATGGGCCTGCGGTCGTCGGCACCGGCGCAGATCGTCCTGGAGGACGCGCGGATCCCGCACGACCGCCTGGTCGGCGGCGAGGGTGAGGGCTTCGCCATCGCGATGCGGGCGCTCGACTCCGGGCGGCTCGGGATCGCGGCGTGCGCGGTCGGGCTCGCCCAGGCCGCGACCGACTACGCGGTCGGGTATGCCCGGGACCGGGAGCAGTTCGGTCAGCCGATCGGGCGGTTCCAGGGTGTCGGCTTCATGCTGGCCGACATGGCCACCCAGGTGTCCGCGGCCCGGGCGTTGCTGCTGGCGGCGGCGCGGTTGAAGGACGCCGGGCGACCGTTCTCGATCGAGGCGGCGAAGGCGAAACTGTTCGCCACCGACGTCGCGATGCGGGTCACCACCGACGCGGTGCAGGTGCTCGGCGGGTACGGCTACGTCGCCGATCACCCGGTCGAGCGCTGGTTCCGTGAGGCCAAGGTGCTGCAGATCGTCGAGGGCACCAACCAGATCCAGCGGATGGTGATCGCCCGGTCGCTGACCGGCTGAGGCGCGTGGTTCGCCCGGTCGGTACTGTTACCGCCGTGGAAGAGATCGACCGGGCGATCGTGTCAGCCCTGACCGCGGACGGCCGATTGTCGTACACCGACTTGGCCGAGCGGGTGGGCCTGAGTGTCTCCGCCGTGCACCAGCGCGTTCGCCGGCTCGAGCAGCGCGGGGTGATCGCGGGGTATACGGCGAAGGTGTCGTACGAGGCGCTCGATCTGCCGCTGACCGCGTTCGTGGCGATCCGCCCGTTCGACCCGTCCCAGCCGGACGACGCCCCCGAACGGCTGGCCCACCTCTCCGAGATCGACTCGTGTTACTCGGTGGCCGGTGAGGACTTCTACATGCTCCTCGTCCGGGTGAAGAGTCCGCTGGATCTGGAGCGGTTGCTGCAGGACATCCGTACGGCGGCGAACGTGACCACGCGCACGACCGTGGTGCTGTCCACGCCGTACGAGAACCGGCCGCCCCGGATTGCCCCGCCCGCCACGGCGGAGTAGCAGGTTCTTGTTACCGCCTAGCCTCCTAGGAAGCTGTAAAGCGGGTGTCCTGGCTGGCACCCTCAACAACTAAGGCCCGTGACGGGTCCGCACGGCGCGCGTTGTCCTCACGACACGAGCGAGAGGCGGACGACCATGCGACGACGAACCCTGCTGACCGCCGGAGCGGCCGTGGCGTCGGCGAGCGTGGCCGGCGCCTGGGCCTACGCGGCCGGGCGGACCGGGGTCGCGCCGCTCGCCGTACCGTCGGTGCCACCCGGCCGGGAACGCTGCGAGCTGCGGTACTCGAAGGCGCGCGGGGCGACCGTCGACTTCTACACCGCGGTGCCGGCCGGGCACGGTGACGGCGCCGGGCTGCCGGTCTGCCTGGTCCTGCACGGCGGCTCAAAACGTCCGGCCGACTTCGCGCAGCTGGGCCTGGGCCGGTTCCTGACCGACGCGGTGAACCGGGGCGCGCCACCGTTCGTGCTGGCCGGCGCGACCGGGGACCGGCTGTCCTGGCAGCCGAACGGGACCGACGACCCGCAACGGATGGTGCACGAGGAGCTGCCGGCGTGGTGCGCGGCCCGGGGTTACGACACCGGCCGGCTGGCGGCGTGGGGCTGGTCGATGGGCGGCTACGGGTCGTTGCTGCTGGCCGAGGCGTTCCCGCAGTTCGTCCGGGCGGTGGCCGCGTTCTCCCCGTCGGTCGTCCCCGGCGACGCGGTGTTCCAGGCCACCGGCCGGCTGACCGGCACACCGGTGGGGTTGTGGTGCGGCCGCGACGATCCGCTGTATGTCAACGTGCGCGCCCTGCGCCGGGCGCTGCCGGCGCTGCCGGAGGCCGAGGCGTTCGGGCCGGGAAAGCACAACTTCGGGTACTGGAGCACGCTGCTCCCGGCCGCCTTCACCTTCCTCGGCACCCGCCTGACCAGCCCGGCCCCGACCCCGCGCTGACCTCTTCGCCGCCCGCGGTACGGCGCGGCGGGCTGCGGAAACGCCGGCCCACCGCCCGGAAATGCGGACGACTCCCGCTCCGCCGCCGGGATAGCCTGCGGCGCATGCCGTCCCGCCGCCGTCCGATCACCGTCCCGGAGGAGTTCGCCGCCTGGCGGATCCGGCTCGACGGCGCCGGCGGCCGGGACTGGATCGCCACCCTGCCGGACCGCGTCGAGGATCTTCTCGACCGCTGGTGCCTGACGCTCGACGGCACTCCGCCGCTGCACGGTTCCCAGGCCCTCGTCCTCATGGTCACCCGCGACGACCGCCGCCTGGCGCTGAAGGTGAGCGCGCCCCAGGACCGGACGACCGCCCAGGAGGCCATCGGCCTGCGCGCCTGGAACGGCCACGGGACCGTCGAGCTGCTCGCCGACGAGCCCGGCACGCTGCTGCTCGAGCGCCTCGACCACACCCGGACCCTGCACGCCGTCCCGCTGACCACGGCCGCCGAGATCGCCGGAACGCTGATCCGCACACTCGCTATCCCACCGCCGCCGGGCGTTCCGGCCCTGCCGGACGTCGCCGCCGGCATCGCGGAAACCCTGAAGGCTCGTCAGCGCAAGCTCGGCGATCCGGTTCCCGACCGCTGGCTCTGCGAGGCTATGCGGTACGCGGGGGAGCTCCCGTCCGCCGGCGCCCCCGTCCTGATCCACGCCGACCTGCACTACGGCAACATCCTGGCCGGCACGCGCACGCCGTGGCTGGCCATCGACCCGCGCCCGCTGGCCGGCACCCCGGAGTACTCGATCCCGGAACTCCTCTGGACCCGCGCCGACGACCTGCACGCCCCCGCCGACGTCCACCACCTGCTGTCCGTCCTGGTCGACACCGCCGCCCTCAACCCGGAGCTGGCCCGCGGCTGGGCGATCACCCGCTGCGTCGACTACTGGCTGTGGGGCACCGAACATGGCCTGACCCTCGACCCGCCCCGCACCGCCAAAATCCTGTCCGCCCTGCTCCCCCTCTGACCGCCCCGACACCACCAGCCGCACGATCCCAGCTGGCGCTGACGCTGGCGCCTGTCTCCGGCGCCGGCTCCGGCTCCGGCGAGGACCGCCACCGCCAGCCCCACGTGTCCCAATGCCGCCCAGCCTATTTTGATCTCGGTGGGGCTCTGCGGTCGTGGGGTGGTTCCCGATGTGTCCAGGTGCAGATGGGCAGGGGTGTCATTGCGGGCTGGGGATGTCCCGTCGCCCGGTGTTGTTGCAACGGTCAGCGTGGATGATCGATGCCGGCGGGGCGGCTGTGGTCCGCGTTCGGCGTTGGTGGGGCGGCCGTGGTCCGCGTTCGGCGTTGAAGGGGTGGCCGGGGTCCGCGCTCGGGACTGGCGGGGCGGCAGCCGTCCGCGCTCGGCGCTGAAGGGGCGGTGGAAGTCCGCGCTCGGCGCCGAAGGGGCGGCCGGGGTCCGCGCTCGGCAGCAGTGGGGCGGCAGGGGTCCGCGCTCGGGACCAGAGGGGCGGCCGGGGTCCGCGGTGGGTCGGGTTCGGGGGCGGTGG
>NZ_BOMS01000164.1 GCF_016862315.1 Actinoplanes palleronii | reverse complement strand
GGCTAGGCGCTCCGCAAGGGCGGGCCAATCCACTGTGGATTGGTCCGCTTTCGCGTTTCCGCCAGGGGGTACGCGGCCCGAGCACATTCACGCTTGTGAGGTAATCCCGCGGCGCGAGCGATAGCCAGCCCGACAATCCGGCGGGTACGGTACAGACCTCGTAGCCGGTGATCTTCTGCCGTTTCGGTAGGACGGCAGGCTGATTGGGGAGCAATCGATGCCCGAGGCAAGCCGCTGGATGAGCTGGTTGCGGCGACGGCCTCCCCAGCAGGACGTACCCGAGGTCGTACCGGAAAAAGACCCGCCGCCGCAGACGCGGCCGGAACCACCGCCGGTCGACGGCCCGGTGGACAAAGCGGACCCCTGGCGTCCGGTGGCCGGTGAGTTCGCGCTCCGGCTGCTCACTCTGACGTGGGAAGCGGTTCATCACATCGGGGAGGCCGAATTCCGCGAGCAGGACGCCGAACGGCGCAAGATCCTGTTCCGGATCGACCACTCGGTCACCCGGGTCCGCCGCCTCGCCGAGAACCTGCGGGTGCTCACCGGCGAACCGCTCGACGACCCGGATCAGCAGATCACCTCACTGCACGACGTCACGCACGCGGCCGGCGCCGCCGTCGAACACTACGAGCGGCTGCACTTCGGCTCGATCGCCGACCTCGCGGTGGCCGCGGTCGCCGCCGACGACGTGATCCGGATCCTGACCGAGCTGATCGACAACGCCGACCGCTACTCCCCGCCGACCGAACCGGTCACCATCGCCGCGCACCTGACCGGCGACGGCGACGTGGTGATCCGGGTCGAGGACAACGGCATCGGTCTCAACCCGGCCCACCTGCCGTGGATCGAGCGGATGCTGGCCGACCCGGAGAGCCCGCCGGCCACCGAGCTGCAGCCGGCCCACCTGGGCCTGTCGGTGGCCGCCGTGCTCACCCGGCGGCACCGGTCGCTGCGGGTACGGCTGGTGCCGCGCCAGCCGCGGGGCACCATCGCGATGCTGCTGATCGGCGCGGACCTGCTCTGCGAGGCGCCGCGGGCCTCGCCGTCGACCTCGCCGTCGTCCTCGGCCTCGGCGTTCCCGGACTCTTCGTCGTTCGCGGGCTCCTCGGGATTCCCGGAGTCCTCGTTCCCGGAGTCGCTGTTCCCGGAGTCGGAGCCGCCGCCGGGGATGCCGCCGGCAAACCACCACGACGACGTGACGATGGTCCTGCCGCTGCACCGGCCGGTCCCGATGCCGCGCCGGGTGCCGGCCAGCGTCCGCGGCACCGACCCGCCGCCGCCCCCGCCCACCACTCAGGTCCACCAGACCACCTGGCACGACGACGCCGCGGACTTCAACGCGGGTGTCGACGCCGCACGCTCCAAGGCCCCGCGCCACGGGGTCGATTCCCCCAATGCCGCTCCCCATTCCTCGAGTGCCACCCCTCGCGCCTCGAGCGCCCCTCAGAATGCCGAAGGACCGCAATGACCGACTACCGTTCCACCGCCGACGGCGGGCCACCGGACGTCTCCTGGCTGATCGGCCAGCTCGTCCGTGAGGTGCCGACGATCACCGCGGTCGTCCTGGTCTCCGCGGACGGGCTGCAGCTCGCCTCGTCCGGCCACCTGAGCCGGGAACACGCGGAGAGCGTCGCGGCGCTGGCCGCCGGGTTCCTCGGCATCACCGGCCAGCTCGGCGGCCTGCTCCAGCTCGGCGCACCGGAGAACCTGAGCATCCGCTACCCGCACGGCCACCTGGCGTTCCTGCGGATCGACGACCCGGCCGGCGATTTTGTCGCGGCGCTGCTGGTGTCGGCACAGCCGCAGACCCAGATCGGCCACCTCGGGTACGCCATGACCACGTTCAGCCAGTCCGTCGGCCACGCGCTGACCCCGGAGACCCGGCACGCCATGCACCAGCGCACCCTGCCCGCACCGGTGCGCTGACCCCTTTCTCGCAGCACGTCGCACTTCGCTGAAACGGAGTCACCGCATGGCCCGAAGGCCGGGGCTGCACTGGAAGGTGCGCCCGTACATGACGGCGCGGGGGCGGACCAGCAGCCGCAGCCCGCTCCTGATCCACACCCTGGTGTCCACCGGCAACCGGTACGACCCGGTGCTGGCCGCGAGCCTGGCCCCGGCCACCCGGACGCTCTACGAGCAGGCCCGCCGGATGTGCTCGGTGGCCGAGCTGTCGGCGACCTGCGGGCTCCCGCTGGGCCTGACCCGGCTGCTGATCAGCGACCTGCTCAAAATCGGGCAACTCGTGGTCCACGAGGCCCGCCCCTCCCAAGACCTAGCGCTTCTGGAGAGACTCCGTGCCGGCCTTCTCCGACTCACCTGACCGGGAATCCGTGGCCTCCCCGGAGCAGATGTCCTCCGCGAAGATCGTCATCGCGGGCGGCTTCGGGGTCGGCAAGACCACCGCGGTCGAGGCCATCTCGGAGATCCCGGCGATCCGTACCGAATCCTGGATGACCGCGGCGGCGGCCCAGATCGACCGGCTCGACCCGGGCATCGACAAGGTCACCACCACGGTGGCGATGGACTTCGGCCGGGTCACCATCGACCCGGCCCTGGTGCTCTACCTCTTCGGCACGCCCGGGCAGCCCCGGTTCTGGCCGATGTGGGACGACCTGGTCCGGGGCGCGGTCGGCGCCCTGGTGCTCGTCGATACCAACAATCTGGAGAATTCGTTCGCCGCGGTCAACTACTTCGAGAACGACGCGGACGTACCGTGGGTTGTCTGCGTCAACCTGTTCCACGGTCTGCAGACCCACGAGCTCTCCGAGGTGCGCGAGGCACTCACCCTGCCGCCGTACGTTCCGTTGATCACTGCTGACATCCGCGAACCGCGCAACGTCGCACACGCCCTGCTGGCCGTGGTGAACCACGCGACCGAACGCGCTGCCGCGGCCGGTGTGCCGGCCATCCCCTTCGCCAACTCCGGCACCAGTTAGAGAAGCTCTACAGGAGGCAGTAACTTGCGCAAGATCCTCATTGTCGGAGCCGGTCAGGCCGGTCTCCAGCTCGCCCTCAGCCTGCGGGCCGAGGGCTACGAGGTCACCCTCATGTCGGCGCGCACCCCCGAGGAGATCCGCACCGGCTGGCCGACGTCCACCCAGGCCATGTTCCACCTGGCGCTCGAGACCGAGCGGGCCTACGGGTTGAACCACTGGGAGAACGAGACACCGGCGATCAACGGCCTGCGCGTCGCCCTCTCCGCCCCGCCCGGCCAGCTGGCCCTGGAGATCACGGCGCCGTTGGACCGGCCGGCCCAGTCGACCGACCAGCGGATCAAGATGGCCCGCTGGCTCCAGGACGCCGAGGAACGTGGCGTCGACGTCATCTACAACGCGGTCACCACCCAGGACCTCGACGCGATCACCCAGCTCGGCCGGTACGACCTGACCGTCGTCGCGGCCGGCAAGGGTGACCTGGTGGCGATGTTCGACCGGGACCCGAGCCGCTCGCAGTACTCCGAGCCGCAGCGGGGGCTGGCGGTCGCGTACGTGCACGGGCTCGAGCCGGATCCGAAGTGGCCGGTGCCGCATGTGGGGTTCCATGCCGTACCCGGTCTGGGTGAGCTCTTCGTGATCCCGGCGCTGACCCATACCGGCCCGTGCGACATCCTGTTCTGGGAGGCCGTCCCGGGCGGCCCGCTCGACCGCTGGGCCGGCAACACCGGCCGGATGGCACCCGAGCAGCACCTCGGGATCACCCTCGACCTGATCCGCGAATACCTGCCCTGGGTGCACGAGCGGGCCGGGAACGTCCGGCTCACCGACGCCAAGGCCACCCTGCACGGGCGGTACACGCCGACCGTCCGGCGCCCGGTCGCCCACCTGCCCGGCGGTGGCAAGGTGCTCGGCCTCGCCGACGTGGTGATCGCCAACGACCCGATCACCGGCCAGGGCAGCAACACCGCGGCCAAGGCCGCCCACCACTACCTGCAGGCCATCCTGGCGCGCGGCGACCAGCCGTTCGACGAGCAGTGGATGACCGACACGTTCGAGGCGTTCTGGACCGCGCACGGCATGGCCGTCACCGGCTGGACCAACGCGATGCTGCAGCCGCTCCCGCCGCACGTCCAGCAGCTGCTCGGCGCCGCCTCGCAGAACGAGCAGATCGCCCGTCGCTTCGCCGCCGGCTTCGTCGACCCGAACGACTTCCTCAACTGGTTCGTCGACCCGGAGAAGGCCTCCGCCTACCTCGCGGAAGTCAACGGCGCAGGCTGAGACCCTTTTCCGGTACGTCGTGAGCGTCGGGGGGCGCACCTCATCCGGGTGCGTCCCCGCGCCGCGTGCCGGCCGGCCCCGATCAGCGGCTTCCGGTCAGGTGCCGGTGCCGGTGCCGGTGGTGCCGCTCTGGGTGGTGCCCTGGTCGGTGGTGCCCTGATCGGTCGTGCCTTGATCGGTCGTGCCCTGGTCGGTGGTGCCGCCTTGCTGGCCGGACTGGCCGCCCATGCTGCCGCCGCCCCCGAAGCCGCCACCGCCGCCCGGCATGCCGCCGCCACCGCCGGGGCCGCCCTGCTGGGTGACGGCCGGGGTGGACGAGCCGCCGACCGTCGCCATGATCGCGGCGGTGATGCCGGAGCTGGCGACCGCGGTGGCCAGCACGGCGGCGATCAGGATCATCTTCGCGCTGCGGGGCTTCTTCGGCGCTTTGCCGCCACCGGTCGCCGGGCCGGCCGTCGGTGTCCAGGCGCCGGGCGGCGGACCACCGGCTGCCTGCCCCGGCATCGCCACCGGTCCGCTGAGGGCAGGACCGCTTCCGGCCGGGCCGCTCGGCGGAGTGGCGGCTGCCGGGGTGCCGCTGACCTCGATGACCTGACCGGTCCGGGCCCACTCCGGCGAGGTGGGCACCAGCTCGGTGGCCGGCTCGCCGTGCGGGTTCGCGGCGTTCTCGGCCCACGGGTCGCGGGGCTGCAAGGTGTCCACCGTGCCGGTGGGCTCGGTGACCGCCAGGGTCGACGTGGTCGGCAGGCCGGCTGCTTCGTTGTTGCTCATAACGGCGACTCCTCGGTTCATCGCGGAACACCAGCGTCGCCACCCGCACTATGTGGACCCTGTCCCCGTGATAGGCGTCCGCTGTCAGTCCCGACGCGCGCCGTGCGTGGGGCTTCTCGGCGCGAAGCGCACCGCAACTCCCCACGCTCACCTGGTTCGCTTCGTGTGTGGGGACTTTGGGTGCGGAGCGCACCGTAAGTCCCCACGCTCGTCTGGTTGGCTTCGTGTGTGGGGAGTTTGGGTGCGGAGCGCGCCGTAAGTCCCCACGCTCGTCTGGTTGGCGTCGTGTGTGGGGAGTTTGGGTGCGGAGCGCGCCTCAAAGCCCCACGCTTGTCAGGTGCCGGGGAAGGCTCGGCCGCCGGCCGGGCCGTTCTGCTGATTCATTCCCGGGGGGCCGCCTCGGCCGCCACCGGCGGGTGAATTGTCGTCGCCGGTGAGCGCTGCCATGATCCCCGCGGTCAGGGCCGAGCTGACGATCGCGGTGGCCAGCACCGCGGTGATCAGCGTTCGCTTGAAGGCGGGGGTGCCGGGCTCGCCCGGGCTGCGGGAGGCCGGCGGCGTCCACGGCTCCGGTGGTCCGTCGGCCTGTTCCGCTGCGGGTTGTCCGGTGGTCATCGGCTGCTCCTGAAAGTGCGTACGCGGGCGCGGGGGATCTTTCCGGCCGGGCCTGTGCGCGGGCTGTCGGTGATCTAGGTGGTACCTGGCAGCACTCCGGCATGACGGCTTTGCAGGTAAATGGGGGATCTTGCGTACCGGAAACCGTCAGAACTCTCACGGCGAATTCCTAGGAATCGCTTCTAGGGTCAAGTAATGCTGAGTGTGGCGGTCGTGCCGTGATGACCGTGCTCCGCCCGGACGGCTCCGAACCCCCGGAGCCCCGCCCGGAGGAGCCGGCCCCCAGCCGAGTGGCCCGGTGGAATACTCCTGACCTGCGCCGCACGGCTCTGATCGCGCTGGTCGCGGTCTGGGCCGTGTCGATCACCGCAGTCGTGCTGATGCGCGACGGCGGTGACACGACGACGCCCGGGGCCGCCGCGCCCAAGGTGTCGCCGTCCGCGTCGCAGGGCCCGCTCACCGTGTCCGAGGTCTACCAGACGCTGATCCCGTCGGTGGTGCTGATCCAGACCACCGGCCACGACGCCAAGAAGGCGCTCGAGGCGGGCACCGGCACCGGCGTGATCGCGAACGCCGACGGCACCGTGATGACCGCGAACCACGTGGTCGACGGCGCCGAGACGATCAAGCTGACGTACGCGGACGGCACCTCCTCGGCGGCCGAGGTGGCCAGCACCAACCCGGAGCAGGACATCGCCACGCTGACCCCGGCGAAACTGCCGGAGACGCTGGTCCCGGCGGTGCTCGGCGGCGGCGTCGAGGTCGGTGACACGGTCGTGGCGATCGGCAACCCGCTGGGCCTTGTCGACTCCACCACCAGTGGCGTCGTCTCCGGGCTGGACCGCAAACTGAACCGGGACGAGCAGGCCGACATCGCCGGGCTGATCCAGTTCGACGCGGCGGTCAACCCCGGCAACTCCGGCGGGCCGCTGATCAACGATCAGGGTCAGGTGGTCGGCATCGTGGTGGCGCTGGCCAACCCGACCGACGCCGGCACGTTCATCGGCATCGGTTTCGCCGTTCCGATCGGCGCCGCGCTCGGCGGCGGCGAGGACGGCGACGGCCGGGCACCGCCACTGTGAAGCCACAAGTCGAACCGAACCGAGGGACGGGTTACATGAGCTGGACCGATGCCCCGCCGGCCGCGGCCGGACCGATCGAGAAGGTGCTCTACGAGGTCAAGAAGACCATCGTGGGCCAGGACGTCCTGCTCGAACGCCTGGTCGTGGCGCTGCTCGCCCGCGGCCACATCCTGGTCGAGGGTGTGCCCGGGCTGGCCAAGACGCTCGCGGTGAAGTCCCTCGCCGAGGCGATCGGCGGCGACTTCCACCGGGTCCAGTTCACCCCCGACCTGGTGCCCGCGGACATCGTCGGCACCCGGGTCTACCACCAGCCGACCGGCGAGTTCCAGGTGCAGCTCGGCCCGGTCTTCACCAACCTGCTGCTGGCCGACGAGATCAACCGGGCGCCGGCCAAGGTGCAGAGCGCGCTGCTGGAGACGATGCAGGAGCGCCAGGTCACGATCGGCCGGGAGACGCACAAGCTGCCGAACCCGTTCCTGGTGATGGCCACCCAGAACCCGATCGAGAACGAGGGCGTCTATCCGCTGCCCGAGGCGCAGGTCGACCGGTTCATGATGAAGGTGCTGATCGGCTACCCGAGCCCCACCGAGGAGTTCGTGGTGGTCGAGCGGGCGCTCGCCCCGGCCGCCGTGATCCAGCGGATCATCGACCCGGAGACGCTGGTCGGCCTGCAGCAGGCCGCCGATCAGGTGTACGTCGACCCGTCCCTGATCGAGTTCGCCGTGCAGCTGGCCAACGCGTCCCGTGACCCGAGCCGGGTCGGGCTCACCGACCTGGCGCGGTATGTGACGTTCGGCGCCAGCCCGCGCGCCTCGATCAGCCTGGTACTTGCCGGTCGCGCCCTGGCGTACCTGCGCGGCCGGGAGTACGTCGTCCCCGAGGACCTCTCCGACCTGGCTCTGGACGTGCTGCGGCACCGGATGGTGCTCTCCTACGAGGCGCTCTCCGACGACGTCACGGCCGACCTGATCCTCTCCAAGATCATTGCGAACATGCAGTTCCCGGAGCCCGCCGGCCGGAGCCGCTGAGCCATGGTGACCCCTCCCGACCGGCTGCTGCGGCACCTGGAGTGGCGGCTCGGCCGCCGGCTCGACGGGCGGCTGCAGGGCGCCTACCGGACGGTCTGGCACGGCGCCGGGATCGACTTCACCGACCTGCGGGCGTATTCGCCGGAGGACGACGTCCGGCACATCGACTGGAACGTCACGGCCCGGCTGGACGAGCCGTTCGTCCGGCAGTACACCGAGGACCGTGAGCTCACCGCGTGGCTGGTGATCGACAAGTCGGCCTCGATGAAGTTCGGCGGTCACGAGGGGAAGGACTCGGTCGCCACCGAGCTGGCGGTCAGCCTGGCGCGGCTGGTGTCGCAGGGCGGCAACCGGGTCGGCGCGATCCTCTACGACAACGCGGCGCACCGGGTGATCCCGCCGCGCACCGGCCGCGACCAGATCCTGCGGATCGCGCACGAGCTGCTGAAACCGCCAGCTCCCGCAACAAAGCCAGAAAAGCCGAAAAATCGGATGTGGGGGAGGTGGGGCGGCGGCTCGGAGCAGAGCGCGGACCGCGCCCTGCCGGCCGGGCAGGGCGCGGGCGGGGCCGTCGGGAAGGGTGCTGCCGGGCAAGGTGCCGGTGGCACCGCGGGAAAGGGCTCCGCGAAGAACGCTGCACCCGCCACCACGGATCTCTCCGCGATGTTGCGGCTTGCCGCGATGACCACCGTCAAGCGGCGGAGTCTGATCTTTGTGATGTCCGACTTCATCGGGGAGCCGGGCTGGGACCGTCCACTGGGGATGCTCACCCACCGCCACGAGGTGGTGGTGATCCGGGTCGTCGACCCGGCCGAGCTGGACCTGCCCGACCTCGGTGTGGTCCTGGTCGAGGACGCCGAGACCGGTGAGCAGCTGCTCGTCGACACGAGTGACCCGCTGCTGCGTAGCCGGCTGGCCGGGGAGGTCGGCGCCCGCGAGGCGGAGCTCGCCGACGGGATGCGCCGGGCCGGCGTCGCCGCGCACCGGATCACCACCGACCAGGACCTGATGGCCGCGCTGGTCCAGATGGTCCACACCTCCGGGAAGGGCCGCCGATGAGCCGGGTGCGCGGGCCGGACCGGGCCGCTGTCACGGTACCGCCGACGAGACAGGGCCGCCGATGAGCTTCCTCTACCCGTTCGTGCTGGTCGTGGCGGTGTTGATCACCGGGGCCGCGGTGGCCGGCTACGTCACCCTGCAACGGCGCCGGACCGCTGCGCTCCAGACCGCCGGTTTCGGCACGCTTGTCGGCGGGGGCCTGCGGCGCCATCTTCCGTACGGACTGCTGCTCGCCGCGCTGCCGATCCTGCTGATCGGGCTCGCCCGCCCGCAGGCCCAGGTGGCCGTCCCGCGGGTGTCCGGAACCGTGCTGCTGGCCTTCGACATCTCCAACAGCATGTCGGCCACCGACGTGGCGCCGTCCCGGCTGGCCGCCGCGCAGGCCGCCGCCACCGCGTTCGTCGACGACCAGCCGGACACCGTGGACGTGGGTGTGCTGGTCTTCGGTGACCAGGCGCTGCTCACCCAGGCGCCGACCGACGACCACACCGCCGCGGCCGCCGCGATCGCCCGGGTGAAGGCCAGTGGCGGCACCTCGCTGGGCCAGGCCATCCTGGTCGGCCTGGGCGCGATCACCGGCAAACCGGTGAGCCTGCCGGAGGACGGCGCCACCACCGACACCGGCGCTCTCGGGTACTGGCCGTCGGCGACCATGGTGGTCTTCTCCGACGGGGAGAACACCGGCGGGCCGGACGCCGAGGCCGCCGCCGAGCTGGCCGCCGCGGCCGGGGTGCGGATCCAGACCGTCGGGGTGGGCACCGCCAAGGGCTCGACCGTCGAGGTGGACGGGTTCCAGCTGAACACCGCGCTGGACGAGCGCACCCTGACCGCGGTCGCCCAGGTCACCGGCGGGACGTACAACCCGGCCGGTGACGCGGCGACGCTCACCGACACCACCAAGTCGATCGACCTGCGGCTGACCACGAAGAAGGAGCCGCTGGAGCTGACCGCTCCGTTCGCCGGGGCCGCCCTGCTGCTGCTGGCGCTCGGCGGACTGCTCGGCACCCGCTGGCACGGAAGGATCGTCTGATGTCGTTCCACTGGCCGTGGGCGTTGGCGGCAGCCGGGATCGTACCGTTGCTGTTGCTCGTCCGATGGTGGCTGAACCGCCGCCGGAAGCGGACCGCGGTGACCGTCTCCAGCGTCGCCCTGATCCGGGCCGCGCTGCCCGGGCGGACCGCCTGGCGCCGGCGCATCCCGGTCTACCTCTTCCTGGCCGGGCTGGTGGCGCTGGCCGGCGGCCTGGCCCGGCCGCAGGCCCGGATCTCGGTGCCGTCCAACAACACCTCGATCCTGCTGGCCATCGACGTCTCCGGGTCGATGTGCAGCACCGACGTCGAACCGAACCGGCTGTCCGCGGCGATCGACGCGGCCCGCAAGTTCGTCGAGGCGCAGGACGACGGCACGAAGATCGGCCTGGTCGCGTTCTCCGGGATCGCCGGGCTGCTGGTCACCCCGACCACCGATCAGGGCCAGCTGCTGGACGCGATCGACACCCTGAAGACCGCGCGCGGCACCGCGATCGGCCAGGCCATCCTCACCTCGATCGACGCCATCGCGGAGACCAACCCGGACGTGGCGGCGACCGGTGTCGACCTGGGCGACGCGGCGCCGAACGCGCTCGGCGACTACGAGCCGGACACCATCGTGGTGCTCACCGACGGCTCGAACACCACGGGCGTCGACCCGGTGACCGCGGCCGAGCAGGCGGCGGCCCGCCGGGTCCGGGTCTTCACGATCGGCTTCGGCACCACCGAGCCGTCCCAGATGGTGTGCACACCCGATCAGGTCAGCGGCGACTCGTTCGCCGGCGGCGGATTCCGTGGTGGTGGCGGCGGGTTCGGCGGCGGCCGTGGCCGGGTTCAGGAGATCGACGAGGACGCGCTGACCAAGGTCGCCGACCTGACCGGCGGGCAGTACTTCAAGGCGCAGGACGCGGACGAGCTGGACGGCGTGCTCGGCGACCTGCCCAAGGAGATCGGGCTGCACCAGGCGAACGTCGAGATCAGCTTCTGGTTCGTGCTGGCCGGCGCGGTGCTGGTGTTCACCGGACTGGGGTTGTCACTGTGGTGGAACCGGGCTCCCGGGCTCACCGTCCGACCGGCGAAAAAGGTATGAAAGGCCGGAGTTAACCAGCCGATCTTCAAAGCTGGATAGGGTCCGCGGATGGCGCTCGACTTCGCGGACCCGGCGTTCCTGACCGACCCGTACCCGGCACTGGCCCGGCTGCGCTCGCAGGCGCCGTTGAGCTGGCACGAACCGACCGGGCGGTGGCTGGCGGCCGGGCACGCCGAGGCCAACGCGGTGCTGCGGGACCGGAGACTCGGCCGGTTCTGGACCGACCGGCAACCGGCCGGCGTGTGGGAGCCGTTCAACACGCTGCACCGCAACCAGATGATGGAGAACGAGCCGCCGGTGCACACCCGGCTGCGGTCACTCGTCGCGCAGGCGTTCGGGCGCGGGCACGTGGAGCGGCTCGGCCCGGCGATCGCCGCCGAGGCGAACACCTTGCTGGACCAGGCCGGGTCCGATTTCGACCTGCTCGCGGACCTGGCCGAGCCGCTCGCGGTGACGGTCATCGCCGAGCTGCTCGGTGTGCCCGCGCCGGACCGGGACCGGCTGCGACCGTGGTCGGCGGCGATCGTGCGAATGTACGAGGTCACCCGTACCGAAGCGGATGAAGCGGCCGCGCTCGACGCCTGCCGGGAGTTCGCCGGCTACCTGGACCACCTCGCCGCCACCCGCCGCGCCGCGCCGCGCGACGACCTGATCAGCCACCTCGTCGCGGCAAGCGACGGCGGCGACCGGCTCTCCGGCCCGGAACTCGTCGCGTCGGCGATCCTGCTGCTCAACGCGGGTCACGAGGCGTCGGTGAACGCGCTCGGCAGCGGTGTAGTGGCGTTGATGCGCCACCGGGGGCAATGGGAGCGGCTGCTCGCGGACCGCGGTCTGGTCCCGGCCGCCGTCGAGGAATTCCTTCGGTACGACCCACCGCTGCACATGTTCGTGCGCACCGCCGCGGCGGACGTGACGATCGGCGGGGTGACCGTGCCGGCCGGTGCCGAGGTGGCCGCGCTGCTCGGCGCGGCGAACCGGGACCCGGCCGTGTTCGCCGCGCCGGACACGTTCGACGTGGGACGCGACCCGAACCCGCACCTCGGGTTCGGCGCCGGGCTGCACTTCTGCCTCGGCGCCCCGCTGGCCCGGCTGGAACTGCGGGCGGCGCTGGGTGCGCTGCTCGAGCGGATGCCGGATCTCGACCTCGCCGTGGAGCCGCCGCAGCGGCCGACTTTTGTGCTGCGGGCCTTCACCGAGATCCGCGTGACGGCCACCGTGGGGTGATTCGGCCGACCGGCTTGACCTGCTCGGACGTTCAACAGGTCGGGACGGGTCGAACGGATGGCCCCCCTGGATCCGTACTCATGCGAGATTGCTGCGCGTGTTCGAGGAGGCCCC
The DNA here is from genome assembly GCF_016862315.1 of Actinoplanes palleronii. Lineage (GTDB taxonomy): Bacteria > Actinomycetota > Actinomycetes > Mycobacteriales > Micromonosporaceae > Actinoplanes > Actinoplanes palleronii. The sequence continues at coordinate 41,119 of NZ_BOMS01000164.1, read as the reverse complement.
GTTGATGGAAGAAGCATTTCTGGCGTACACCGCCGGCCACGCCGACGGTTCGGCCGGGCGGCGTGACACCCATTCCGCCGAGGACCCGGAGACCGGGAACGACTACCGGATCGGGGTGGTGGACGGCAGCGTGGCGGCGTTCCAGGCCGAACTGGTCGCCGAGGTGCGCCGGCTGCTCGGCGAGACGCACTGACCCCCAGCAGCCCCGCTGAGCGCCGGCCGAGGCCGATCGGTCGGCGCTCAGCGTCGTCTCACCCCGTACCGCCGGGCCGTGCAGGTGTCCTGAGCAGGCGATTTCCCCGCAGGCGGGTACCCGCTTTGGCATCCGGTGGCCGGCTCGGCTAAGGTTTCCTTCGTCGCCAGGGAAACCTGACGCAACGCGGACGTGGCGCAGTGGTAGCGCATCACCTTGCCAAGGTGAGGGTCGCGGGTTCGAATCCCGTCGTCCGCTCGGAGAGGCTGTTGCCGGTTCCATTGGGCACCGGCCTGCTCGGTGGAGTGGCCGAGAGGCGAGGCAACGGCCTGCAAAGCCGTGTACACGGGTTCAAATCCCGTCTCCACCTCGCAAGCTGTGTGATGAACACAGCGTGAGGGCGATTGGCGCAGCGGGAGCGCGCTTCCCTGACACGGAAGAGGTCACTGGTTCGATCCCAGTATCGCCCACGAGTTGCACGGGCCGTGTGTTCGCAGAAAGCGCGAACCGCGGCCCTTCGTCATATCTGCTCCGGGGGCCGAGCCCCGGAAGCCCCGCATCACGGTGAGTGTGGCCCGTGGGTGGCTCGCGGTCACTGCTTCTGTGGTTTGCGGCTCTCGGGTGATGGTGTCGCCGGGGGTCAGCGGGTGGCTGCGGCCAGGAACATGGGGATTGCCAGCAGGAGCCGGTCGGTGGCGGCTCGGTGGTTCTGGTCGGCTGTCCACTGTTCGGCTTCGGCGGCGGTGATCGTGCCGGTGTCGTGGGCGGCGGTGGCGTGCTTGGCCAGCAGCAACCGCGCGGCGGCGTCAGTGCGGATCATGGTGTGCACCTCGAGCGTGACGTCGGTGAAGCCGCCGTCGAGCAGGAGGTTGCGGTAGGCGCGGGCGATCCGCGGGTGCGGGATCGTGTCGGCCCGCGCCGCGATGATCCGCCGGGTGAGTTCGCCCAGGCCGGAGTCGACGATCATGGTGTCCCAGTCCTGCCCGACCAGCACGATCCGCCCGCCCGGGGCCAGCACCCGCCGCGCCTCGGCGAGTGCCGACTCCGGATCGGGCAGGACGTGCAGGACCTTGTCGGCCCGATAGCCGTGGGCCTCGCCGGCCGCCAGCGGCAGGTCAGCGGCGTCGGCGGCGCGGACGTCGGCCCCGGGGAACCGCTCGCGCGCCGCGGCCAGCATCACCGGGTCGGGGTCCACCCCGATCGCCCGGGCCCCGCGCTCGGCGAGTTCGGCCACCGCACGCCCGGTCCCGCATCCCACATCGAGCACCGTCGCGCCCGGGTTCAGCCCCAGCAGCTCGTAGCCGCGCTCCCGCAGCGCGACCGCGCCGGGCGTGCTCTCCGCGGCGTCGAGCATCCGGATCAGCGTGGTGACATCGATGTGGTCACTGTGCGTCTTCAGCATCCGCCCACTCTGCGACTTAAGGTCGACCTGAAGTCAACCGTCACGGAGGTGCGGCGTGGAGTACGCGATCGGCGAGCTGGCGGCCCGGTGCGGCGTGGCCACCCACGTGCTGCGCCACTGGGAGCAGGTGGGCCTGCTCGCCCCCGCGCGCCGGGTGGCGTCCCGCCGCGCCTACAGCGAGGCCGACCTCGCCCGGGTCGCCGAGATCCAGATCTGCAAGGACGCCGGCTTCACCCTCGACGAGATCCGCGACCTCTTCGCCGCACCCACCCTCGAGGAGCGCCGCGCCATCCTGCGCGCCCAGCTGACCCGGGTCCGGGAACGCATCACCCGCTTGACCCTCTCCCGGACCCTCCTGGAACACGGCCTGCGCTGCCGCCACGACGACCACCGGGCCTGCGCGCACTTCCAGGAGATGATCAGCGCCCGCCTCGGTGGCGTCCCCCTCGCCGAGGCCCTCGACCACCCCTGAGCGGGCATGTAGCGCCCTTTTCGGAACAAGCTTTCCGACGTACGATATAACGTACAATCCTGGAGGGTTCATGAAGGTCATCACTGCTTCAGATCTACGCGCCAACCTTGCGAACGTCTTCGACGCGATCGAGGACGACGCTGAACACCTGGTGGTCACTCGGAGCGGGCATGAGCCGCTCGTCGTCATGCTCAAGAGCGACTATGACGCGTGGCGGGAGACCGAATACCTGTCTCGTGGCGCCAACGGTCGTGAACTGCGTCGACGCATCGCGGACATGGAGGCGGGCGCGCAGGTCCAGCATGAGTTGGAGGACCTCGACGCCGGAGGCGTTGCGTGAAGCTCCTCTGGCACCCGCAGGCCTGGCAAGAGTACGTGAACCTGCAGGCGAGTGATCGAAAGATCCTTACACGCGTCAATGCCCTCATCAGGGACATTCAGCGAGGTGATGAGGGGGGTATCGGTAAGCCGGAACTCCTCAAGGGCGATCTGGCGGGCTGGGCGTCACGGCGCATCACCGAGGAACACCGGCTTGTGTACCGCGTCGTGGAGACACGGGGGCAAGTAGAGATCCTGTCCTGTCGCTACCACTACGGCGACCGATAGCTGCTACGGGGCCAGGGCGTCGCGGAGGAAGGTGGCGGCCTGGGTGGTCGCGGCTCGGGCGGCGTGGGTGTCGCGCAGGGCCGCCAAGGTGGCGAAGTCGTGGATGGTGCCCTGGTAGCGGACCGCTGTCACCGGGACCCCGGCCGCGCGGAGTTTGGCGGCGTAGGCCTCGCCCTCGTCGCGCAGGACGTCCGCCTCGGCGACGATGACCAGGGCCGGGGGCAGGCCGGCGAGCTGTTCCGTGGTGGCCCGCAGCGGGGCCGCGGTGATCTCGGCCCGGGACGGGACGTCCGGGGCGTACTGGTCCCAGAACCAGGGCATGGTCTCGCGACGCAGCCAGTGGCCCTCGGCGAACTGGTGGTACGAGTCGGTGTCGAACGTCGCGTCGGTGACCGGGTAGAGCAGGGCCTGCGCGGCCAGCGTCGGACCGGAGCGCTGCTTGGCCATGACGGTCACCGCCGCGGCCAGGTTCCCGCCGGACGAATCGCCGGCGATCGCGATCCGGCACGGGTCCAGCAGGTGGGCGGCCCCGTGCACCGCCACCCACTCCAGCGTCGCGTAGATCTCCTCGATGGCGATCGGGTAGCGGGCCTCCGGGGCGCGGCTGTAGTCGACGAACACGATCGCGGCGCCGGACTGCACGGCCAACTCCCGGACCAGGCGGTCGTGGGTGTCGGCGTCACCGGACACCCAGCCGCCGCCGTGGGCGTACAAAATAGCTGGAAGCGGACCTGTCGCGGCGGCCGGGCGAACGAGCCGGAGCCGGATCCGGCCGGACGGACCGCCGGTGATCTCGACGTCCGTGGTCGCGGCGACCGGCAGCGGCACGTTGTCGCCGGTCTGCGCCGCGGCGAACGTCTTGCGGGCGAGCTCGATGCCGAGCTCGTGAAGGTACGGCGGCAGCGCGGTGTCCCGCGTGAACTGCTCGGCCGCGGGTTCCAGCACCGGCTTCGGATAGCTCATGACATCAGACTTCCGTCAGCGTCCCCCGCGCGTCGTCCGTCGAATGACTGCATCGCCGGCAGCTGCGTCCGGCGGGTCACTCCGAGGATCGGATATGCCCTGCTCAGGTGGGTTCCGACGGTGCGCGCCGAGAGCCCGAGCCGGGCCGCGATCTGCGGGTTGGTCAGCCCCTGCGCGGCCAGCCCGACCACCTGACGCTGCTGCGGGGTGAGCCCGGCCGCCGGAACACCGGGCCGGGGCGGTGCGGCGGCCGCGGCCAGTTCCGCCTCGGCGCGGTCCCGCCAGGCGGCCAGCCCGGCCGCCGCGAACACGTCCCGGGCCGCGCGCAGCAGCGGACGGGACTCGGCGGGCCGCTGCCGCCGGCGCAGCCACTGTGCGTAGTCCATCCGGGTCAGCGCCCGCTCGAACGCCCACTGGTCGGTGCCCGGGTCGGCCAGCGCCAGCCGGAAGAACGTCTCGGCCGCCGGGTCCGGGCCGGCCAGCAGCGCCCGCGCCCGGTGCCAGACCGCGGTCAGGCGCGCCGAGCGCAAGGCCCGCACCCTCGGCTCGGCCGCCGCGACGAGCACGGCGATTTCTTCCGTACGATCGAGCCCCGCCGCGACGAGCGCCAGATCGGCGAGCGCCAGATCGGCGACCCGGTGGTGCGCGGGCCGGCCGTCCCGGTCGAAGTGCCGCCGCAGCCGGTGCCGGGCCAGGGCGTGCTGGCCACGGATCCCAGCGATCAGGCCCTGCGCGCGGTCCAGCCGCAGGTCGTGCAGCGCGTGCCGTCCCGGCTGCAGGGCGTCCCGGGCGTCGCCGAGACGGTCGGCGGCGTCCGGATCCTCCCGGAGCAGGGCCACCGCGGCCAGGGTGGCGAGCGCGCCGGCCGCGGTGTCCGACGTGGTCGTGCCGTGCCGGGCGGTGTCGCCGAACTCCAGGGTGCGCAGCGCTTCGGTCCGTGCCGCGTCCAGGTCTCCGGCGTCGAAGTGCGCCCAGGCGAGGGCGCCCAGCGCGATCGGGCGGATCAGGCCACCGGGCGGGGCGAGCGCACCGGCCCGGGAGAGGTGACCGACGGCCAGGGCGGTCTCGTGCCGGGCCATCGCGATCGTGCCGAGCAGGACGGCGCGCTCGTCGGGCGCCAGGTGGTCCGGCTGCTGCGGCCGGTGGTACGCGTTGATCAGCCGCTGTGCGTCACCGCCCGGGTCGGCGTCGTCGACCACCGCGCGCGCCCACACGGCGAGCGGGCCGGGTGCGCCCGGGATCAGGGCGCGTACCTCGTCCCGGATCTGGTCGTCGCCCCGCAGCCAGGCGACCCGGAGCAGCTGGCCGAGCCCGGTGGCGGCCAGCGAACGCGCCGGGGTCAGCTGCCGTTCCCAGGCCGGTTCGCCCGCCATCCGGGCCTGGTGGGCGGCGAGCCGGTGCCGGGCGTCGGCGAGCCCCGGCTCCGGGCTGCGGGCGGCGGCCAGCCCGAGCGCGTATGCGGCGGCCCGCACCCGGCCGGACCTGGTCAGGTCGGCGCCGGTGCGTTCCAGGTGCGCGGCGACGGACTCGTCGGGGGTGGGCTCGGCGCGGGCCAGGTGCCAGGCGCGGGCCGGATCGTCGTACCGGAGAAGGTCGGCGATCTCGCGCCGCGCGGCCCGCCGGCTGACCGAATCTGCCCGGTCGAGCACGGCGGCCCGGACCACCGGATGCCGGAAATGTCGCCCGGGGCGCAGCACGCCGCTGTCGATCAGCCCGGTCCAGATCGCCGGGCTGATCGCGGTGGTCAGCGCGGCGGTGGTGTGCGGGCCGGGGGTCTCGGCGGCGGCGGCGACCAGCAGCGCGGCCCGGAAGTGGTGCTCGTCGAGGGTGTCGACGGCCGGCGCGAGGGCGCGGCGCAGGCGGGGCGGGACCGGGAGCTCGGTGGCGGTCGGCGGGAGCTCGGCCGGCGGGGGGAGATGGCGGGCGAGTTCGGTGAGGGCGAGGGGGTTGCCGGCGGCCTGGGCGAGCAGCAGGCGGGCGGCGGGGTGGGCGCGAGCACCGGGGATGCCGGCGAGGAGGCGCTCGGCCTCGAGGCGGGTCAACCGTCCGATTCGGATCGTGATCGCGCTGCGGTCCGGCGCGGCGTCGGCGGTGGGTTGCGGTGGTGCCGCGGCGTTGCGGTCCGGCGCGGGGTCGGTGGTGGGTTGCGGGAGTGCCGCGGCCAGGAGGGGGATGTGGGTCTGTGCGGCGATCACGGTACGGGAGAGCGCGTCCAGGCGGTCCAGGTCGTCGACGCACCAGAGCTGTCGGCCCCGGGTGGCCAGGTGCTCGGCGAGCAGGGCGACCGCCTCGGGCAGCGGGGCCGGGGTCACGTCGGGGGCGTCCGCGCCGAACAGCCGGGCGAACGCGGCCGCGGCGGGCGGGGGGAGGGCGACGGTCTCCTGCTGTACCGGGTTGAGCAGGCGTTGCAGGCCGGCGCCGGGCAGGGACTCGTCGCCGGGCAGTGCGCGGACTGCGAGCACGGACATTCCGGTCGGCGCGTGCCGGCGGACGGCCTCGGCGAGGAGCGCGGAGCGGCCGGTGCCCCGTTCGCCGAGGACCAGGACCGAGCGGCCGTCGCACAGGGCGGCGGTGATCGCGGCCAGCTGTGCGGAACGCCCGATGAGGGGCACGGTCATGCCTGCCCGGCGATGCGGCCGGTCTCCTCGGCTTCGGTCATTTCCGGCCGTGAGATGAAGGCGGTCACTTCCGGCAGCGTGGTGAAGGCGGTCTTTTCCGGCAGCGTGGTGAAGGCGGTCTCTTCGGGCGGGGTGGTGAAGGCGGTGCGGAGGTAGTCGGTGATCTGGGTGATCGCGGTCCGGGCCGGTGAGGTCCAGCGCAGGGCGTCGAGCACCGCGAAGTCGTGGACCGCGCCGAGGTAGCGGGTGACCGTGACCGGGACGCCGGCGGTCCGCAGGCGGTTGCCGAAGTCCTCGGAACGGTCCCGGGTCACGTCGGCCTCGGCGGTGATCAGCAGGGTCGGCGGGAGGCCGGTGGGGTCCGGGGTGCCGATCGGGTCGGCGAGGGCTTCACCGCGGGGGGCGTATTCGTGGCAGAGCCGCCGGACGTCGGCCAGGCGGAGGGCGGCGCCGGTGGCGAAGTCGGATGCGGAACGGTCGCCCGGTGCGGGACGGGCGATGGGGTAGAGCAGCACTTGGGCCACGAGCGGGGTGGGGCGGTCGAGCAGGGCCAGGGAGAGGGCCAGGGTGGCGCCGGCGCAGTCGCCGAGCAGGGCGATCCGGTGCGGGTCACCGGGGATCGGGAGAGTGCCGGAGCGGATCGCGGCCAGGGTGGTGGCCAGTTGGGTGATCGCGACGGGGTAGCGGGCCTCGGGGACCCGGTCGTACTCCGGCATCACCACGATGGCGCCGGTCTCCCGGGACAGCGTGGTGGCCAGGCGGTGGTGACTGGACCAGCCGCCGAGGACCCAGCCGCCGCCGTGGGCGTACAAAATGATCGGCGCGGAGACCGCGCCGCGCGGGATCACCAGATGGACCGGCATGGCCTCGCGTCCGGTGGTGATCTCGATGACCCGGTGCTCGAGGTCGGCCGGGACCTCCGGCGGGGCCTGCATCAGGTCCAGCGCGAGGCGCGCGTCGTCCGGGCCCATCGCATAGAGGAACGGCGGGTGCAGGGCACCGTCCGCCAGCCGGCGAGTGGCATCGTCCATTGCGGTCACGGGCACCTCATCGCGGTTGTGGATCATTGCTGGCGGTCCAGGGCGGTGACCAGGTCGCCGAGCTGGGTGCGGTTGGTGACGCCGAGCTGGGGGAAGAGCCGGTACAGGTGGGAGCCGATGGTGCGCGGGGACAGGAACAGGCGTTCGCCGATCTCGCGGTTGGTCAGCCCGTGCGCGGCCAGCCGGACGATCTGCTCCTGCTGGGCGGTCAGCGCGGCGAACCCGTCGCCCTCGGCCGGCGGCGCGGCGATCCGCAGGTCGGCGTGCACCCGGCTGGTCCAGGCCGCGGCGCGCAGCCGTTCGAACGTGTCCAGCGCGCCGACCAGCACGTCACGGGCCCGGGCCGGTTGCTGGGCGCGGCGCAGGCGGTCGGCGAACTCGACCGCGAGCACGGCCCGCTCGAACGGCCATCGATGCGTGCCGGGGTCGTCGAGCACCGCGGCGAGCCGCTCGGCGGAGGCGGCCGGATCCGGGATCAGGAGCGCGGCGGCCGCGGCGAGGCGGGCCCGTCTGCGACTGGTCAGCCAGGAATCGCCGGACGCCAGGAGCACCCGCTGGTGGATCGCCCGGGCCTCCGCCGGGTGGCCGGCGTGCCGGGCCGCGGTGATCAGATCCGGTAGTACCAGCATCTGCCACGGGTGCGGAATCTCCGCAGCGGCGCGGAGCGACAGGTAGGCCTCACGGTGGTTCCCGGCGGCTGCCGCGGCGACACCGCGGGCCCAGTGCAGGCGCAGCGCGAAGACCGGTTCGCGGGGCTCCGCATCCCCACCAGCCTGACCGAGAGCGATCGTCGTTGTCTCGGGGGTGCTGCGAGCTCGGCCGAGGCCGATCACCGCGAGCTGGACCTGGGCGCCGGTCCGGAGCACCGGGGCCTCGGCCATCACCGGGGAGGCGAGCAGCGGCACCAGCCACTGCTCCGCCTCGACCCAGCGGCCGGTGTCGATCAGTGCCCAGCAGGCGGCGCCGGGCGCGGCGAGGAATGCGCTGGCCGCGGTGCCGTCGATCGCGGCCTGCACCGCGGGCCCGAGCAGCCGCAGGGCGTGTTCCGGCTCGTCGCACAGCAGAGCTCCGGCGCCGGCCGACGCGGCCCGGCCGATCTCCGCGGGCGCGACAGGTTCGGGCACCGCCAGGATCGCCGCCCGGACGTCCTCGCCCGGCCGGGTCAGCGCCCGCGCCAGGAACCCGTCCCCGGAAGCGGTGGGCAGCGCGGCCCGCAGCGCGGCGAACAGCGGCCCGTGCCCGAGCAGAAACGCCGGAAAAGCGCTCGTCTCGACCAGCCCGCCCGGCACCGCACCGGCCGGCGGGGTGGCGTAGCCGGTGAGAGCTTCGGTGAGCAGGGCCGCGGCGTCGGGTACCCGGCCGTGCATGGTCAGGACCCAGGAGGTGAGGGAGGTCAGCGCGGCCCGCAGCTCCGGGTCCGGGTGGGGTGTCGCGCGGGCGCGGGCCAGGACACCGGTGGCCCAGCGGATCCGGCCGACCGCCGCCGCGCGGCCGGCCGCCTCGAGCAGGACCGGGGCCCGGTCGGCGGGTGGGAGCAGGTCGGCGGCGCGTTCGAGCAGGCCGATGGCGGTCACCGCGGCCGCGCCGTTCAACGGGCGGGCGGCGGCGATCAGCTCGGCGGCGAGGCCCGGGTCGGTGCCGTCGGCAGCCTCGGCCCGGTGCCACAGGGCGCGGCGCGGATCGGCGGTGACCTCGGCCAGCATCCGGTGAGCCCGGCGGCGTGCGCCCGCACCGGCCGCGTCCAGCACCGCGAACTCGACGAGCGGATGCCGGAACCGGACCACCGCGTCGGTCACCGTGATCAGCCCGGCCGCCTCGGCGGGCTGCCAGTCCGCGGGGGTCAGCGAAGGCTCGGCCCGGGTCAGCACGGCGACGCTGCGCTCGCCGGCCGCCACCAGGGTCAGGGCCCGCCGCACGGTTTCCGGCAATTCTCGTACGCGACGAGCGAAGACCTGCGCGACGCCGCCCTCTCCACCTGCTCGGTCCTCCGGGAGGATCCCGCGGCTGCCGGCCACGGTCGCCGCCACCGGGGTGGGGTCGGACAGGGCGCCGTACTCCCGCAGCGCCAGCGGATTGCCGGCCGCCCGACGCAGGATCTCCCCGCGGGCCGAGCCGGTGGGCGCGCCCAGGCGGTCCAGCAGGTGGTCCGCCTCCCGGTCGGCCAGTGGGGGCACCGGGATCTGGCGCAGGAGTTCGGCGAGTTCGACCGGGAGGTGTTCGGTGCGGCTCGCGAACAGCGCCACCACCGGCAACTGCCGCCAGGTCAGCACCGAGGCCAGGGTGAGCAGCACGTCGAGGGTCTGCGGGTCGGACCGGTCCACGTCGTCGACCACCAGCACCAGCGGTCCGTCGCCGGCCAGCAGCGAGCAGGCGGCACAGACCGCGGAGCGCAACGCCAGCAGATCCACCGGTGCGGCCGGGGTCCGCGGGGTGAGGGCGGCGCGCAGGGCCCGGCGCTGCCCGCCCGGCAACTCGTCGAGATCGGCACCGCCGAACAGCGCGCGGAGCACGGCGTACGGTTCCGCGCCCGCCTCGCCGGTCGCCCGGATCACCGGGAAACCCCGGTCCCCGGCGTACGAGACGAAACGCTCCACCAGCGTGGTCTTGCCGATCCCGGCGGCGCCCACGAGCAGCGCCCCGGTGCTCTCCGGCCGGTCCCGGTCCAGCAGCGTGAGCAACTCGGCCCACACCCCGGCCCGGCCGATCAGGCCCGGTGCGTCCCGGTCGAGATCCATCCCGCGTCCTCCCGGCCTGCCGACGATGGCCCGCCCAGTCTGCCCGCGCCCGCGGTGCGTCCCAAGCCGCAGTGACCCGTCCCACCAGGCCCGCGATCTGTGATTACCTGTCATATGAGCCGGTTCGACGTGGGGGTGACGGTTCACCAGGAACCCGGAGAACGGAGAAACCGATGCGTTACCTGATGCTCTCGAAGACCCAGGACAACCAGCCCGACGAGAAGCTCTTCACCGAGATGGCCGCGTTCATCGAGGAGATGACGGCGTCCGGCGTGCTGCTGGCCACCGGTGGCCTCGACGCGTCCGGCTTCAAGCTCACCTCGGCCGGTGACCAGGTGACGGTCACCGACGGCCCGTTCACCGAGGCCAAGGAGGCGATCGGCGGGTTCGCCCTGGTCGAGGTGCGCTCCCGGGAAGAGGCGATCGAAATCGGCCGCCGCTTCCTGGCGATCGTCGGTGACGGCGAGAGCCTGGTCCACGAGGTCTTCAGCTGATCTGATGATCGACATCCGGGCCACGGTCGGCGTCGTCTGGAAGCAGGAGTCCGCGCGGATCATCGCGGCGCTCCTGCGGATGGTCCACGACGTCGGCCTGGCCGAGGAGCTCGCGCAGGACGCGCTGGTCGCGGCGATCGAGCAGTGGCCGGTCCAGGGCCTGCCGGACAACCCGGGCGCCTGGTTGACCACGATCGCCCGGCGCAAGGCCGTCGATCACCTGCGGCGTTCGAGCAGATTCGACGGTACGGACATGGAGCCGCCGGACAGCCCCGCGGCGTCGTCCGGTGACGACGTTCTGCGGCTGCTGTTCATCTCCTGTCACCCCGTACTGGAAAAGCCGGCCCGGGTGGCATTGACCCTGCGCGTGATCGGCGGCCTCAGCCCGGCCGAAATCGCGCGGGCCTTCCTGATCGGCGAATCGGCGATCGCGCAGCGGATCGCCGCGGCCAAACGCACCCTGGCCGATTCCGGCGTCGCTTACGGACTGCCGGACGGTCCCGAACTCGTCGGCCGGTTGTCGTCGGTGCTCGAGGTCGTGTACCTGATTTTCAACGAGGGCTACTCGGCCACGTCCGGCGACGACCTGATGCGTCCCGGCCTGTGCCTGGAGGCGCTGCGGCTGGGCCGGCTGCTCGCCACATCGGCGCCGGACGATCCGGAAGTGCACGGGCTCGCCGCCCTGATGGAGATTCAGCAGTCCCGTGCGGCGACCCGGATCGGGCCCCGCGGCGAGCCGGTCCCGCTGCACGAACAGAATCGCGGGAAATGGGACCGCCTGCTGATCAACCGCGGTTTCGCGGCCATGTTGCGGGCCCGGTCGGCGGGTGCCGGGAAAGCGCCGGGACCCTACGTTCTGCAGGCGGCGATCGCGGTCTGTCACGCACAGGCGAGCACCGCCGCGGCAACGGACTGGGCCCGGATCGCGGTCCTCTACGACGCTTTGGCGCGACTGTCGCCGACCCCGGTGGTGCGACTGAACCGGGCGGTCGCGGTGGGGTTCGCCCGGGGTCCGGAGGCCGGGCTGGCCCTGGTCGACGAGCTGCGGGCCGACCCGGTGCTCCGGGACTACCACCTGCTGCCCGGGGTGCGCGGGGACCTGCTGCTGCGGGTGGGCCGGGTGGCCGAGGCGCGCCGGGAGCTGGAACGTGCCGCGTCCCTGACCCGCAACGCCGCCGAACGTGACTTCCTCCGAGCCCGGGCGGAAGCAGCCGCCGGCCGGCTCCGCCCCGACGTGCCCGCTGCTGACGCGGCTGCTGACCAGTTTCGGTCTGGTGCGGACGCCGGGGAGGGGCCGCTGCTCGGCGCGGCGGTGGACGATTTCCTCGGCGGGTTGCGGCCGGTGACCGCTCAGGCGTACCGGAAATCGCTCTTCCGGATGCGCCGGGCCCTGGGCGAACGGACTCCGTTGACCACCCTCGATCCGGCCGGCGTAGCCGCGGTCGTCGCCACCCTCTGGCCCGGCGCCGCGCCGCGTGGCTGGAACCGGCACCTGGCCGCGTTCCGCTCGTTCGCCGCGGCGGCCGGATTTCCGCAGCTCGCGAGCGGCCTGCGCAACCGGCCGGTGGAGCGTGCCGCCCGATCACCCGCAGACTCGGCCGGCGCGCACGATCCGTGGGACCGGGTGGATGTCGCGGTGCGGGAGCGGGTGCTGTGGCTGATGGTGCGGGAGTCGGTGGCGCCGATCGGTGCGGTGCTGGCGCTCGACGTCCAGGATCTCGATCTCGTGGCGCGCCGGGGGCCGGGGGTGAGCTGGGGGGAGCGGACGGCGGCCCGGTTACCGGAAGTGATCGCCGGGCGCACCCGAGGGCCGCTGTTCCTCTCCGACCGGCGCCCGGCCCCGGCCCGCCGGCCCGCGCCGGCCGATCTCTGCCCGGAGACCGGGCGGCGCCGGCTCTCCTACGAGCGCGCCGAATACCTGTACAAACAGGCCACCGGCCACACCCTCCGCACCCTGCGCCCTTGACCCCACCCCGCGTGGGGACTTTGGGTGCGGAGCGCGCCGCAACTTCACACGCTGGGGAGGGGACGCATCAGCCCGGATGCGGCGTCGCGGTCGGGAGGGAACAACCGCGTCGCGTTGAGCCACGGGACCGGGCAATGCTTGTGGGGACCTTCAGGTCGTACCGAAAAAGGGTTTATCGGTAGGCGGCGTGGCCGGTGAGGGTGTGGCCGATGACCAGGGTGTGGATCTCGGAGGTGCCCTCGTAGGTGAGGACCGACTCGAGGTTGTTGGCGTGGCGCAGCGGTGAGTACTCCAGCGTGATGCCGCTGCCGCCGAGGATCGTGCGGCACTCGCGGGCGATCGACAGGGCCTTGCGGACGTTGTTGAGCTTGCCGACGCTGACCTGGTGCGGTTTCAGGGTGCCGGCGTCCTTCAGCCGGCCCAGGTGCAGTGCGAGCAGGGCGGCGGTGTTCAGGTCGACCGCCATGTTGGCCAGTTTTTCCTGGGTGAGCTGGAAGGCCGCGATCGGGCGGTCGAACTGGACGCGGGTCTTGGCATAGTCCAGGGTGCTGCTCAGCGCGTCCCGGCCGGCGCCGGTGGCACCGAAGATGATGCCGAAGCGGGCCTCGTTCAGGCAGCTCAGCGGGGCGCCGAGACTGCGGGCGCCAGGCAGCCGGGCGGCGTCGGGCAGGCGCACGCCGTCCAGGATCAGCTCGCCGGTGATCGACGCGCGCAGCGAGAGTTTCTGCTTGATGGTGCGGGTGGTGAAGCCGGGGGTGCCGCGCGGGACCAGGAAGCCGCGGATGCCGTCCTCGGTCTGCGCCCAGACGGTGGCGATGTCGGCGATGCTGCCGTTGGTGATCCACATCTTGGTGCCGGTGAGGATCCAGTCGTCGCCGTCGCGGACCGCCCGGGTGCGCATGTTGGCCGGGTCGCTGCCGAAGTCCGGCTCGGTCAGGCCGAAACAGCCGATCGCCTCGCCGGCCGCCATCCGGGGCAGCCACTCGAGTTTCTGCTCCTCCGAGCCGTACTTCCAGATCGAGAACATCGCCAGGGAACCCTGCACCGACACGAAACTGCGCAGGCCGGAGTCGCCGGCTTCGAGCTCCAGACAGGCCAGGCCGTAGGCGACCGCGCTGGTGCCGGCACAGCCGTAGCCGTCCAGGTGCATGCCGAGCACCCCGAGTTTGCCCAGCTCCGGTGCGAGCTCGCGGGGGAACGTGCCCTCCTCGAACCACTCCGCGACATACGGCCGGACCCGGTCGGCGACGAAGCGCGCCACCGTCTCCTGGATCTGCCGTTCCTCGTCGCTCAGCAGGCCGGCGATGTCGAGCAACTCGAGCGGGTCGGTCATCGTCATGCGTCCTCCAAAGAAGCTTCCCCGGCAGTATGCCGCCTGCTGGGCACCCGATTCAGCGATGGTCCCCGGCGGGCGGCCGTGACTACGGTGATGGCCAGCATTTCCGGCACGGGGCGATCACCGAGAGGACACGATGGCCGAGGCCAGCACGCTCGACCACCTGAGCCCGGGTGACCACGCCTGTCTGATCTTCGACGACGAGCCGCTGCGGGCCCGCAGTGTGGCGGCGTACGTCCGGGCCGGGCTGCGCGAGCACCACCGGATCCTCTACCACGGGCAGCGCGCCGACCGGCTGCCCGCGCTCCTCGCCGAGCAGGGCATGGACGTCACGAACGCCCTGGCCAGCGGGCAGTTGTCGCTCGTCGAACCGGGCCCGGCGTACCTCAGCCTGGCGGCCTGGAAGGGCGAGGCGACCGCGTCCCGCGCGGCGGGTTACCGGGGCATGCGGGGCATCGGCGACATGTCCTGGGCCAGCCGGCGCACCCTCGTCGACGAGCTGTTCTGGTACGAGTCCCGGGTCAACCGGATCTTCGCGGACGGCTACGCGATGGGTGTCTGCCTCTACGACCGCCGCCTGTTCAGCGAGCCGGAGCTACGGCGGCTCACCCGTTCGCACCCGGCCACGATCAGCCGGAACACCGACCCGGAACGGGTGCCGCTGCTGCGCGGGGTGCGTACCCAGCGGCCGCTCGGGCTGCGCCTGGAGGGTGAGGCCGACCTGTCCAACCGGCACGCGCTGCGGGCCATGATGGAGCACCTGATCGAGGACACCGTGATGGGCCGGATGCCACTGGTGCTGGACCTGACCCGGCTGCGGTTCGCCGACTCGGCCGCGGCCCGGATCCTGCTCGCCCCGGCCGCGGCCGGCACGCATCGGCTGCGGATCGTCGGGCTGTCCCGGCCGGTCCGGCGGCTGCTGACCTTCCACTGGTCGGGGCCACCGGACCGGGTGTGGCTGGAGTGACCGCCCCCAACGGAGTGACCGGCTACTGCTCGGTCAGGTCGGTCAGCGGGGTCGGCTGGTTGACGTTCGGCGGAGCGTTCCACTTCTGCAGCTCGGACTTGTTGCACACGGCGACCTTGACCTTGCTGGTTCCGTCGCCGTGGAAGTCGTTGGCGACGCCGCTGGCCTGGTCGGTGGGCTGCAGGCAGTAGCCCTTGTAGTCCTTGATCCGGTAGCTGGTGCCGTAGTCGCCGGTGTCGTGGTAGACCGTCCAGGTCAGGGCCTGCTGGGCCTGGACCGCAGCGGTCGTGCAGCTCACCACGGTCACCCAGGACGTGCTGGTGGCGGTGCCCGGCGTCTTGAGGCAGTAGTTGTTGGCCGCGGTGCCGTTCTTGCTGTTGCTCGTGGCGTTGGTGTTGTTGACGATGATCGGCCCGGTCGCGGTGACCGCGGGGAAGACCGGTGTCGGGTGCACCCACTGCTGGTTGAAGTCGACGACGCCGCCCGGGTCCTGCTTGCAGAACCAGGCGATCATGTATGTCGCGGACATCGACTTGCCGGTCACGTCGAGGCACCGGCTGAACTGGGCGTAGTTGACCAGCTGGTTGGTGCTGTCACCGGCCATGCCCGCGCCGACCCCGGTCGCCGACCGGAAGATGCTCGTGGTGGCGCCGGCGGAGCAGCTGCCGAGGGTCACGCTCCGGGTCGTGGTCGACCCGGGTGACGTGACGTTCACGCAGGTGCCGCTCTCGGCCTTGCTCGCGGTGCTGGTGGAGTGGAACACCGAGTTGCCGTCCAGGCTCCACTGGAACGTGGTGGTCCGGACCGTCGGGCACGGCTGGAAGACCAGGGCGTTGCCGGACTGATGGGTCGCGCCGGCGTAGAGACACATGCCGTCCGAGGCACCCGTGGTATCCGAGTTGATCAGCTTGAGGTAGAGGTCCGGGGTGTAGCCGAACTGCTGCCGGCTGCTGCCGTCGCACGGCGCCATCAGGACCGCGGAGCCGTTCACCGGCGCCTTGCTCGACCCGGAGTCCATGCACTGGTTGCCGAGGGTGGAACTGGAGATCCGGATCTGGCCGCCCGGGATGTTCGTGTTGCTGGTGGAGAAGACGTAGGTGGCGGTCAGGGTCCGCTTGACCGAGCCGTCGCCGCCGACCGACGTGACCACCGCGGTGGCGGGTACGTCGGTGGTCGGGCAGGTGGTCAGGTCCTTGCCGTCCTGGTCGCGGTAGACGAGGGTGACCGCGTAGGTGAGCTTGGTGCCGGTGTCGCTCACCCCGGCGTCGCCGACCAGCGAGCAGGGCGGCAGGTTTTCCAGATACCCGTCCAGTTTGTCCGGGTCGGCGGCGGCGCGGACCCGGGCCATCATCATGTCCAGGCCGGCCTGGGCGGCGTTGAGCGCGGTGTTGCGTTCGGCCAGGTTCTGGGTGGACTTGATCTGGCGGAGCACGATCGGGACCATGATCGCCGAGAGCGACATCACGACCGTGATGACCAGCATCGCCATCGGCAGCGAGCCCTCGTCGTCCCGGCGTTGCCCTCCGCCGTCCCGGCGTCGCCCCTCGTCGTCCCGGCGTTGCCCCTCGTCCCGGCGTTGCAGCGAGAGCTTCATGTGGTCGGCCTTCCCTTGCTGCAGTCGTTGGGCGTCAGCTTGCCGGGGTCGGTGAAGACGTTCGCGGCGTTGGTGTTCTGCGCGGTGAACAGCACGTCGAACGGCAGCGTGGTGGTGCCCACCTTGCCGGTGAACTGGAGCCGGACCTGACTGTGCGCGAGCTGGTAGTCGACGCCGACGCCGGAGACGCCTGGTGCGGCCGAGGCGTACGGCTGGGAGTTGACCGTGTAGACGGTGAACGGCGGGGTCGTGCCGGTCAGGGCCAGGTCGGTGGCGATCGTGGTCGGCGTTCCCGGCGTGGTGGCGGGCAGGGTCCAGCTCGCCGTGGTCAGCACGCCGCCCTTGTACGCGAGCTGGCGGCACCCACCGGAGGTGGCGTACTCGAGATACCAGTTGCCGCCCACCTGGCCGGGGGTGTTGAGCCAGTTGGCGTACCGCAGCTCCTTGTCGAGCCGGCGGAAGCTGTTGCTCAGCTGGTCCCGGGCGACGGTGATGGTGTCCGCCCGGTTGACGTTGGCGTAGACCTCGATCAGCCCCCCGGTGACGATCACCAGCACCACCGACATCAGACCCATGCCGACCAGCAGCTCGATCAGGGTGAAACCACGATCGTCGGCGTCGTCGGCCGGGCGCGGGCCGGTGCTCAGGTCGGGATCGTCGATCATGTGATCTTCCAGATGAGGGTGAGGACGCTGGTGGCGGTGACGGTGGTGGCCGTCGCGGTGACCGTGTAGGTGCCCGCGGTGGTCGGCGTCCCGGAGATGACCCCGGTCAGCGTGTTGTAGGTCAGGCCGGCCGGCAGCCCGGTCACGGTGACCACCGGGCTCAGGCCGAGCAACCCGCCGTTGGTGGTCAGGGTCAGCGACGCGGCGGTGCCCTTGACGGTGCTCTGGTCGGCCGCGGTGAACACCGGTGCGGTGAAGACCAGCGAGGTGGTGGTGTTGACGATGACGGCGATCTGCTGGCTCGCGCTGCCGCCGGCGCCGCCGATGCCGTCGGTCACGGTGATCGTCGGCAGGAACCGGCCGGAGACGGTCGGCTTGTCGTTGATGACACCGCTGCTTTTGTTGATCGTCACCCCGGCCGGCAGCCCGGTCGCGGTGTACGTGTAGTTCCCGTCGCCGCCCCCGCCGTTCGCGGTGAAGGTGACCTTCGAACCCAGGGTGATCGCCTGGTCGGCGAGCAGGTCCAGGGTGACGGCGGGGTACACCACGTGGGTGTACGTACCGGTGCCGGCGACGCCGTTCTGATCCTTGACGGTCACCGTGGTCAGGTAGGTGCCGGCCGTGGTGGGCGTGCCGGTGATCGCCCCGGTGGTGGGGTTCACGGCCAGGCCGGGCGCCAGGGCGGTGCCGGTGTAGACGTACGGTGCGACCCCGTTCGCGGCGGTGGCCTGCAGGCTGACCGCGTCGCCGACGTGGTTGGCGGCGTTGGCGGGCATGGTCAGGGTGGGCGGCAGCACCACGGTGAAGGTGATCGGCTCGGTGTCGGTGCGGTTCAGCTTGTCGGTGACGGTCGTGGTGGTGACCGTGACCCCGGCCGTGGTCGGGGTCCCGCTGATCACGCCGGCCGGGGTCATCGAGAGGCCGGCCGGGAGCTTGGCCAGCGTCCAGGTGTTCGGCAGCTGACCGCCGCGCGCCTCCAGCTGGGCGGTGGTGACGACGCCCTTGTAGAAGGTGAGCGACGAGGTGAGGACGGTCGGCGACGGCCGGTGGATGTCGAAGTTCGGCTCCGAGGCGCGCGAGACCAGCGTCGTGATGACGTACTGGCAGGTGTTCGCGGGGTTGCCGGTGGTGCCGGGGCAGGAGTTGTCCGGCCAGCTGACCAGTACCACGGTGCGGAAGAACTTCAGGATCTTGGTGGTGTCGGCCGGCGCGCCGACGGTCAGCGGATAGACGCAGTCGGTGCTGCCGGTCAGGTAGACCTCGCAGGCGCCCACATAGATCATCCGGGTGAACGGCGTGCCCTCGATCGTGCTGACCTGGGCGATGGTGGAGAGCGGCGCGTTGGCGCCATCGGTGGTCGCGGTGGTGTCGTCCTCGTCGTGTTGCACCTTCATGGTGGCCAGGTAGGGCTTGACCACGGCGGGTGCGGCCGCGAACTGCGCCTCGCCGGCCTGCTGGCCGTGCCCGCTCAGCAGCGAGCTGCCCTTGAGCCCGCGGACCTGCTCCATCGCGGTGTCGGCGAGCTGGATCGCGGCCTGCTTGGTCCGCTGTTTGTTCACGTACGTCAGGCTGCTGACGAAGAACGGGGTGCTGGCGAGCAGCGTGACGGACAGGATGGCCAGCGAGACCAGGATCTCTATGAGGGTGAAGCCCTCGTCGCCGTCGCTGTCCAAGGCACGCTCCCGCTGCATTCCGTCCGCCGCGCCGGTCCGTCACGGCGGGACGCCGGGGCCCGGCGTCCAGATGTCGCTCGTGCAGATCATCGGCAGCGGAGGGGGAGCGTTTAGCACTTCGCCACCCGGCACGGACATCCGTCGCGGACATCCGTGCCGGGCGGCGCGGGCTCAGCCGACCGGCACCGGCTCCGGCGACGGCGTCGCGGGCGCGGGCGCGGCCACCGCCCGCGACCGTTCCGGCCGGCGGCGGGACTCCACCATCGTGTAGAGCACCGGGATCAGCACCAGGGTGAGCAGCGTCGAGGTGACCAGACCGCCGATCACCACGACCGCCAGCGGCTGCGAGATGAACCCGCCCGACCCGGTGATCCCGAGCGCCATCGGCAGCAGCGCGAAGATCGTCGCGAGGGCGGTCATCAGGATCGGCCGCAGCCGGCGCAGGCCGCCCTCGACCACCGCCTCGGCGACCGGCAGGCCACGCTCCCGGTACTGGTTGATCAGGTCCATCAGCACGATCGCGTTGGTCACCACGATGCCGATCAGCATCAGCAGCCCGATCAGTGCCGCCACCCCCATCGGGGTGCCGGTGACCAGCAGCAACGCGATCGCGCCGACGAACGCGAACGGGATCGAGACCAGCAGCACGAAGGTCTGCCGGATGCTGCCGAAGACCGCCACCAGGATCAGGAACACCAGGCCGATCGCCACGGCGATCGCCAGGATCAGCTGGCTGAAGGCGTCGCCCTGCTGCGAGGTCACCCCACCCATGTCGTACGTCGCCCCGGCCGGAAGCGCGAGCCCGCCGAGCGCCGACTGCACCGCCGAGCTGGCCGCCCCGGTGTCGTCACCGACCGGCGTGGCGGTGACCGTGTTGGTCCGGTCGCCGTCGATCCGTACCCGCTGCACCGGCCCGTCGACCTGGGTCACCGTGGCGACGCGGTCGAGTCGTACCGGGCCGGCCGGTGTCATCAGCGGCAGCGCCTTGACGGCGGCCAGGCTGTCCGGCGCGCTGGCCCCGGTCCGGACGACCACGTCGTGCTGGGCGCCGTCCAGGGTGACCCGGGTGACGGTGGCGCCCTGCACGGCGGTGCGCAGTGCCGAGACGATCGCCTGGTCACCGACGCCGTAGCGGGCGGCCTGCTCGCCCTTGGCCACGATGCTGATCTGCGGGGCGCTCTCGCTCAGGTCGCTGCTGACGTCCTTGACCTCGGTGACCTTCGCGAGCGCCTGCTGCACCTGCGTGGTGGCGGCGGTCAGGGTGGCGTCGTCAGCGGCGCGCACCGACACCTCGATGGCGCTGCCGCCGCCGAACCCGCCACCGCCGCCGACGCCGATCTCCCCGGCACCGGCAGAGGACAGCGCGGTCAGGCTCGCGGTGATGGCGTCGGCATCCGCGCCGCCGGCCAGGTTGACCGTGTACGAGACGGTGTTCGTCCCGTTCGACGCCCCGAAGAAGCCACCCGACGACCCGATCGTCACCTGGTACGACGCCACCCCGGCCGTCGCGGCGAGCACCTTCTCCACCCGCTGTGCCGCCGCGTCCGTGCCGGCGAGATCGGTACCGGCCGGCAGCGTCTGGGTGACCCGCAGGCTGTCCTGGCCGGAGTCGCCGAGGAAGCTGGTCTTCAGCAGCCCGGCCATGCCGACCGTGCCGGCCAGCAGCGCGGCCGCCGCGCCCAGCACGGTCTTCCGGTGCCGCACCGACCAGTTGATCACCGGAAGGTAGATCCGGGGCAGCCGGCCGGCCCGCTCCTGCTCCTCGACCCGGGCCCGGTGCTCCTCGGCGTCCCCGGTCACCACCGGCGCCTTCAGGAACCAGTACGCCAGCGCGGGCACCACGGTCAGCGAGACGATCAGCGAGGCCAGCATCGCCACGGTCACCGTGATCGCGAACGAGCCGAACAGCTCACCCACCATGCCGCTGACGAACGCGATCGGCAGGAACACCGCGACGGTGGTCAGCGTCGACGAGGTGACCGCCGAGGCGACCTCGCGGACCGCGCCGATGATCGCGTCCCGGCGGTCCTCGCCGTACCCGAGGTGCCGTTTGATGTTCTCCAGCACCACGATCGAGTCGTCGACCACCCGGCCCACCGCGATGGTCAGCCCGCCCAGCGTGAGGATGTTCAGCGAGTAGTCGCGCAGCCAGAGCACGGTCAGCGCGATCAGCAGGGAGAGCGGGATGGAGACCGCGGTGACCAGTGTCGACCGGCCGGAACGCAGGAACAGCACGATCACCACGATGGCCATCAGCAGACCCAGCGCGCCCTCCTCGAGCAGGCCGTCGACGGAGTCCTTCACCTGCGGGCCGCTGTCCGAGACGACGGTCAGCGCGGCGCCGGCACCCAGCGACGCGACCAGCCCGGGCAGCTGTGCGCGGACGTCGTCGGAGATCGAGGACGACGAGCCGTCGTGGTCCATCGTGAGGGACAGGCCCAGGCTGGGCCTGCCGTCCGTACGAGTGATCGATGTGACCTCGGCGTCCGCGACCGTGACCGCGGCGACGGTCTCGAGCTGCACGGGCCTCTTGCCGCCGGCCAGCCAGAGGGACTCGACCCGGTCGAGCGAGGTGATCGAGGCGCCGACCGCGAGGCTCAGGTTCTTCCCGCCCGCGGTGATCGAACCGGCCGACGACGTGCCGCCCAGCGTGCTCAGCGCCGTGATGATCGACTGCTCGGTCAGCCCGGCCCGGCGCAGCGCCGCGGCGTCCGGGGTGACCGTGACGATCCGGTCCCGGGTCCCGGAGACGGACACCTCGTTGACCCCGTCGATCGCCTGCAACGCCGGCACCACCGTCGAGGTCAGCTTCGCCGCGAGGGCGCGCTGATCGGTGCCGGACGTCGCGGCCAGGGTCATCGTCGGCATGTCGCCGGTGCTGCCGGTCAGCACCTGCGGGTCGACACCCTCCGGCAGCCGGGCCTTGGCCAGCGACTCCTGGATGTCGCCGGTCGCGGTGTCGATGTCGGTGTCGTAGCCGAAGGACAGGGTGACGGTCACCGAGCCCTGCCGCGAGGTCGAGGTCATCGTCTCGACCCCGGTCACGGCCTTGACCGCGTCCTCGATCGGCGCGGTGACCTGCTCCTCGACCACGTCCGGCGCGGCGCCCGGATAGGCGGCCAGCACGGTGACGGCCGGGAACGACAGGTCGGGCAGGAGCTGCTGTTTCAGCGAGGACGCCGCGTAGCCGCCGAGGGCGACCACCAGCAGGGTGACCAGGGCCACCAGCTTGCGGTTGGCGAGAGAGATCCGGGACAGATAAGACACCCAGGCAGTCTCGATGCCCGGACCGCCGCGGCGCGTCGTCCGCCGGTGGTCCGGGCGGCTACCACGGTTGCGGTAGTCGGCGCCTGCGGCTACTGCGTCCGCGGACTGCCGGGCCGGACCAGACCACTCTGGTACGCCACCACGACCAACTGCGCCCGATCCCGTACGCGTAACTTCGCCATCGCGCGGTTGACGTGCGTCTTCGCGGTCAGCGGGGAGAGGAACAGCCGCTCGGCGATCTCGTCGTTGGTGAGCCCGTGCGCGACGAGCACCAGCACCTCCCGTTCCCGCTGGGTCAGGTCGTCCAGGGCGGCCGGGGGTGGGCCGGCCTCCGGCTGGGTGAGCAGGTGGTCGAGCAGCCCCCGGGTGGCCTTGGGGGAGAGCAGCGCGTCACCGGACGCGACCACCCGGACCGCGTTGATCAGCTCGTCCGGGCCGACGCCCTTGCCCAGGAACCCGCTGGCACCGGCCCGGACCGCGAGCATCACGTTGTCGTCGTTCTCGAACGTGGTGAGCACCAGGACCCGGACCCCGGCCAGGTCGTCGTCGGCGGCGATCCGGCGGGTCGCCTCGATCCCGTCCATCACCGGCATCCGGATGTCCATCAGGATCACGTCGGCGCGCTGGGCCCGGGCCAGGTCGACCGCCTCCCGGCCGTCCACCGCCTCGGCGACGATCTCGATGTCCGGCTCGGAGTCCAGGATCATCCGGTAGCCGGCGCGGATCAGCGGCTGGTCGTCGGCGAGCAGTACCCGGATCATCTCTGGCCCTCGATCGGTGCTGGTAGTTCGGCGTGAACCGTGAATCGTCCCTGGTCGTCGGCGCGGGCGTGCAGGGTGCCGTCGGCGGCGGCGGCGCGCTCCCGCATCCCGATGAGCCCGTAGCCGTCGCCTTCCCGGTGGTGGTCCGTCACCGTGTTGACCACGTCGATGCGGACGCCTTCCCGGGTGTAGGTCATCGTCAGTCTCGCGTGCCCGTCACCGTGTTTATGGGCGTTCGTCAGGGACTCCTGGATGATCCGGTACGCCGCCAGGTCCACCACGGCGGGCAGCTCCCGCTCCGCGCCGGCCCGTTCGAAGGCGACCTTCAACCCGGCCGCCGCGACCGCGTCCAGCAGCTCGGGCAACCTCGCCAGCCCCCGGGTCGGCTCGGTGCCCGCCTCCGGGTCGTCGGACTGCCGCAGCACCCCGACGATCGCGGCCAGCTCCTTGAGCACGGTGTCACCGGCGTGCCGGATGTGGTCCAGCGCCGGGCGGACCTGGTCCGGACGCCGGTCCAGCAGGTGACTGGCCGCGCCGGCCTGCACGTTGATCACGGCGATGTGGTGCGCGACCACGTCGTGCAGCTCCCGGGCGATCCGCAGCCGCTCCTGGATCACCCGGCCGCGGGCCTCCTCCTCGCGGGTCTGCTCGGCCCTGCGGGCGCGCTCCTCGACCTCGGCCAGGTACGCGTGCCGGTTGCGGGTGGCGTCACCGAACGCGGTGGCCATCCCGATGAACGTGACCACCGGGATGGTCGCGGCGGTCAGCACCGGGTACCGCCCGGAGAGCACGTCACCCAGGTAGAGAGCGACCGCGCAGCCGGTGAAGAACAGCCAGGTCTCGCGCCGGGTGCTGCGGGTCGCCATGGTGTACGAACACATGCCGGCGGCCAGGATCAACAGCGGATGGCGGTCGGCGTTCGTCCAGGAGTGCGCGATGATCGCGCAGGTGGTGGCGACCAGGGCTTCCCGGGGCCACTTCCGGCGGACCGTCATGGCGATCGTCGCGACCACCACGCCGGCGACATCCGCCCAGGTCAACGACGGGATGTCGGCCCGGGAGGCGCGGGCCGTGTAGGCGAAGGCGCTGACGGTCACCAGCGCGACGGCGATCAGCGCGTCGGTGCGGACCGGGCGCCCGGCGAACCAGCGGCCCAGGATCATGCTCCGACCGTAGTTTCCTTCCCGTGGCGCCGCGTCGTCCTGCCGCGGTATTTCTGCCGGTAAGCGGTCAGGAAAGAAGAAGCACGGTGTGTGACCCGCCACTAACCTTTCCGCCATGGAGAAGACGCACGCAGCCGACAACCACGACCTCATCCGCGTGCACGGCGCGCGCGTGAACAACCTCAAGGACGTCAGCGTCGAGATCCCGAAGCGCCGGCTCACCGTCTTCACCGGCGTCTCCGGCTCCGGCAAGAGCTCGCTGGTGTTCGGCACCATCGCCGCCGAGTCGCAGCGGATGATCAACGAGACGTACAGCGCGTTCGTGCAGGGCTTCATGCCGAGCCAGGCCCGCCCGGACGTGGACGTGCTGGAGGGCCTGACCACGGCGATCCTGGTGGACCAGGAGCGGATGGGCTCCGACCCGCGTTCGACGGTCGGCACTGCCACCGACGCCAACGCCATGCTCCGGATCCTGTTCAGCCGGCTCGGGCAGCCGCACATCGGCTCGCCGCAGGCGTACTCGTTCAACGTCGCCTCGATCTCCGGCGCCGGCGCGGTGACCATGGAGAAGGCCGGCGTCACCACCAAGGAACGGCGCAGCTTCAGCATCACCGGCGGCATGTGCCCGCGGTGCGAGGGCCGCGGCGCGGTCACCGACTTCGACCTCACCGCCCTGTACGACGACAGCAAGTCGCTCAACGAGGGCGCGCTGACCATCCCCGGGTACAGCATGGACGGCTGGTTCGGCCGGATCTTCCGCGGCTGCGGGTACTTCGACCCGGACAAGCCGATCAGCAAGTACACCAAGAAGGAGCTCGCCGACCTGCTCCACAAGGAGCCCACGAAGATCAAGGTCGACGGCATCAACCTGACCTACTCCGGGATCATCCCGTCGATCCAGAAGTCCTTCCTGTCCAAGGACCGGGAGGCGATGCAGCCGCACATCCGGGCCTTCGTGGACCGGGCGATCACGTTCACCACCTGCCCGGAGTGCGACGGCACCCGGCTCAGCGCCGGCGCACGCTCCTCGAAGATCCAGGGCAAGAGCATCGCCGACGCGTGCCAGATGCAGATCAGCGACCTGGCCGACTGGGTGCGCGGGCTGTCCGAGCCGACCGTCGCCCCGCTGCTCGGGAAACTCCAGCACACCCTCGACTCGTTCATCGAGATCGGGCTCGGCTACCTGTCCCTGGACCGGCCGGCCGGCACCCTCTCCGGCGGCGAGGCCCAGCGCACCAAGATGATCCGGCACCTCGGGTCGTCGCTGACCGACGTCACGTACGTCTTCGACGAGCCGACCATCGGCCTGCACCCGCACGACATCCAGCGGATGAACGAGTTGCTCCTGCAGTTGCGCGACAAGGGCAACACGGTCCTGGTGGTGGAGCACAAACCGGAGGCCATCGCGATCGCCGACCACGTCGTCGACCTCGGTCCGCGGGCCGGCTCGGCCGGTGGCGAGGTGGTCTTCGAGGGCACCCTGGACGGGTTGCGGGCCAGCGGCACGCTCACCGGGCGGCACCTCGACGACCGGGCCGCGCTCAAGGCCGACGTCCGCAAACCGTCCGGCCAGTTGGAGGTACGCGGTGCCGGCACCCACAACCTGAAGAACGTCGACGTGGACATCCCGCTCGGCGTGCTCTCGGTGATCACCGGGGTGGCCGGGTCCGGCAAGAGCTCGCTGATCCACGGCTCGGTGGCCGGCCGGGACGGCGTGGTGGCGGTCGACCAGGGCGCGATCAAGGGCTCGCGGCGGAGCAACCCGGCCACGTACACCGGCCTGCTGGAGCCGATCCGCAAACAGTTCGCCAAGGTCAACGGGGTGAAGCCGGCGCTGTTCAGTGCGAACTCCGAGGGCGCCTGCCCGAACTGCAACGGCGCCGGGGTGATCCTCACCGACCTGGGGATGATGGCCGGGGTGGCCACCACCTGCGAGGTGTGCGAGGGGCGGCGCTTCGACGCGTCGGTGCTGGACTACAAGCTGGCCGGCCGGGACATCAGCGAGGTGCTGGCGATGCCGGTCGCCGAGGCGGTGGAGTTCTTCGCGGCCGGCGACGCCAAGAACCCGGCCGCCCACAAGATCCTGGAGCGGCTCAACGACGTCGGGCTCGGCTACCTGACCCTCGGCCAGCCGCTGTCCACGCTCTCCGGCGGCGAACGGCAGCGGGTCAAGCTGGCCGTCCACATGGGGGAGAAGGGCGGTGTCTTCATCCTCGACGAGCCCACCACCGGCCTGCACCTGGCCGACGTGGAGCAGCTGCTCGCCCTGCTCGACCGCCTGGTCGACGCCGGCCGCACGGTGATCGTCATCGAGCACCACCAGGCCGTGATGGCCCACGCCGACTGGATCATCGACCTGGGCCCGGGGGCCGGCCACGACGGCGGCACCGTCGTCTTCGAAGGCACCCCCGCCGACCTGATCGCCGACCGCTCCACCCTCACCGGCCAGCACCTGGCCACCTACGTCACACCCTGACCGCCGGCCGCTTTCCTATCGGAGATGGGTCGATAGGGTGGCCGGGACGAGAGGGGCGCGCATGCGGGGGATTCTGGTCGAGCGGTTCGGCGGCCCGGAGGTGCTGGTCCCCGCGGACCTGCCCGAGCCGGTGCCGGGGCCCGGGCAGCTGCTGGTCGAGGTGTCCGCGGCCGGTGTGAACTACGCCGACACGCACCGCACCGACGGCAGCTACCGGGACGCGCCACGGCTGCCGTTCGTCCCCGGCACCGAGGTGGTCGGCCGCACGCCGGACGGCCGCCGGGTGCTCGCGCTGACCTTCGGCGGCGGCGGGTACGCCGAGCGCGCCGTCGTCGACGAGGCGGACACCGTCGACGTCCCGGACCAGGTCGACGACGCCACCGCCCTGTCCCTGCTGGTCCAGGGCCTGACCGCGTGGCACGTGCTGCGCTCCAGCGCCCGGCTGCTTCCCGGCGAGACCGTGCTGATCGGCGCCGCGTCCGGCGGGGTCGGTTCGATCGCGATCCGGCTGGCCCGCCACCTCGGCGCCGGCCGGATCGTCGCCGGCGGCTTCACACCGGAGAAACGCGAGCTCGCACTCACTCTGGGCGCGCACGTCGCGGTTTCCAACAACCCCATGGGGTACGCGGAGCGAGTCCGCGAGGCCACCGCCGGCCGGGGCGCCGACGTCATCCTGGAGTCCACCGGCGGCGCCGCGCTGACCGCCTCGATCGACGCGCTGGCCCCGTTCGGCCGCCTGGTCAGCTACGGCAACGCCTCCCGCGAGGGCCGGCCGCCGATCGACGCCGGTGTGCTCTCCGCGCGCAACCTCTCGGTCGCCGGCTTCTGGCTGCGTCCCGCCCTCGACCTGCCCGGCTTCTTCCGCGAACCGCTGACCGAACTGTTCGCGCTCGTCGCCTCCGGCGAGTTGAGCCTCCCGCCCGGGCCGGCCTACCCGCTGGCCGACGCCCACCGCGCCCACGAGGACCTGCTCGCCCGCCGCACCACCGGCAAAGCCACCCTGCACCCCGCCGCGTCGAGTGTGTGAAGTTGCGGTGCGGAGCGCGCCGAAAGTCCCCACGCAGCGTCGGGTCGCGTCGAGTGTGTGAAGTTTCGGTGCGGTGCGCGCCGAAAGTCCCCACGCCGCGTCGGGTCGCGTCGAGTGTGTGAAGTTGCGGTGCGGTGCGCGCCGAAAGTCCCCACGCCGCGTTTCCGGGTGGCGCATTGACTTGTTTCATTCTTTTCGGCAGTGTGGCCAGGTGCCATCGACGGCCGTCACGGCGCAGTGCGCGGACCGGCAGGAAAGCGCTGTCCTCAACGTCTCCCGGAAATCGGATCGACGATTAAATCTCATCACCCGGTCGTACCTTGCGGGAACCTTCGGATGATCTCTAACGTCGTCCGGTCCGGGAAAAGTTCAGGAAAGATTCCGGCCAGTTAACCGGGAGGGGTGCCGATGCGCGACGACGCTTTCCGCGCGTATTTCGAGCGGCATCACGCGTCGCTGTCGCGGCTGGCCTTCCTGATGACCGGGGAGGCGCAGGTCGCCGACGACCTCGCCGCCGACGCGCTCACCGAGGTGTGGCGGCACTGGGACCGGGTGCAGGCGGCCGACGACCCAGCCGCGTACGGGCACGGCATCGTGATGAACCTGGCCCGTGCGTGGGTGCGCCGCCGCGGCCGGGAACGCCTGCTCACGCTCGGGCTGTCCGGGCGCGCCCCGGCCGGCAGTGACGTGCCGGCGGTCCTCGACGTCCGCAGCGCCCTGCGCAAGCTCCCGCATCGCCGCCGCGCCTGCGTAGTCTTGCGGTACGCGTTCGACATGTCCGAGCGCGACGTCGCCGCGACGCTGGGGATCTCCGTCGGCGCGGTGAAGAGCGCCACCTCGCGGGGTGCCAAACAGCTGGCCGACCTGCTGGGCGGGGCGGTCACCCGGATCGACGGTTGGGAGGCGGCCCGATGAGGCTCTCGGACGAGCAGCTGCGCGCTGCCCTGCGGGCCGAGGCGGCCGCCCATCAGCCCGACCGGGACGCGATGCTGGCCCGGATCACCTCGACCGCGATGAACGAGCCCGGCACCGCGCACCGGCACACCCGGCGGCGCAACGGCCCCCGGCTGCGGCTCGCGGTGGTCGGCGCGCTGGTCGCGCTCACCGGCGGGGGAGGGTTCGCCGCACAGTGGGCACTGGCCGGGGCCGACGGCGACGACACCGACCGGGCCATCCCGGTCGTCTCGGCGCCGGCCACGCCCGCGCCTTCCGCTTCGAGTGCTCCGCCGACCGGCTCGCCCCCGGTGAAGCCTTCGGCGACGGGTGGCGCGACCGGGAAGCCCGGCGGCACCGGAAAACCCGGCACCACCACGGAGCCCGGCACGCCTGCCTCGACCGGGGCGACGACCACCCCGCCGACCACGGGGCCGACCAAGGGGCAGCCCGGGAACACCCGGGTCGAGCAGGGGCCGCTCTGGTCGGACGGCTCGATCGATCCGGACAGCGGGGACACCCGGGGCGCCGGGGTGATCACCCTGAAGACCGGGGAGAGGCTGACCGCGCTGACGGTGACCGTCCGGGTGGCCAGGACGACCGGGCTGACCTCGCGCGGCGGCACCAAATCGGTGCCCGGCGCGAGCGTGACCAGCAACGTCACCGAGCAGGCGAACGCGCTGCTCTACACGTTCACGCTCGCCTCGGCCGACGAGATCGCCCCGGGGACGTACACGTTCACCGCGAAGTACGGCTACCCCGCGGGCGGCCGGAACGCCGGCGGCGACACGTACGAGGCGGTCGCCACCACGGCGGGCGGCCAGTCCCTCGACGTCTACGGCAACTTCTACCCGGCGAGCTAGCGCTCCGGGGTGTCATCCGGCACGGATGGCACCCCGGAGAACCAGCCGGGACCGGGAGTCGCCGGACGGCCCGGTGCGGCGGCGGGCGTCGCGCGAGACTGTCACGGGACGCGGCTCGTAGCCTGCGGACGGGACTCCCTGTTCGTACTAAATATCTTTGGGGACCGGGACCGGAGCGACCCGCCAGATGCGGGCGGCGTAGTCGGCGATCGTGCGGTCGGCGGAGAAGAAACCGCTGTGTGCGGTGTTCAGGATCGACAGCCGGGTCCAGCGGTCCGGGTCGCGCCAGGCCCGCTCGACCTCCTCCTGGCAGTCCAGGTAGGACCGGTAGTCGGCGAGGGTGAGGTATTCGTCCCAGCCCAGCAGCGAGTCGGCGACCTCGCGGCCGACGCCCCCGAACGTGCCCGCGGTGATCGCGTCGATCGCGGCCTTGAGCTCGGCGTCGCGGTCGTAGTGTTCGCGCGGGTGGTAGCCGCTGATCTGGACCTCGGCGGCCTGGAACGCGTCGAGGCCGAAGAGGAAGAAGTTCTCCTCGCCGACCCGGGCGCGGATCTCGATGTTCGCGCCGTCGAGCGTGCCGATGGTGATCGCGCCGTTGAGGGCCAGCTTCATGTTGCCGGTGCCGCTGGCCTCCTTGCCGGCCAGCGAGATCTGCTCGCTCAGGTCGGCGGCCGGGATGATCCGCTCGGCCAGGGTGACGTTGTAGTTCTCCGCGAAGACCACCGTGAGGTGCGGGGCGACCACCGGGTCGGCGGCGATCGTGGCGCCGACCGCGTTGATCAGCCGGATGATGTTCTTGGCGGCGTGATAGGCCGGTGCGGCCTTGCCGGCGAACAGCACGGTCCGGGGCACCCAGTCGCCGGCCGGGTTCGCCCGGATCCGGTGGTACATCGTGATCACGTGGAGCAGCTTGAGCTGCTGACGCTTGTACTCGTGGAACCGCTTGATCATCACGTCGGTGAGCGAGTCCGGGTCGCCGGCCGCCAGGTCGACCTTGTTGGCCCGCTTCACCGCCCGCCAGCGTTCCATGAACGACGCGTCGCCGGCGAGCCGCTCCAGCCCGGCCAGCCGGTCCAGGTCGTTGAGCCAGCCGTCGTCGCCGAGACCCTCGGTGATCAGGTCGGACAGGCGCGGGTTGGCCAGCTTCATGAACCGGCGGGGCGAGACGCCGTTGGTGACGTTCTGGAACTTGGCCGGCCAGAGGTCGGCGAAGTCCTGCAGCACGGTCTCCCGCAGCAGCTTGGAGTGCAGCTCGGCGACGCCGTTGACGGCCTCGGTGCCGACCACGGCGAGGTGGGCCATCCGGACCCGGCGCTCGCTGCCCTCCCCGATGATCGACATGCGGCGCAGCCGGTCGCTGTCGCCCGGGAAGCGGGCCTCGACCTCGCGCAGGAAGAACATGTTGATCAGGTAGATGATCTCCAGGTGCCGGGGGAGCAGGCGCTCGAACAGCGGCACCGGCCAGGTCTCCAGGGCCTCCGGGAGCAGCGTGTGACAGGTGTACGCGAACGTGCTCCGGGTGATCGACCAGGCCTTGTCCCAGTCCAGCTCGTACTCGTCGACGAGCAGCCGCATCAGCTCCGGGATGGCGATCGTCGGGTGCGTGTCGTTGAGCTGGATGACGGTCTTCTCGGCGAAGTCGTCCCAGCCCTCGTTGCGCAGCCGGAACCGCCGGATGATGTCCCGCAGCGAGCAGGAGACCAGGAAGTACTGCTGCTTGAGCCGCAGCTCCCGGCCCAGCTCGGTGCTGTCGTCCGGGTAGAGCACCTTGCTGATGTTCTCGGCGCGGACCGCCTCCTGCACCGCCTCGGCGTACTGGCCGGCGGCGAAGCGGGACAGGTCGAAGGACGCCTCGCTGCCCCGGGCCCGCCACAGCCGGACGATGTTGACCGTCTCGGTCCGGTAGCCGGGCACCAGCATGTGGCTGGGCTCGCCGAGGACGATCTCGCCGGGCACCCAGCTCTTGCGGGTCGGTGAGCCGGCGACCGGCTCGGTGTGGCCGTAGAAGCCGACGGTCTGCCGGTCGTCCGGCGCCGGGAACTCCCACGGGTTGCCCTGGAACGCCCAGTCGTCCGGGCGCTCGGCCTGCGCGCCACCCTCCAGCGACTGCCGGAAGATGCCGAAGTCGTAGCGGATGCCGTAGCCGACCGCCGGGATGTCCCGGGTGGCCATCGCGTCGACCAGGCAGGCGGCGAGCCGGCCCAGGCCGCCGTTGCCCAGGCCCGGCTCGACGTCGAGGTCCTCGATCTCCTCCAGCGTGCGGCCCAGCACCTTGAGCGACTGGGAGGCGAGGTCCCCGGTGCCGGAGTAGAGCAGGTTCTGCTCGAGCTGGGCGCCGAGCAGGTACTCCGCGGACAGGTAGTAGACCCAGCGGGGGTTGCTGGCGAAATGTGCGGCCGCGGTGCGGGCGCGGCGTTCGGCGAGGCGGTCGCGGACGGTCAGGGCGAGAGCTTCGTACGCGTCCCGCGGGCTGGCCGACTCGACCGTGGTGCCCCGCCGGTAGTAGAGGCTGCTCAGCAGGTCCTGTTGGAACTCGTCCGCGGTGGTGCCCAGTCGTCGCAGACCGATGCCTTGGCGAAGATCCATGCGTCCCATTGTGCCGTCACCACGTTTCCGGCGGCTGACGTTCGCCGTTCCGCGGTTCGCTGTTCCGGGGTTCTCCGTTCCGCGGTTCTCCGTTCCGTGGGGCGACGAAGCCCGCGGCCGTCGACTCCCGGGGGACGAGGCGGCACGGGCGGGCCCGCTGGCCGTGCGCCGGGGCGCCGTTGATCGCCGCCAGCAGCAGCTCGGCCGCGGTCCGGCCGATCCCCTCCAGGTCCATGTCCACGCTGGTCAGGGACGGGCGGCAGGCGTCGACCATGACGTCCCAGTTGTCGAAGCCGACCAGGGCCACGTCGCGCGGCACGTCCCGGCCGGCCTCCCGCAGGCCTTCCGCGACGCCGCGGGCGATCTGATCGTTGCCGCAGAGCACCGCGTCGAAGTCGATCCCGCCGGCGAGGAGCATCCCGGCCGCCTGTCGCCCCCACGCCTCGGTCCACTCGCCGTACAGGACCGGTGCGGCGAGTTCCCACTCCGCGGCCGCGGCGGCGGCGCGGACCTGCGCCGAGTGGTGGTGTTCCGGGCCGGTGACGTGCGCGATCCGCCGGCGGCCGGTGTCCAGCAGGTGCCGCACCGCGCGGCGGGCGCCGTCCGCCTCGTCCGGGACCACCGAGCAGTCCTGCGGGTCGGTGGAGCTGATGAACGCGTAGACCACCGGCACCGGCAGGTCGGCGCCGATCGGGGCCCGCGCCTGGGTCCGGCGGCCGGTCACGATGATCCCGTCGACCTTGCGGCCCAGCAGCGTCCGCAGGTAGTACTGCTCCCGGATCGGGTCGTCGCGGGCGTCGCAGAGGAACACCGACATCTGTCCCGCCCCGAGCGCGTCCTCCGCGCCGATCAGCAGCGGGATGCTGAACCGGCCGATGGTGTCCGTGGTGATCATGCCGACCGTGTACGTACGCCCGGTCTGCAGGCTGCGTGCGGCCGCGTTGACCACGAAGCCGAGCTGGTCGGCGGCCTGCTGGACGCGCAACCGGGTCTCCGGGCGCATGGCGCCGCGGCCGTTGAGCGCCTTCGAGGCCGTACCGGTGGAAACCCCCGCGAGTGCGGCCACTTCGCTGATCGTGGAGCCGCGTCGTTCGGTGCTCAGTGTTTCCTCCCAGGTTTCCTTCGCCTCGTGTAATGCGACGGTAACTTCCTATTGACAGGCCTGCAAGGTCATCCCTAGCGTCAAGGCAATCGTTTTCCTGAAAGTTTCCCTGAGGGGTAACACAGATGACTTTCCCGTCCGTCCGCCGGGGGCTCACCGCGGCGACCGCGCTCACTCTGACCGCTTGCCTGATCACCGCCTGCTCGTCCGACTCCGGCGGTGAGAAGACCCAGGCCGCCACCGAATACACCGTCTGGGATCCGTACCCGCAGTTCGACGCGAGCTCGGACTGGGTGAAGCTGCTGACCACCTGCGGCACCGACGCCGGTGTCACGGTCAAGCGCACCGGCTACGACACCACCGACCTGACCAACAAGGCGCTGCTCGCCGCCCAGCAGGACAACTCGCCGGATGTGCTGATCGTCGACAACCCGGTGGTCTCCACGCTCGCTGAGGCCGGGGTGCTGACCACCACCGACGAGGTCAAGACCGACACCTCGGCGATCTCGCCGAACCTGCTCGCGGCGGGCCAGCTCGGCGGCAAGACCTACGGCGTGCCGATCGGCGCGAACACCCTCGCGCTCTACTACAACAAGAAGGTCCTGGACGCGGCGAAGGTCGACCCGGCGACGGTCAAGGACTGGGCGTCGCTGACCGCGGCCCTGGACAAGGTGAAGGCGGCCGGCAAGAAGGGCATCACGTTCTCGGCGATCGGCACCGAGGAGGGCTCGTTCCAGTTCCTGCCGTGGTTCTGGGGCTCCGGCGCGAACCTCACCCAGCTCGACTCGGCGCAGGGCGTCGCGGCGCTGACGCTGTGGACCGACTGGGTGAAGAAGGGCCTGGCGCCGAACTCGGTCCTGAACAACACCCAGACCACCAGCTGGCAGGAGTTCGCCACCGGCGACTTCGCGTTCAGCGAGAACGGCACGTGGCAGCTGGCCAACGCGAAGAAGACCGGTTTCGAGTACGGCATCATCCCGATCCCGTCGCAGGCCGGCGGCACCGCACCGGCGCCGACCGGCGGGGAGTTCGTCACCGCCCCGGTCCAGTCGGACACCGCGAAGTACGCCACCACGCAGAAACTGATCGCGTGCCTGACCAGCGCGGACAACGCGCTCACCACGGACACCACGCTCTCCTACGTCGCCGCCACCGACGCGGTGCAGCAGAAGCAGGTCGCGGCGAACCCGGAGCTGAAGGTGTGGGTCGAAGCGGTCGCGGCCGCCAAGGGCCGGACCAGTGACGACCTCGGCACCAAGTACCCGAAGATCTCCCAGCCGCTGTGGACCGCGTTCCAGGCGGCGCTCTCCGGCTCCAAACAACCGCAGCAGGCGCTCACCGACGCCCAGAGCGCGGCGGCCAAGTGACCTCGCACGCCGAGACGCTCGTCCGGACCCGGGGCTCCTCCCGGGTCCGGCGGGCTCGGGGGCAGTGGGCGGCGTGGGGCTTCCTCGCCCCCGTGGTGATCTATCTGCTCGCGTTCTACGCCTACCCGCTCTACCGCAACCTGGACCTGAGCCTGCGGCACTACACCGTACGCAGCTTCGTGCAGGGGAACGCGCCGTTCAGCGGCGCCGACAACTACCGGACGGTGTTCGACGACCCGACGTTCGGGCCGGCGCTGCTGCACACGCTGGTGTTCACGTTCGTCAGCATCGCGTTCCAGTTCGCCATCGGGCTGGCCCTCGCGGTCTTCTTCACTCAGCACTTCCGGTTGTCGGCGACGTTACGGGCGCTGTTCCTCGTACCGTGGCTGTTGCCTTTGATCGTGAGTGCGTCGACCTGGTCCTGGATGCTCAACAGTGACTCGGGGATCGTGAATTTCTTCTTGAAGGGAATCGGCCTCGACCCGGTCAACTGGCTCACCTCGCCGGACTGGGCCCTGACCAGCGTGATCATCGCGAACGTCTGGATCGGGATCCCGTTCAACCTGGTCATCCTGTACAGCGGTCTGCAGGCGATCCCGGTGGACGTGTACGAGGCGGCCGCCCTGGACGGCGCGAGCGGCTGGCAGCGGTTCTGGCGGATCACCTTCCCGCTGCTGCGCCCGGTCTCGGCGATCACCCTGCTGCTCGGCCTGGTCTACACGCTCAAGGTCTTCGACCTGATCTGGATCATGACGAAGGGTGGGCCGACCGACGCGTCGACAACGCTCGCCACCTGGTCCTACCGGCTGTCGTTCGGCAACCTGCTGCCCGAGTTCGGGCCGGGTGCCGCGGTCGGCAACCTGCTGATCATCATCGCCCTGATCTTCGGGCTGCTCTACATCCGGAGGCAGCGCCGTGACTAGGCACGTCAAGACCGCCGTCGGCGTCGTCCTCACCGCGATCATGCTGTTCCCGGTCTACTGGATGATCAACGTGTCCTTCACCAAGGACACCGCCATGCGCGCCGACCCGCCGCACCTGTTCCCGTTCGACGGCACGCTCGAGGGTTACCGGGCGGTGCTCGACCAGCAGATGCCGTACCTCGGCACCAGCCTGCTGATCGGCCTCGGCACCGTCGCGCTCACCCTGCTGATAGCGGCGCCGGCCGGGTTCGCGCTGGCCAAGCTGCGGCCGCGCGGCACCGGGGCGCTGAACTTCGTGCTGCTGATCGCGCAGATGATCCCCGGGATCATCATGGCGATGGGCTTCTACGCCATCTACCTGCGGGCCGGCGTGCTCAACTCGGTGCCCGGGCTGATCCTGGCCGACTCCACCATCGCGGTGCCGTTCGGCGTGCTGATCTTCACGGCGTTCATGTCCGGCATCCCGGACGAGCTGATCAACGCGGCGCTGATCGACGGCGCGTCGCGATGGCGCACGTTCGTCTCGGTGATCCTGCCGATCTCCCGCAACGCGATCGTCACGGTCAGCCTGTTCGCGTTCCTCTGGGCCTGGTCCGACTTCGTCTTCGCCACCACGCTCGACGGCGGCGGCGACCACCAGCCGATCACGCTCGGCATCTACCACTACATCGGCAACAACAACCAGCAGTGGAACGCCATCATGGCCACCGCCGTGATCGCGTCCATCCCGGCGACGTTGCTACTCATCGTCGCCCAGCGCTACGTCGCCGCCGGCGTGACCGCCGGCGCCGTCAAGGATTGAGGACCACGAGTTATGGACGTCTCCCACGGCCCCGTCGTGCCCACCGCCCATGCCGTCTCCGCGCTGCGGCCGCTGCCGCGCGACGCCGTGAGCCTGCGGCCGGAGAGCCTGCTCGGCGGCTGGCAGGCCCGCAACGTCGCGGCGACCCTGCCGCACTGCGTGGACCAGCTCGACGCGTACGGGAACCTGGCCAACCTGCGCCGGGTCACCGGCGACGACGGCTCGTTCCGGGGTTTCTGGTTCGCGGACTCCGACGTCTACAAGACTCTCGAAGCGGCGTTCTGGGCCGGCTCCGCCGACGGGTTCGTCGCCGACGCCGCGGCGCTGCTGGAGAAGGCCCAGGACGAGGACGGATACCTCGACTCGTACTACCAGGTCGACAACCGGGACAAGCAGTGGAGTGAACTGCACTTCAGCCACGAGATGTACTGCGCCGGGCACCTGTTCCAGGCCGCGGTCGCGGCCGCGCGGTCCGCCGCCGGCGATCCCGCGGCCCAGCAGGTGCTCCAGGTCGCCCGCCGGTTCGCCGACCTTTTGGTACGACGATTCGCCGCATCCCCGGATGTCGACGGGCACCCCGAGGTGGAGACCGCGCTCGTCGAGCTGTACCGGGTGACCGGGCACCGGCCGTACCTCGACCTGGCCGCCCACTTCGTCGAGAACCGCGGTCACGGGGTGCTGGGGGAGGGCCGGTTCGGGCCGCGCTACTTCCAGGACCACGCCGCGGTGAAAGCTGCCGAGGAGGTCACCGGTCACGTGGTCCGGCAGGTGTACCTGCTGGCCGGTGCGGTCGACGTGGCCGTGGAGACCGGCGACCTCGAGCTGCTCGCCGCCGCCGAACGGCTCTGGGACTCGGCGCTGGCGAGCCGCACCTACATCACCGGCGGCCAGGGCTCCCGGCACCGGGACGAGGCGTACGGCGACCCGTACGAGCTGCCGCCGGACCGCGCGTACGCGGAGTCGTGCGCGGCGATCGGCAGTTTCCAGTGGGCCTGGCGGCTGCTGCTGGCCACCGGCCGCCCCGGTTACGCCGACGAGATGGAACGCCTGCTCTACAACGGGATCGCCGGCAGCACCGGGGTGGACGGGGTCTCGTTCTTCTACTCCAACCCGCTGCAGCTGCGTACCGGGCACGACGGCTCGCACGAGGACGCGCCGTCCCAGCGGCTCTCCTGGTACTCCTGCGCCTGCTGCCCGCCGAACCTGGCCCGGCTGATGGCCTCGCTGGACAGCTACGCCGCCACCGGCGACCCGGCCGGGCTGCAACTGCACCTCTACACCGCGGGCACGTTCCGGGCCGGCGGGCACACCGTCGAGGTGCAGACCCGGTACCCGTGGGACGAGACGATCACGGTGACGATCACCGAGGTCGGTCCCGGGCCGTGGACGCTGTCGCTGCGGGTGCCGGCCTGGTGCGGTGACGCGCGGCTGACCGTCAACGGGGAACTGGTGGTGGCCGAGGCCGGGTACGTGCGGCTCACCCGTACCTGGCTGGTCGGCGACCGGGTCGAGCTGATCCTGGTCATGCTGCCGCGCCTGATGGCCGCGCACCCGCGGGTCGACGCGGTCCGTGGTGCCGCCGCCGTGGTCCGCGGCCCGATCGTGCACTGCCTGGAGCACGCCGACGCCCCGGCCGGCGTCCCGTTCGAGGACCTGGAGCTGGACTCGTCCGCCCCGCTGCAGGTCAGCCGAGACCCCGGCGGCCTCGCGCCGGTGCAGCTGCGGATCCCGCTGCGTGCCCGGCCCACCGACACCCCGCATCTGTACCGGCCCCTCCCGGCCCCGGCGCGCGTCACCCCACCGGTGATCGTGTCCGCCATCCCCTATTTCCTCTGGGCCAACCGGGAGCCGGGACCGATGCGGGTGTTCATCCCCCTATCCGAGAGGTAAAACCGTGCGCCGCTCCGTCGTACCCGTCCTCTTGCTGGTCCTCGCCGGGCTGGCCGTCCCCAGCCCGGCACAGGCCGCCGGCAACACCCTCACCGTCAACGTCGGCACGACCGTCCGTCCGGTCACGCACGTCGCGGCCGGCGGCCTCTACGCCGTCGACACGGGCAGTAAGCCGCCGCTGGATCAGATGTACCCGCTCCGCCTCAACCACCTCACCCAGCCGCCGCCCGGCACGCAGCAGCTCGGCAACGGCGCGACCACGCCGTGCTGTGACGGCGCGCTGGTGGCCGGCAAGGTGACGAGTGCCGGCGCGCAGCAGTTCTGGCGGCTGCCGGACATCTACCCGAACTTCCCGTACCGATGGGTCAGCTGGGCCGACTGGGAGTCCAAGGTCCGCACCATGGTGACCACCCGGACCGCCGCCACCGGCACCACCAACGTCGACGGTTACGAGCTGTGGA
The DNA here is from genome assembly GCF_016862315.1 of Actinoplanes palleronii. Lineage (GTDB taxonomy): Bacteria > Actinomycetota > Actinomycetes > Mycobacteriales > Micromonosporaceae > Actinoplanes > Actinoplanes palleronii. The sequence goes on along the minus strand of NZ_BOMS01000164.1, from coordinate 2,774 downwards.
ACGAGCCCGACTGGACCTGGAACACCAGCTCGGCCGGGACGTTCAACGCCGGCTGGACCCGGACGTTCCAGCTGATCCGCTCGCTGGACACGGTCACCCCGGTGGTCGGGCCGAGCTATTCGATCTACAACCACGACTGGATGGTCGCGTTCCTCACCAACGCGAAGAACACCGCCACGCTGCCCGACGTGATCGTCTGGCACGAACTCGACGATCACAGCTACAACAACGTCGCCGCGCACGTCAGTGACTACCGTGCGATCGAGACGTCGCTGGGCATCTCACCGCGTCCGATTTCGATCAATGAGTACGCGTCGCCGGCCCAGGTCGACATCCCCAGCGTCGCGGCGCACTACATGGCGGTCTTCGAGCGGTACGGCATCCGCGACGCCGAGCGCGCCTACTGGTACGAGGCCGGCACCCTGAACGGCCTGCTCTACAACAACGCGCCGACCGCGACGTACTGGGCCTACAAGTGGTACGGCGACATGGCCGGCAACGTCGTGCAGACCGTCCCGCAGTCCTGGCTGGACGGTGTCGCCGCGTACGACAGCACCCGCAAGATCGTCAACGTGGTCTTCGGCGGCGACAGCGGCGCGAACACCGTCAAGGTCAACGGCTTGGCGGCGCTCGGCTCCCAGGTCAGCGTCAAGCTCTCCCGTACCGGGACCACCGGCCGCACCACCGCCTCGTCCGCGACCACGGTCTCCACCGTCACGTACCCGGTGACGAACGGCAGCATCACCGTCGGAGTGTCCGGAATGGACTCCCTCGCCGCCTACCAGCTCCTGATCACCCCGACGTCCGGCGTGCCCACCTGGCAGCAGCGTTACGAGGCGGAGAACGCCACGGCGGTCAACGCCAACCGCTTCTCCTCGGCGTCGGCGTCCAGCGGCGGTTACGTCGGCCAGATCGACGGCACGGCCAACTCCCGCAACCAGTCCTTCGTCGACTTCCTGGTGAACGTGCCCACCGCCCGCGCGTACACGATGACCGTCGGCTACGCCAACGCCACCGGCGCGACCGCCACCCAGGGCCTCGCCTACAACGGCGGCGCCTGGCAGACCCTGAGCTACCCGCCGACCGCGGCGTGGGGCGTCTTCGGCTCCACGGTCAGTACCTCGGTCACCCTCAAGGCCGGCTGGAACGTGATCCGCCTGGCCAAGGGCGCCCCGAACCTCGCCACCACCACCGGCTACGCCGAGCTGGACTACCTCCAGCTCGCCTGAGACCGCCCTCCGCTGCCGGGCCCGCTCCGGGCCCGGCAGCCCTTCCCGGTACGCCGGCAATCGCGCCCACTCGCCCACTCCCGGCCACCGCCTATCGCGCCCGGCTCACCCCGTGTTCCACCCGCTTCGTCCAGCTCGCCGTGGGGGAGTCCCCGCTCGCCTTGGCCCGAGTCCCGGGGTGCGGCAGCACGTGTCGCTGCCCCGGCTGGTTCTCGCGGTCCTATTCGGTGTTCATGGCAGCGCGTGTCGCTGCTTCGGCTGGTTCTCACGGCCCTGTTCGGGCGTTCTTGGCAGCGCGTGTCGCGGCCTCGGCTGGTTCTCACGGTCCTATTCGGGCGTTTATAACGGCTGTCAGGTCCAGCTGGGCGAGTTCGGCTGGGTCTCCCGTGCCGTATTCGGGTGGGTGGCAACGGCCGTGAGGGTCAGTTGAGCGAGCCTGGCTGGTTCTGAAGGGCGACGCGGATCCGCGATGCCTGATTGCGTGCGTTTGCCGCCCAGGGGTGGGCGGTAGACGTCCGCGCTACCGGATTGCGGCCTGCCGCCGCCCCGCCGCCCCGGCGTCGGTGCGTGTGGGGCTTGGGGTGCGGGCCCGAACTTCACACGCTCGGCTGTTCTCGCTGGGGTGTGGGGGATTCGGGTCGCAATCTCACCCGCTCATGTGGAGGGACGGGGCATCGGGGAGGGGCCGGGCCTGGTAGGCACGGGCGTTATGGGAGAAGTTGCCGGGATCCGGCGGTATCCGGTGAAGAGCGCGCGCGGCGAGAGCCTCGGCGAGGTATCGGTCGAGAGCGGTGGGCTGGCCGGGGACCGGGCCTGGGCCTGTGTCGACGACGCAGATCAGACGATCGGGAGCGCCAAGCATCCGCGCCGGTGGGGTGGGCTTCTGGAGGTGACCGCGGCGGGTGTGCCGGCCACGATCGAGGTGGGCGGGTCACGGTACGCGGCCGGCAGCCCCGAAGCGGACAAAGCGCTCGGCGAGCATCTCGGGCGGCCGGTGCGGCTGACCCGTACCGTGCCGGCGCAGCCGCGGATCCACCGGTTGTTGCCGGACGACCCTGGGATGGTGCCGGACTGGCTCGCCGAGTTGCGACCCGGGCAGGAACGGCTCGAGGAGTCCGGCGGGTATGCGCGGACCGGGCGGTTCGTCGACTTCGGCGCGGTGCACCTGGTCACCACGGGGGCGCTGGCCGAACTGGCCGAGCGGGTCGGGCGCCCGGTGGCGGCCGACCGGTTCCGGCCCAACCTGGTGATCACGGCGGATGCCGACCCGGAGCCGGGCGCCGAACTGAGGATCGGTGACGTGGTGCTGCGGGTGCTGTTCCGCACGCCGCGCTGTGTGGTGCCGGGGCTGGGACAGACCGGGTTGCCGGCCGACCCGGCGGTGCTGCGGACCCTCGCCAGGCACTACCGGGTCAGGGTGTTCGGCGACGGCAAGGCCGCGTGTTTCGGGGTGTACGCCGACGTGCTCCAACCCGGCCACCTGAAACTCGGCACCCCAGTAACTCCGGCATAGCCCCCCCGCTGTGTGTGAAGTTGTGGTGCGCA
>NZ_BOMS01000163.1 GCF_016862315.1 Actinoplanes palleronii | reverse complement strand
CAGACGGTGCACCCCGGCGAAGGAGGACCAGATGGTCGTTCAACCACCACTCACCAGACCCGGACCACAGGGTTTTCTCCGGCGGCTCCTCACCGCGGCGGCGATCCTGGTAGCGCTCACCGTCGGCCTGCTCAGCCCGGCGGCCGCCGCGCAGGCGCAGGCGCAGGCGCCGTCCACTGTCGCAGCGACGGCCGCACAGCTCCAGATCACCCAGTTCGACTGCGACACGGGCGCAAGCCGGTTCTTCTGCGTCATGCACTACAGCGGCGGCACCGGACCGTTCACGATCCGGTGGCGGGTCAACAACGTGATCAACTCGAATCTGAACGACCGTGAGGTAGTTCAGTTCGGCTGTCGATCCGGCGCCGGCACGAGAATCGGTGTCGAGGTCAGGGACTCTCAGGGCTTCCTCGCCTCGATCACCGTGGCATGTCAGTGCAGCCTCAACCAACAGTGACACCAGGCCGCTGCCCCGCCCGGGGCAGCGGCCTGCCGGCGACACGACAAGGATCCACAACGATCACCGGGGGGGCATCGCTGATCCGCCGAGAATGCCCACCAGTCGCGAGCGGGCAACCGCACCCACCGGTCAGGTTCGAGGAACGGGCGAGCGTCAACGGGCCGTACCCCGGCATAGGCACAGCAGTACTCGACAGCGTGATGCTGGTACAGGAAATCGCGCAGGACCTCGCCGCTCGAGTTGTCGGCAGCCATGCCCGTGGCGCCGCCCGTCCCCCAGGCCCCGCCCGTCCGGCAGGCCCGGCTGCCGCGCCGCCTGCAGGAGCAACGCCGCGAACTGATGCGGTTCGCGCTGCACGGCGACACCGACGCCGTGGTGACGCTGCTCGACGCCGGAGTCTCCGCCCACACGCGCGACCACCGGGGCCGCACCCTGCTGCACTTCATGGCGCACCTCCGTGATCCCACCCTGCTGGAACGGCTGCTCGCCGAAGGCCTCGACATCAACGACGCCGACGTCGCCGGCGTGACCCCGCTGGTCGCCACCGCCTACGGCATGGCCGACATCCCGATGATCCGCGCCCTGATCACCGCCGGCGCCCGCCTGGACGCCACCCTGGAACGCACCGGCGAACCGATCACGTCCTGGCTGGAAAAGGCCCGACCGGACGTCTTCGCCGCGATCACCGACCTCCAGGACAGCGCTGTCATCACCGCCCGCCTCGACTGGAGACGCCAGGCGGACGAGGCAGCCCGCGCCCTCGACGAATGGCTCAGCAGCCGCAACCCTTGACCCCCTTCTCGAGCACGGAAGGCGAACAGTCCGGCCGACACAGCCGCACCCGAAGCGTCGGCTGGACGCCTTACGTGCTCCTGAAAGCTGAGGCAGCGGAACAACGACAAATGGCAGCGTCAGGAGGCATTCAACTCGCTACGCCATGTCCGCATTGTCGACCCGAGCGTCCGGATCTGCACCACGAGCGCAGCCGCGGCAACAATCCAGGCCAGTACCACTTTGCCCAGTGGTGCCCCGCTCACGGTCGGCCAGGTGACCGCGACCAAAGGAGACCAAAGGCGAACATCGTGGCTGATCTGTGAAGCGAGAACAAGCCCGACATAGAGCGTCAGAACAACACCGGTCGCCCGCAAAGCCCCGGTATAGGGCGCAAGCAGAAGCCCCAGACCGGTCAGGAACAGGACCGTCGTGGCTGACGGAGGCCACGTCCCGGCGGGCAGCGCCACCACATCGGCACCGGCAAGCACCAATTGCGGGCACACCAGGCTCAACACGGTCACGCAGGCCGTCGGGATCCACCGCCGTCGGGTCACACCGAGCCGGTCAACTGACCACAGTCGTGGCCTCATGACGATCAAGCCGGTGCACGCGAGCGCCAGCGCTGCCAGTTCGGCCAGCCCGACGACCACGACTGGGTTGCTCTGCGCCATTTCGATCTTCAGCGAGAACGGTGCGCACAGAGCGCCGGCGACGCCACACAATATGGCTGCCAGCAGATACCGAATCCCTGAACGCGAAAGGACAATGATCACCGGATTCACGGCAACAGGTCGTCAGTGATAGCGCAACCGCGGATCTGGTTCCGATGGGAGTTCAGCCACTGGTGGACCTGCTTGTCGGAGAGCTTGCCAAATCTCTTGTCAGCGCCGCTCTCGCGGTCCCCGGACAGACGCAGCGTCAGCATGAAAGCGTTATAACCTGGTGCGCTCTGCTCCCATCCCGGCCGCACGAAACACGTCTCGGAACCGGCGATCAGGTTGGCGATGATGTCACGGTCACCGGTTGCGCCGTACCGCGGCGACACGTCGGCGTAGTACACCGTCGGATCGAGGTGCGGATTTGCCCCGTCATGCAATGCCGTATCTTCGACGCGGGTGAACGGCAGGTTTTCCTGGCCCACAAGCACGACGATCGGTTCCACTTCGGCCACCAAGTCGTCAAGGTCGCGCTCATGCGCCTGGTGCACGCAGAAACTCATTCCGACCGCTTCCTTGCAGATCTTCGGCGGGTTTACCTCCCGCACCGCAGGGCTTGGCGGCCGCACCATTCCTACCGCCAAAAGGACAGCCGGCAGGATCCACCACGCAAATACTCGCACGGGTGGCAGGCGTCGCTGGAATCCTCTCGTGCGAAGAACGCCGGCTGCGGTTGCCAATGCGGCGACGAGGACAATCGCGAAGAATGCTCCACGGAAAAGTGCGAACGCGAGGGTCTCCACTCGGCCCGCCGTGCTGACATCTCCGACAACCGGTGTCACCGAATTCCAGGCTCCGATGCCATAACCACAGAGCGTTGCGGCAAATCCGGCAGCGAACGCGATCGGTGCGGCGAAGGCCGATTGCGCCACCACCCCGAACAGCCAACCGAGGACCAACAAGGTATTGAGGATGACAATACCGATCACAAATCCCAGCGGCGCGAGGGAACCTGTCGTCGCGGTGCTGTAGGTCTTCACCACGATCGGCACCAGACCGAGAACGTAGCCGGCAGTGACCACCGTGGCCGCGGGCAACAGATGATGCGCGAGGAACTCAGCCTTGCTCCTGGCGAAGCGCGGCAACGCATACGGTCGGCTCGGCGGGGTCAGCCGTCCGCTCAGGTAGGCACCGAATGCCGCAGCCAGGGGCCCCGTGATGTCCAGTGCCGACCGCTGGAAAAGGCCATTGGTGTGCGCCCATTCCTCATAAGCGAAGCTGAGCTCCAGGCTTGTCCGAACCAGGGTCACCCCGGCGATCACCACGAAGGCGGCGAGGAAGTACCAGACGCCCAGCGGCCAGAAGAACCCTGTTCGGGGTGCGGTCGATTTCGGTGCCCGAGGCAGCACCTGCTCGACAGAGTGACCCTCCCGCGCGGTGTCGGTCACGCCTCACGCCCCAGCCGCGCAACGATCCCGGCGTACGCCTGCTCGAACGCGGAGCCGAAGCCGTGGCCGGCATCCTCATCGACCAGTTTGGCCAGCTCGTCGATCGTGTCATCGAACGCCATCTTGCCCGCTGCCAGCACACCGACGCGGTCACACATGTAGGTCACGTCCTCGATCAGGTGGGTGGAGATCACCACTGTCCGACGTGCCCCGATCGACGTGATCGCCTCACGGAGCCTCAGCCGTTGCGCGGGGTCCAGGCCGACCGTCGGCTCGTCCAGAATGAGCAGGTCCGGTTCGTGCGCCAGCGCGGTTGCCAGGCCGAGACGTTGCCGCTGGCCACCCGACAACGATTTCACGCGATCGCGCGACTTGCTGTGCAGGTCGACCTGCTCCAGGGCCGCCCACGCGGCCGCCGGGCAGTCCCGCTTGGGAACGCCGTTGACCCAGGCCGCATAGGTGGCCGTGTCCAGTACCCGCATCTCCTCAGCAAACGTGAAATGCTGCGGAAGGAATCCGACGCGCCGCGAGTATTCCTTGCCGGTACTCAGAACCGACGCGGATCCGTCACGCGCGGTAATAGCCCCCTGCCAGGGCCTCGTGATCCCCGCCAACAGATGCAGCAGTGTCGTCTTTCCCGCACCGTTCGGACCAAGCAACCCGGTCACGCCGGGCGGAATCCTCCAAGACAACTCATCCAGCACCCGCACGTGGCCATAACCAGCTGAAACGCGTTCAACCGTGAGATTCATCAGATCCAAACTCCAAAAGGTGGGCCCGGGATGCGCATCCCGGGCCCACCGCAGGCAACCTTTAGGCAGGCAAAGCTACTACAAAATCAGCTGAAAATCAGCATTGCGTAACGCGCGGCGACTCAACCGCGCTGCTGCCATTCTGCAGGACCCAGGTGTAGTACTCACCGTTCCCGGCACCGCAGTTACCGGTGACCGAGAGGCTGCCGTTCTGGAAGGTCGTGTACGTGTACGCGACCGGCAGGTCAGGCAGGAAGGCCACGTCCTTCTCGAAGCGCACCTCGAAGTTGACGGCCGCACCGGCGCATCCACTACGCGTGCCCTTAGAAACGTGACCCGAGGTCGGCTTAGCGGCCGACACGGAACAAGCGGCCCAAGCAGGAGCGGAGACGACAAGAATGCCGCCAACCGTTCCCAGACCCATTGCTCCAACCGCGAGAGCTGCACGCAGATTCATAGAACCTCCCCGAATAGGTTCCGCGTTTCAAAACGGCGGAAGACGCAAAAAAATTGCCCACACAATAGGAGTCGCATGACACTCCATCGCTGGCAACGATCAAAAGCCTAATCGATCACCTTAAGTGCGTCAAACCTAGGTCCGAACGGTTACGTTTTCCCTGCTAGCACCTAGTGGACCATTCCAGGCAACGATGCCACGGTTACTGACCGTTGCCAGGAGGTCCAATCATGGACCAAACAGGGAATGACCAAGCAGCACCGGGCATATCCCCTGGCCCGGAAAGCGCTTCTGAGCAGGGATTTTCTGCGTTTCACCGACTGCTCGCGGACTGTTGCGGTCGTTGTTGACCCGCTGGCGGCAGTGACGTGCCCACCCTTTATGCACTCGGGAGTGCCCCCGGCCGACGAAGGGTACTTCGAACCGCGCACCGCAGCCGACGATGCTGGCTGCGATCACCCGGAAGACTCGGCCTCGCGCCGAACACCGTGGACTGGGTTCTCGGCTGATCCGCAGGCCACGGAGATCGTGCGCGCGGGTGCCGCCCGCGAGGCGTCTACCGATCGCTGCACCGAGCAGGAGAAGAGCCCCGGGGGTGCGGCGGCTGCCGATCCTGTAATCGCAACAGACGCTGGAAGTCGGTGCCTCCGGCTGACCGACGGCGCGCCCAGACCCGGGTGGCCCATCGTGTTTACAGCCTAAGAACCGGCCAGCCAGGCTTCCCCGGTGACGGCATCGAAGCGGTACGTCCACTCCTCATCGGTGACGAACAGCGCCCACCGATCGCCGACCGGCAACGCACAGATGTCCTGAACAGGGTTGTTCACGCCGAGGACCGGCAGCTCGGAGAGATCGGGCCCGCCGTACCGCCGGACCTTCTCCCTCTGACCCGCGACGACCAGCAGATCGGCGCCGGCCGGCACGGCGCACACGGCATACGGCATACGGCATACGGCATACGGCATACGGCCGGTAGTCCACGTCGGTCGTGGTGTCCGCCGACAGGTAGCCCGTCCCACCCAGGATCAAGCCGTCCCGGCCGGTACGCGGATCCGGCACCAACTCCCACACCCGCCCCGGCCGCGGCACGCATGAACGACCTCCACTGGCGGCTGTTCGACGGTGACATCCGCGCGGCGTACCCCGGCTCGTAGCACGATCCCCTCAGTCCCCCCGGGACCGATTTCCGGTAACATCCATTCCCACGTCGTCGCACGTAGGTGGGGTGCTCCGGCCCCACTCAACCGGATCGAGGCCGTGACGGCGATCGTCCCCACGCAGGTGGGGGTGCTCCGGGCGCAGGGAGCGCGCCTAAATTTGACCATCAGGTCGTCCCCACGCAGGTGGGGGTACTCCGGGGCCGGGCACCACGCAGTCGTTCTAGGCCCGAACCAGCCCGACGCGGGTGAGGGTGCTCCGACCGTGTCGATGCCGGACTGCTTCTTGAGCCGGCCAGTTCCACGTACGGGGTGCTCCGCAGTCCAACTACCACGCTGCGGTGATGCTGCCGGCTGCGATCAGGCCGGAAGGTCGAACTCGCCGTTCTTGGCGCCGGCCAGCAGCGCGTCCCACTCGCCGGGCGTGAAAGCGAGGACCGGACCGTTGGGGTCCTTGCTGTCGCGGACCTCGACAGTGTCGGCTACGAGCCGGACCTGGACACATTGGCCGTTGCTGCCGCTGCGGGTGCTGGTGCGCCACGTGTGATCGAGCATGCGAACTCCTCCTACGGTTGGTGCTCGGCATCGCGGATCTGTTGGATCATCTCGAGCGAGGCGCTGGGCGACATCGCCGACGATCTGAGGTTGGTGAAGACGGTCAGGCAACGACGCAGGTCCTCGCCCTCAGCGTAGAGGTCTCCGGTGAGTCCTTCGATGTAGACGACGCCGGGACCATGGGGAAAGTTCAGGATGGCGAAACTCGACAGCATCGAGGCGTAGGCGCCGTCGCGGAACGGGATCACCTGCAGGGTGACGTTGCGCAACGCCGCCGCCTGGAGCAGGGCGGCCAGCTGGTCCCGCATCACCTGCGGTCCGCCGATCTGGCGGTGCAGGACCGCCTCGTCCATGACCGCGACCAGCTGCAGCGTGCCCTGGCTGATCAGCTTCTGCCGCTCCATCCGGGCGTCGACGCGTTGCGCGATGGCCTCCGGCCCAGGGTCGAAGGCATCCTCGCTCGTCATCGCGTGGGCGTACGCCTCGGTCTGCAGCAGACCCGGGACCACGATGGTCTCGAAGTTGAGCATCTCGTCAGCCGCGGATTCCAGCCCGATGTACTGCCGGTAGACCTCCGGCAGGTCGCCGTATTTCGCCCACCAACCACGCCGTTTGCCCTCGCGAGCCATCGTCAGCAACGTCTCGCGCAGTTCCGTGTTGTCGACGCCGTACGCGGTGAGCAGCGCGTTCAACGCCGGGCCCTTGATGCCGACACGGCCGGTCTCGATCCGGCGCAGGGTGCTCGGGGAAACCTTGATGACGGCGGCGGCACGCTCGGTCGGCACCTTGATCGCCTCCCGGAGCCGGCGGAGCTGCGCGCCGAGCTGGAACCTCACGAAGGTCGGGCTGTCCACTCGCACTCCCCCCACCGATGGCCGGATGGTCTCAGCTACTTAACACATCCGGCGGAAAATTGGGCACCTGCCCAGCTTGACCGTTCAAAACTGCGCGCGCAGACTCGAAGCGCGAGCATGGCGACACGGTCACTGCCGGTCGCCCTTCCCTCCGGGGGAAGGAGCCGCATGCGAATTCACCGGCCAGCACCACCATGCTGCGGGCCGCAGCGAGAAAACCCTGCGCGTACCGCTCTACGCCGCGACATACCGGCCCTGGCGGTGCCGACGTTGACGGAACTCGACCACGCCGCGGCTGGTCCGCTGGGGCAGGAACCGGTCACGGATCTCGTGGAACCGTTCCTACGGTGGATCCCGGTACCGGGCGGTCGGCCATGACGCCGCGAGCGGGTGATGTTCTGCTGGTCGATCGACGGGCCAGTGTGCAGTTCTTGACGCCGATCGTGGTGCGGGTCATCCATGTGCACGACTGGACGACTCACCTCGGCTGGGTGTGGCTGCTGGTCTACGAGCTCAACCCCGCCGGTGAGGCGGTCGAGCAGCGGGACATCTTCGTCCAGGTCGACGGACTGCTGGTGATCGGCCGGGGGTCAGAGGTGCAGCCCGATGCGGGAGGCAGCCCTGACCGCCGGGCGGCGCACGCCTGCGGTCGATTCCGATCCGAGCGGCCGGCGCGGACGTCGGCCCCTACCTCGAGGAGCGTCCGGTGACAGAGATGACGTACGGGAGCATCGCTGAAGCGATCGCGGACATGATGAGCGATCACGGTTTCGCCTTCGTGGAGAACGACAAGCTGCCCGCGCTGGCGGTGACCCTGCGCGGCTTCTTGGAGGCTGCTGGGCTGCCGATCAACCCGCCGCAGGCGGACAGCTGACCGCACGACCCCGGGGCCCGGACGTCAGGAGGCCCCGGGGATCTCACGGCAGCAGCGGCACGCCCGTCATCAGGGCGAGCGGGTGGTGGTCGGGCATCGCGGGGCCCGGGTTGAGCGGACCGGCCGGGCCGTCCTCGGTGGCGAGCTCCGCCAGGCTGCGCCGCCGCGGTCCGTTGCCGGCCAGCCACCACACCCGACCGGCGGGGCTGACGCCCGGCCGGGTCACGCACGTGGCGACCGGCAGGCCCGCCAGCAGCTGGTCGGCGAGCTTGGCGTGTAGGTGTTGCTCGCGGGCCTGGTTGGGCAGGGCGAACAGCACCGGGTAGCCGGGGCCGCCGTCGGCGCGCAGGCGCCGGTAGGCGGCGAGTTTGTCGACCAGGCGGGTCAGGGATTCGGTGCCGCGGTCGAGTTCGAGGAAGAAGCCGGTCTCGGTGGTGCCGTCGGTCCAGATGCCGTGCCCGTCGGGGTGGATGCGCCGGCCGAACGCGGAGGCCGTGGTCCGTTCGGACCACCAGCGGATCAGGTCCGGTCCGGGTTGCCGGCGGGCGTGGGCCAGCAGGCTCACGAAGAAGTCGTTGACCCCCAGCAGGTGATCGAGGTACGGGCTGGTGTACGCGCGGTCCTGCCGGTCGCGCAGCGCCCGGGCGCTCGGCGGAGCCTCGCCGCGTGCCAGGGCGACGTACCGCGCGGACAGGAATCCGGCGACCCAGCAGACCGGGTAGCGGCCACCGGGCCGGTGGCGCACGAACCGGTCGATGAATCCGAGGGTTCGCAGGGTGTGCAGCCGGTGGCGGCAGGTGGTGCGGTGCGCGAACAGCATCGCGGTCAGCTGGTCGGTGGTCAGGGCGGTGTGTTCGTCGAGCAGCTGGGCGATCGTGTAGTCGCGGACCTGCAGGCGGCGGGAAATGGTCAAAAGGCTGCTCCCCCGTTCGGGAGCTTCCCCTACAGGAAGCTGTCGGGGTGGCATCGCTGCGCGCATGAGGGCCTCCTAGCTGCGGTGTTGGGCGGTTCAGGGCCTGCTTGGCCCGGTCTTTCGAGGCGGGGGTGGGGCCGGGGCGCGGGCCGGGGTCAGGGCCGAGGCGGGGCCAGGGCGGCGCGCAGTTCGGCAGCGCTGCCGATCACCGGTCGTGGGCCCGGGGTGCGCACCGTGAACGCCGGTGTCTCGCGGCCCGCGACGACGAGCCGGCACGCGGCGGTGAACGCGTCCAGGTGCGCCAGGTCGTGCTCGTCGAGTTCGGGGCTGGTGTGCCGGGCCAGCTGGCCGGCGTCCTCCGGCGCGCAGCTGAAGATCAGCTTGTTGCGGGCGTTGGCGGAGACGGCCAGCTGGGTCTCGCGGGGCATCTGCGACAGGTTCTGGTGCGCCAGGACCAGGCCGAGGCCGTAGCCGCGGGCTTCGGCGAGCATGTCGGCGATCGAGCCGGGCAGGTTGAGGAAGTTGTGCGCCTCGTCCAGGTACACGGTCGCGTCGCGGCGCTGCTCCTGTGGGAGCCGGGCGCGGGCGGTCGCCGCCTGCCACGCGCTGGCCAGCACGAACGAGCCCATCAGCCGGGCGGTCTCCTCGCCGATCTGGCCTTTGGGCAGCCGGGCGAGCAGGATGCCGCCGTCGAGGACGCGGCGCATGTCGAAGCTGGAGCGCGGGGCGCCGAAGGTGTGCCGTACGAAATCGCGCAACAACAGTGATCGCAAGCGGGCTAGGACCGGGCCGATCACCGTGGCCCGCAGCTGCGCCGGGGTGGTTTCGAACCAGGACCAGTAGCCGCCGAGACCTACCGGGTCGTCGAGGTCGCGGGTGTATTTGAGGCGGAACGCGCGGTCGTTGAGCAGTTCCGGGATGCTCGTCAGGGTCGCGCCGGGCTGGCGCAGCAGGGTCAGGCAGGCCACCCGCAGGGTGTCGTCGATGCGCGGGCCCCAGTGTTTGGCGAAGATCCGGCCGAAGATGCTGACCACGTTGTCGACGAGCAGGTCGTGGTCGTCGCCTTGGAGCGGGTTGAGGGTGGGCCCGTCGCGCTGGTCGGGATCGAGCAGGACCAGGCGCCGGGCGTAACCGGCCGGGATCCGGTCGAGCAGGTCGGTGACCAGGTCGCCTTTCGGGTCGATGACCACGGTGCCGCGCCCGGCGTGGATGTCGTCGAGGATCAGGTTGAGCAGCAGGGTGCTCTTGCCGGAGCCGGTGGAGCCGAGCACGTGCAGGTGGTGGCGGGCGTCGGCGGCGCGCAGCGCGACCGGGTGGCCGCCGACTTCGGCGCGACCGAGGCGTTTGGTGTCGCGTCCGCCGGTGGGCACGCCGACCGGGGCGGGGACGGCTTTGGCGCGGGCCCGGTCCAGGCCGGGCACGGCGACGTCCTGCGGCAGGGCAGCGAGCATGGCGAGTTCGATCGGGGTGAGCAGGAAGCCGTGCCGCAGCCGCCGCTGGTTGAGCAGCGTGGCCGGGTCGTTCAGGCGGCGGGCGCGCAGCCGGTTGCGGGCGGTGAACGGCCCGAACGCGGTGGTGATCCCGCGGGCCAGCACGGTCATCCGGGCTTGCACCGCGTCGCGGTCACCGCGCGCCTGTTCGCGCACGACCGCGGTGCGCATGGCGATCTCCCAGTGCGGGCCGGCGAGCTGGTCGAGGGCGGCCCGGGCGTCGCGGTCGCGCTGCGGGTCGAGGCGCGCGGCGGGCCGCCCAGTCGGCCGGGGCGCGGTGCCGACGAACAGGTCGAGGACGGCGAGCAACCAGCCGGCCGGGTCGAGCAGGCCGCGCGGTGGCGTGTCGCCGCGCAGGGCCCGCACGCCGTGGCGCAGCCGGGCCTGGGCGCGCGCGGTGGCGGGCCGGGCGAGGATCTGCACGCAGGCCTGCTCGCCGGTTTTCAGGCCGGCGGCGGCGCTGATCAGGGTGCGCAGCGGGTCGTTGCGGTGCTCGGTGCGCAGCGGGTACCAGGCCGGCAGCATCGGTGCCAGCGCGGAGCCGGCGGCGGCGGCCGGTGCGGGTAGTGGTGCGCTCGCCGGCGCGACGTGGCAGGCGGCGCCGGGCCAGGCGCCGCGGATCGCGGCGAGGACCGGTTCGACGGGCACGGTTCGCGGTAACCACACGGTGATCTGCAGCTGACGACCGTTCCACCGATATTCGTACGCGGTGAAGGCGCGGCCGTGCCGCAGTCGCTGGCGCCATCCGGTGCGCAGCACTTCGGCGAGCGTGGCCCAGAAGACCGCCGCGCCGGCCGGGTCGACCACGGCGGGCGGGATGATCAGTATTTCCCGGCCGCCGGTGGCCAGCCGGCGGCGGCGCCGTTCGCCCCACAGCAGCCAACAGCCGCACACCAGCGCGGCCAGCAGTACCAACAGCCCGACAATAAGAATGATCATGGTGGCCTCCTTGAGCCGATAGAGGGTGGCGGTGATCAGTCGTCGAGGTCGAGCTCGCCGGTGCACAGCCGATGTTCGGCGGGGGCGGCGACGATCTGGAACCCGACGCGGTGCGTGCCGGACAGCAGCAGCGCTTCGCCGCGCCGGGCGGTGAGCAGCGCGCGGGCCTCACCGGTGCTCAGGGCGAACGCGTCGGTGATCAGGTCGATCGCCTGGGGTGCCTGGCGCAGCAGCACCTGGGTGGCGGCGTTGGCGATCACGATCTGGCCGAGGTCGCTGCCGAGCACGTCAAGGACGTCCTGGGAGCAGACCAGCAGCCCGGCGCGGCGTTTGCGGGCCTGTTTGGCCAGCCGGGCCAGGAAGCGGGCGCCGTCGCCGTCGCGCATCAGCGTCCACGCCTCGTCGACGACGACCAGCCGGCGCGGCGGGTCGGCGGCCGGGTTGTCGATCTCGCGCCAGATCGCGTCGAGGGCGAGCAGCATGCCGGCGGCGCGCAGTTCGTCGGCGAGCGCCCGGGTCGACCAGCAGACCAGCTGCCCGGCCGGCACGGTGCTGGTGGGCCCGTCGAACAGCTCGCGGAACGAGCCGTGCGTCCATGGCGTGAGCCGGGCGGCGAGCATCTGTCCCGCCGGGCCGTCCTGGTCGGTGAGTGCGGCGGTCACGTCGCGCAGCAGCGGCGCGGGGCGCTGCCAGGTGTCCGGGTCGGTGGTGATGCCGGCGGTGTCGTAGGCGGTGAGCACCGCCCGGTCCAGCGCGGCGCGTTCGGCCGGTGGTGGCTGTTCGCCGAGCAGCACCGCGACCAGGGTGTGCAGGAACAGCGCGCGCCGGGTGCGGGCCTGGTCGCGGCGGTCACCGGCCGGGATGTCCAGCGGGTTGAGGCGTACGCCGCCGGTGCCGAGCACGATGGTGGCGCCGCCGACGGCGTCGGCCAGGCGCAGGTACTCGTTCTCCGGGTCGATCACCGCCACGTGCACGCCGTCGGACAGCTCGCGCAGGATGTCGAGTTTGACGAAGTACGACTTGCCGCTGCCGCTGCGGGCCAGCACGACGCCGTTGGCGTTGTCCTGCGACCAGCGGTCCCACCAGACGACGCCGTGCGAGGCGCGGTTGAGCCCGTACAGGATCCCGCCGGCGGGTCCGGGCCGGCCCGGCAACGGTGCGGGCAGGTCCGCGCCGGCCAGCGGGAACGCGGCGGCGAGGGCGTCGGTGTCCATGACCCGGCGGGTGTGCAGCCGGTCGGTGGCGAGGGGTAGCCCGGACTGCCAGCCCTGCAGGTGGCGCCAGGTGGCCGGTTGGGTGTCGAGCAGCACCGACGCGGCGGTGGCGCGCACGTGGGTGACGGCGTCGCGCAGCTCGGTCGGGCTCGCGGCGGTCACGCACAGGTACAGCCCGACGCGGAACAGTGTGGACTCGCCGCGGGCGACCCGTTCGGCGAGTTCGGCGGCGTCGTCGGCGGCCGCGTCGGTCAGCGGGTCACTGACCCGGCCGCGGCCGGCGTCGTCGAGCCGATGGGATTCGAGCCGGGCGCGCTGGCGGCGCAGCCGGGCCGCGGCCGCCGGTGCGGACAGCGGGTCGACGTAGAGCACCACGTCGAGGCGGCCCGGCCAGGACAGCAACGGTTCGAGCCAGGCCGGGCCGACCTCGGCGGGATAGCCGGTGACGATCAGCGTGGCGGTGTAGCCGTCGGCGACCTGCACGTGGTCGGGATGCGTGTGCACGGCGGCGGGGCCGGGCAGCGCGGCCATGGTCGTACCCTCGATGGGGTTGGGGTCTTGGCGCGGTCTCATGCCGGACCGCCTGCGGTGACCGGCTGATCCGGCAGCGCCCGCGGCCAGCCGGTGTCCGCCGGGGTGTAGGCGTCGACCGCGCAGGTCAGCACGGCGAGCGCGGCACCACCGTCGAGGACCGCGGTGCCGGCGCCGAGAGTGGCGAGCGTGGCGGCGGTGTGCTCGGCCTGCCGGCGGGCCTGTGCGGTGCGCGCGGCCGGTTCGCCCGCCGCCGGGTGGGCGACGGTGACGGTACGCCAGAGCGGGTCGCGGTGCGCGGCGAGATCGTCGAGGAAGTCGGCGTAGTCGCGGGCCAGCGCGGCCAGGCCGGGGTCGGTGATCGTTTCCGCGGTGTCGCTGACCCGCTGCGCCTGCCGGGACAGATCCACGCGGCGGGTAGACACGACGATCTGCACCGGGGTGGACAGGCTGTTGAGCCAGCGGCCGTAGCCGGCGATCTGCGCGGCCTGCTCGTCGGCGGTACGCAGTCCGATGTTGACGGTGGTGCAGGCGACCAGGGCGACCGCGTGGGTGCCGGTGTCGAGCACGCCGTCGTCGGTGATCGCGATGGCGGGCTGCAGGTCGGGGGCGGTGTGCACGCGCGGGTGACGGCGGTGGCGCAGGGCGGCCCAGAGCCAGGCGTCGAGGCTGATCCCGTCGCGGCGGCCGATGGCCAGGGCGATCGCCGCGCCAGCCGGTGGGATCAGGATCGCGATGGCGACCGGGGTGGGCAGCACGGTAGCCAGCAGCGTGAACAGGCCGTAGCCGAGGACGGCGGCGACGGCCAGGATCGCCAGTTGGCGGGCGGTCAACCCGTAGGCGATCTTGTCGGGGGTGTCGATGTCGGCCGGGATCCGCGCCCGGACCGGCATCTCGAAGTCCTCTCTCATGGCTGGCCTTTCCTCTTCATTGCCTGGGTGTAGAGGTCGACTCCGTCGCGCAGCTGGTCGGCGGTGTACGGGCTGACCGGTGCGCGGCGGCTCGCCGGGCGGCGGACGCTCGGCGGCGTGCCGCCTGGGCGCGGGGTGCTTCCTGGCGGGAGCGGGGTGTACCCGGGTGCCGGGCTGCGGCGCGCCGCCGCACCGCCTGCGGCTGCCCGGCCCGCTTTCGCCGGCACCCGCAGCATCCGGGCGAGCTGTTGTACGGCCACCACCCGCACCAGACCCGACATCCGGCCGGGCCGGGTCTGCATGACCAGGCGGCCCACCAGGCCCGGGATCCGGATCACACCCCACAGCAGGCACGCGACGACCAGCAGTTTCATCGCCGCGCCCGGGGTGCCGGACAGTCCCAGCGCCGGGAACGTGGTGCGGGCCTCGATCAGGATCTGCAGGGTGGTGTGCAGCGCGACCGCTTGCAGGACCACGGTCGCAGGCGCCCCGAGCACCACCCGCCACCACAGTTTCGCGATCGGTTCGGTCAGCGGGGTGCCGTGCAGGGCCAACGCGATCGGGGCGAGCCCGACCAACAGGATCAGCAGCCCGGCCCGGCCGATCCACTGGTAGACCAGCAGCACGGCGAGGATCGCGACGAACACCCCGATGATCAGCAGCAGGAAGTCTTCGGGCCGGCTGGTCGCCCACTGACCGCGTGCGTCAGCGGTCGCCGCTTGCAGCCCGCGCACCGGCGACGCCCCGCGCGGCCCGGTCATCGCGACCGTCAGCGCGTTGGCCGTCTGGGTGATCGCCGAGCAGATCGCCGGGGCGCTGTTGGCCGCGATTAGCCCGATCACCAGGCGCGGGATCAGTTCGCCGAGCTCGGCCTGCGACGCCATCCACTCGCGGTTCATCACCAGCACACCGGTCCACAGGAACGCGAGCACGTAGCAGGTGTTGACCACACCGAGCGCGGTGCACATCACGTGCTGCACCTGCGGTAGCCGGGTCACGTCCGGCACGACCAGCACGGTCAGCGACAGCAGCCGCCACGCCAGGTCCAGGGCCGCCTCGACCAGGTCGGCGATCCAGCCCAGCAGCGGCCCGAGCAGCGCGTCGAACGCCCAGCCCATCATCAGGACGCCCCGATCAGAGACTTGAGGACGCTCATGAACACCGGGGCGAGCAGGGCGATCGCGTAGCCGAGCAGCGCGCACCGGAACGCGGTCTTGGCGCGTTCGACCTCGCCGACGTCACCGTTGGCCAGCATGTAGCGGATCCCGGCGATGCTCAGGAACAGCGTGGCGTTCGCCGCAGCGATCCCGATCACCCAGTTGCGGATGTTCGTGATGATCCGCGGCAGGGTGTAGACCGCGAGCACAGTCTCCTGGGCGGCCCGCGCCGGTTCGGCGACGATCAGCAGGAGGAGGACGGCGGTCGCCGCGAGGGCGAGACGGCCGATGGGGCGCGACAGCATGGGCACCTCCCGGGCCCCGCTCACGGCGGGGCCCAGCGATGGGAACGGCACCGGTTGATGCCGCACCTCTCTAAGGCCTGCTGTTGGGTACCGAACATCGCCGGACACCGGCCCGACTGCACCCCAACACGGGGTCCCGGGCGATCTACGACCGGCGGGTGTTGGCCAACAGATTCCCGCTGCTGGCCGAGGGTGTGGCCTCGGCGATGGCTTTGGTGAGACGAGGGTTCAGCGTCACGAAGGCGAGGTCGCCGTCCTGGATCGCCGCCCGGAGCCGGGCCTCCGCCTGGGTCCGCCAGGTCGAGGCCAGCTGCGGCGAGATGCCGCGCTGCTCCCCCGCCTGGGCCAGACTCGCTCCTTCGAGGCGGGTCGCGCCGATCAGGTACGCCTCGTCGGCGTCGACCACGCCGACCGCGACGGCCCGGGCGAGCACGAAGTCGGGGTGGTCGGCGGGCCGGGCCGGCAGGGCTGGTCCCGGTATCCCGGCGATCCGGGCGACCTGCTCCGCCGAGGCGTCCCGGACCTTGCGGGCCGCGCGCACCCCGGCCTCGATCAGCCGGCCACAGATCCGGGGGCTGTCCACGTCCACGGTGCGCAGCGCGGCCACGAATCCGGTCAGCAGTTCGGCGTCCAGGTCGTGGACGTCGCCTGGCCAGCCCGTTGCCAGCCGTCGCGCGGCGCGGCGCAGTCCGGGCATCGCGACGCCGGCCGCCGCGATGACCCAGCCGGGGCCGTCGCGGCGGGCGCGCATGACCAGGTCGCGCCAGACGATGTCGCGGTCCTGCGGGGTGGTCCGGGCGCACAGCAGCAGGCCGCGCAGCCGGTCCAGCGGGACCGGGCCGCAGGCGAGCGCCTCGATCTCGCTGGTGTCGTAGGTGAACGCGGTCGGTGGGGTGAGCAGCAGGGAGAAGGCGCGCTGTGCTGCCTGCAGGGGCGATGACGGCCACGATGTCGCGGACATGGGCACCTCACGGAGGACGACCGGGCACCGGCCGGGCGCCGGTGCGAGGTGCTCATCCGCTCACGGGCGCCGGACAGTCGGACCGAGCGCGCCAACAGTTGCCCCAGTGTTGCCCGACAGCGGTGCCCTTGTTGGCCAACCTCGGCCGCTGCCGGTCACTTCCTGCTGGCTGCCGCCACGTCGGGCCAGCGCTTTCGCGCCGCTTGCCGGCTGATCCCGCAGGCCGTGCCCATCTGCACGTAGGTGGCACCGGCGGCACCTGCCCGGTGGGCGGCCTCGCGCTGCTGGTCGGCGACTTGCTCTTCGATGAAGACCGTCGCCGCCAGGACCGCCAGTCGCACCCGGTGCTCGTCCATCCAGTCCGGCGAGTCCTCGCCGGCCATCATCCACTGGGCGATCCGCACCGTCATCTGCGCGAGTTCGTCCTGCACGAGATCGTGCTGGGCTTTCGTCAGCGCCGCCATAGCTGCTCCGTCGCATGCCGGTGGCGACTCGATGCCCTGCCGCCGGGTTGACGGGAGGTTGCCTCGAGTCACGGGTGACGAAGCACTGGTGGGAGCGGTGGTGACAACTTTGGTTGTCAACGCCAGCCTCACCGTGACAACCAAAGTTGTCAATGCCGATGCGGTTGCGGTTGCGGGGATGCTCATGGCGTACCCGAAAGGGTTTTGATCATCGCGGGTGGTGTCCCTGAGCCGCACGCGCCCAGAATCCTGAGCGGTGACACTCGAGCGCGTGGGCTGGGCAGCAACCCGGTAGCCGGAGTGCTTCAGGCGTCCCGTGTGCGTATCAGCAGGCCGCCCGCCACGAGCGCGGCGGCGGCCCACCCGGCGGTGACGCCGAGGCCGGCCCACGGGCTGAGGGGCAGGCTGCCGAGGTCGGTGGTGGCTTGGACGGTAAGCCCGGCGCTCATCGGTGCGAACTGCTCGAGCCGGCGCTGCCAGTGTGGATCGCCGATCGCCTGGGCGAGGAGGGGAAGCAGGTAGAGCAGGCCGAGGATGACCCCGATGCTGGTCGCGGAGTTGCGCACGACGGCGGCGATGCCGAGGCTGAGCAGGCCGATCAGGGTCAGGTAGAGGATCGACCCCGTGGTCGCGCGGAGCGTCAGGGACAGGGCCGGACGGCCGGGGGCGGCGGTGAAGCCGTGGTGGGACAGGATGAGCCGGCCTGCCAGCAGCGATCCGAGAACCGCGATTGTCGCGGCGGCGGCTACGACGCCGGTGAGCGTGATGGCCTTGGCCGCGAAGGCGGTGACCCGGTGCGGCACGGCCGTCAGCGTTGTGTGGATCATGCCGGAGCCGTATTCGCCGCTGATGACCAGCACGCCCAGCACGGCGGCCGGCGCCTGGCCGAGCACGACGCCGACGAGGCTGAGCTTGGTCGGGTCACCGCCGCAACCGTCGGCCGCGCAGGTCACCACCGAGGCCGCCGCGGCGCTGAGGGCCACTGTCGCCGCGATCATGCCGAGCATCAGCCACCCGGGGCCGGCGACGGTCCGCAGCTTCGTCCATTCCGCGTGCAGGGCCGGTCTCACGCGTCCCTCCGGTGGAGAACGACGGCCGCCACGGCCAGTCCGGCCACGGCGTAGCCGGCCAGGACGGCGAGCCCGACCCACGGCACCAGTGGGTAGTAGCCCTGGTACGGCGTGTAGTGGCTGGCGACCTGGGGGTACTGCACAAGCGTCTGCTGGACGGCGAAGGCCGCGACCGGCGTCACCCTGGTCAGCCAGTTCGCCACGCTCGCGGGCATGAACGGGTTGGCGATCAGCAGGTACGGCAGCACGACGGCCCCGATGACGGAGGTGACCGCGGCGGCGCTGTCGCGGACGATGGCGCCGATGCAAAGGGCCAGGATCGAGGCGGTCGCGAGCAGCGCCCCGGTGCCGAGCGCCACTCGCATCTCGGTCCAGGGCGTCACGGGGAAGATGAACACGCCGTTGGCCCGGGCGAGCCGGGCGCCGAGTGGAACCGCCAGAACCGCTCCCACCAGCCCGGCGACGAAGGCGACGGCGCCCAGCACGATCGCCTTGGCCAGCAGCACCCGGCCGCGCCTGGGGCTGGCGGCCAGGGTGACGTGGATCAGGTTCTTGCGGTATTCCGTGGTGATGAACAGCGCCCCCACCACGATCACGGCGATCAGCGCGGCGAACGTGCCGGTGGTGAGGATGTCGTTGAGGGTGCCGCCGGTCGGCAGGGTCTCGCGGACAGCGGGCGCTATGTCACCGGCGCCGGTCACCGTGAACCGGCCGCCGGACTGGGTGAACGAACCCGATCCGTTGCCCGGGAAGCCGGCGAAGGAGGGCGAGTGATCGCCCAGCAGCTCTCCGGTCCACTCACCGCCGGTCCAGCCCCCGTGGAGACGAAGGTCCCCGAAGGCGGCCGTCGACACGCTGCCGGTCGTACCCATGCCGTCCACGACCTGCGGAGACGCGACGAACAGCCCGACCTGCACGCTCGATCCGAGCCCGCTCAGCCGCGCGGTCCCGACTTCGGCCCAGTTCGTACCGTCGGTGCCGGCGTAGCCGGTGATCGTGTCACCTGAGCGGTCCAGCCGTAACCAGCGCACCGACGCGGCGGAGACCGGGCCCCGCAGTCCGGCCCTGTCGTTGACGTAGTTGTCCTGCATCCGCACACCGTGGCCGCCGGTGATCATGATTGCCGCGTAGGGCGATCCCTGGCGGGTGCTCTCCTTGACGATGAGCCCGGCCTTCGCCCACGGCACCACGCCGGGCCGCAGGTCCCCGAGGCCCTGGGGAATGCTGCTGTCGAGCGCGGAGACGGCGACCGTGACGCTGCCGTCCCCGGCCAGCGGCTGGTGCACGAAGTAGCAGGTGTCGGTGACCGCTTCGCCGCCCGGTCCGATCGGGACCGGCGGTGAGCCCTTCTGGTCGCTGCTGACTCCGGCGAGCAGGGCGACCAGCACCACCAGCAGTGTCGCCACCCCCATGCCTGCCACCCAGCCCAGGACCGTCCGGAACTTGGTCCATTCCGCGTGCAACACCTGGCGGAACCCGTCGCGCGTGGTCCTTCGACCCGCCGGGTGGGCAGTCGTCACGGCGGTCACCGGGTGACCTCCGTGGGCGTCGCGGCGCGGAACTCGACCGCGTCGCGGGTGAGTTCCAGGTAGACGTCCTCCAGGGTGGCGCGGTGTGCTGACACCTCGGAGAACGGCACCACGCTCCGGTTGAGCAGCGTCACGATCCGATCCGCGGGCAGGCCGGAGACGGTGATGGTGTCGCTGCCGGTGGCCACCACGGTCGCGCCGGCGTGTGCGAGCACCGCCATCGCGTGCGGGCCGGCTGTGGTCCGCAGGGCCACCCGGCCCGACGAGGTGGCCGCGATCAGGTCGTTCACGCCGGCGTCCGCGATGGCTTTGCCGCGCCCGACCACCACGAGATGATCGGCGGTGTCCTGCACCTCGCTCATCAGGTGGCTGGACACCAGCACGGCGCGGCCCTGCGCGGCCAGCGACCGCAGGAAGCCCCGCATCCAGATGATGCCGTCGGGGTCCATGCCGTTGAACGGCTCATCGAGCATGACGATCGGCGGGTCGCCCAACAGCGCCGCGGCGATCCCGAGCCGCTGGCGCATCCCGAGCGAATAGCCGCCGGCCTTGCGCCGGGCCGCCGAGGTCAGCCCGACCTGCTCGATCACCTGATCCACCCGCCGCGCGGCCAGACCCTGTGAGTACGCCAGCCAGAGCAGGTGGTTACGACCCGTTCGGCTGGGGTGCAGCGCCGCCGCGTCCAGCAGTGCACCGACGTGATTCAGCGGGCATCGAAGGCTGCGGTAGGGCTTCCCGCCGACCAAGGCGGTGCCCTCATCGACCGCGTCCAGGCCCAGGACCACCCGCATCGTGGTGGACTTCCCGGCCCCGTTCGGCCCCACGAAGCCGGTCACCACGCCCGGACGGACGGTGAAAGACATGCCGTCGAGCGCCAGGGTGGCCCCGTACCGCTTACGCAGTCCGGTAAGGACGATCTCCGGGGCGCTCATCGCGACGCACGCGAGGCTGCAAATGGACTCATGCCGGCAGTTGTACGCGGCACCAGGTTCCAGCCCGGTCGCAGCGGCTGCGACCCGGCGGGAACCTGGGGTCTGGCATCGTTGCGGCATGGCACCTCGAACCGGCGGCCGATTCTGCCGCCCTGCGCGCACGCCGATCGCCGGTGAGTGGCGGTGAGGGTCCTCGTCGTCGAGGACTTCGAAATCCTCGCCCGCTCCATCGGCACCGGGCTCCGCCGCGAGGGCATGGCCGTCGACGTCGTCCTGGACGGAACCGACGCCCTCGACAGCCTCGCCGTCACCCGCTACGAGGTGGTGATCCTCGACCGCGACCTGCCCGGTGTCCACGGCGACGAGATCTGCCGGCGACTCGCCGACGACCGCCGCGACACCCGTGTACTGATGCTGACCGCGGCCGACACGATCGAAGACCGCGTCGACGGACTCAGCCTCGGCGCGGACGACTACCTACCCAAGCCGTTCGCCTTCGCCGAACTGGTCGCCCGCGTCCGGGCGCTGGCCCGCCGGGCCACCCCGTCGCTTCCTCCCATCCTCTCCTGCGGGGACATCACCGTGGACCCTGCTCGCCGGGTGGCGTTACGCGCCGGGCGGCGTCTCGAGCTCAGCCCGAAGGAGTTCGCGCTCCTGGAATGCCTGCTGGCCGCACCGGGACTGGTGCTGCCCGCGGAGGAACTCCTCGAACGCGTCTGGGACGAAGCGGCCGACCCCTTCACCTCCGCGGTCAAGCACACCATCCACCGGCTGCGCGCCAAACTCGGTGACCCCCCGGTGATCCAGACCATCCGCGAAGGCGGCTACCGGATCGGGCCACCTTGACATCTCCCCCAGCTGAAGCAGGGGGATTCCACCCTCGCGGGTTGAGCTTTCTGCTTCACCGATCGCTGCCGACCCGGACTACCGGCGAGGGACGGTGGACCGCCCATCGGTCTTCTGCAATCTCCACAGACGTAACTTCCCGCCAGCCCGGCGGTAGGCCCGACCGGCTTGGTTATCACCGGCCGGGCCCGACGAAATTAGCACACCTGTCCACTCGCGCACCACGGGTGTCCGACGCCGGATTCGCCCTGGCGGCGAACCCGCTGCCCCTGGCCTGCTCCGCAGGGCATCCGTTTCCTCTCCGGCCTGAAGGCCGGAGTATCCACGGAGGTATCCGATGACCAACCCCCCGTTGATCCACCGGCGTTCCCTGCAGGCCCGGCTCACGCTGTTCTACGCCGCAGGCATCTACGCCGGCGGGGTCGTGGTCCTCGCCACCGTCACCCTCCCGCTGACCGGCATCCAGTCGACCATCCCCGCCGACAGCTCAGCACCGGCCACGGTGACCGGCACCGGGGAGGGGATCGGCCCGCACCAGCTTCTCGTCGGCTCCGCCGTCGCGCTCGCCGTCCTCGTCCCGGTTGCCCTCGCTGCCGGATGGTTCGTTGCCGGTCGATTCCTCGGGCCGCTGCGGGCTATCACCGCCACCGCGACCGCGATCTCCGCCGGGAACCTCCACCACCGCCTCAACCTCGGCGAACCCGCCGACGAGCTGACCGAACTGGGCGCCATCCTCGACGACCTGTTCGCCCGCCTGCAAGCCTCCTTCGACGCTCACCGGCACTTCGTCGCCAATGCCTCCCACGAGCTACGCACCCCCCTGGCCGGCCTGAGAACCCTCCTCGAAGTCACCCTCGCCGACCCCGAAGCCGACGCTGACGCCCTGCGCTCGGCCTGCCAGGAAGCCCTCGCTCTCGGCGGACACCAGGAACGGCTTGTCCACGCCCTGCTCGCCCTGGCCACCAGCGAGCGCGGCCTCACCCGCAGCGACACCGTCGACCTGGCCCAGGTCGCCACGGGAGTACTCACGTCCCGCCGCGGCCGAGCAACACGAACGAATATTGAAATCACGGAACACCTGGCGCCCGCGGTGATGGCCGGGGACCCGAGACTGGTCGAAAGCCTCATCGCCAACCTCGTCGACAACGCCATCCGCCACAACCATCCCGGCGGGCACATAGAGATCACCACGCAGACGTCCGGCAGGCAGGCGACCGTCACGGTCACCAACAGCGGGCCGGTCATCCCCGACAACCAGATCCCGCGCCTCTTTCAACCCTTCCAGAGACTGGCGCTCGACCGGCACAGCCGCCGCGACGGCTACGGTCTCGGCCTCGCCATCGTCAACGCTGTCGCCCAAGCCCACCACGCCACCCTCACCACCAGCGCACGCACCGAAGGCGGCCTGGCTATCACCGTACGGTTTCCCTAACCGGCACAGCAGGGTTCACCGCTGCTTCACCGCTGCGAGTAATCCCGCCCGAGCCGCTGGTTGACCTCGGCGAAATCAGCCTCGAACCTGGTCGAACCACAGAGCGTGACGAACTTCGCCCGCGGCGCCTGCTGATCCTCCATGAGGTTCACGATCGGTGAACCGGAGATGCTCGCCGCCGTGGTCGCCGATCTGCGCGCGGCCGGTCTGACGATGCCCTGGTGGACCTGTACCGGTACCCGAGCGTGCGGGAACTCGCCACGGCGTTCGGGCACGAGGCCCGGCGGGAGCCGTCCGTACCGCCATGGCTGCGTGGCCGGACCCGGGACTGACTCCGCTCCGTCCCGGCGGACCACGCCGTCGATGCGTGTCATCCACCATTGCGAAAGGGAGAAACTGATGAGGTCACACCTCGCGAGGACGCTCAAGGCACTGGCCGGGATCGCCGTCGTCACCGGCTCCATGGTGGCGGTCGCGTCGCCGGCCAGGCCGCCAGCTGCAGCAGGGGCAGCATCTCGTTGCGCTACTCGACCGGGAACGCGTACTACGCCGAGATCGCCGCGTTCAGCGGAACCTCGTGCAGCGGGGCGGCGGCCGTGGTCGGGCAGACGCACGGCGAGGACGGCAAGTATCTGCTCTCGGCGTTCGACAACAACTACGGCTTCAACGTCTACACGGCCGTGAAGTCGGTGGCGTCGAACGGTTGCCACGGCTCCCCGTCGACGACCGTCACACGGGCTCAGCTCAGCGGCCACAACTTGCGCTTCTGGATCAATTTCCGGGGCGTGAACTCCGACGCCCACAACCTGCCGGCTCCCGGCAGGCGGGCGGAAAGTTCGGGTCAGTCCCGCAGCAGGCCCGCGTGATGCAGATGAGCAAAGATGATCTTGTCAACGGGTGACACCCGGTCCCGGTCCCGCAGCGTCAGCCAGACGAGCTCCGCGATCTCGCTCGACGCGGCCAGTTCACCGGCGTAATCGGCGGTGTAGCAGGTCATCCGTACGGTGATGCCCGCGGCGTGCCCTTCGGCCTGCGCCTCGAAGGTGCCCAGATGCGTCGCGCTCGCCGCGTCGATCCGCACGGTGAGCTCCTCGCGGATCTCGCGGACCAGCGTGTCCAGGTCGGACTCGCCGGCCTCCCGCTTACCGCCGGGAAGGTAGTAGACCTGTTTGCCGGCGGATCGGGTGCTCAGGACCCGGCCGCCGGTCAGGTGGATCCAGGCGATCTTGTCAATCAGCGTTGATCGGCTCTGCTCGGTCACCGCTGCGATGGTAGTGCCGGTGCGGGGTCGGGCGCCGCGCTCGGGCCGGCCGCCGGCGTGACGATCACGCGACGCCCGATGCGGTGCGCCTCGGCCAGGAGACGATCACCCCAGCGGTCCCGCAGCCCGTCCAGCCGGGAGGTGACCACGACGAGGTCCATCGACTGCGGCGGCAACGGCGTCCGCAGCCCGATGGCACGATGCACCTGATAGCGGCGCCCGCCGGTGTCCGGCTCGAGGGTGTCGACGGCCCTCGCCTTCGAAGAGCCGCCGTGCCGGAATCGACGTGTTGGCCACGTCTACCAGTTCTTCTGCCTACCGTCCCAGTTCGTCGCGCGCAGCCAGGCATCCCACGTCAGCAGCTGCGGGTGCAGCTTTCGCAGAGCCTCGATGTCGCGGTCGCAGACGGCGATGTTGCGACTCTGAAAGAACCGGAACATGGCCGCGAAGTCATGGCCGATCCCGGGGATGGCGTCACGCAGGGTGGTGAGTGGCAACGGCTGGTAGGCCGAGGGAACTCCGGTGACGCGTTCGAAGACGGACGCAATCTGCTGCCCGGTGAGACTGTCGCCCACCACGGCAAGGTCCCGCTCGCCCCAGCCCTGCCAGGAATCGAACATGTGGCTGACGAACCACGCGATGTCGTCCAACGCGATCAGCGGCCAGGTGCCGTCGCCGAGGGCGAGCGAGAACAACAGGCCGTCGCGGCCGTCGGGCAGCGGTCCCTCCTGCGGCGCGAGCAGATACAGATTCTCGAAGTACGGTGCCGTGACGAGCACCGACACGTGCTCCGTGTACCAGCCGTCCTCGTCCTGACGCATCATCTCGTGTGCCCGCATGAGATTGATGTGGGCAGCGACAGCCGCCTTCGCATCGTAGTGAGGAACCGGAATCGTTCCCCCGGTCAGCGTGGCCGCCGCGTCCAGCGACGACCAGATGAAGCGGTCCACGCCCGCCGCGCGTGCCGCCTCGAGCAGGTCAACCCCCTGCCGGTACTCGGTCAGCACATCGGCAGCGGCGAAGAAATTGGTGTTGGCGAAGACACGGTCGACGCCGCGCATCGCGGCCGCGTCCAAGGCGCCGGAAACCAGGGTGACCCGGCCGGCGCCGAGTTCGGCCAACCGTGCCGCCCGCGGCGACGCGGGATCGCGGGTGGGGACGACGAGCAGATCGTCGGAGGTTGCCAGCAGGCGGCGCACCACGCTGCTGCCCATCGCGCCGGTACCACCGACCACCAGAACCGTGCGTGCGGAGTTCGAAGATCGCATGACGACCAAGTTAGAAGGGCGCCCGGTACCTGTTGGTAACGTCGAGCGATGTACGGATGCGCACCCAGCGGCTTCGTGTCGGACTGCCCGGCCCGGCTCGCCGTCGAGATTCTCAGCGACAAGTGGGCGGTACCGGTCGTCTGGTCACTCAGCCAGGGTCCGCTGCGTCACGGCGAGATCGCCGACGTGATCCATGGCGTCTCCCGCAAGGTGCTCACCCAGACGCTGCGCCGCTTGCAAAGCTATGGTCTCGTCGCCAGCGAGACACGACCGCAAGCCGGATATCGCCTGACGGAGCTGGGTAGCACCCTGATCGAGCCGATCCGGGTCCTGACCGACTGGTCCGCACAACACAGCGAGGCCGTCATCGACTCTCAGGAAACGGCCGCGGTCCTTCCCTCAACGACGGCATTCAGGACCCGCCGCAGCGAGCAAGCGTCCTGATCTGCGCCTGTAGAGCGTCACTGAACAACCATGTTGCGACCTCAACCGCGCTCCGGCCATGGTCAACAAGTGGCGCTCGTTCTCACGAACATCCGGCTCCCGTTCGCCGGCCCGGCACCGGGCTCAGCGGGTGCCCGGGAAGACGATGCCGAGTTCGTAGGCGAGAACCGCCGCCTGGGTACGGTCGCGGGCGCCGAGCTTGTCCAGGACGTTGCCCACATGCGTTTTGACGGTTTCTCTGGTGACGTGCAGGGCGGCGGCGATCTCCGTGTTGTTCTGCCCGAGCGTGATGTGGCGTAGGACGTCCAGTTCGCGCGGGGTCAGCCCGGCCATCGTGCTGGATCGGGCCGGGCCGGCGTGTGGGGCCGCGATTCGGCGCAGCGCGTCCGGAAACAGCACCGCGTCGCGGGTGTGCACCATCCGGATGGCGTCGACCAGTTCTCCCGCGGGGGCGCGTTTGAGCACGTAGCCGGCGGCACCGGCGCGGAGCGCACCCCAGACCAGGTGGTCGTTCTCGAAGGTGGTCACCACGATCACCCGGGTCGCCGGGGCGCGGCGGGCGAGTTCCCGGGTGGCGGTCAGGCCGTCCATGCCCGGCATGCGCACGTCCATCAGCACCACGTCCGCGCCGGCGCCGGCCTCGACGGCTTCGTGTCCGTCGGCCGCGGCGCCCACCACCTCGATGTCGTCGTGCAGGGACAGGATGGTGGCCCATCCCGTACGGATGAGCTTCTCGTCGTCGGCCAGCACCACGCGGATCACCGCGGCAGCCTCGCCTGGACCTGCCACGTCGCGTCCACCCGCTGCCAGGTGCAGGTACCGCCGGCCAGGCGGGCGCGCAGGCGCATCCCGGTCAGGCCGCGGCCCGGTCCACCGGCCGGGCCGTCGGCCGCGTTCCGCACGGTCAGCACCAGGTCGGTGCGGACGGCGAGGTCGAGGGTCACCGGGCCGTGCCCGTGCCGCAGCGCGTTGGTGAGCGCTTCCCGGGCGATCGCGAAGGCCGCCCGCGACGTGGCGACCGAGACCCCGTCCACGTCGCCGACGCTGGCGTGCACGTCGAGGCCGCCCGTGAGCGTGTCGAGTGCATCCAGCGTCGGCGTCCGGGTGGTGACGTCGTCGTCGAGCACGCTGAGCAGCACGTCGAGTTCCTCCTGGGCATGCCGGGCGGTTGCCGTCAGATGCTCGAGGGACTCCATGGCAAGGGCAGGTTCGGGCCGCTGCAGCGCCGCCTGAGCGGCCATGGCCTGCACCAGGACGACACTGAGCGCGTGGCCGACCGAGTCGTGCAGCTCCATGGCGAGCGCCTGGCGGCGGCCGAGCTGGTCGACCAGGCGGGACGGCTCGGCGCGTAGCAACCGGCGCGCCGCCCAACGCTGGCCGAGTCCCGCGCCGACCGTCGCGGCCAGGACCGCGACGGCGGCCAGGAGCACCTCGGCCGAATCGCCCGGCGCGCCCCGCCACAGCCCGGCTGCGCGGACGAGTTCGGGCGACAACGCCACCAGACCCGCGCTGAGCGTGGCGCCCCCGTACAGGTGCAGGGTGGTCAGGACAGCCAGGTAGACGCGGTCCACCCGGTCGGGCACGTCGACGCCGAGCAGGTCGGACAGCGCGACCACCTCGAGCCGCCGGATCAGCGGTGTCACGGCGAGGAGCACCGCGGCCGGCAGGCACGCCGCCCACCACACCAGCACGCGCTGCGGAGTCGGCTCGACCAGGATCGGCAGACCGAGCGCCACCGCCGCCGGTGTCAGCAGCGCGGCACCCAGCAGCTGGTAGAGCACCGCCCGCACGGCTCGGAACACATGGCGCTTCACGACGACCGACGCTAGCCCACGCCCCGCCCGGCGCACTCCCTCGCCAGGGGGAGGTGACCCGGTCCGGCCGTTCCTACCGTCGTCGGCATGACCATGATGGATCGTTCGGGCGGCGCCGCGGCCCCGCCGCCGGCTCACACCGGCCGGCTGCGTGCCGCCTGGCGGACCGCGCACGCCCCTGTCGCCGGGGTTCCCCGCTGGGCCACCGTCGCCGCGTACGCGGTGCCGTTGGTCGTGCTGCCGTCCGGCCTCTGGCGGCTCCCGGCCGCGTTCCTGCACGGCGGTGGCCTCGGCACGAAGGTATACGTCGTCTGCCTGTCCATCGTGGCGGAGCTGGTGGCGTTCACCGCCGTCGGCCTGATCGCCTCTTGGGGCGAACGATTCCCGCGCTGGATTCCCCGGCTACGCGGCCGGACCGTGCCGCCGCTGGCCGCCGTCATTCCCGCGACGGTTGCCGCCGTGGTCCTGACGGTGCTGTGGACCACCGCCTTCGTCACCATCCTGCGCGGAGTCACGCTGCACGGTGCTCCGGCGCCGTCGAACTTCCCCACCCGGCAGGGCGCCTGGTCAGCCACGGTCTTCGCCCTCTGCTACCTGCCTCTGCTGCTGTGGGGGCCGCTCCTCGCCGCCGCCACCTACGCCTACCACCGACGGCGCCGTCCGCACTGACCCCGACACCGATGCGGGTCGCGGCCCGCCGACCACGAGCGGTCGCTGCCACGAGACGTGCCACTTCCCGGGTACGGGGTGAGCAGCGCCCAGCCGGTCCTCTCCCCGGTCGACGAGCTCCCCCGCCGGTGAGCGGTCGGTGCGGCTGGGCACCGGTGAGCTCGGCTCCTGTCGCATGGCCGGCGTCTTCCGTGAACGTGATCAGGTCTGCGGCGAGCGAGGCCAGCTGTAGTCGAACGAGAGCGAGAAACTCCGTCGGATCCAGTCCTTGGCTTCTTCTCCGTGGGCTGGCCCGGGGTCGGTGTCGGCGAGGCGGTCACGCACCACGGCGAGGTCTGCGGTGCGGTCATGGGCGAGCTCGAGGCGGCCCTGATCGAAGCGCAATTCCCACACCCGCGCGAAGCCGTAGGCAGGACGAAGACCCATGTGCAGCCGGCCGATGTCGGTAAAACCGGCGCCGATCAGCAATCGCCCGGTGAACTCCACCGGAAGGGCGAGACTCCGGTACTCCTGCGAACCTCGCGTCGTGGCCGCGGCGTTCACCCCGAGGTACGCGCCGTCGTAAGCTCGACCGGTCTCCAACGTGGCAAGAACGAGCCGACCGTCATCCATCCGGTACCAGGCCACGTATCCGCGGCGCAGGTCGTTCACATCACCTTCGAGGGATCCCACTCATCAGTTGCGTGGTCGCGAGGAGTCCGTGCGCCTGGCCGGTCGACGCCCGGGCCGCGCAGCGCCACCCGCCACGCTGCCTGTGCGATGAGCCGCAGGTCTGGCATCCGCGGTCGCTGCGACCCACCCCCCTCGGGAGTCCGCCATCGGTACGAGCCGATCGTCCAACAGCCGGCGCAGCGTGACACCGCAATCCGTGCAACGGCCGTGCTGGACGACGACACCGCACGGATGATCCGACTCGGCGGTGACGACCACCGGGCCACCGCACCCAGCACATACGACGTTGCGAGCTACGGTCACGCACCCACGGTAGGCGTGGAACGTCCTCGGCGCGACCGCTGAGCGGCACGCGTGACCCCTCGAGCCCGCGCCGGCCGACGTCGCGAGCTATCGGCGCCCCGGGGAACGCACGCAGGACCCCAACCATCTACTCGTGCAACTGGTCCCGCGAACCCCACCAAGGCACTGAGCCTGTTTTCCTCAGTTGCGGCGGTGGCCGGTCGATCAGGGATTCGCGATGGCTGACAACATTGCTGAGCTGAGCGTGCAGGGCCGGGTCGACGACCCTGTCCGACTGCAGGCGTTGCGCGCCACCGGGCTGCTCGACGCGGACTCGGCGACAACGCTGGACCGGCTCACCCGGCTGGCCACCCGTCTGGTCAACGCCCCTGTCGCCCTGGTCTCGCTGGTCGACGCGGATCGCCAGGTGTTCGTCAGCGCGGTCGGGCTGGACGAGCCCTGGGCGTCACGGGGACAGACCCCGTTGTCGCACTCGTTCTGCCAGTACGTCGTCACCGACCAGGCTCCCCTGGTCATCACCGATGCCCGGGCCGATGGCCGGCTCTGCGGAAACCTGGCCATTCCCGACCTCAACGTGATCGCCTATGCGGGCTTTCCGCTGCGTTCGCCGGACGGGCAGGTGCTCGGCTCGTTCTGCGCGATCGACGGCCAGCCCCGGCAGTGGTCCGAGACCGAGGTGGAGATCCTGCAGGACCTGGCGGCCAACGCCGAGTCGGAGATCGCCCTGCACACGGCGCACGGCGAGCTCATGCTGTCCTCGGCACGGATGCGCTCGGTGCTGGACACCGCCCAGGACGCTTTCGTGTCGATGGACCGCAACGGGCAGGTCACCACCTGGAACGAAGCAGCCGAGCGGCTGTTCGGCTGGTCGGCCGCCGAAGCCGTGGGCCGGCCGGCGACCGCGCTGATGATCCCGGAGCGCTTCCACGACGCGCATCTCGCGGGCCTGGAATTGACGCGGCGCACCGGTACGTCACGCCTGTCCGGCCGGCGGGTGGAGCTGACCGCGACCGACCGCACCGGTCAGGAGTTCCCGGTCGAGATGACCATGCAGATGTGCCTGGAACGGGAAGCACCGGTCTTCCACGCCTTCCTGCACGACATCACCGAACGCCGGCGCCTCGCCGACCGGCGCGAACACCTGCTCCAGCAGGAACAACTGCAGGTACGTCAGCTGCGCGAGCTGGACCGGATGAAAGACGACCTCGTCGCCGTGGTCAGCCACGAACTGCGCAACCCGATCGGCGTCATCTGTGGATACACCGAGATGATGGCGGCCGACCCGGCACTGCCCGACAAGCTCCGCAAGAACCTGGCCGTGATCGACCGCACCAGCGGCCGGCTCACCAATCTGGTCGACGACCTGCTCGATCTGGCCCAGCTCGACGGCGGCCGCAACACGCTCCACCCGGAGCCCGTGGCACCTGGACCTCTGATCCACGAGGCCGTACAGAACCATCGAGGTGCCGCCGACGCCCGGCAGCTGACGCTGACCGCCGAGATCGGGCCGCTGCCGGTCATCTCCGGCGAGGCCCGTCGCTTGCAGCAGGTCCTGGACAACCTGCTGTCCAACGCCGTGAAATACACCCTGCCGGGCGGCACCGTCACCGTCACCGCCGGCCATGACGACGCCGGGATCGTCGTGACGGTCACCGACAACGGGATCGGCGTGCCAGCCGAGCAGTACCCACTGTTGTTCGACCGGTTCTTCCGGGCCAGCACCGCCACCGGGAGCAACATCAAGGGGACCGGCCTCGGCCTGGCGGTGAGCAAGGCGATCGTCGAGGCACACGGCGGCACGATCACTGCCGGGCCCGGGACCGACGGCGGCACCCGGTTCACGCTCACCCTGCCGGCCGCGATGGCGACCGCCGGAGCCCTCTGAGATCGACATGGCTCATTGCAGAAGAAACTCGTTACGTTTCTGAATCTCGTTCTCGGTTGCCGGGAAGAAGGTCGCAAGCCCGAAGCTGACGACGTCCGCCTGAACGTCTTCAACGAACGGACGGAGATTGCGGTCGTAGGCCTCGAAGGCAGCGTCGATGTCCGTCCCGTGCTGCTCGAGTGCGTCGCCCAGTGCGGTGGCACCGATGATCGCGAGGGACCCACCCATGCCGGCCGCGGGAGAGGCGCAGTAGGCGGCGTCGCCGACCAACGCGATCCGCCCTTCGGACCATCGGGGCATTTTGACCTGGCACAGCTTGTCGAAGTAGAAGTTGTCCGCCGTCGCCATGTCTTCGAGCAGGTCGGCCGAGCGCCACCCGTGGTCTTTGAAGCGGTCGATGAGGATCTGCCGCTGCTCGTCCTGGTCCCGGTAGTCATAGGGGATCTCGGTCTCGGAGCGAAAGAGGAAGCAGATGTCGGTCTTGTCCACGTACGAATTCAGCATGACTGTCTTGCCGGGGACGGAATTGATTACGGTGGTGTTCGGCTCGACGATGCCCTTGCCCACGATCGAGATCGCGAAGTAGGCGCCGAGGAAGTGACTGAACTCTGACTCGGCTCCGAAGCGGAGCTTCCTGACGAGAGAATGGTTGCCGTCGCAGCCGAAGACCATGGCGAAGTCGCGGTCCTCGGCGGTACGAAACGTTGCACGCACACCGTCAGGGGTATCGGTGAGGGCGGTGATGGAGTCGCCGAAGATCACTTCGACGTCGTCCTTGATGTTGTCGAACAGAATCCGGAGCAGGTCGTCGCGGGGGACCTCGTAGCGGGCCTGATCGCCGTCTTCGTCGAGGGGTTCCGCCTCCATCCGCGCCTCGACGGTGTCGTCTACACGCTTGAACTCTGTTGACCGGGGCGGCAAGGCATGCGCCCGCACCTCGTCGAAGATGTTCATTCGCTTCACGATGTCTACCGTCTGGTCCACGATGTCGACGGGCGTGCCGCCCTTCTTCAGGCCTTGGGCGACCTCCACCAGGGTGACCTGGTGGCCCTGCTTGTTCAGCCAGTAGGCGGTCGTGAGACCGGCGAAGCTGGCTCCTGAGACGAGTACGTTCGTGCCGCTCACGATGGGCTCCTTGCGTGATGGGTGGGATGTCGCGATGCCGGGTGCTCAGCCCGGCGGAGCGGCCCCGAAGACGACGGGACGGCCCTCGGGAGTGATTTCGAGGGTCGCCTCGGTGATGACCTGGGCTTGGCGCTCTCGCTCAGCGCGTGGAAGCGGCCGCCCGCGGGCACGCCGCTGAGGAACCGCTGGTCCGGCGATGCTGGCGCCGGAGACGAGGGACTCGGATGTTCTTCATGACGTGGCTCCTGGGGAAATCGTCGTGACGCTGCGGAAGGTGCGGTCGAGATCGTCGAACGCGACAGCGGCGGCCCGTGTCATGTCGGCTGCCAGGGCGGCAGACGGGCCTGAGTCCAGGAGGCTGGCACCGATCCGGTCGGTGATCGTCTGGACGACGCTGATGAGCGCCGCGGCGTGTGCTCTCGCGACGATCGGTTCCAAGGCCGGGCAGGTGCTGGTGATCGACTCCGCCACCGCGTCGACCTGCCGCTCCCGGAACTCGAGGGCGAACCGGCGCAGAACAGCGCTCTCGACGCATTGCGCCGGGAACTCGCCGCGCGCCAACCGCGGGTCGGCGTGACGATAGCGGTCGATGTCAGCCTCGACGAGTGGGCGCAGTGCGTCGGCGGGGCTCACCCCTTCGGCCCGTTCGAGCACGGCGTGCCGGTACAGCTCAAGGAACTCGTCGACCCGGTCGAGCACGAGGTCCTGCTTGGCCGGGAAGTAGTTGTAGACGGTCTGATCCGACACGTTCGCCGCACGAGCCACATCCAGGATCGACACCGCTTCATAGTCGCGCTCGGCGAACAGGGCGGCAGCCTCATCAGCAATCCGCTCCCGCGTCTGCGCCTTCTTGCGGCCCCGGAGACCTAGTTCTCGACCCACGACCTGACGCTAGCAGAAAGTTTGGTCGTGCCAAACTTTTGTGACGACCAAGTCCTTGCTTGCAGCGAGTACGCCCACCTGACCGACAGCGCCGCGGCCGGCGGCGTGCGGTCCAGGCGATGGCTTTGTTCGTGAGTTCCGGGCTCTGACGCAAACTCCGTGATTGACCTTGACGGTCATGTTGTTTGAGCGGGTTTTCGCCGGCTCCTGACGTAATCGATGTAGTCCTCGCCGGTTACCGCGTGTGGTTGACCCAGCGGTCCGGGCGGGCGTCCGTGAGGTGTTCGGCCAGCGATATCGCTTCAGCCTCGTCTTCGCTGAGACCCAGCTCCCGGCCTTCGCCGACATACGCCTCGTCGACCGGGTCAAGCGAGATGCGGTACCGCTTGTTCATGGGGCTGATCGCTACCCGCCGGATGGCAGGCTCGCCGTCGATCTCGGCACCGCCGAGGAACTGCTCGATGCCGTTCCCACGGCTCAGGGCTCCGAGGGCGGACCGCCGGGTGAGGTAACGCATCCGGAGATGCGTAGCGCCGAGCGACTTGACCGTCGATCAACCCGCCAGCAGGACGCGTTTCCGCAGCAAATCGAACGGGCCGCGAGCAGCGTCGGCCGGTTACTGCAGTGCGGCGGCGATGGCCTCGGCGGGGGTCGTGGTCGGACGTCCGATCAGGCGCCGCAGGTCGCCGGAGTCGGTGTAGAGCTCGTCGCGGCTCATGGCGCGGTCGGCGTCGGCGAGGATGTCCGCCAGTGCGGCGGGTACGCCCACCCCGGTCAGCAGCCGGGCGAACGCGTCGACCGGGAGATCGGTGTACTCGATCCGCTTCCCGCTGGCGGCCGAGATCGCCGCGGCCAGCTCCGTCAGGGTGAAGGCGTGGTCCCCGCCCAGCTCGTACGCCGTGCCGGCGTGTCCGTCGGTGGTCAGCACGACCGCGGCGGCGTCGGCGTAGTCGGCGCGGGTCGCGGCGCTGATCCTGCCCGGGCCGGCGGCCCCGGCGAGGACCCCGCTCTGCAGCACCTGGGGCAGCTGGGCGGTGTAGTTCTCCAGGTACCAGCCGTTGCGCAGCATGACGCTGGGCAGGCGCTCGCGCAGGTACTCCTCGGTGGCATGGTGGGTGCGAGCAAGGATGGTGGTGGACGTGTCCGCGCGCAGCATGCTGGTGAACGCGACCAGCTGCACGCCCGCAGCCACTGCGGCGTCGATGGCGCGGCGGTGGTTGGCGACGCGCTCGCTCGGGGTCGTGGTGGAGATCAGCAGGAGCCGGTCAGCACCCGCGAAAGCGGCGGGGAGGGTTTCGGGTTCCGCGAAGTCGGCGCGGCGGACGTCGACACCGCGGTCGGCGAAGTCCTTGATCGTGGTGACGTCACGGCTGGTCGCGATGATGCCGGCGGCCGGCACCCGGCGGGCCAGCAGCGCTTCGACGGTGAGCCGGCCCAGCTGTCCGGAGGCGGCGGTGACGACGATCGACATGATGATCTCCCTTGTTGCCGTGGACCTTCCGCGGCATGTCCATCACGATGACCTGGTCACTCTCTTTCCGTAAGTACGCACTTCCGGGTAAGGTGGCCACCCGGACGAAACGATCGAGGTGAGCACGGTGCCGACCGGCCAGAAGGTGAACGAGCCCACATCGTCGTGGGATCCCTACGCACGTGGCTGCCCCTCGCGTGACGTCCTCGACCACATCGGCAGCAAGTGGTCGGTGCTCGTGCTCGGCGAGCTCGGCAGGCACGGGGCGTGCCGGTTCACGCGGCTGCGCCAGGAGCTCGCGGGAGTCAGCGAGAAGATGCTCACCCAGACGCTGCGCACCCTCGAACGCGACGGGCTGATCGTGCGGACGGTCTACCCGGAGGCGCCGATCCGCGTGGAGTACGCGCTGACGCCGCTCGGCCAGACACTGCGAGGCCCCCTGAAGGCACTCACCGAGTGGTCGGTGCAGCACATCGAGGAAGTGCTCGACGCCCGCGAGACGTACGACGACCGCACCGCACAACGCCGATAGGCGTCCAGAACGGCGCATCCAGCAAGCGATCACTGATCACCGATGACCACTGGCCAGTCCGAATATCGGACTCCGTCACCGGGCCGAAATCGGGATGACATCCCCCGCCGGGCTCCATAGGGTCGCGATCATGACTGTCGCATCGCAGAACCTCGTGTGGCGCCCGATGGCCGTGTCCGACGCCGCGGCGATGGCCGACCTCCTGAACGCGATCGACGCGGAAGACCACGTCTGGGGGCAGTACACCGCGCAGGACGCGGCCGAGGAACTGGACTCACCGGTCGACGACCTCCCGACGTCCACTCTGGCGGTGTTCGACGGCGCGACGATGCTCGGCTTCTCGGCGGTCCACTACAAGCCGACAGCCGAGATCGTCCACCGGGTGCATGCGGCCGGCGCCGTCCGCCCCACCCATCGTCGCCAAGGACTCGGGACCAAGCTCATGCAGCACGGGCTGGCGACCGCCAAGGCGCTGCACGCACGGCATCACCCCACGCTCGACCTGGTCGTCGAATCGATCTACGGCGAGCATGCTCACGGAGCCGTCGCCCTGTACCGTGCGGCGGGCATGACGGCGACAAAGTCGAGCCGGCACATGAGGCATCCGCTCGGCACCGCCGCTCCGCACGCCCCTATTCCCGACGGCCTGCGGATCGAGGGCTACACGGCCGAGACCGACGAGGAGTTCCGCGCGGTCCGCAACGAGGCCGCCCAGCACACGGGCGGGTCACGGCTCAGCGCCGAGGAGTGGAAGGTCTGGGCCGTGAACACGAACTTCCGGCCCGCGTTGAGCTTTCTGCTCCGTGACGTCGAGACCGGGACGGCAGCCGGCATCCTGCTGGCCGTCTCGTGGGAGGCGGAAACGGTGGCGACCGGCATCCGTGACGCGTACTTCAGGGTCATCGCCACGCGGCCCGCGTACCAGGAGCGCGGCGTGGCCGAAGCCCTGATCTCACACACGCTTCGGGCCGCGCAGGACCAGGGCTACGGACGGGCCAGCCTCAGGGTCGACGCCGATAGCTCGAGCAAAGAGTTCGGCGTCTACGAGAGTGCCGGGTTCGTCACCCAAGACACCCAGGTCCACTACTCCATCGCACTCTGAGCTTTTTCCACCTCGAGAGATCGGGTTCTCGGAATAGTGCAGGACGGTGCCGCTTGAACGGCGTGCGCACGCTGCGGCGTCACCGACCGAGCAGCAGGCGGATGCCCCTTCAGCCGGGCCCTGCCATGCCTGCGGTCAGCGTGCTTCGCAGCCGCCGCGCCTGCTTCACCGCCTGTGAACCGGCCTTGCTGTCCGCCAGCTCGTCGAGGCCGGGCAGGTCGCCGGTCGCGCCGAGCTGGGCGGCGCAGTCGGCGGCCAGCATCAGCACCCCGCCGAGCGTGCGCGGGCGGCGCGGCCGGGCCAGCAACGCGGGCAGAGCCACCGACAACACATTCCACACCATGCGGTACGCACCGGAGCGCGCCGCCTCGGCCAGCACCGGCGCGAAGTCGTACGGCTCGTCGCGCCAGGTCGTCCAGCGGCCCAGCAGCTCGCCGCACCACTGCTCGTCCAGGTCGCCACGTACCGTCGCCTGCAGCAACGCCTCGGCGACGGCCGTGCGGTGCGCCCGCTCGGACCGGGCCACGGCACAGGCGAGGACCGCGGTCAGCCGCCGCCCGGCCGGTCCGTCCGCCTCGACCAGCAGCGGCAGGTCGGGGAAGTACTCGTACAGCGAGTCGGGATGATCCAGCCAGTGCGCCAGCCCGTCGGCGAGATACTCGCGGAACACCGGCGCCACCGCGATCCACTCGGCCAGCGACGCGTCCGGGAATTCCGTGCTGTGATGCCAGGTGGCGTCCAGCCGCTGATCGAGGTTGCGGAAGGCCGGGGTGAAGTCGTCACCCAGCGACGGCAGCCCGGGACCGGATCCCACGGTGTCCAGCCAGTGCGCAAGCCGAGTGCCGTCCGCGGTGCCCAGCGCGGCCGCCGCGGCGCAGAGCCGTTGCCGTTCCGGTGGCTGCGGCACGCGGGTGCGCAGCAGTGCCTGGTCGAGGTCGGCGGGCCCGGCCCGCAGGCCCAACCGCGCGTACTCGGTGAGTCGTTCCACCAGCACGTCGGCGTCCAGCGCGCCGCTGCTCCAGCCCGGCGTGGCCAGCAGGAACGGCACCGGCTCGGTGAGCAGCCGGCGCGCGGCCTCGTACCAACGAGCTTCCAGCAGATATTCGTACAGGCAGGGGATACAGCGTTTGTGGTCGAACCTGCCGGCCATGTCGGGTGGGGCGGCCGGCACGTCGTCGACCGTCACCTCGCCCAGCACGGCCCGCAGCAGTTCGGCGAGCCCGGCGGGAATCCAGTCCCGCCGGCGGATCACCGGCGCGAGCACCTCGGCCAGGGCCACCCTGTCCCGGTACGCCGCCCGGATCAGACCGTCGACCGCGCGTTCCCGATCAGTGGGCACCGGTGTGCGTGCGGCGAGTAGCGCGGCGATCTCCTGCACCGCCTCGCTCACGCTGTGTGGGGCGGCGGACGTGGGATGTGGCGCGGACACCGGGGGCAGTTGCGGTTCCGCGGCGACCGCCGGGGGCTGTTCGCCGAGCGCGGCGGCGGCTTCATCACGCAGGTCCGGTGTCAGCAGTGGCAGCGCCTCGGTGAGCTGCGCCCGTACCGTGGGGTCGATCGTCGCAAGATGCCGGGCGGCGAGCTTCCACGCCTGCTGTTGCACCGCGCTGTCCTGGTGACCGAAAGCGGCGGTGACCGGCGGCAGCAACTCGGCCGCGCACTGCGGAGCGCGGCGCAGCGCTTCGGCGACCAGCTTCAGGTGGGTGCGCACCAGCGTCTTCTCCGGCCGGGCCAGCACCGCGTGCGACGCCTCGGCCAGCAGGCCGGTGTCGAGCCGTCCCGCGGCCAGCAGCCGGCGCAGCATCTCCACGGCACGTCCCGCGACGGGTGCGTCGGCGCGCCCCGCCAACGCGGCCCAGTCGGGGGCGTGCGCGGCGAGTTCGTCCTCGGTCGGCGCGACGTCGTCCAGCAGCGCCCAGAACCCGCGCGGTTCGATCAGCCGCCCGCCGCGGATCAGGCCGTCGACACACCGCTCGATCAGCATCGCGCGGTCCAGCTCCCCGGTCAGCGTCACCGCGATCAGGTCCGCCCGCCAGTGCCACGGATGATCCAGAAACGTCCCGAACCCCACGAGTCCGAAAACCCGGGGCAAAAGCAATGACGTGTACGGATCAGCGCGCAACGCCGTGGCAGCCGATTCCTCCTCTCCGGACCTCGGATTCGTGCGCACGATGTCGTCCAGCGTTCGTTCCCGGTGCCGCCGCCACTTGGTCAGCGCCCACTCCAGGGCGAAGCCGTCATCAACCGGCGGCTCGGCTCCCGCCATCCACACCAGCCCTCGAGCCAGCCGGTAGAGCTCTCCGTTCGCGTGGCCGCTGAAGGGCCAGTCCGCCGGTCGCCGCACCGGCACCGCCGCGGCCACCCGCCGTCCGACATCGGCGAGCCACCCGGAGTCTCGCCCGGCGAACGCCTCCAGCTGCGGACCCGCCCACTGGGATGCCCCACGCTGCCCGCGCCACAGCGAGATCAACGCCTTCGCGGCCTCCGACGGGGCGGTGACGCAGCCGAGCACGGCGAGCGTGACGCAGTCACGCAGCTCCCGCGGCGCGCCGGCATCAAGTCCCCGCTGCACCACGCTGAGCGGACGCCGCGCGGCTTGACGCGCCGCATCGTCCATCCCACCGAGCAGCTCCAGAACCCGGCCCCGGTCACCCGCCGCCGCGACCTCCACCAGCGCAGCAGCAGTCATCGGCGTCCCTCACCGGCCGGCGCGAACCCGCTCGCACCACCGCGAGCAGCACCGGAGCGAACACCTGCGCCCACATGTCGGCTATTGATCACCCGCGCGAGCGTAGACGACCCGGCACACCCATCCAGAGCCGACGGTCCACCCCCCTGGCGGTCCTCACCGGCGAACCGGGTGATCGGATCACCGGGCGCTGACGGTCGCGGCACGACACCGCCGCACCGAACGTTGCCACAACACCGAGTGGCTTCGGTCGTGGGAACCGGACCCGGACAGGCGCCCTTTTCGGGCCTAGGATTGCGCGTTTCGTGTTGACCAATGTGCGCGAGTTTGAGCCCCATTTGCAGACGCTGGCGGGTGACCGCGAGCCCGTCGATCAGGCAGCCGGGGCCAACGTCGAGCTGGCCGCGTAAATCAGCAGCTAAGGGAATGGCGTCGGCGGTCGGAAGTCCACCATGTCGGCGAGCAGTTGCACGGCCGGTTCCGGGTCGAGATAGCCGGCCGAGTCGGCGTCGCAGAACGGCGCCCACCAGGCCCAGTGGGCTGCCTGCTGACCGAAAGGGTCAGTGTCTGCCATTGATCACCTTCACCTGAGGCGCGGACGGGTGACAGGTTCCACCACCGGTGTGTCAGAACCCCCACCGCCCGGCGGGAGT
This sequence comes from Actinoplanes palleronii, assembly GCF_016862315.1. Classification (GTDB taxonomy): domain Bacteria; phylum Actinomycetota; class Actinomycetes; order Mycobacteriales; family Micromonosporaceae; genus Actinoplanes; species Actinoplanes palleronii. The sequence continues at coordinate 14,741 of NZ_BOMS01000163.1, read as the reverse complement.
CGCTAGGTTGCCCCCTTGACCCCAGCCCGCCGGGTGCCGGACCGGGATCGCTTTGCCCTACTCCAACGAACCCGATTGTGGAGGTGTGGCGCGCGTGGGGTACTTACGACTGCTGCGGCAACGGCCGATCCTGGTGCTGTGGAGCTCGGCGGCGCTCAGCGTTCTCGGTGACCGCCTCTACGGGCTCGCGATCATGTGGGTCGTGTACGAGGCGACCGGCTCGGCGGTGTGGATGGGAATCGCCGCGGTGGTCGAGTCGCTGCCGTACATCCTGATCGGGACGTTCGGCCGAGGCTTGATCGCCCGCTTCTCCTCGTTCGGGGCGCTCGGCTGGCTGGATGCCGGCCGGGCCGTGGTGGCGTGCGCGGTCCCGCTGTTGTGGTCCCCCGGGCAGGGCGGGATCACGGTCCTGCTGGTCCTGGTCCTGCTGCTCGGCACACTCGGTGTGCTGTTCGATCCGAACCTCGGTGGCCTGGTCCCGGACCTGGTCCGCCCGGACCGGGTCCGGGAGGTGACTGCGCTGCTCGACCTGACCAACCGGATTGCCGTGATCGCCGGGCCCGGCTGTGTCGGCCTGATCCTGATGGTCGTCTCCGAGGTGCAGTTGTTCGCCATCGACGGCGTCACGTTCATCGTGTCAGCGGCCGCGATGTGGTGGCTGCGTGCCCACACCCACAGGGTCGCCCGCGCCGCCGCGCCGGGCGCTGTCACCGCCCCGGCCAGGCGAGCCGAGCCCGTCGCCGCGTGGCCGGTGCTGCGCCGCCATCCGGACGTCGCCGTCGCGGTCGGCCTGCACGGCATCGGCTTCTTCGTCGCCGCGGTGTCCGCCGTCGGTTTGCCGACCCTGCTCGCGGTCCGGCTCGGCCAGGGCGCGGCCGGGTACGGACTGGCGCTCTCCGCCGTCGGCGCGGGTGCACTCGCCGGGAACCTACTCATCGGAAACCTGCGAGCGGGCCGGTGGCTGACGGTGTACTGCAGCGCATGGACGGTAACCGGGCTGGCGCTGATCGGATACAGCACGGCACCGACGCTTCCGGTGGTGCTCGGTGTCGGGTTCGCGGCCGGACTGGCCGCTCCGGCAGCCGCGGTGACGCTGCGGACCAAACTGGCCGGGTTCGTCCCCGCCCAGCGGCTACGCCTGATCACCGTCGACCAAACCGTGATCCGGACGGCTGGCACCGTCGGCATGCTGACCCTCCCCGTGGCCGTCGACGCAGCCCCGGCCACCACGTTCGCCGGGGCCGGCCTGCTGCTGATCGCCGCCGCGGCAACCGCAGCTGCGACCGGCCGACGGGTGACGGCCGCGGCGATCATGTCCAGCCGGGAGCCGGCGGGGAGCCAAACTTCTTGAACCGGCGCCCGTCCCGCAACCTTCCTTCAGCAGGACGGGCGTTTCACCGGGTCAAGCATCCCGTTAAGCCGTCGCGCCGGCGGTCAGCGCCGCCGCCGATTCTGGCGCCGCCTCAGCCGCGGTGAACTGAGCGACGTCGGCGGCCAGGAGGTGCGCGATGGTGATCGCGTCTTGCGGCACCCCGATCAGCTGGTAGCTCTTCTGGTGCATCCGGCTGAAGCCCGCGCCGCCGCGCTCGACGAAGAACTCCTGGTCGTACCAGGCCACGCCCAGGTACATGACGGTCTAGTTCGAGTCGGCTGTGCACTTCAGCACCGACGCCTGCTACTCGGCTTGCGCCAACGCCGGATGATCGAGATCACCAGCATCTGACGCCGTTCGCCCCATGCTGCTTTCCGCCCGGATGGCCCAGGATGCTGCCAGGGCGCACCATGGTTCCGCCGCGAGCCCACCGGCGTCGAGACCATACTTCCGGATCTTGTCAGCACTGTCGTTGTCCCCGCCCTTTTCGCTCAGCCGAGCCAGGTTGACGACGGCGTTGAGGTTGCCGCGATTGGCTGCCTCGCGGTAAAGGTCGGCAGCCCCGTCCGGGTCGCCGACGAGTTCCCGTCGCCGCGCCAATTGGCTCAACACGATCGGGTTCCCGCCATCGGCGGCTTCGTGGGCCAGGTCGACAGCACCGTTCAGGTCCCCGTGCTGCTCGACGTGCAGGGCGAGATTGCCAAGAACGCCGGTATGGCCACGTTCCGCGGCTTGCCGGGCGGCCGCTATCGCAGCGTCGAGGTCGCCGGCCCGCCGGCTGTCGTGCACCCGCTTGATCAAGCTGCTGGTGGCGGTCCTGTCGGCGGCCTGCCGTCGCACCCGCGCGACCGGGATGGTGCCGCTGTCCCGCGCGGTGGCAATCCGGGACCGGTCGATGGCCTGAGGATTGAGGTCGGGGGCGCGATCGAGGTCGCCGGCCCGTTCACCCCGCTGGGCGAAGGTAAGACGAGTGGCGTCGTCGGATTCCGCGGCGGCGCCGTCGAGGCGGACCGCAGCGTCCGAGTCGCCCGCCTCAGCACTGAGCCTGGCCAGGGCATGCAGAGCTTGCGGGTCGCCACGGTCGGCGCCCTGGCGATAGAGAGAAGCAGCGCGCCGGAGATCACCAGCCCTCTCATGTGTGAAGGCCAGGACATTGAGTGCATCGGTATTGCCCAGTGCAGCCGCGCGCCGGCAGAGCTCCGCCGCGCTGTGTGGCGCGTCTACTTGTCGCAGCAGCCGGAGCAACGGCCGGAAGGCTCCCAAGGTTCCCGTGAGGACGCTGGCACGATAGAGGCAGAAGGCATGCTGGTACCGCCCTCGTTGTTCGGCCGCCCAGCCCAGGACCTGCAATGCGGTGGCATCGTCGATCGTTGCGGATGCGGCTTGCCAGAAGGACGAGGGCGGATAGCACCTGGCGCGAAGCTTGATGCCGGTCTGCTCGATGTAGTCGGCGAGTCGGTACACCGGGTCACCGGACAGCGTGGGCTCACCGGGGCGAGGTCGTACAGGGGTCAACAACCCTCGGGTGCCGTTGCAGGTCGCGGCGGCATACGTCAGGGCGTGTTCGAACCAGTCAGGTCCGAGCCGGTCCCACTCGTCGTCGTCGAGGTAGCCCGGGGCCGCCTCCTGCAGCAGCGCGTAAGGAATCGCGGGAAGGAAGCCGAGCCGTCGGGCGTCTATCGCGACGTCCAGCACAGCTCGGGCAGCCGGTGGCGCTTTCTGGTACCGATCAAGCAGCTGAGGTGCCCCGGCCAGGTACTGGGTGATCCGACCGCCTGCGGCGCACATGCCGGCATGACGCAGACGTGGGTCGTCGTGCTTGTTCAGGTCCGCCAGGTCGGCCGAGGTGAAGGCCCCCGGGACGTCGATGTCGGTGCCGTCGAGCAGTTCCCGGGCCTGCCCATGCGGGTCGACGAGTCCGTCCTCGTCCGGTCGCGTCCTCAACGTCGTCCAGGGCTCCGGCCACATCGTCGCCAGGATCAGCACCGGACGCCGCAACCGATCAGTGAGCAACGTGCGCAGGCCGGCCGCGACGCGCTCGCCGAGAGGCTGGTCTGACGGGGCCAGATAGGACTGCGCCTCGTTCAACCAGACGATGGAGTATGCGCCGACCTCACTGATCTCCTCCGCGGCGGCCTCGGACCGGCTCGGATCGTACGGATGCCACACCCGCCATCGTCCGGGTTGCTGTCGTTCGATGTATTGCACCAGTTCCCAGCAGGCACGGGTCTTGCCCGTCGACGAGCCGCCCACCATCGTGATCATGCGGCTGGAGCCGTTCAGTGATTGATCAGCGATGGCGCGCATCTGTCGATCGTGAGGGCGTTCGACATAGAGCGGCAGTGGCGGGAGCCGGCCACTGTCGGCAGAGGCGTCGATTGCACGGTGGACCTCGAGCGCGAACGGATCGCACGCGCTGATGGGCCGCCCGAGCGACGACAGCGCCTCGCCGGAATCCGCGGACGTGGTAGGCGCGGTTGCCAGCCGGGCGGCGATCCACAGCTCGTGCACCCTGGCCGACACAGCGGCGGTGTCCGCCCTGCCCGCCTCCTGGGCCAGCGCGACCGCGATCGCGATGCAATCTCGTTTCGTCGCCAGTGAATCACCACCGATGACCTTACCGATCACATCCTTCTTCGGCACTGCCGGAAGGCTGTCGTCGGCGGCGATCACCTTGGCAAGCTCCTCCAGACGGGGACAGTCCGCCTGGGCGTAGAGGTGATAGATCGCATCACGGAGCTCACGGCTCGGTCCCGCGGACAGCACGGCCCGTTCCACCGGGCGGCTACTCGACGGAAGTGGTCTGCGCTCGTCGGTACTCATCCTGCCGTCAAGCATCACTCATAATGTCGAAATCGGCGCTCATCGGCACTGGTCGGGTTTGAGTTTCACCCTCTGGCAGTGGCCTCACAGTGGAGTTCGAGTCAGCCGGCTCGTATCCGCCTCCGCAGTAAAGGGCGAACACCATGCTCCAAGCGCTCCAGGCCGATGATATTGACAATCCGAAGAGTCGACGCCGCGTCGACCATCGACTCCCCACCATGACGAAGCGACTCCTTCTCGCGGCAGTCACCGGCATGACCTCCGGCCTGATGCGCGCCGTGATCGATTGGCTGCTGCAGGTCCTGGGCTCCTGAGCACGACCAAGCAAGACACGGCGACACTTCGGGTCGCGGCGGCGCTACTGCATCGAACGATGCGGACCAGCCTGTGATCGAGGCGTTGATCGCTGGGTAGTTCCACGTCGGCGCCGAGCAGATGCATCCACTGGCCTTGGCAGATGTTCAGGTCATGGAGACTTACTGCTGCAGGGCCCGCACCGCCGCCTCGTCGCCGAGCTGCGCGAGCACCGCGATCGCCCGCTCCCGGACCATCGCGTTGTGCGGATCCACCACCATCGCCGCCCGCAACAGTTCGACCGCCACCCCCGGCTCCGCGCCCTCGGCGAGATCCACATACCCGGACAGCACCACACGCCGCAGCGCCTCACGGGCAGGCACGATCCACGGCCAGTCGAAGCCGGCCGCCACCTCCCCCGCATACCCGTCGACGACCACCTGCTGCGCCCGCCGCCGCTCCGCTGTCGTGATCGCCCGCTGCGCCCCGGCGACTGCGGCCTGCAGGTGCCGGACGTCGACATCCACCGCCTCGGTCAGCCGGTACCGGCCGTGCTCGTGACGGATCAGCTCACCCTGCGTACAAGAAAGGAAATCCTTCTTGAGTTCGCTGACCGTGATGTACAAGCGGTTGGTGATGGTGGCCGGCCGCAGGCCCGGCCAGATCGCCGCGATGATCTCGTGCGCCGTCGCGCCGCCGGGGTGCAACCCGAGGTACGCCAGAACCTGCAGCCCCGCACTGCGCCGCACGATCACCGGGTGCCCACCGACGGTCAGTTCGCACCCACCGAGCAGCCGCAGCCGCGCGGAAGCCGGTCGCGGCCGGGGCCGCGACTGCGCCGGAGCCTCCTCCGGCCGCACCGCGGTGAGCAGTCCGAACAGGTCGGCGGCCGCGCGCGCGTTCAGCACACACAACCGCCGCACGCCGGCAATCGTCCCGTCTGCGCCGACTTCCCACCGGCTCGCCGCGGCGTCGGCGCCAAAAGCCACCCACCTGCCCGTGCCCGGCGTCGCGTGCACCGAGAGCGCCACCTCGTCCGCGCCGGCATCGGTCAGCTCGTCCACCGCGCGCAGACCGGCGGGCACCGGTCCGCTCAGGTACGGGTCCTCCAGCAGCTCCCCCAGATCCGCCCAGCTCACCACGACCCGGCGCCCAGCCAGCAGCAGAGAGATCAGTAGCCCGCGCAGCGCGTCGCGGGCACCGGGTCCGCTCAGCGTCACGCCACCGGGTGGCACGTGCTCGACCAGCGGAACAGCCGACCCACCATCGGTGCGCACTGCGGTGAGAGCGTTGACGGTGACAGGCAGCGGCTGCACATCGGAGCCGGGCGACAGCGGCCGGTACTCACGGCGGCGGCGCAGCCAGAACGCGGCGGCCGTCGTCGCCACCGCCTGCCCCACCGCGACCGGCACCCAGCCAGCACCGTCCGGCAGCTCCACCCCCGAAGCGACCACGTCCCCGGCCGAGCTCGCCGCGACCGCGGGCGTCGCCGGCGCCACCACCGCCACCATGGCCGGAGCGCCCAGCACCACCGCACCGGCCATCGACCCTGCGGTCAGCTGCACCGGGCTCGGCATCCGCAGCTGCGCCCGCGCCCGCCGCACCCCGCCCCGCAGCAGATACCCGCTGGCCACCAGCCACAGCAGCGTGATCGGAATAGCCGCCAGCACCACGATCTGACCCAGACTCGGCGGCCCGCCGTCGACCAGCTCGCTCAGCGGCGGCAGGCGCGGCGACCAGTGCAGCACCGCGAACCCGGCCACCACCGGCGGCCCGGCCACCACCGCGATCGCCGCCAGCACACTTCCCGCCGCCCGGACCGCGCGGATCACCGGAGCAGAGCCCACAACCGCTGCGCCCACCACCCGGCCACGGCCACCGCGACGGCGACACCGACACCGTTGTCCAGGCGCCAGTCGGAGAGCAGGAATCCGGCCGTACCCAACGCGATCGCACCGATCAGCCGCAGCACGGCGACCCGGGCCAGCAGCACCGCGATCCCGACCCCGACCAGCGCGATGCCCGTCCGCGACCCGAGGTGGATGTAGACACCCATCCACGCCGGATAGGCGAGAAACCGCAGCTGCGACGCGACCAGCATCCCGGCGCCCATCATCAGCACCGGCGCCAACGGGATCGCCAGAAACGCCTCCCACCCGCCGGGCGGCCGGTCACGGCGATGGCGGATCTGCCAGGCAACGGCGATCACCAATACCGCGGCGGGCAGGATCGGCAGCAGCGTCCAGCGCAGCGGAATACCGAACGGGTACAGGAAGTACAGCGCCGCCGACGCCCCGTACAGCGCGGCGACGATCCCGCCGAGCGCCACCCCGGTCAGCAACCCGGCTGCCAGCTGCCCGTTGGCATTCCACCGATCGTGCAGCCGCTGGTCACGGGCCAGTGCGGCGCCGAACCACGGCCCGGCGCTCACCCCGACCACCAGCGCCAGCACGCACCCGGTCGCCAGTTCACCCCAGTGCGCCATCACCCACCAGGGCCGCTCGTGCAGCAGCCGGGAACCACTGAAGACCGCCGAGTAGAGGGTGTGAGCGAACAGTGCGAGCGACAGCACGCCCGGCAGCAACAACCCGAGCACCCGACGCAGGGGCGGCAGCGGCTCCTGCTGCACGGTGTCCGCTGACCCGTCGAGCGTTCCGGCCGCTTCCACGGCGCCGAGCAGAGCCGTTGCCGCCGGCATCGGCACGACCTGCACCGGCACGCCGAGCCGCTGCTCGAGCGTTGGGCCCACGGCGGGCATCGCGGCGGCCGCGCCGACCACATAGATCGCCGCGAGATCCGCGGGGGTCAGCTCCGCCGCCACGACCGCGGCCGACGCCAGGTCCGCGACCCGATGCAACACCGGCAGGGCGGCACTCTCGACCATGGCCGCGTTCAGGATCACCGCTGGTTGCGGCTCCGGCAGGGGTACGGTCACCGCCGGCTGCACGGAGACCGCTTCCTTGCCCGCCCGCATGCTCGCCAGCACCGGCCATGACGGGGTGCCGTCCGGTACCGGGACGGCCGCGACCAGCGCCTGAGCCAGCAATCCGTCGATCGCCTGCCCACCGGCGTCGGCCGCGTGCAGGGTGGAGAGCACCTCGAACCCGCGCGGGCCGCGCCGCAGCACGGTCGCCTCCGTCGTCGCCCCCACATCGCAGACCAGCACGAACGCGCCGACCTGCAACTGCGCCCCGTCGAGCAACCGCTGCCCGGCGGCCGCGACCGGCGCCTCCACCAGCTGCGGGAGCCCAAGCCCGGCCTGGTGCGCGGCCCGGCGCAGCCAGGTACGCCGCCGCGGCCCCCACCCGGCGGGGACGGTCATCCGTACGTCCGCGGGCACGGCCCCGAGCAGCCGGATCGCTTCCGCACTGACCAGCAGCAGGGTCGCCGTGACCAGGTCGCACACCTCGACCTCACGCCCATGCCGGCTCACGGTCCCGGCCCCTTCGGCCAGCGGAGCACCGACGAACCCGTCCGGGTCGACGGCAGCCAGCCGCCAGGCGGCGCTGCCCACGGTGATCTGCCCGTGCGCGTCGACGTGGGCGGCACTGGACGGCTCCGCACTCCCGTCGATCATCAATGGCTGCCAGGACTGCCCGGGGACGACAACGACAGCGCGGGTGCAGGCGGTGCCGTAATCGATCGCCAGACGCGGCGCTCCGATCTGCATCGCCACATACAAACAGATGATCGCCAATACGTCAGCCCTGTTTCAGAAGCTTTCCATCACCCCCTCTCTCCTATTCAAGATCGTAAGTCGGTTTTCGATCACCTGTTCCGTCCGAAGATCGCACCACCCCACTTGTCGCACGTCAGGCCGTCCACCGGAGCACCGCCGCCAACGCACAGCCGGTCGAACAAGATCCGATGATGCGTTCGGAGGGGCACGCCGGACATACGCGCGGACGGTTGCCGCGCAATCCCGGCCGCACACCAAAAAGCATTGCCCACTGTCCGGCGAATCAATAGGTTCTCCCGAGGCCGCGGCCGAGGCCGAGGCCGAGGCCGCGGCCGCGGCCGGAACTGCCGCACTCCCGGCGAGCAACACCGCGCGGCAGGTACTTACCGAGGCGAATGCCACGCGCACGGAAGCAGCTCGGGAGACGCGCAGCCGCCTGAGCTCGTCGAGAGGAGTCGCCGTGACCTACCCACCACCACTCCCGCCCCGGTTGGGGGCGAGGGAGCTGGAACAGCTCGCCGGGGACAACCGGCACAAGGATCCGGGACCCTACGAACCGGAACCGGTCGGCAGGCCGACGACGGCGATGCCGGATGACCCGCCCACGAACCGCGCCGGGATGGCCCAGGTGGTCCACTCGCTGGCTGCTGCCGACAAATGGCTGGTCGATGAGGAACACTGGCCACCGCTGGCGGCCGCCGTCGTCGGCATGGGAGGTCACTGGCAAGCCGCAGTCGAGGTGGCGACCACGGCGACGACCGACGAAGCGGCGATCAACGCCGCACTGGCCCGGCTGGCGCAGCAGACGATGGGCGACATGGGCGACCTGCCGCCGATACCGATCATGGATGTAGGCGTCGGCCTGCTGGCCAGAGGCGCCCGGTTGGGCGTTTTCCATCCCGAGTATTTCGAGAGCGACGTCGCCGGGAAGCTGAACCAGTGGTGGTGGGAATACAGCGATGTCGACGAACTCGACGGGGATGGCTTCACCGCGGTCTGGTCGGCCATGCATCTGCTGGAGATCGAAGAATTCCAGCCGATCTACGGAGCGCTGATCGCGCTGGTCGCGGAGGCGGACCGGCTCCTCCCCCCGTACGCGGTCAACGCACCCTTCTGCACCGCCTTCGTCCTCGCTTCCTTCTGGGAACCGCCTCGCTGACCGGCGAGCGAATGCCGGCCCAGGGCCCACCGAACCGCGCTGCCCACCGTCGCTCATCTGCGATCTCAGGACTCGGCGCGACCCGGCCGGAGCGCCAGCCGGCGCCGAACCCCCGGTACTCGCTGCGCCCCGGCCCTCCGGGCTCAGTAGGTGTCGAACGGGCCGGGCGAGTCCTCAGCTTCCGGTCGTCCACAGCCGCCGGGACAGCGTCTACCTGCCGGATGGGTCCATCGTTCGCATGAGGTCGGCAGAGCCTCGCACCGCGCAGGTCTACTGCCGCCTCACGGTCACCGTTGAGGACCTGGTTTTATAAGCGAAGCTGAGGTTCTGTCCCGCCAAGAGAGCCAGAGATTGGCGGGTTTCAGAGCCACCCGGCTCGGGCCGAAAGTCATGTCTGCCAGTTCGAGAGCCACCATTCCAGGGCCCTGCCCGGAGATCCGCAGGCGTTCGTGGATCGGCGGAGCGTTTGGGGTTGCATCCGGTACCTGGGTACAGGCTTACCGTCATGGCATGACCACTACTGGAGAGCAAGCGTGGGTGCCTGCGGCGTGCACCCTGCCTACCGTCGAGCGGCCGCTGCGGCTGGCCGAGTTCGATGACCTGTTCGCCACCACGTTGCGGAGCCAGCATCGGCTGTCGGCCACGACGCTGCGTTGGGACCTCGATCCGGTCTGTGAGGCGACCGCTCGAGATCTGACCGCGCAGGAGAGTAGCTGTTGCTCGTTCTTCACCTTCGTCTTCGAGCCGAGCGACGCGGTGTTGCGGCTCGACGCCGAGGTGCCGGACGCGTACGTCGAGGTCTTGGACGCGTTGCAGCAGCGCGCTGCCGACCGGATGCGGCCGTGAGTGGTCTGCGTAGCAGCCAGGTCGCCGATGCGGCCGGCGTCAATCTGCAGACCCTGCGGTACTACGAACGCCGTGGGCTGCTGGCCGAGCCGGACCGCAGCCTCGGCGGGCACCGGCTCTACCCGGCCGAGGCGGTCACCGTGCTGAAAGTGATCAAGGCGGCGCAGCGGCTCGGGTTCACGCTCGACGAGGTCGCCGACTTGCTCGCCACCGGCGGGCATCGGCACGGGCGTCCGGACGCCGGCCTGCAGGAGCGGGCGAAGACGAAGCTTGTCGAGGTGGAGGCGAAAATCGCCGACCTGCAGGTGATCGCCTCGACGTTGCGTGCGGCTGTTGCCGCCGGCTGTGACGATCTGGTGGCCTGCGCCGGCCAGCAGTGCTGCCCGATCCCGTTCGCCACCATCGCGCTGGGAGCACCTGATGCCGATCCTCGCTGACCGCGCTCGCCGTCTGCTGCCGTCGGGGCTGACGGGCCTGGCCGGAGTCGCCTGCGCCGCCTGCTGTGTCATCCCGTTGTTACTGGGCGCCGGGGTGTTGTCCGGTGCGGGGTGGGCCGTCGCCGGTTCCTGGATGCCCGGTATCGCTGTTGTGCTGGCGGTGACCGCGGCCGGCGCCTGGTGGTGGGTGTCGCGGCGCCGGCATCGCTCCGGATGCGCCGGTGACGGTTGCGCGTGCAGCGCGCGGTGACGCCGGTAACCCCGCCTGATGATCACCAATGGGTAGGTTGCCGGGCATGATGGTCGGTGGGGCCTCATCGGCGCCGCGATCTGCCTGATCGGCGTCGCCGTGATCATGTATGCGCCCCGGGCATGCAGGGTGGTCCCTCGAAGTTGTCGCGCTTCGCCGCCGTCGTGGTCTGCTCCCTGCGCATGCGGGGATGACCCGACGCACACGACCAGCACGGTGTCCCTACCGAACTGCTCCCCGCCCATGCGGGGTGATCCGGAACGGGCGCCGTCTCGGACTCATGACCGCATCTCGCGAGCGATGTGCAGGTTTGGCATCAGCTGGGCCCGGCGGGCCAGCCCGGTGACCGTGAAGCCGTCTCTGGTCTTCTCCCGGACCACATGCCAGCCCTGCACATCGCGGTAGTAACGGACGAGTCCGGATTCGGTAGTGCCACGGCGTACCCACTGTTTGCCGGTACGGGCGGCATGGTCGAGGACCCACCAGGCGACCTGACAGCCGATCTGCTGGCCAGCATGCGCCGGGTCGGTGACGGTGGTCGCCATGAACACCGCCGGTTCGGCCCGTTCCTGTTCGGTCCAGAACCAGGCCGGGGACTCCTCGAACAACGAAGTACAGCCGATGACTCGGTCGGCGTCGATCAGTACCCAGACCGGGAATCCCGGCTGGGCGGCTTGCGCAGCGAGCGCGTCGGCAGCTTCGTCCCAGCCGGGCATTCCGCGTTCTCGGAGCCACACAGATCGGGCGCGGATCATCTGCGCGATCGGCTCCTCGTCGGCCGGACCCGCTGGGCGCATGGTCAACATTGGGTACTCCACGGCATGCATGACGGACGACGCACCCACCCTAGACCGGGTCGGGCGCCGGGACTGCTACGGCGCGGGTGATTCCGCAACGCCCGCAGGGCGGCTTCGACCGCGTCGGCGAGGGTGATGCGCTCGTCCTCGGAGAGGTAGCGGACAGAGACATCCCGCTTCGGCGCAGCGAGCGGTGGGTAGCTCCTGGACTCGTTGTCCGCGCTGGTGACGGTTCGGCCGTATCGCCAGCGGATGCCGGTGCGACGGTTGATCCCGACTCCCCGGCAGGCTGCCGAGTTGTTCATGCCCGGCGCCATGGCTGTTGCCCGAGGGACCAGTTCTCGATGTCTTCCTCCAGCCACACGCGCCCCATGGCCAGCTCTTGAAATGGCTTCGGAAAGTCCGGGCGATCGGCCAGTTGGTGGATGCGCTGGCGGGATAGGCCAAGAATCAGGCGGATCTCGAAGACACCCACCAGCCGGGGCTTGCCGGACATATCAGACCGCATCTCGTGATCGCTCATGAGCAGTCCTGCCACTGTGGCGGGCGTTGCAGGCTGGCGACGGAGCGCTCCCCCTCAAGCGTGCTCGCGATGTCGACGCGGAGGATCGGGATCCGATCGCCGGAGGACTGCACGCTCGGGTCCGCACCGAAGTGCAGGATCTCGCCACGGCCGCGCGGCATCATCGCGACACCGGCCCGGCCAACGCCATCGCCGTCCGGAGCGGTCGACGGATGCATTGCTGGTAGAGGGCCAGGAACGGCACGGCAGGCGCCTCGCGTGCCGCCTGGTCGAACAGGTCCCAGAGCTTCGCGGCGACCAGTTCCTCGAGGCCGGCATCGCAGGGGTACCGGCGGCCGCAGTCAGCGCAGAGCGCGTACGGCCAGATCGGCTCGTGGCGGGTCACCAGAACCACCTGGTCCTCGCGGCCGGCATCACGACACCCAGCCGGACCGGGACACAGGGATAGACCTCGAAACCGCACGTGCAGTCCACCCGCCATGGCCGGTGCACACGGCGCCGGGGTCCGTGCGTGATCGTGTAGTGGGTCATGCCGATCGCCTTAGCCCAGAGGTCGAGGACGACGGCGGGTGGGGTCTGCTGGACACCCGGTACCCGCCGCCGCCGAGTCGCGGCGAGTGCCTCGTCTACAAGGCCGCGCCGTGCTCGCATCCGATCGTGGCCGAGCGATCGCTGAACAGGAACGGCCGCTACGTCCCATTTCGCAAACCCGATCATGGGTACGTGGGACGAAACGTCCTACCCGACACCGAGCCGTCGAGCCAGGCCCCGCACGCCGGGCGACGGTCGCCGTGCCGAGAGCAGTTCGCCGACCACCGACCTCGGGAACGTCTGGTACCGCATCCACTGTGGCACGGTCCGCTCCACCTCGAGCAGAACCCGTTCCGCGTCCCGGGACCGGCCCAGCCGCGCATGGGCGTGCGCCAGGTCAACCTTGTGCCGGGCGCGAGCCGCGAGCGGCAGTCCCGTGCGGCGCGGCATGTCCGCGGCGACGTCGAGCGCCCGCGCGTAGTCACCCGCGACGACCGCCACGTCGACGCGTTGCATCACCACCTGACTCACGCCGAACGCGGTGTTGTAGTCGTTGCGATCCTTCCCGAGCCGGACCGCCGCACCGTGCGCCGCCCGCAACAGGTCCTGGGCCTCGTCGTCATCGCCGGCCCGGGCCGCCGCTGTCGCCCCGGTCACCAGCAGATTGCCCCACATGCTGACCGCCTCCGGCGCCGCCTTGCGCCGCGGCTCCATCGCGTCGGCCGCTCGCACCGCGGTCGCCACCGCGTCGTCCGACCGGGCCTGGTTCAGCAGCACCCACGACTGGGTGCCGATCACCGCGGCGCGCAGCAGCGGATCCTCCGCAACGGTCAAAGCCTGGTCGACGGCCACCAGGGACAGATCCGCGTGTCCCAGGTGGACCAGGGTCGCCGCCGCGATCTGCGCCGCCTCGGCGAACACGGCGCCGGTGCCGGCACGGCGGGCACCCGAGATGACGCCCGGCAGCACGGTGGAGAGCAGGTCGTAGTCGCCGCGCCAGTAGGCGTCCCACGCGTCGACGACAGTGCCGCGCAACTCGTCGGCGGGCACCGGATCGCCCTGCTCGTCGACCACGGGCGTCAGAGCGCGGCGCAGAGCGAGCAGGCCACCACCGGCAGGAACGCTCTGCAAGTGAGTGGGTTTGCCGACGAGGTAGGCCAAATCGACATCCAGAGCGGTGGCGATGGCGGTCAGGGTCGGCAGCCGGGCGGACGACTTGCGGCCCTGCTCCAGGCGCTGAACCACGTCGATGCTCACGCCTGCCCGGTCGGAGAGTTCGCGCTGCGTCAGGCGGGGCATCCGCTCGCTGCGCAGTTCGTAGATCCGGCTACCGATCTCGTTCATCGTGGGCTCCCCTGCTTGCTATCAGGGCGGAAGCGGCCCAGCCGCCGACCTTCGACGCTACGCCCGCAGGGCATAGCCGTCGCCCCCCACAAATGACTCAGAGACCGTTGAGCAGCATCGCCGCATTGCAAGGCCAGGTGGGTCGCCTGGTGGCGGTCACGGATGAGCGGACATCCACGACGGCTCCGTCAGCCTCGCCTGCATCCTGGTCGCAGCGGTTCAGCGACCTGACGAACACGATCGAGGCGCGCTTCACCCGCCCTCAACCCTCGTCGCCGGGTCCGGGATTTCGTCGCCGGGCTTGTGCCTACACCGGCCATGACGCGGTGCCGATCATTGAGCAGTACACCGTCCAATCCGCACGAATCACCCGATACGTACAGGTCACGACCTGCCCGGCCTCGTCCAACGTGCCGGGGATCGCGGCGAACAACAGATCGTCGAAACCGGGAACGAACCGGGCACCTTCAAACGGATTCTCGGCCCGCGACACCACCCACCCCCGGACCGTGATGTTGATCCGCAGCGGCGGCTCACATTCCTGCACCCACCAGCTGATCCACCGATCGAAGTTACTCAACAGCCACGGGTGCCCACCGTCAGGCACTGAGCTGAGCCTGCAGGTCAGCCAACTGGGCCTGCAACAGCGCCGTCTCATCCCGCAAAGGCTCACCGGCAGCAGGACT